>NZ_CBCOPO010000002.1:0-282500 GCF_965112005.1 Sphingomonas sp. Marseille-Q8236
CCAGATCTTCTCGGCGCTGGGCGCGATGTCGCAGGCCGGTGGCGGCGCGGCGGCGAGCCTGGGCGAAGTCGGCAAGGCCAGCGAGGATGCGGGCAAGGATGCCGCCGACCTCGGGCAGTCGGTGGTCGATGTCGCCGACAAGGTCGAGAACACCGGCACCAAGTTCGGCGCGGTCGCGGGCTTCCTGGCGGGGCCGTGGGGTGCCGCGATCCTGGTGGCGGTGTCCGTCCTGACGCCGCTGGTCGGCAAGCTGTTCGAGGCGGACGATGCCGCCGAAAAGGCCGCCAAGGGCGGGCTGGAACTGGTCGATGCTCTCAAGGAGCAGAACTACGCTACCGACGCGGGGAAAGCTGCGATCGAGGCGTATAACGACGCCCTCGAGAAGCAGATCAAGACCGGGCAGCTTGCGCGCGAGGAGTCGATCCGGAATGCCCAGGCGGCCGTTAATGCCGCCATTCATATCCGTAATGAAACTCAGGCCTTGCTCGACAAGGCAAAAGCCCAGGCGGCGCTCGCTGAAGGGCCGCAGCCGAACGTAGAAGGAGGTGTCGGCGTAGCGATGACGGGGGCGACCCTCACAGTCAACGCGATGAAAAGTGAACTGGATGCCAATCAAAAAATCATCGACGCCTTAAAAACCACTTTGCGCGGCCTGCAAGGCGATCAGGCTTCTGCAAACGCGAAAGCAAATGTTGACCCTATTGAGAGGATCAACCGGGCCTATGATCGACAGGTCGAGGCAGCTAAGCGAGCCGCTGCCGGCAACGATCGTTTGACCGCTAGCCTTGAAAAAACGCTGACCGCGATCGAGCGCAACCGAAAGGCAGAGGTCGATGCCGAACAAGAGCGGCAACGTGCCCTTAATCGTAAGCCCGAAAAAGTGTCGCTCGGCGATCAGCTTCAGCGTGAACAGGCTGCGACCGCCCTGGCCTATGCCCAGCGGTACAAAGGGCTCAGCGAGAATGACGCTGGAGATCGTGATCAGCTTCGCCAACTGTTCAGACAGGCGAACATCAACGTCGATCCCAAGATGGTTGCCTGGTGTGCGGCATTCGTAAACAGCGTTCTGGCGGCTGGAGGGGTCAAAGGGACCGATAGCTTATCGGCGCGGTCGTTCCTCAATTACGGCCAGTCCACCGACGATCCCAACAAGGGCGACATCGTCGTCTCCCGGCGCGGCAGGAATGAGGCGCAGGGCCATGTCGGCTTCTACCAGGGCACGGACGCCAAGGGGAACATCCTGGTCTTGGGCGGCAACACCAGCGATAAGGTCGGCACCTCGACGATCGCGCGCAAGGACGTGCTGGGCTTCCGTCGCGCACCCACGGCGGCCGAGGCGTACAAGGATGCCGAAAAGGACGCGCAGGATGCGCTGAAGGATTTTCAGAAAGACCTGGAACAGGTCACCGCACAGTATCTGCCCGCGACCGCCGAGGCGAAGAAGTACGCCGACGAGCTGGCGCGGATCGACAAGCTGGCCAAGTCCTACGATCCCAAGAAGGCCGATAGCGGTTTGTCGGCCGAGGATGCCGAGGCGGCGCGCAAGGCGCTGGCGACCGCGCATGAAAAGCGGCTGAAGGAGATCAACACCACGCCCGAGCAGAAGGCCGCCGAGGACGCCAAGAAGGCGATCGACGGCGTCATTTCGTCGCTCGGCGAGGAACTGACCGCGCGCAAGGCGCTCGATCCCGTCACCAGGGCGATGGCCAAGCACCAGGACGAACTGAACAAGCTGTCCGGGGAAGCGCGGGTCAAGAAGGAAGCCGAGCTGCGCGCCGGCTATGCCCAGGTCGAGGCGTATAAGGAGATCGAGGAGGCGACGCGTGCCGCCGCGCAGGCGCAGCGTCAGTTCCAGGACCTGGCGCTGGACGCCTTCGACGCGATCGTCGTCGGGGGCGAGAAGGCCGGCGACGTGATCGACCGCCTGGCGCAGACCATCGCGTCGGCCGCGATCGAGGCGACCGTGTTCGGCACCGGACCGCTGGCGGCGCTCCTGAAGGCCCCCGGCGCTGGCGGCAAGGGCGCGACCGCGCCCGCCGCGTCCGGTGTCACCGGCGTTGCCGGCCAGCTGGTCGCCGACCAGATCGGCAAGACGACGGGCAAGTCTGTCGGTGACCGGCTGGACAAGCTGTTCGGTGACAAGACGAGCAAGGCCCAGCTGCTGCAAAATGCGGGTTATGGCTATACCGCTGCCAGCGTCACCGGCGGCAACGGCATCGGTGGTGCGCTGGGCGGGGCGCTGGGCGGCAAAGCAGTCACTGCATTGCTGGGCAACCTTGGCGGCTTTGCCGGGCCGATCGGCTCGGTCGTCGGCGGCATCCTGGGCGGGATCGTCGGCAACCTGTTCAACAAGCCGAAATCGGGCAGCGCGGTCATCACCTCGGTGGATACCGGCGCGACGCTGGGGGGCAACAAGGAGATCACCGCCGCGCTGTCGGGCAGCGCCAAGTCGATCCAGTCGGGCATCCAGAAGATCGCCGACCAGCTGGGCGGCGGGGTGGGCGCGTTCAGCGTCTCGATCGGCAAGCGGGAGGATTACTACCGCGTCGATGGCAACGGATCCACGCGGGTATCGGACAAGCATCCGGGCTCGGGGCTACTCTACAACGGCAAGGATGAGGCGGAAGCCATCACCATCGCGATCGCCAATGCGATTGCGGACGGGGCGGTGACAGGGCTGTCGCCAAGGGTGCAGCGTGCCATTCAATCGACGCCGGACATCGACAAGGCGTTGGCCGAGGCGGTGAAGGTCCAGGACCTCGAACTGACGATGGGCGGCATCACCGCCCAGATCGACAAGGCGTTTGCCGATTTCGAGCGCCAGGCCAAGGATCGTGTCCGGATCGCGCAGACCTACGGCTTCGACGTAGTCGCGATCGAGAAGAAGAACGCCGAGGACCGGGTGAAGCTGGCCGAACAGCTGACCAAGCAACAGGTCGGCAGCCTGCAAAAGCTGATCGAGGAAATGACGACCGGGTCGCTGGCCGAAGGTACGGCCATGGACAAGATCGCAGCCGTCAACACCTCGATCGCGAAGGCCAAGGCCGACCTGGACGCGGGCGTCGAGGGGGCGGGCGACACGCTCGCCTCGCTCTACCAGCAGCGCCTGGCGCTTTCCAAGGAGGCCTACGGCACCACCTCGGGCTATGCCGCCGATCGCGCCGCCACGCTCGATGAGGCGCGGACCGCGATCGCCAAGGCCAATGCGCGGATCGTGGCGGCGTCGGGTGGCACAAGTAGCGATCCGGCGCTCAAGACCACCAACTCCGCGCTGGCAGCCGCCAACACCACGCTCGATGAGATGGCCGACCAGAATGCGCGGATGGTCGCGGCGCTGGAGCGTAGCAACGAGTTGCTGGCGTCGATGGCGAGCAGTAGCAGCCCTTATTATGGCAACCTCAAGCAGCTCGCTGTCGTCTGACACTGGCGCAAGGTCACGCGATCGGCTAAGCCACCACCCAGCGGACACTTCCACTGCCGACCTCATGCCCGCCTAGGCGGGCATATTTTTTGGGCAGACACTGGGGCACTCGCATGAGGTGCCCAATCATCCGCCCCTTTCCATCTGATGGCCGCCAACGTCGTACTGGTGGAGGCGCGACCGCGTAGCGCCGGTGACGGGGCCGCCGTCACTGTTCGCCTGGCCGGGTGCGGCGGGTCCTATCCCTATTTCTATGACAACGCGCATTGGAAGGCCGGCATCGCCGGATTGCCGCGCACCATTGCATCGCTCGATTTTGATGGCGAGCAGCTGGGCGGCGGTGGCGTGCCCCAGGCGATGGAACTTGGCTGGTCGCCCGCGACCCGCGCGGCGCTGGCCGATGTCGCCGCGCTTTACTGGGCAGATGCCCCTATCACGGTGCGGATCGGCCCGGAGGGTGACGCGCTGCCGCCGATCGCGGCATCCGGCTTGGTCCTGGACGGCGCGGTCGAGGGCGGGAGTTTGCGCATCGCGCTGTCGGACGCGGCGGCCGAGCTGAAGAAGCCGCTGCTGAACGAGCGCTTCCTAGGCACGGGCGGGATCGAAGGCCCGGTCGAGCTTGAGAATATCATCAAGTCCCGCAGCTGGGGCCGGTGTTTCAATGTGCCGGGGCAGCTCATCGAGCGCGCGAACAACATCTGGTGTTTCGGTGACCCGCGTCGCGCCTGGCAGCGGTTCGTCCAGGTGCGTGACCGGGGCGTGGCGGCGACGGAAGTTCTGTTGCTCGCGTGGCAGGGTACGCCCGAGGCCACCTTCGCGGCGCTGAAGGGCGCGGCTGCACCCGAGGGCGGGTGTGTGGTCTGCCCGTCGATCGCTTGCGTGAAGTGGTGGTCCGAGCCCGCCGGTGACCTGAAGGCCGACATCGAGGGCGAGACGGCGGGCGGTTATGTCGAGACCGCCCCGGAGATCGTGGCGCGTCTGGTGGCGGTCCGCTCCGCGATCCCGATCGCGGCCGGCGCGGTAGCGGAGGCCCGCGCCTGGCGTCCTGCACCGTATGGCTCGCGCGTCGATAATGAGTCGACCACCGCCGCCGACGCGATCAGCGAGGTTCTGGGCGACGTGTCGCTTTCCTGGCTGCTGATCGGTGGCGCGATCCGTTTCCGGCGCTGGGAATGGACGGCATCGACGCGGGTGGCGCGTAGTCACCGGGTGTCTCGGCGCTCGACGGTGAAGCCGGTGGCCACACGCAAGCTGGGCTATCGGCGCAACTGGTCGCCGATGGCGCGTGGTGACCTGGCGGCGATCGTGCTGGCGACGGACGTTGCCTATGAGGATGGCACGCCCGTCGAGGCGTTGAAGCCAGCCCAGCCCGGCGCGGACAAGACTGCTGACCACCCCGAGGCATTCGTCCAGTGGACGGGCAGGCCAGCGGCGGATGTCGTCGCCGACCTCAACCAGAACATCCTGAACGTCGCCGCTGAAATGGTGGTCAACGGCACCTGGCGGGCGGGCACCGACCAAATCCTGTTCGTGGACGGCAAGCCCATCCGGCAGGTGATCGAGCAGATCGCCTTGACCCAGGAAGGCCTCTCGCTGTTCGTCACGCAATTGCAGGAGGTCAATGCCAACACCGGAACCGCGCGGTTCATGTTCGCGGCGAATGCCAACGGAGATATAGTTGGCATTCAAGGAACCGCAGGCGGCAAGATCAGCGGCCTTAGCTTCGTCGCCGGAAGGTATCAATTCGTGGACCCGAACGGCGGCAACGCGATCAACGCGCTGGTCTATGACGAAGACGATGTGTGGCGCTTGCGCAAGGTCGAGGTGACCGAGATCAAGGCGGACACCGTCATCACCAAGCATCTGGTCACGTCCTCGATCAGCCAGACGCGGGTGGCCCCGGTCAGCGGCAACATCTCGATTGCCCGCAACGCCAGCGCCAACGTCGCGAGCGTGTCGATGACCAAGCAGGAGCCGGACAGCGTCATGAAGGTGACGTTCTTCGGCATGTTCCAGTCCGACGACGACATCCAGATGACGTGCACCGTCGAGGTGGACGGAGCCACCTCCTATCCGGCCGGGCGCATCAACAACGTCTTCGATAGCACGCAGAGCAAGGCCGAGTCGACCCTTACCCCGTTCGTCTACATCTACGACCTTCCGGCGGGAGACCACACCTTCGTGTTCAAGGTCGTGAATCAGGAGGTCGATAACATCGCGCTGATCGTCAAGATGGGGTCGGCCATGGAAGTCCTCGAACAGAAAAGGCCGCTTCTCTGATGGCTGACCAGACGCTTACTCCGCAGAATGTCGCGGACTTCATCGCGGTGTGGCAGGCATGGGGCGCAAGCGTTGACCAGTTCAACGCATGGATGATGGGCACCGCGACCGGCGGGCCGAACGGCGACGGTCGCTACCCGCTGACCAACCGGAGCAACCAGACGGTGCTGGTCATGTGCCCGGCCAAGCTGGCGACGCTTGTCCCGACCGGCCAGCCCTTTGACTGGGCCTTCGATTGCTACAGCCCGCGCGAGATGGTCCGGGTCGCCACCGGCCTGTCACCGCTGCGCGCGCCGCGCGTGCTGATCCTGTCGGAAATCCGCGCGTTCGTGGACGTGGCCGACATGTCGCCATCCCAGTCCTACGGGATTAGGATGAACGTCCGGGTGGACGGCGCGTCGATCCTGTCCGCACCGCTGCGCATCCTGCCCGGCCAGCTATCGAGCAAGGCGGACGGCACGCCGCAACCGACGATTTCGACCCCGCGCATCCCCGACGACGCGCTGGTCAGCATCGATGTCGAGGCGGAGGGCTCGGGCGCGCGCGGCCTGAAGGTCTATCTGAAGGGGAATTACGAATGATCCTCCAGAGCCGAAAGCCGCGCGTCATCCTGCGGGCGGATTTCCTGACCGGCGACTATCAGGCGAACAACGCCGCGTTCGCGTCCGCCATGGCGATGAAGGAGATCGAGATCGCGGGGCCGGGCGGGGTGTCGGCGGCATCGTCCGGCGCGCTGTATATCGCCCCGGCCGGGCAACCCCGGATCGTCCCCGGCCTCGGTTTCCTACGCGAACCTGCGGCCAAGAACCTGCTGTTCATGCGCAACGCCGCGCCGGTGTCGATCGAGGGGTGGACGCTGCTCAACAGCCGACCCAGCGGCGCGTCGGCCGCCCTTGTCGATGATACCGACAGCCTGCGATTTGCCCGCACGCCGGACGGCAGCGAGTACATCTTCGCGGCGCTGCTGGATGCCGGCGTCATGAACGGCAAGGTGGTCGAGTTCTACAATCCGAGCACGACGACCGACTTTGCCATTCCGTTCTTCAGCGCCGGGGCGGGCGCGCGGGTGGCGTCGAGCGTCTATGCCAAGTCCATCACCGGGGCCTGCTATCTGACCGTCACGGGCGGCGGTGGATCGACGGCCGACTATTTCGGCGGGCAATGGGCGCGGATCGGTCGCGTGCACACCGCAACGACCACTGGCGGGCAGGGCCGCCTTGTGGTGCGGCCGGGCGGCCGGGTCCGCGTCATCCTGGCGCAAGTCGAGATGGAGGTGATCACCAGCCCCATCGTCACGGTCGGCCAGCCGGTCGCGCGCGGTGGCGACATATTGGAGGTGAGCGGGCGCAACCTGTTCGATCGGCCCCATACGATCGTCATCGAGGCGGAGATCCAGCAGCAGAACAATATCGAGCGCACGTTCATGCAGCTGGGCAATCCGAACGGCGAGGTCATGACGGTGGCGCGCACCACCGACCATGCGCTGACCGGCACGCAGTGGGATAGCCATAAGCGGCCTTGCGTGCCCCGGCTCTACGGGCCCGGCAAGGTCCGCCTGGCCCACCGGGTCAGCACGCGCGGCCAGACGATCGCGGCGGCCGGGCTATGCGCCCATGCGCCGTTCCTGGAGCCGCCCGCCCGACTGGACCGGCTGGCGGTCGGCGCGCGGCTGGACGGCACCTTGCCGATGTCGGGATGGGTGCGCTCGATCGAGATCATCGAAGAGGTCGGCGACGATGACCTTGAGGCGCTGACCGCCGACCGGAATGACGCCTTCCTGGCCGAGACGCGGCGTTATGTCAGCCCGACCGGCGACGACAGCAAGGACGGACGTACCCCGGCGACCGCGTGGAAGACGCTGGCCAAGGCGGCAGACGGCACGCAGTTCTGGCCGGGGACGCACTTCTTTCTCGAACGCGGCGGCTCCTGGAACGAGACGCTCCTGCCCGGCAACCGCTGTACATACCGCGCATACGGCTCCGGCGCTGCCCCCAGGGTCGGCATCGGCCAGCTCTTCGCGCTCGATGAGAACAGCGCCAGCGACTTCCGTGTCATGGGGCTGCACCTGACCGGTGCTCGGCAGCGCGGCGTCAACAGCTACGGCGGCTACGGCATCATGCTGGTGGACTGCGAGGTGTCGGGCAACGGCTCGCGTACCGATGACAATTCGATCGGGATCGCGATACGCGGCAACACCCGCAAGGCCGAGGCGGCGCTGGGCGCGGTTCCGCCATCCGTCACCGTGCAGGCCTATGCGACCACCGAAGCGGGGCTGACCGGCATCTTCCGGGTGGAATGCACGACAGGCGGCAGCGGATCGGCGACCCGGTGGCGGGTGCGCCGACCCGATGGTTCCCTGGTCACGGGCACGGCCAGCGGCGGGGTCGCATTCTCGGGCGGTGGCGTGTCCTTCACCCTGACCGGCACGGCGTCGGTCGGCGACGTGGTGGAAATCCGCAACAAGCCGTTCAGCGAGATCGCGCTGCCCACGACCGCCGTGGCCGAAGACGTGTGGATCGAGCGCTGCTACGTCCACGACAATATCGGCAAGGCGGCGGGCGATGCCGTCTATATCGAGGGCATCGGCGGCCTGGTCGCGGTCATCGGCTGCGACATTCCGCCGCCCGAGGGCGTGCAGGCCGACTGTATCCAGATCGGCCGGAACACCGCGCTCTACGTCTCCAACCCTGCCCATGCGATCGTGCGGGGCAACCGGGTCGCGGCTTTCACGGGCGGCGGCAAGGGCGCAATCGTGGTGCGGTCGGAAACCTGCCTGGTCGAAGGCAACCGGGTCCGGGGGCACAACTTCTGCATCGCCGTCATGGCGCGCGGGATCATCCGCTGGAATTACTGCGAGAACGCCGATCTCTACAATTATTCGTGGGGGATCGGGCCGGGCGAGGACAATGATGTCGTCGGCCAGGAGATTTACGAGAACGTCATCGTCGGTTGTCGGCGTGGCCTGTCCTTCTCGGGCAACGGCGGTTCGACCATGACCCTGGGCGGGCGCATCCCACGCCTGCAATACCGATCCGGCATCGCCGCCTGGTCCAATGACATCCGCAATGCCGATGCGGGCGTTTTCATCGATCGGCCGACCGGCGGGCGCATTCAGTTCAACACCGCGCAGAACGTGAAGACGCTGCTCGATCGCCGGACCCAGGCGCTGCCGCCGGGGCAAACCGAATTGCGCACGACGCTGGCCTTCGTGGCAGCCACCGCATGAGTGTCGATCCCCTCTTCGCGCAATGGCTGCAAGCCCAGGCCGATTACGTCGTGGTGTCGGACGCCGCCGGTCTGGCGAGGTGGGCTGCGACGGCCGTTACCGCCTCGCGCACGACATCGATCGCGACGAAAGAAGCCGCGCAGGCGGAAGCGGCGCGCCAGCTCGCGTTCTTCTCACGTGGGCCGTTCGCCATCGACGTACACGAGTTTGCCTCGACCGATTGGCTGGAGACGATCGGGCTGGTCGTGACGATCAGCAATGACGACCTCGGCTATGCTGACGGCATCGACGTGTTCGTCCTGGGGGTCGAAAGCGATGCCCAGACCGGGATCAGCGCGGTCACCGTTCTGCGCCCTCTGAAGGGTGTCTCATGAGCCGCTTAGTCATCGTCCAACCGCTTCTGGTCAGCGCCGCCGCCTCGACGCGTGGGACGGGTGCGGACAATCTTCGCTCCGCCAACCCCAAAGAGGTTTGGATGGATGGTGCAACCGGCGGCGATGTGTCGATCACCATCGACCTGGGCGTAGGCGCTACGATCGACACGATCTGCCTCGGCTATATCCGGGGGAGCGTGGCGGGCACCACCTGGTCGATCACCGGCGGCATGGTTTCGGCGGATCAGGTGGCGATCCAGGCTGCCACGTCTCTGCGCGTTCCGGACGCGGCCGACAGCTTCGAGCCGGTCAGCCACGGGCTTTGGTCGGGTGCAGCGCTGACGATCCGCTATCTGAAGATCACGTTGAGCCATCCCGGTCCCGACCGCCTTAGCGCAGGCGTCCTGGTGGTCGGCAAAGCCTTCCGCCCTGTCCTCGGTCAAGATTGGGGCGGTGGTCGCCAGCCGATCGACACGGGAACCGCGACTCCGTTGCCAGACGGTGGGTTCGCCACGGTCGAAGGCGTGATCAAGAGCGGTTTCAGTTGCACGTTGAGCGACCTTTCAGAGGCCGAGACCCTGCAACTGGAGCGGATCGCCAAGGCGTTGGGAACAGTCCGCCCCGGTCTCTTGATCGAGGACGACACCCGGTCGGCCGGGCTGATCACTCGCATGCATTACGGCCTGTTCGGCAAATGGAAGCCGTTCGAGCGCCGCAACCGTGCCCAGACGCGCTGGGACATCTCAATCGAGCAATGGGTGTGACTATGAGGATGTCGAAAAGACTGTTGTGCGCGGTCGTCGCTTTGGCGGCTGTTGCCGCGCCAGCGATCGCGCAGGTCAAGCGCGCGGGCGAGGTCGTCAACTCGCCGGCCGTGGTGGCCCTGACGTTGCCGAACGGTACCTACATCACGCCAGGCGCATTGGTTCAAATCGACCAAAGGGGCGATATCGTCGTGCAGCGTGAGGCGTTCCAGTTGGTCAACGCGAACACGTCCAGCGCGCCCGTCACCATCTACGGGGGCGACTACATCCTGTCACAGCTCTGCGGCTCTTACGGCACGCTACGGCTGGAAGTGCGCGGCGCAGACGGGCTGACCTGGTTGCCGCTGGTGACCAAGACCGCATCCGACAGCGGTTCCGGCACGGGTGTCGCGCTGGGCTCGTACGCCGTCGTTCGCGTCTCGGTCAGCGGTACGGCAGGCTGCTATGCCAGCTTGTCGCGGGTGCCTGCATAATGGTGCGCTTCCTCGATCGCATCGGCTTGGGCGGTGGACAGGTGCCGGGGTTCGTGCCGCCGTCATGGGTGCCGACGCCGGTGACCGATGCCGCCCGCTATATGTTCTGGGCGACACGGTCGCGGTTCCCATCCGGCACGCTGGTGACGGCCGCGACGGGCACGAACTATGTCATGACCCGGATCGTGCTGGCCTCGACCGTCCACACCGTCACCAATCCGCGCTTCCACTTTTCCGGCTTCGCCTCGACCGAGGGCGGTAGCAGCCCCCAGGAAACCGTGCTGCCTGGCAACGCCACGGTGATCGATGGCGTGTGGATCAGCGTCAACGGCGCGGCCCCGGTGCCGCTGACCTTCGCCGGACAGTCCGGGGTCTCGATCGCCAGCGGCAATATCGGGGCCTGGACCGACGAGCCGACGATCACGATCCCGCCCGAGGCCAGCGTGGCGATCTATACGCTCTACCATACCGCGTCGGGCGAAAAGCAGATCCCGGTCTATCGCATCCAGACCGCGCGCGGCGAACGGGTCTGGGGCGCGGCGGATGCCGCGACGCTGACGCCGATGCTGAATGCACCCGCGACGGCATCGACCGCGTCGCTCGATACCGGCTTCGGTCAGTCGATGCCTGCCTATTACGGCCCGGACATGACGGTCGCACGCGGCTGGGACGGTCGCCCGGTGGCGCTGGGCATCGTGGACAGCATCGGCGAGGCGCGGCAGGAATATGCCGCGGAGGCCGATGCGCGGGGCAATCTGGGCTGGCTTCGCCGCTGGCTCGACAAGGACGATCAGGCGTACCGGCGGGTGCCCTTCATGATGATGGGTATGCCCGGGGCCGGGTCGGCGCGCGAACTGGGCACCAACGCCACGCTTCGCTGGCAGGTGCTCGACCAGGCGGCGGCGTTCAACAGCGGTTCGGCGCTGCCTTTCACCATCGCGCTAAACCAGCTCGGACAGAACGACGCCAATTCGACCTATTCGACCATGCAGGGCAACTGGACCGGCTTCGTCGATCGGTTCAAGCAGCGCTACGCGAGCATCAAGATGGTGGCGACCGGCGTTCTGCCTCGCACCACCTCGACCAACGGCTGGACCAGCCGCGACGGACAGACAGCATCCCAGTATAACGAGTGGGCCTCGACCACGAACGGTTGGGGCAACGGCTTCAAATGGCAGCTGGAGGCGTTCAAGGAAGCGGGCGGCGGTGGTCGCCTTGCCGCTTACATCGATACCAGGCCCTATTGGTATGATGCATCGGCGCAGGGGACGTGGCCCGTCGTCGCGGATACCTACACGCTGACCGCGCAGGCGGGGACGGACGGCACCGCCACCTACACGACGATCCAGACGGCGACCGCTCCGCGTATCGGGGACGTGCTTGTAGGGGGTGGTTCATCGCTGACGGTGCAGGCGGTCACGGGTGACGGCCCCTACACGGTGACGACATCCGCCCGCGCCACGGTCATCCCGATCGGAACCGCCATGCGCCCCCAGGCCAGTGCCGAGGGGGTCCATCCCTTGCCGTCAGCGGTGCAGGCGATCGTCGCCGCCATTCCCCAGACACAGAAGGCGCTGCTGGCGGCATGACGCGGGATGCGACGGCAGGGATTATGAGAAATGAAATGCTCTAGATTGTCTTGTCAAAGACTCCAGAAGCTCTTGTCCCGCTTCAGCCTGTTCCTCCCGTCATGTGTCCACCCCCGGTCGGGGGATGGGCGGGGAGGGCCAGCCATGAGTCTTCGCGCATGCGCTCGTGACCTCCCCTTATGCGAAGGCCGAAACCATGGTGAAGCAGGATGCGATGCCGAAATTCCGATTTCGGAATTTATTCAGATGGTTAATGGAAGTTTAAATCGCGACCTTTCGCGTGGGTGGCGAAAGGTCGCGCTCCTGGCGATCAGCGTCGGCGTGCCGAGGCCAGCACGGGCGCATCCGCGTCGGTCATCCGCACCGGGCGGATCGTGCCGTCCGGGGCATAGGTGATACGGTCGATCGCGACGACGCGCTCGCCCTGAAACGGCCCCGGTCCCGGTGCGCGGTCCCAGCGGTGATAGACGATCAGCCACCGGCCATCGGGCGTCTTGACGAAGCTGTGATGGCCCGGCCCCTGATGCCGATCGTCGCTGGTCAGGATCGCACCGCGATAGCGCCACGGCCCGATGGGCGAGGGGGCGGTGGCATAATGGACCGAATAGTCCGGGCCGTTGAAGCGCCCATGGCTGTAGGACAGATAATAGACGCCGTTCCGCTCATGCATGAAGGCGCCTTCGGTAAATTGCGGCGGGTTGGGAACCTTCACCTCGCGCGCGACGGTGACCATGTCGGGCTTCAATTCCCATACGCGCAGGGTCGAGCCCGCGCTGCCACCCGCATAGAGATAGATTTTGCCCGACCGGCGATCGGGGAAGACCATCGGGTCGATCGCCTCGAACCCCTTGTCGCCGGTGATCAACGGGCGTCCGCTATCGCGGTACGGGCCCGCCGGACGGTCGGCCACCGCAACACCGATCCGGCTGGGGGTCGGATTTTGCGGACCGACCGAATAATAGAGATAATATTTCCCGTTCCGGGTCGCGATGCCGGGGGCCCAGAGGAAATGCTCGGGCGCGCCGTCATCCTTGATCCAGCCGATCTGGTCGCGCCGGATCAATTCGCCACGCGGACGCCATGTCTTGAGGTCGCGGCTGGAAAAGGCGCCGAACCGGTCGGCGGCCCAGCTTCCCCCCGGCCCGCCGGTGGGGAATACCCATAGTTCCCGGCCGATCATGACCGCATGGGGATCCGCTCCCTGGAATTGCGGATTGCGGGCGGTGACCGTGCCCGCCAGCGTCAGGGCGAGCGCACCGGCGGCGGCAAGGGTTCGCAACAGCTTCATCGTCATCCTCCCCGATCAGAAACGGAACCGCACGCCCAGCGAATAGGTCCGCTCGATATAGCGCACCTGGAACGGATAGCTGTCCCCGGCGGCGTTGTAGCTCCGCTCGGTCCGCACCGGCGTGCCCAGCAGATTGAGCACATCGAACGCGACCGTCACATTCTTCGTCGGCGTGACGGTGGCGGAAAAGTCCATCACCCCCAGGGCCTTCTGATAGAGCGGCGACAGGAAGCCGTTCTGCAGATCCTGATATTCGATCACGAAGCGCGACCGCCAATTATAGGCCAGGCGCGCCGAGAAGACCGGCCGCTCGTAGAGGCCGACCAGGTTGAAGGCGTGCTTGGAGACGCCGGGGAAGGACTGCCGCCCCGGCAGGCGGTCCTGGAAGGCGGGCTGCAACTCGGTCGCGGCATCGAGATAGGTGTAATTGGCCTGCATGCCGAAGCCACGCGCCCATTCAGGCAGCGCGTCGATGTCGAGGAAGCCGGTGAACGACGCCTCCAGCCCCTGGATGCGCCCCTTGCCGCCATTGCTGGGAGCGTTGACGCGGCGGTCGGGCTGGCCCGCAATCTCGGTCAGCACCGTGTTGCGGAAGATGAAGTTGTCGACGTCGCGGCGGAACAGCCCGGCGGTCAGCGACCCGGTGCGCGAGAAATACCATTCCAGCGATAGGTCGTAATTGTTCGAGGTCAGCGGGCGCAGGTTCGGATTGCCGCTGCTGATGTCGATGATGCAGTTGGGCGCGTCCGGCCCCGTCGTCGGATCACCCGCGACCGGCGTACAGGCCAGCGGCGCGGTGTTGACGACGCTCGACGGATTCAGATCGATGAAGTTGGGCCGCGTCCGCGTCTGGGTATAGGCGAGGCGCAGTTGCAGCGTGCGGGTTAGCTCTGCCCGGAGCGAGGCGTTGGGCAGGTAATCGGTATATTCGTTGGTCTGCGCCACCGGCGTAAAGGTGTTGGTCGCGGCGTCATAGGTGTTGCCGTTCACCCGCGTGCGCGTGCGGATGACACGCACGCCCAGATTGCCGTCGATCGGGATGCCGGGATTCACCGCATAACGGAGCTGCGCATAACCGGCATAGGCGCGCTCGTTCGCGGTGAACGTCTCCTGCTCGTTGAACGGCACGTCGCCTTCCGGGAAGCCCGCGATCCCGCGAAGCGCGTCGAGATTGGCGAACACGCTCTCGAAGGTCGCACCGGGGAACACCGTATCGCGCTGTGCCTGGTCGAAGCGGAAGCCGCGCGTGATCGGTGCGATCGTGACCGGCAACTGGTCATAACCGATGCCGCGGTCGAGCAGGCTTTGATAACGCTGTCCGTTGTACCGCGCGGCGTCGCGGTCGTTGAAGCGGAACCCGGCCTGGATGCGGGGCAGGAACGGGATGCCGGTCTCATACTCGGCATCGACTCGCGCCTGCACATCCTGACCCTCGGCGCGGAACTGGCGGTCGAACAGGCCGCGCAGCAGATAATTGGCCGGATCGGCGGCGTTGAAGTTCACGAACTCGAACGCGCCGCCGCCATGGTTGCCGCTGATGTCGAAGGCGACGTTGCGCGTGGGCGAACTGGCAAAGGCATAGTCGATATTGGCCTGATGCTCAGTATAGCGGCTGTTCGTGTAGGCGAGGTCGGTCGTCAGCTTCAGCCGATCGCCCGACCAGATCGCACCGCCCGCAATCTGATAGGTGTCGGTGCGCGCGCGGGTGAAGCCGTCATAGCCGTCTGGCGCGTTGGCGCCGCTGACCGTCATGCTGTTCGCCGCATTGCTGCCGTCGCCGCGCAGCACGACATTGGTATATTGCGCGTTCGCCCCGAAGGTCGGCACGAACAGCCAGTGATTGCGGTCCTCGGCACGGTAGCCCTGGAACAGCCCGTCGACATAGATTTCCAGCCGCTCGGCGGGCTTCCACTGGATCGCGGCATTGACCGATGGGCGCCAGCGGTTGCCGCTGCCATAGAACAGGCCATTGCCGTTGGGCCGGGTAAAGCCGAACGCATCGGCCGCGTCGCCCGGTGCGGGGGTGACGAACCGATCGACCTCGCGCGTCGAATCCAGATAGTCGATATTGGTCATCGCGGCGTTCACGAGCACGCCGATCTCGCCGATGCCGGTGTTCCAGCGGTCGCTGATCAGGATATTGCCGTTGTAATCGACGCTCTGGCTCTGCTGCCAATGCACCCCGTTGAGCGAGCCCGACAGCTCGAATCCATCGAAGTCGAACGGACGGCGCGAGCGGACATTGACCTGGCCGCCGATCCCGCCCTCGATCAGGTTGGCGGTGCCGGACTTATAGACTTCCAGCGCCTGCACCGCGCCCGCCGGGAAATCCTGGATCGCGACGAAGCGGTTCTCGGCGGTAAAGATTTCGCGGCCATTATAGGTGGTGGAGATGTCGGGCAGGCCGCGGATCTGGACCTGCGCCGCTTCGCCCGCCGCGCGGTTGACCTGAACGCCGGTGACGCGGGCCAGTGCGGCGGAGGCGGTCACGTCGGGCAGCTTGCCGATATCCTCGGAGACGATTGCATCGACGATCCCCTCGGCATTGCGCTTGATCGCCTGGGCGGAGGCCAGGCTGCGGCGCAGGCCGGTGACAACGATCTCACCCCCTTCGACGGGCGCGGCCTGTTCGGCGGGGGCGGGGGTGGTGGGGCTGACGCTCTGGTCGGCCGCGCCGACGGGCTTGGGGGCCTCCTGCGCGATGGCGGGGGCCGCCATGACGAGCGCGAGAAGCGAAACCGATGCCGAACCCCGTGCCGATACGGTCATAGCCATAAGCTGCCGCATGATCCTCTCCTGACAAAATATTGATAAGTCCGACTTTTTCACGGGCTTTGCGAAAGGCTGCTACAGAGCGGCGATCGGTTCATCAACCCCTGAAAGCCATATAATATGTTGGAAAGTCAGCGATTTCTTGGCTAACCTCGGCAAAACAAATCAGACCATTAGGGAGGAACGGGATGAGAATGCGGCTGCTGACGGGAATCGCGCTGGTCGCGATCATGCCCTGCGCGCCTGCCGAGGCGCGGGCCCGCTGGAGCGAGGCGCAGGCGAAGAGCTGGTATGATCGGCAGCCCTGGCTGGTCGGGGCCAATTACACGCCCGCCAGCGCGATCAACCAGCTTGAGATGTGGCAGGCCGAGACCTGGGATCCCAAGCGGATCGATTACGAACTGGGCCTCGCTCAGGGGATCGGCATGAACACGATGCGCGTGTTCCTCCACGACCAGCTTTGGGCGCAGGATCCGGAAGGCTTCAAGCGCCGCATCGACGAATTCCTGACCATCGCGCAGCGCCACGGCATCCGTCCGCTCTTCGTGCTGTTCGATAGCTGCTGGGACCCCGATCCCAAGCTGGGGCCGCAGCATCCGCCGATCCCCGGCGTCCACAATTCAGGCTGGGTGCAGGGGCCGGGCATGGCGGGGCTGCGCGACCGCGCGAACTGGCCCAAATATCGCGGCTATGTCCAGGGCGTGATCGGTGCGTTCAAGGACGATCCGCGCATCCTGGGCTGGGACCTGTGGAACGAGCCCGACAATGGCGCCGACCAGTATAAGGGGCAGGAGGGCAAGGAGCCGCTGGTTCGTGCGATGCTGGCGCAGGTGTTCGACTGGGCGCGCGCGGCCGAACCCTCGCAGCCGCTGACCTCCGGCGTGTGGCAGGGCGACGATTGGACGCCGGGCGGACGCAACTCGGCGATGGACAGGCTGCAATTGTCGCAGTCCGACGTCATCACCTTCCACGACTATAGCTGGCCCGAAACCTTCGAGCGGCGGATAAAGCAGTTGCAGCTTTATAAGCGGCCGATCCTGTGCACCGAATATATGGCGCGCGGCAACGGATCGACCTTCGACGGGGCGCTGCCCATCGCCAAGCGCTACAATATCGCGATGATGAACTGGGGCTTTGTCGATGGGAAGACGCAGACGCGGCTCCCCTGGGACAGTTGGAAGAAGCCCTATGTGCTGGAGGAGCCGACCATCTGGTTCCATGAGGTGTTCCGCGCCGATGGCCAACCCTATCGCCAGGCGGAAACCGATCTGATCCGCCGCCTGTCCGCCGCACCCAAGGGAGTGGTTCCGGCGGTGCGTTAAGGGGCGGGGGCGGCGAACCGATCGCCGCCCCCCGGACGTCACGCCCGAAGCCGGTACAGTCCCGCGTCATGCGGGGGCAGGGTCTGGGCGAAGCGGCCCTTGGCCCTGCCGAGGGAGGCGCCGCTCCATAGATCGGTCACGCCTACCTCCCGCGACAGGCCCAGATGATGCAATGCGAGGCCGACCTGTCTGGGCTTGTCGGTCGTGTTGAACAGCGCGAGGTAACGGTCGGCGGCGGCTCCCTCGGGCTTGGCGGACCAGATACGCGCGCCATCCTCCACGAAATGCGGCTGATTGTCGGTCGAGGCCTGGTTGACCGCCAGCACCGCGCGGTTGGTCAACAGCGCCAGCGTCGGCGCATCCAGATAGCGCAGGTCGCCGCCCATGATCAGCGGCGAGCGCGCGATCGACCATAGGGTCATCAGCGTCTTCTGCTCGTCGGGCGTGAATTTCGTATCGCGCTTGCCGAGCGCCAGCCGCCCGAGCGGGAGCATGTCGGCATCGGGCCAGGAGCCGGGCCCGCGATAGGGCGTCCAGTTTTCCAATCGGGTGAACTGCGCCTCCAGCATCGCCCATTCGTCCCAGAAATCGTCCGAGATGCGCCACATCTGCGCAAAGCGGCGGACATGGGGGCCGCGAAGGACGGGGGTCTCGCCTGGCGACAGGCTGAGGATCATCGGGCGGCCAGTGGCCCCGATCGCCTTGTGTGCCGCCTCGATCTCGGGCGCATGCGCGTCATAGGGGCGGCTCATATCGTCCATCTTGACGAAATCGACGCCCCACGACGCGTACAGCGCGAAGACGCTGTCATAATAGGCCTGCGCGCCCGCCTTGGTCATATCGACCCCGTACATGTCGGGGTTCCAGGCGCAGATGCTGTCGGTATCGGCAATATCGGCGGCGCGGTAGCGGGTGCCCAGGATCGGCAGGTTCTTCTTCACCGCCAGACGCGGAATGCCACGCATCAGGTGGATGCCGAACTTCATCCCCATGGCATGGACATCGGCCGCCAGCCTGGTGAAGCCCGATCCATCCGCGCTGGACGGAAAGCGGTTGGGTGCGGGGATCAACCGGCCATAGCCGTCCATCGCGGGCACCGGTTCGGCATTATAGGTATAGCTCGACGCCTCGGGCTCATACCACTGAATGTCGACGGTGAAGACGTCATAGCCGAAGGGCAGCAGCTTCTCGCGCATGATCGCCGCGGTCTCGCGCGCCTGCGCCTCGGTGATGGTGGTGGCGAAACTGTTCCAGCTGTTCCACCCCATGGGCGGGCGCGGCGCCAGGGGGCCTGCCGCGGGTCGCGCGCCCTGCGCCGCGCCGCTCGTCAGCATGGCGGTGCCTGTCCAGGCGGCACCCGCCAGCGCCTGCCTGCGGCTGATCGCCGCCCCGATGTCCGTCATTCCTCCACTCCCGTATCGATGGCTTATAGTCGAACAAGTGTAGAGCGGATGCGGGCCGCAGCAAGCGCTAGCACCGGGCAAAGGATGGAAATTCCTGCGATTTGGACGGGTCGTTAAAGTCCGACATTGCGCAGGCGCGCCCGTCATCGACCGGGCATGGGCTTCCGCTTGTCTTCCCGGGGAATTTTGTCGATCATCCGCTTTGGCGGCTGGCGGAGCCCGGTCGTTTCCTCCCCCGTTCCACAGGGTTCGCGATGCCGACTATCCTCGATCCAGGCCATGACGGCCCGACCCTCAACCGCCGTACGATGATGGCCGGGACGGGGGCGGCCATACTAGGCCTAGCCAGCCCCGTATCCGCCGAGCCCGGCATGGCGGCGATCGTCGATCCCGCCGCCCGCTTGCGCACGCTTCATAGCGGTGGGCGCTGGATGGAGGGGCCCGCCTGGGACAGTCGCCGGGGTGCGCTGATCTGTAGCGACGTGAAGCGCAACGTCATGCTGCGTATCGATGCCAAAGGCACAAGCGTGTTCCGTACGCCTTCCAACAACGCCAACGGCAATTGTTTCGACTCGCGCGGCCGTCTCCTGACCTGCGAGCATCGCACTCGCCGCGTGGTGCGGCAGGAGGCGGATGGCCGGATGACTGTCCTTGCCGATCGGTACCAGGGCAGGCGACTGAATTCGCCCAATGACCTGGCGGTCGCGCCCGACGGAGCGGTCTGGTTCACCGACCCGATCTACGGCATCACCGTGCCGGATGAGGGAATTCGCGCCGAACCGGAACAGCCGGGGCGCTTCGTCTATCGCATCGACTGCTCGGGCGCGCTGACCATGGTCGAGGGCGAGATGGACCAACCCAACGGCATCGTCTTTTCACCCGATGGCCGCACCTTGTATATCAGCGAGACCGGCGGCGCGATGAATCCCGACGGGCCACGCGAAATCCTGGCCTTCGACGTGGTCGATGGGCGCAGACTGGCGCGGCGGCGCGTCTTCGCGCGACTGGACCAAGGTATTCCCGACGGACTGGCGGTGGATCGGGCAGGACGCGTCTATGCCGGGGTGGCGGAGGGGGCGGGCATCTGGTCCGCCAATGGCGAACGGCTGGGCACTATCCCGACCCCGAAGCCCTGCGCGAACATCGCCTTTGGCGGGCGCGACGGGCGAACGCTTTACCTCTGCGCCACCGATAGCGTGCATGCGATCGCATTGCGGACGCAGGGCCTATTCTGAAGGCAGCGAGCGCGGCTGGCGTGCCGCGCCCGTGTCATGACCCTCAGTCGCGGAACAGCAGCGGCGCCATCGCCTGAAGGCTGCGCCGCCAGGTCTGGAATTCATGCCCCGTATCGGGGGATACGAAGAACACGCTGTTCAGTCCGGCCTGCTTGAGCGCCGCCGCATTGGCGCGCGGGTCGCTGCGCGGCCCACCGGGCGGGCCGCTGCGTCCGCCCTCCAACTCGCGGCTGCCGAAGCTGACAAAGGTCAGCTTGACCTTGTCGCGATAACCCGGCGTCGCGTTCACGTCGTCCAGCGAGACGGTGCCACCGCTGAGCAACCCGATATAGGCGAAGGTGTCGAGATGCTTGGGCGCGATCAGCTTGGTCTCGAACCCGCCCATCGACAGGCCCGCCATGGCGCGGTGACGCTGGTCGGACAAGGTCCGGAAATGCCCGTCGACATAGGGGATCAGCTCATTCAGCAACACGGTCTGGAAAGGGCGGATGTCGAATGCGGCCAGCCCGCCGGGAGCGCCCGGGCGCAGGTCGTTGGTCATGCCATAGGTCATGACGATGATGAACGGCCGCGTCTTTCCGGCGGCGATCAGATTGTCCATGATCAGATTGGCATGGCCCTGGTTCGACCAGGCGGTCTCGTCCTCGCCCCAGCCATGCTGGAGATAGAGCACCGGATAGCGCTCCCGCGCATTCTTGTCATAGCCCGGCGGCGTGTAGACGAAAGCCCGCCGCTGCGTCGCGCTACTGGGGGAGGGGAACAATATCTGCTCGACCCGGCCATGGGGCACATCCTTCAGCGCATAGAAATCCGCATCATGCGCCGGAATCTCGATCCCGCTTTCCCATCGGGTCGAGCCATAGAAGTTCAAAGTACCCGGATCGTTGAACGTCCCGCCATCGACCGTCAGGTGATAATAATGGAAACCTTCGTCCAGCGGCCCTTCCGACGTCCCGACCCATGCACCGTCCGGCCCTTTGGTAAGCACCGTGCCGCCTCGTCCGCCAAGCCCCAGGCTGACCTTCACCGCCTTGGCATCGGGGGCGACGATGCGGAAACGGGCATAGCCTTGCGAATTGACCTGCGGATAGGATTGGCCCGGCTGGTTGAGTGAGGAGGGTTTGAAGTCTTCGATGACGGGGGCCGCCGCAGCGGGGGCTGGCGCCTTCTGGGCGAAGGCTGGTGGGACCGCTACCATAGCCGATAGCAAAGCGGCGCAGACTAACCTCATCGACATCCTCCCGTTTCGATTGCCGGCCAGCCCTGTCGGCCATGCCTTGTGCGGGGCTATGGTGAACCCAAGTGCGATAGGACACAAGACCTGCCGCACATCGCTCCGATAACGGAGCAGATCGGGGGCTCGGATCGGAGTGTCCTGCTCGTCAAGGCGACTAGGGTCAGGACCCATTGATGTGAGCGTCGCGATCTGATTCAGGCTCCGCAAGGAGACCGAGATGAGTGACCTGTTTTGGCTGACGGACGAGCAGATGGAGCGGCTGCGGCCCTTCTTTCCCAAGAGCCATGGCAAGCCGAGGGTGGACGACCGGCGGGTGCTGAGCGGCATCGTATTCGTCAATCGCAACGGGCTTCGCTGGCGAGATGCGCCTAGCGAGTATGGCCCCCACAAGACGCTGTACAATCGGTGGAAGCGTTGGGGCGAGGCCGGCGTGTTCACGCGAATGATGGAAGGTCTGGCTGCAGCTGGCGCCGAGCCGCAGACGGTCATGATCGACGCAACCTATCTGAAGGCGCACCGCACGGCATCAAGCCTGCGGGTAAAAAAGGGGATCTTGGCCGCCTGATCGGCCGCACCAAAGGCGGTATGAATACCAAGCTACATGCCGTCGCCGATGCAAACGGGCGCCCCTTAAGCTTTTTCATGACCGCGGGCCAGGTCAGCGACTACACCGGCGCGGCAGCGCTGCTGGATGACATGCCGAAGGCGCAGTGGCTGCTCGGCGACCGCGGCTACGACGCCGACTGGTTCAGGGACGCCCTCCAGGCCAAAGGCATCCAGCCCTGCATCCCGGGCCGGCGATCACGCAACGAGCCGGTCAAATACGACAAGCGCCGCTACCGGCGCCGCAGCCGCATCGAGATCATGTTCGGCCGCCTCAAAGACTGGCGTCGGGTCGCTACCCGCTACGATCGCTGCCCCACTGCCTTCTTTGCCGCCGTCACCCTCGCTGCCACCGTCATCTTCTGGCTGTGATCAACGAGTCCTGACCCTAGGGCTCTCGCTATCGTCAGCCTATGGCGATGTTGTTCGACCGGTCGCGGTCGGGCAGCTTGTGATCGGGGTCGAGCTCGACCTTCACCACCTTGCCCGCCGGCACCGGCACCGCTGTGGATGTCTGGCGTATCCAAGTCTCGGCGGGCACGCGTATGTCGCGCGTCTTGCCATCGGCATAGCCGACCCGCAGCGTCGCGGGCATCACCAGCTTGTCGCGCGACGCCACCCGGACCAGCGGCGTACCGTCCTTGGCTGCCTCTATCCCCGTCACCGCCAGATCGAGTTGCCAGTTGTTGGCGTACCAGCCGCGCCACCAATAGGAGAGATCCTCGCCCGCCTCGCTTTCCATCGCGCGGAAGAAGTCGGCGGGTTGCGGATGGCGATAGGCCCAGGTGGCGATGAAGCGGCGGAAGGCGGGGTCGAAGCGCTCCGGCCCCAATATCTGTTCGCGCAGCAGGACCAGGCCCAGCGCGGATTTGAAATAGGTGACCGGATGCCGCCACTTTTCGATCACGGTATCCGCGCGGGACAGGATCGGCGGCGCATCCTTGTCGGCCAGGACGGGCAGGATCTCGTCGACCGGATTGCCGCCGCCCTCGGCATATTCGCTGTCGCGCTTGGGGCCATATTCGCCGTGGTTGAAGTCATCCGACTGATAGACGTCGATGAAGGTGTTGAAGCCCTCGTCCATCCACGCATGGCGTCGTTCGTCGAAGCCGACGATCATCGGGAACCAATTGTGCCCGATCTCATGCGCGGTGACCCAGAACAGCTCCTTGCCCGCGTCCTCGGGTGCGTCGAACACGATGCCGGGATATTCCATGCCGCTGGTCGGCCCCGCGACGTTGATCGCGGCGGGCCAGGGATAGGGATACCAGCGCGCCGAAAATCGCTCGACCGTGTCCTTCACATATTCGGTCGAGCGGCCCCAGCGCGCGGTCCCCGCGCTTTCGGCCGGGTAATAGGACATGGCGAGCGACGTGCCGCCGTTCGGCAGGCGGATGCGCGCGGCGTCCCAGGCAAAGGCGGACGAGGCGGCGAAGGCGACGTCGCGCGTATTTTGCATCCGGTAATGCCAGGTCAGCGTCCCGCCGCGCGTCGGGCGGGAGGCGGGATCGGCAATTTCCGCGACGCTGCGGATCGGGACGGTCGCATCGCTGCCCCGTGCCTTGTCCAACCGCGCGACCTGCGTCGGGGTCAGCACCTCGCGCGGGTTCATGAGCTCGCCCGATCCCGCCATCAGCATCGACGCGGGCAACGTCACCCAATAGTCGAAATCGCCATATTCGAGATAGAATTCCTGCGCGAGATAGGGTGCCGTGTCCCAACCGCGAATATCGTCATACACCGCCATGCGCGGATACCATTGCGCTATGTCGTAAATGTCGCCGCCCGGCGATTTGCCCCAGGAGGTGCGGCCGCCCCAGGCCTCGGGGATGGTATAGTGATAGCGGATCGTCACCACCGCCTTGGCATGCGGTGCGAGCGGTGTCGGCAGGCGGAGTTGCGCGCGGGTATCGCTGACCAGCGGCGTCACCGCTGCCGCCGGGCCGCCGGCGATGGCGACGCCGACCGCTTCCATCACCATGCCATCGGTATGGCCTGCCGGGGCACCGCCACGCGCCATGCCGCCGCGCGATACCGGCTTGTAGAGATTCTGGTCGATCTGCAGCCACAGCACGTCGAGCGTGTCGGGGCTGTTGTTGGTGTAGGTGATCGTCGCCGTCCCCGCGATCGTCCGGGTCGCGGGGTCGAGGGTCACGCGCAATTGATAGTCCGCGCGATTCTGCCAGAAATCGGGGCCGGGCAGGCCGTTCGCGCTGCGATAGCGGTTGACGGCCTGACCCATGTCGAACGGCGCGAAGGTCTCGCGCGGCTGATAGTCCTGCGCGCTCGCGGTGGCGGCGACCAGCGCGAGAAGGGGAAGGACGCGCCTCAACGGTCGAGCCTCGGCATGACGCGCTGCGCGATCAGCGACTCCTCGGCGGCGCAGCCCTGCGGCTTGGGGCTTGCGGGATCGGCACGCAGTCGGGCGATCTCCTCGCGGGCGGCTGTCAGATCCTGTTGGTAGGCGGGCTTGGTACGGACCAGCGCCATGGTCGCGCTGGCGGAGAGCATCCCGCCCTCCACCGCGCTTTCGTTATGCGCGCCGCAGACGAAGCGGCTGTCGCCATAGGCCCGGCCCCGGCGCAGGATCGGCCCGGCGCGGTCGGGTGCCAGTTCGGTGAGGATCAGCGCCCAGGTCCAGCCCCAGGTGGTATGGCCGGACGGATAGTCGAAGCTGTCGGCAAGCTGCGCGACCGGCTGGCACACCCGCCCCTTGTCCTGATGGAAGGGGCGGGCCCGGCGATAGACATTCTTGGCGATATTGGTCTGCCCGGCGGTATCGGCTCCGGCGCGCGACACCAGCCGGAGCGTCAGCGGCGCATTCTCCGGCGTCAGCGCGACACCGATGGCGCAGCTGAAGTCGCGCATCAGCGCGGGCCGCGAGGTATCGACATCGTTGGTCGCCAATTGCCAGCGCGGGGTATCCGCCAGCGTGCGCGTCGCCCGGAAAATCCTGCGGTCGGTATCGTAGCGTGGATCGCCCTTGCGTGGGGCGGGCTCGATCACCTGCGTCACGTCGAATTCGCCGG
The DNA here is from genome assembly GCF_965112005.1 of Sphingomonas sp. Marseille-Q8236. NCBI lineage: Bacteria > Pseudomonadati > Pseudomonadota > Alphaproteobacteria > Sphingomonadales > Sphingomonadaceae > Sphingomonas > Sphingomonas sp. Marseille-Q8236. The sequence continues at coordinate 25,017 of NZ_CBCOPO010000002.1, forward strand.
GGGCGAGATAACCCGCATAACCGTCATTCCTCGCGACGCTGGCGCTCGTCGACAAGGCGATCAACAGGCCACCCGCCAGACCGGCGACGACCCGCCGCGCGCGACGATTGGCGAATGAGGGGAGGGCGTTCATGGGCTGGGGCATGGACCGATCTCGTAAGGGGATTCTTGGGATACCATGTATCATTCGTTTCGCACCGGCAACGGGTGTTCGGTGTTTTCGGACGGGCAGCGGGGGTGGTGGTTGATCGCTCTAGCGCTGGTCGATGCTCGCACGGCGGTAATCAAGCGGCGGCTTTCGGTCGCCGAGCATGGCCTTGTACCGGAAGTCGGGGCCCCGGCGGCGGATCAGTTCGGCCTTGGCATCGGCCAGCAATTGCGGTGCGACCATCAGATCGGCGGCGGTCAGCGCGATGGTCTTCGCCGCGACGGTGCCGCCCTTGGCACCGATCGAGAAGCCCGATGCGGCCACCGCCTGCCAGCTATGGGCGGGCGTGCCCGGCACCCAGGTCGCCGCGTTGAGCCCGATCGTCGGCACCACCCATGACACATCGGCGACGTCGGTCGATGCGCCCATGTCCGCATCGGTGATCGCGGCGACGCTGGCCGCGCTTTCGAGCGGCTTTCGGGCCGGCAGGGTCGATTGAAGCCCGCTGGCCCAGGCATTTTCCTCCGGCGTCCAGCGCACACCACCGACCGCGTGCAGGTTCGCGTCCATCACCTTCGCCAACGTCTCGCTGGCCAGCATCGAATAGACGCCGCCGGTCGCCTCGAACTCGGATGTCGTACCGGTCGCGATCGCGGCCCCCTCGGCGGCCTTGCGGACGCGCTCCATCACGCCGCGAACGACCTGCGGGTCGGTGTGACGGACATAGTAATAGCTTTCGGCGAAATCGGGGACGACATTGGGCGCCTCGCCACCCTTGGTGACGACATAGTGGATCCGTGTCGTCATCGGCACATGCTCGCGCAGATAATTCACCGCGACGTTCATCACCTCGACCCCGTCCAGCGCGGAACGCCCCTTGTCGGGCGCGGCGGAGGCATGGGCCGACAGGCCGTGAAAGCGGAACTTGCCCGAGATATTGGCCTGGCTCGTCCCGGTGCTGACCTGGTTGATGTCGCCCGGATGCCAGTGGAGGACGGCGTCCACGTCATCGAAAAGGCCGGCGCGGACGAGGTAGACCTTGCCCGATCCGCCCTCTTCGGCGGGCGAGCCATAGACGCGGACCTCACCATCGATCCGGTTGGCGACCATCCAGTCCTTGACCGCCACGGCCGCCGTGATCGACGCCGCACCGAAGATATTGTGGCCGCAACCATGGCCCGCCGCCTGGCCGGCGATCGGCTCGCGCTTCGGCTCCGCGCGCTGGGCGAGACCGGGAAGGGCGTCATATTCGGCTAGGATACCGACCACCGGTCCTTTGCCACGCCGAAAGCTCGCGACGAAGGCGGTGGGCATGTCGGCGACGCCGGGCGTGACGGTGAAGCCCGCGCGTTTCAACTCGGCTTGCAACAGCGCGCTGCTCTTCGTCTCCTGATAGCCGACCTCGGCGGCATTCCAGATGGCGAGTGCGGTGCGCGCCAGATCGGGGGCACGCGCATCCACGTCCGCCAGGATCACCTGGCGCTGCGGCTCGGCGATCTGGGCGGTGGCCGGAGTGGCAGCGAGAAGAGCGAAGGCCAAGGTCATATGGTGCATGTCGAGCTCCTAGCGAACGGCTATGGCGGCGGCGTCGGGACGGCGGGTGTCGGCGGCGCCGAGGAAGCGTTCGCCATCGACCATGATCGACTGGATCGAACCCATGGTGTTCGAGCGGCGGACCTTGTGTCCCTTCGCTTCGAGCAGGGGGACGATGTCGGGCGAGAAGCCTTCCTCCAGCTCCAGCGCGGCGTCGCCGCCGCCCTGGTTGATGCGGGGGCGCTCCGCCGCCTCGCTGACGTTGAGGCCATGGTCGATGACGTTCGACAGGAGCTGCACCATCGTCGCGATGATATAGCCCCCGCCGGGGGTTCCGGTGACCAGCCATGGCCGGTCGGCGTCGAAGACGATGATCGGGGTGATCGTCGATCCAACGCGCTTGTTGGCGACGGGCCGCGTCGCGCGCCGTTCGCTGGCGGTGCCCCGGCGGCCCCAGGCGAGGTTGCCGAGGGAATTGTTGAGCAGGATGCCGGTCCCCGGCGCGACGACATGCGCACCATAAGAGGCGGACAGGGTGTAGGTGTTGCTGACCGCGTTGCCCGCCGCGTCCGCGACCGAGAAATGCGTCGTGTCGCGGCTTTCATAGGGATAGGGGTTGCCGTCGGGGACGTCGTCCTTGCCCAGCGACTTGTCCGCGCGGATCAGCTTGGCCCGCTCGGCGGCATAGCCCTTGCTGGCGAGGCCGAGCGCGGGCGTGCGCCAATCGGGGCCGCCGCCCACCAGCCGACGGTCGGCGGACACGATCTTCATCGTCTCGGACAACAGGTGCAGGTTGGCGACGCTGCCCCATTTCGCTTGCGCGACCGGAAAGGTTTCGAGGATGTTCATCGCCTCGGCGACGCTGACGCCCGAGGCGGTCGGCGGCATATAGGCGATGCGCTTGCCGCGATAGCTCGACCAGATCGGCGCGGAGACGATCGCGCGATAGCCTGCAAGGTCGCCCGCATTGATGATGCCGCCACCGGCGCGGATACCCGCCGCGATCCGTTCGGCCAGCGGACCGGTATAGAAGCCGTCGCGACCCTTAGCGGCGATCGTCCTGAGCGTGGCGGCGAGGTCCGGCTGGCGGAAGGTCTCGCCCGGCGCATAGGCGCTGCCGTCCGGCTTGAAGAACATGGCCGTCGCCGCGGGGTCGTCGGCCATCAGCTTGCGCTGCGCGGCCTGCGCGTGCGCCTCGTCGTCGGACAGGGTGACGCCCTTTTCCGCCATGGCGATGGCGGGGGCGATCAGCGTTCCCCAGGGCAGCGAGCCGAAGCGGCGGTGCGCCTCCCACAGCCCCGCGACGGTGCCGGGGATGGCCACGCCCTTCATCGACATGACCTTGGCGGGATCGACCTTGCCGTCCGTGCCGAGCAGCAGGTCGTCGGTCGTGTGGCGCGAGGCCTGGCCATAATAGTCGATGGCAATGTCCTGCGCGGGCTTGTCGTCCTTGGCCGCCATGTGGACGAGCATATAGCCGCCACCGCCGACATTGCCCGCGCGCGGCAGTGTCACCGCCAGCGCGAAGCCGACCGCGACGGAGGCGTCGACCGCATTGCCGCCCTTGCGCAGGATGTCCGCGCCGATGTCGGCGGCCAGCTTGTTCTGGCTGACGACCATCCCGCCCCGCCCGACGACCGGCTTGTGGATCTGGTCATAGGCGACGATGTCGCCGCCGGAGGGCGAACGAGCCTGTGGTTCCTCCTCCTGCGCGGCCAGCAGCGACGGGACGAGCAGCGCGATCAGCGCCAGACGATGGATGCGCATCAGAAGGACGCCTGGATATTGGCGTACCAGTAGCGGCCATAGGGATTGTACAGCGAACCGAGGAAGCCGTTCGACGATAGTGGCGGCTTTTCGTTGGTAAGGTTCCTGACGCCGATCCGCATGCGATGCTGCCCCTCGCGCTTGTTGCCCACGCTGACCTGGCCATAGAGGTTATAGGTCATCTGATCCTGGATCAGCCATGCCGCGCCTGTCGAATCGATCATGCCGGTATCGTCCACATCGCCGGTATATTGGGTAAAGCCCCCGATCTGGAAATTGCGATAGCGCCACGTCACCGTCCCGGTCGCGCGCCAGCGCGGCTTGCCGTTCTGGCGGACGAGATCACCCGCGTCGGCGATCCTGGTTCCGGCGTTGATCGTGCCGGCGGCGCGCGCGTCGATCAACGCCTGGATCGGATCGGAGGGTTCGAGGAAGAAGCGGCGGAGATAGGCGGCATTGGCGGACAGAGTCAGTTCCCCCGCGCCGAAATCGGGCAGCCGCCAGTCGAAGCCGAGGTCCAGGCCCGACGCCTGTTGCGGCAACAGGTTTACATAGCGATCATTGACATAGAGCACGCGGCCCGCGGGCTGGAGCCCCGATCCGGCGAACAGCGCGATGTCGTCGGCGGTCGGTGCCTGACGGACGACATTGGGGTTGGTAGTGCCGCCGACACGCGCCAGATAGTCGGCGATCAATGCATTGCCTTCGCCGAAGATGCCGACAATGCCCTTCTGCTTCACGTTCCAATAATCGGCGGTCAGGGTGATCCGGCCGATCACGGTGTCGAGGAAATGCGGCTCCAGTACGACGCCTGCGCTCCATGTGTTCGACGTTTCGGGCTTCAGATCGGGATTGCCCGAACGCTGCGCGCTGATCGCGAATGACTGGCTGCAATTGGCGAAGGAGCTGATCGCGCCGGTCCGCAATTGCGCCTCGCACCGCACATAATCCACGCGACTGTTCGAGCGGGTGACGACGCGAGCGTTGATCTGTTCGAGATTGGGGGCCTTGAACCCCTCCGCATAGGAGCCGCGCAGGCGGATGCCGCAGACCACGTCCCAGGCACCGGCGATCTTCGGCTTCGCGACCGAGCCGACGTCGCTATAATGTTCGAACCGCCCGGCAAGCTGGAATTCGAAGTTGCGGACCAGCGACCGCCCAGATCGGATGGCCCAGCCCCACCGCGCCCGCCACCAACGCGGCGAGCATCGCCGATCCGGTGCAGCGCGCGACGAATGCCACCGCGCGCAGCCTTCCGGCCGACCATGTCGGGCGCGGCGAGGCGATCACCGAAAGATATTGGCCTTGGCCAGTTCGATCACCTCGTCGCCGCGCCCGCTGAGCACGGCGCGTGCCGCATAGAGGCTGAAGCCCTTGGCCTGTTCCGCCTGGATCTTGGGCGGCATGATCAGTTCGAACCCCTCGGTCACCACATCGACCAGCGCCGGGCCGTCATGCGCGAAGGCGTCGCGCAACGCCTGTTCCAGCGCATCGGATCGCGTGACGCGGACGCCGAAATAGCCCATTTCGCGCGCCACGGCGGCGAAGTCCGGATTGTCGAGCGAGACATTGGTGTCGACATAGCCCGATGCCTTCTGCTCCAGTTCGACAAAGCCCAGCGTCGAGTTGTTGAAGACGACGATCTTGATCGGCAGCGCCATCTGCACCGCGGTCAGCATGTCGCCCATCAACATGGACAGCCCGCCATCGCCCGACAGCGATATGATTTGCCGCCCCGGAAACGCGCCCTGTGCGCCCAGCGCCTGGGGCAGGGCATTGGCCATCGATCCGTGGTTGAACGATCCGACAATCCGCCGCCGACCGTTCATCGTCAGATAGCGCGCGGCCCAGACGGCGGGCGTGCCGACATCGGCGGTGAACACCGCGTCCTCCGCCGCGATCCGATCGATCAACGTCGCGACATATTGCGGATGAAGCGGCTTTTCCCCGGTGCGCGGGGTGGCGAGGTCGTCCAGCCCCTTGCGGGCATCGCGATAATGCGCCCGCGCCTTGTCGAGGAAGGCGCCGTCGCGTCCTGCCCGGATCAGGGGGAGCAGGCCGCTGGCCACTTCCTTCACATCGGCGACCACCGCCATGTCCAAGGGCACGCGCCGCCCCAGCGCGCTCGGGTCGCGATCGACCTGCACCACTTTCGCCTTGTCGGGATAGAAATTGCGATAGGGGAAGTCGGTGCCCAGCATCAGCAGCGTGTCGCACTCCATCATCGCGTGATAGCCCGACGAGAAGCCGATCAGCCCGGTCATGCCGACGTCATAGGGGTTGTCATACTCGATCCATTCCTTGCCGCGATAGGCATGGACGATCGGCGCCTGGAGCGCTTCGACCAGCGCCACGACCTCATCATGTGCGCCTGCGGTGCCCGAACCGCATAGCAGCGTGACCGCTCGGGATTGGTCGAGCAGCGCGGCGATGCTGGCCAGATCCTGCGGCTGCGGCACCAGCCGGGGCGTTGCGGGCGGCGCGAAGGCCACCGCGCGCGTCTCGGGCGCGGGCTGCAACGCGACGTCGCCGGGGATGACCAGAACCGCGACCCCGCGCTGCCCGATGGCGGTACGGATCGCCCGGTGCAGAAGCTCCGGCATCTGGCGCGCGTCCTGCACCATTTCGCAGAAATGGCTGCATTCGCGGAACAACTCGGTCGGGCGCGTTTCCTGGAAATAACGCAGCCCGATCTCACTCGACGGGATATGCGCCGCGATCGCCAGCACCGGCACGTGATTGCGGTGACAATCGTAAAGCCCGTTGATGAGATGCAGGTTGCCCGGCCCGCAACTGCCCGCGCACACCGCCAGTTCGCCCGTCACCGCCGCCTCGGCCCCGGCGGCGAAGGCGCCGGCTTCCTCGTTTCGTACGTGCATCCAGGCGATCTTGCCCGACCGGCGCATGCTGTCGTTGAAGCCGTTGAGGCTGTCGCCCGTCACACCCCAGATACGCGACACGCCGGCCTCGACCAGCGTGTCGTTCAACATATCGGCGATCGTCCTGGCCATAGTCCGCTATTCCCTTGCCGTGGCGGGCCGAACGGCCCTTTCAGCAGGAGATAACGTTTCGGCTGCGGCAAGTTGCGTTCGAAGTGCAGCCCGTCGATTGCAGTTTATGCATGCAACCGATGGAAAAAGCTGCCGATGTCTCTGCCTGGGGGACATCGGCAGCGGTCTTCACTCCGCCGCCTGGAGCAGGGGTTCGGGCTTCAGCGCGCGACTGGAGGCGCCGTTCAGGCCTACCGGGACCGATCCCGCGATCGTCGCGCGGCGCAGGTGACGCCGCTGTTTGCCGAAGTCGGCGATCGCCCGGTGCTGCGTTGCGCGATTGTCCCAGATCGCCACGTCGCCAGGCTGCCAGCGCCATCGCACCGTGTTCTCGGGCTTGGTGACCTGATCCTGCAAAATCTGGAACACGCGGTTGGAATCGTCGCGGTTGAGGCCGACGAAGCTCTTGACGAAATTGCCCAGCAGCAGCGCCGTCTCGCCGGTCACCGGATGGATGTGCACCACCGGATGCTCCGTTTCATAGACGGTGGAGGCGAAAGTCTCGCGGTGGCGGCGGATCGCCTCCGACGATGCCTCCGGACTGGCGGTGGCATAGTCATAGGCGTTGGTATGCACCGCGCGCAGATCGTCGACCAGCGCCTTGAGCGCGGGGGGCAACCCGTCATAGGCGGCGACGGCATTGGCCCATAGCGTGTCGCCGCCCGCCGGTGGGATCACCAGCGCGCGCAGGATCGATGCGGCGGGGAAGGCGGGGAGGAAGGTGATGTCGGTATGCCATTGCGATGCCGCCTCGCCCTCGCGCGAGTTGAGTTCGAGCAGGAAGCGCGACCCTTCCGCCACCGGGACGGTGGGATGCGCCAGCGGCTCGCCCAGCCGTGCGGCGAAGGCTTCGTGCGTTTCGTCGTCGAGATGCGTCTGGCCACGAAAGAAGATCACCTTGTGGCGGCCGAGCGCCTGTTTGATCGCGTCGACGGTCGGGTCGTCGAGATCGCCGGATAGCGCGACGCCGCGGATTTCGGCCCCGATCCGCCCTGCGACGGGCACGATGTCGAGCGGGTTCTGGGTGTCGGCGGCATTGTAGAATTGGTGCTGGATCACGGTCATGTCACACACTCCTTCAGGCTTCGACGGGAACGGTGGCCGCACGCGCATCGAGTGCGCGGCGGATCGCGGCGTGGCGGGTCTGGTCGAGCGGAAAATGCCAGATCAGCGCAGCCGAGATGATGTGCGCGACGGCAGGGCCGAGCGCGAAGACGTATTTGAGGGCTTCCAGCGCGGCGGGCGCGCTATGCCCCTTGGGCTGGAAGCCCAGCCAGGCGAGCAAGGGGAGCGCGAGGCCGATGCCGATCGCGGGACCCGCCTTGGTCGCCAGGCTGAAGACCGAGAAGAACAGGCCGGTGCGGTTATGCCCCGTCGCCAATTCGTGCGCGTCGGCGACATCGGCGACCATCGCGCGCAGCATCAGGTTGCCCGACCCCTGGGTCAGCCCCTGCGCCACCGCCAGCGCGATCAACAGCCACAGCATGTCGGGGAAGACCGCGAGCAAGGCGATGTTGATCGCCGCCTGTGCGAGTTCCCCCGCAATCGCCGTCTCGCGCTTGCCCAGCCGTCGCCCGATCGCCAGCCAGAGCGGCCCGGCGGCAACGCCGAAGACGAATTGCAGGAGATAGAGCCCGCTCGCCCATTGCGGCAGCCCCATATAGCTGACGCAGAAGAAGGCGATCAGCCCGGCGCGGATCGACTGGCCCGCGGTCACCGCCAGATCGGAGGCGAGCACGCGCAGCAGCAACCGGTCTCGGAAGACGACCGTTGCCGTCCGCCAGAAGCCGATGCGATGGGAGGGCAGGGCGGCGACCGGCGGTTCGGCTATCGCGTTCAGGCCCAGTGGCAGAGCAACCGCCAGGGTCCCCAGGACGAAAAGGCCTGTGGCGTGCAGCTTCAGCACGCCGTCCGCCGGGCGCCATTGCTCGATCAACGTCGGCAGGATCAGAACCAGCAACAGACCGATGGCGGACATGGTCTGTTTGTAGGTCACGATGCGTGTGCGCTCATGATATGCGTCCGACAACTCCCCCGCCCAGGCGGAGAAGGGAATTTCGATCATCGTCCAGCCCGCGTAGAAGACGAAGAGGGCGGCACCCAGATAAAGCGGTGCGACGGTTGCGGGCGGAAAGAACAGCAGCGCCGAGCCGATTCCGAACAGCAGGCCGCCCGCCGCGATCCACGGCTTTCGTCGCCCGAAGCGGCTGCGGGTGCGATCCGATAGCGTACCGACGATCGGATCCGCCGCCACGTCCCAGAAGCGGCCGAGGAAGAAGATGAAGCCGATCGTCGCCAGCGACAGCCCGAAATGGCTGGCATAGAGCTGCGGCACGAACAGCGCGAGCGGAAGGCCAGCACCCGCCAGCGGAATGGAGAGTGATCCAAAGCCGATCAGTCGGTGCGCCGCCGCGCCGTCGCTCCGTTCGACGGAGCCTTGGTCGCGCGGGGCGCGTACGTCATCGAAGGGAATGCTGGCCATCGCCGTCTCCGTCAGAAACGGACCTTGAGCGTCGCGCCATAGGTGCCCGGATCGCCCAGAATGGCGGAGACGAGCCCGTAATTGACGACGTTCAAAGTCTGGAAATAGTCTTTGTCGAACAGGTTGCGTGCCCAGACCGACAGGTCGTAGCGACCATCCTCGCCCAGCCGGATGCCGGCGCGCGCATTGACCAGGCCATAGCCGGGGACGAGCCCGTATCGGCTGTTGCTGGCGACGGTGTAATAGGAGGAGCGGTACGACCAGTCGCCGTGCAGATAGGCCTCCGCACCGCCGCCGATCGTGCGGGTCACGTCGGCGCCGACCGAGGCCGCCCATTTGGGCACACCCGCCAGACGCTCGCCCGTGAAATCGCGCACCGGCGACCCGCCGGGACTGGCGGCGGTCGGGTTGAGCGCCTCCACCGGTGTCGGGCCGTTGGGATAGTCGCGATAGGTCGCGTCGGTATAGGCGACCGAGCCGGTCAGGCTCAGCCAGTTGGCGGGGCGGACCGCCAGATCGCCCTCCAACCCACGTGAGCGGACCTTGGGGATGTTGGCGATATAGTTGATATAGGTGTTGGTGCCGATCACCTGCTGCACGATCGTCGTCTGATAATCATGCACGTTGGTCTGATAGGCAGCGAGGTTGAGCGTCACGCGCCGGTCGAGGAACTGTGATTTCAACCCGACCTCGAAATTGTCGACCGTTTCGGGCCGGACGACCGGGTCGATCCCGGCGGGGAGATTGGTGAGGTTCAGGCCCTGCGACTTCGCGCCGCGCGAATAGGTGGCATAGACCAGCACGTCCTCCACCGGCTTCCACCCCAGCGTGGCGAGCCCCGAGACGCTGTCGTCGTCGGTGTCGACCGAAAAGGCCTGAACCGGGGTCAACGCGTTGCGGATCGCGGCGACGCGCGCGATCTGTGCTGCGGTCAGCCCGGTGCTCGGCTGCGCGAAGAGAAGGTCGTTGGCGTAGCTGCCCCATTTCTCTTCATGGGTGTAGCGGAGACCGCCGGTCAGGCTGAGCGCGGGGCTGATATGCCAGGTCGCCTGGCCGAAGAATGCCCCGCTCTTGGTATGCGGATCGGACCGGGCGCCGGAGAGCAGGCCGTTGGTGGCGATGCTCGCGACCGTCTGATTGTCCGATGGGAACAGCGCGAGCGCGGCATCCGGCCCGAATTCGGTGCGGCCATAGCCGCGCACCACCTGCTGGAAATAATAGACGCCCAGCAGCCAGTCGACCGTGCGGGAGCCGGTGGAGGCGAGCCGCAATTCCTGGCTGAACTGCCGCTGGAAATTGAGGATATGGCCCTGCGTGTTGATCGACAGCGCGGTCAGGTCGCCGTCATTGCGCGGGAACCAGTTCCATTGCCGCACCGCCGTGATCGAGGTCAGCGCCGCGCCGCCCAGATCATAATCGACCTGACCCGACACGCCCCAAGTGTCCATATTCGCCTGGAACGGCGAATTGGCGTCGGTCCGGCGGGCGAAGGGATCGATCGGCAGCGGCGTATAATTCGGGAAACGCGCCAGCCTCTGGAGGAAATTGTTCGCGATGGGGGCGCCATTGTCATAGGCCGTGAAGGTCCGGACCGGCACGTTGATGCAGCAGGACTGGTCCTGCTGGCCCCAGTCGCCGATGACGCGGATGGTCAGGGCGGGGGCGGGCGTCAGCAGCAACTGGCCGCGCACCGTGGCATTCTCATAATCATGGACGCGGCGCCGCGTCGTCGTGTCGTAGAGAAAGCCGTCGCGGCGCGTATAGGCGGCGCTCAGGCGAAAGGCAGCCAGGCCGTCGATCAACGGGCCGGTGACGGAGCCGCGCACCTGTCGATAATCGTAATTGCCGATATCGGCCTGTCCGTCGGCGTGCCATTGAAACTGCGGCAGGCGGCTGGAGATGTTGATCGCGCCTGCGGTGGTGTTCTTGCCGAACAGCGTGCCCTGCGGTCCGCGCAGCACCTCGACCCGATCGAGATCGACGAGGTCGAACTGGCTCTGTCCGACGCGCCCATAATAGACATTGTCGATATAGACGCCGACGCCATTCTCCAGACCGTCATTGGTCAGCGCGACATTAGAGCCGAGCCCGCGGATGTTGATGTTGGTGTTACGCGGATTGAAGCTGAAGACCTGGAGCGACGGCACCAGTTGCTGCACCTGATCCAGCCGATAGTCGCCACGGATCCCGAGCTGCTCCGCGCCGACCACGCTGAGCGCGATCGGCACATCCTGCGCCCGCTCTTCGCGCCGTCGTGCGGTGACGAGAATTTCAGCAGCGGAATCATCCACGGCGTCGGCCGCTCGGACATCGGTGCTTGGCGCAGTCGCCTCCGCCTTTGCCGATACATCGTTGCTGGCGAGAACGACCTGTGCGGCGGCACCCGAGGGCAGCAGCGCGGTGGCGGCGAGCAGCAGGTAGCGGCGGCGATGGGCGAGCGCCATCGTTGCCGGAAATCCCCTTTTCATGGATTGGCTTTCTTATGGTTTTGGCGATCGATCGCGGGCGCGTTCCTTCCCGTGCGGACGCGCCAATCGCGGCCGACATGGGGCGGAACCGTCGCTCGAAAAGGCCGGGCGTTACCCGGCGGCGCGGTCGTTAGCGGTCAGTATGTCGGATGCTTCGCCCCGGCGGGCGGATCGTGGAATCGGATCGGGCTCATCCCTGTCTCCCTCATGCACCGGGCCATCGGCGCAGGGATAATCCTATCGATAAGATGGGAATTAGGGGAAAAGCATATGTTGCGTAGCGGTTAGGCAAGCTATCCGCACCGGCGGTTCGCCAGCAGATCATTTTTCCTGTCGAGGGAGGATGGCTGTGTCACCCTAGCGACGCCGACATGGCGGACATGCGATGGTACGCTTTTCAACCGCTTGGCCGCCGCGATCCACCGCTCGGCGTGCGTCGGGAGCGTCCGAGACAGTCATGTCGGAGCCGATAGCCAAGTGCCCGACTTCCGGGGGACATAAGGACGTGATGGTGTCCACCACCGCATGCCCCCGGAGTGACCTAGAGACGGATGCCCAGGCCGACGCCGAACACCAGCGGGTCGAGGCCGAGCTTTACCTTCTGGGTGCCAGCCGCGGCGGTGTCGAGCTGAACGCGCGTGTCGATGTCGATATATTTGACGTCGAGATTCAGGAAGACCTTCGGCGTGATGTCTATGTCGACCCCGGCTTGCGCCACCCAGCCGAAGCTGTCCTTCATGTGGACGCGGGTCGTGCCGACGGCGGCCTGCAGCCCGTCGGATGCCTTCTCGTTCCAGAAGATCGTGTAGTTGATGCCCGCGCCGAGATAGGGACGCACATGGCTGGCCGGTGCGAAGTGATACTGTGCGGTCAGCGTCGGCGGCAGGACCCAGGTGGTCGCCAGCTTGCCGATGCCGCCGGTCGTGCCGCTCGTCCCCTTGGCGGTATGTTTGGTCGTCGAGGCGATCAGTTCGAAGCCGATATGGTCGGTCGCCATATAGGTCACGTCCAATTCGGGCATGACCGCGTTGCCGACAGACAGCCGTTCCTGTGGAAAGGCGGGGGTGATGCCGCCCGAATCCTCGTTCGGTACGACCGTGATCGCGCGCGCGCGCACCAGCACGTCACCGGCCGCGATGCCGATGCGGGGCGCGGCATTGGGCGGCTCGGCGGTCTGCGCCATGGCGGGAACCGCGACGGTGGCGGCGGACATCGCCCCCAGCGCCAACGCCGCGTTCTTTACGATCGTCATTCCCCGAACCTCCTTTGTCACGACAGGGTGTGAGGGAAGACGTAAACCCGCAGCTCCCGAGCCGACTTGACCACGGACAAGCCCGAAGTTGATCGCGGTCAAATTTCAAAGCGTTGACGGGCGGACGGGCGACACATTCATCTCTCCCTGCTACACTGGGTCCCATGATCCAGACCAAGATTTGCGCGGATTGTGCCGTCCGCGATCATGCGCTGTGCGGCAGCCTCGACGATCGCGAGTTGAAGGTGCTGAACGAACTCGGCCAACGTCGCCATGTCGCTCGGGGGCAGACGGTGGCCTGGAGCGGCGACGAGGCGGTGGTGTGCGGCAACGTCCTGTCGGGCGTGCTGAAACTGGTGGCCGGGACGGCGGACGGTCGCGAGCAGATCGTGGGCCTGCTGTACCAGGCGGATTTCTTCGGTCAGCCCTATGCCGGGGTGACGGATTTCACGACCGTGGCGTTGAGCGACGCCGAATTGTGCGTGTTTCCCCGCGCGGCGTTCCAGAATGTCCTGGAAGAGCATCCGCGCATGGAACATCTGCTTCTCCAGCGCACCTTCGCGTCGTTGAACGAGGCGCGCGGGCGGATGCTGGTGCTGGCGCGGCAGTCGGCGAGCGAGAAGCTGGCCGGTTTTATCGTCGATGTCGCGGGCCGCCTGGGGGAGAAGGCGTGCAACGCATGTCCCGACACGCCGGTCCGCTTCGACCTTCCCCTGACGCGCGGTCAAATCGCCGATGTTCTGGGCATGACGATCGAAACGGTCAGCCGCCAATTGACCCGGTTGAAGGAGGCGGGCGTCATCGCTTTGCCAGGCGGTCGCGCGATCACGATCATGGATGGCGCATCGCTGGCCGCGCGGGCCGAGGCGGCCTGAGCTTTCGCACCGCCCCCGTACGTCGGCAGGACAATATAGGGGCTAGGATCATGGCCGCGCCCGGAAGCGGTGCCATGATCCCGATATATCCATCTATTCCATCGGTCCGCGCGTCGGCGGCAGGTCCTCCTCCTGCGGCAGGTGGAATTCATGCCACATGCCGTTCAGGATACCGAAGCCGAGCGCGAGGCCGAGGCCAAGAACCCAGGAAAAATACCACATGGCAGGAGCCTTTCAGTAGAAATCGGGACTGGTGCGCACCGCGTCGCTGGTCACGCGCCCGAACATCACCCGGTATGCCCAGGCGGTGTAGGCGAGCACGATCGGCAGGAAGACGATGGTGACGATCAGCATGATGCCCAGCGTCTTGTGCGTGGAGGATGCGTTCCATACCGTCAGGCTGCTATGCGCATCGATGCTGGATGGCAGGATGAAGGGAAACATCGAACAGCCCACCGTGGCGATGATCCCCGTCGCCGCCAGTGAGGAGCCGGTGAAGGCCAGCGCCTCGCGCCCGCCACGGATGCCGATCAGCGCCAGCACTGCACCGGCAAAACCGATCAGGGGCAGCGCCATCATCCAGGGATAGGTCGTATAGTTGGTCAGCCATGCGCCGCCCGCCGGTTCCGCCGTCATGCGCAGCGGGTTGGACGGCCCCTGCGGATCGACCGCGCCGATGACCCGGTATCCGATATCGCCCCAGGCGACGAAGGCGAACCCGGCCGCGAAGAGCAGGATCGCCGCGATCGCCGCCACCGTTCCGAAGGTTCGCGCCCGGTCGTGCACCGGCCCATGCTCGACCTTGATCGATAGCCATGCCGCGCCGTGCAACACCAGCATCGCCACCGACAACAGGCCGCACAGCAGCGCGAAGGGGGTGAACAGGCCGATCAGCGTGCCGTCGTAAAAGGCGCGTAGATCGCCATCGAGACGGAAGGGCGCACCCAGCAGCACGTTGCCGACCGCGACGCCGAAGACCAGTGCGGGCACCAGTCCGCCGACGAACAATGCCCAGTCCCAACGAGCGCGCCATGCCGGGTCGGGCTTCTTCGAACGGTATTTGAACCCCACCGGCCGTAGGATCAGCGCGGCCAGAACGAGGAACATCGCCAGATAAAAGCCCGAAAAACTGACCGCATAGACGAAGGGCCAGGCGGCGAAGATCGCGCCGCCCCCCAGGATGAACCACACCTGGTTGCCCTCCCAGGTCGGCCCGACCGAGTTGATGACCATCCGCCGCTCGGTATCGTCCCTCGCGACGAAGGGCAGGAGGGCGGCAACGCCAAGATCGAACCCGTCGGTCAGCGCGAAACCGATCAGCAGCACGCCGAGCAGCGCCCACCAGATGAGGCGTAGCATTTCATAATCGAACATGTCCCAGTCCCTTTCTTCAGGCGGTGACGGGAATGGCGGCGGGGATCGCACCCGGTGCCGGCTGGTCGTCGCGTTCCTCGGGACCATGGGCGATGGCAGCGAGGATCAAGCGCACCTCGATCACCGCCAGCATGCCATAGAGCAGGGTGAAACCCGCAAGCGTCGTCCATAGCGCCCCGCGCGACAGCGAACTGGTCGCCAGGAAGGTCGGAAGCACGCCCTCAATCGCCCAAGGCTGTCGCCCCAGTTCGGCGACGAGCCATCCCAGCTCGATCGCGACCCAGGGCAGCGGGATCGCCGCCACCGCCAGCTTCAGGAACCAGCGCGCATCCATGTGCATCCGAAGCGAACACAGGGTGAAGGCGGTCGCGAACAACCCGATCATTGCGAAGCCGATCGCCGCCATGATGCGGAAGCTCCAGAAGAGCAGGCCGACATCGGGCACCGTGTCCCAGGCCGCCGCCTCGATCTGCTTTGGCGTCGCGCTGCGCGGATCGGCCATTTGCCGCTTGAGCAGCAAGGCATAGCCCAGGTCGCGCTTGTGCGCCTCGAACCGTGCCCGCTGGACCATGTCCTGCGGGTCGGCCTTCAGCCGTTGCACCGCGTCATAGGCGATCACCCCCGAGGCGATGCGCTCCTGCGCTTTCAGCACCAGTTCGGACATGCCCGTCACCGTGCCGTCCAGGCTGCGCGTCGCGATCAGGCCGAGCAGCCACGGAATCTCGACCTTGTAGCGCGTCTCGCGTGCCACCGTGTCGGGATAGCCGAACAGCGTCAGGCCCGACGGCCCCGGCTCGGTATGCCAGACCGCCTCGATCGCGGCGAGCTTCATCTTCTGGTTGTCGGTCAGCGCATAGCCGCTCTCGTCGCCCAGCACGACGACCGACAGCGAGGAGGCGAGGCCGAACGCCGCCGCCACCGTCATCGACCTGCGCGCGACGGGCAGGAAGCGGCCCTTGAGCAACCAGAAGGCCGACACGCCCAGCACCACGACCGAGGCGCAGACATAGCCCGCGCTGACCGTATGGACGAACTTGGCCTGGGCGACCGGGTTGAATAGCACCGCGCCGAAATCCGCGACTTCCATCCGCATCGTATCGGGGTTGAAGGTCGCGCCGACCGGATTCTGCATCCAGCCATTGGCGATCAGGATCCACAGCGCCGACAGGTTGGTGCCGAGCGCGACCATGAAGGTGACGATCAGATGCCCCAGCTTCGACAAGCGGTCCCAGCCGAAGAACATCAGCCCGACGAACGTGGCCTCCAGAAAGAAGGCCATCAGTCCTTCGATCGCTAGTGGCGCGCCGAAGATGTCGCCGACATAATGCGAGAAATAGGACCAGTTGGTGCCGAACTGGAATTCCATGGTCAGGCCGGTGGCGACGCCCAGCACGAAGTTGATGCCGAAGATTTTGCCCCAGAACCGCGTCGTGACCCGCCATTCCGGGCGATTGGTCATGACATAGACCGATTCCATGATGACCAGCATCATCGACAGGCCGAGCGTCAACGGCACGAACAGGAAATGATACAGGGCGGTGGCCGCGAATTGCAGCCGTGACAGGTCGATGACTCCGGGGTCCATGTGACTCCTCCATAAAAGGAGCCATCCCCGGCCCCTTGTCGCGCGAGTCGCTAGGCGTCGGTCCGGGTTCCGACATTGACGGCGGTCAAAGACGGTGGCGGCCGTCGCTGCGACGGTCCCGGCATGACGACGGTCACTCATGATCCCATCGCGGCCAAGGCGCGCACCCGATGGCTGAAGCAAGCGGCCGGACGCCGTGACGGTGCAGCGGGCCTGTTGCTGCTCGATACGGGCGCAGCGATCGGCTTTGCGGCGGGGATCGCGGGCGGGGTGACGGCGGTCTCGACACAGGCGATGCTTCTGCCCTGGCTATTGCTCGCGGTCGCGGGCGGCGGCTTGCGCGGCGCGTTCGCCACCATGGCCATGCGGCAGGGGGCGGTGCGGGCGGGGGCGTCAAGCGGGTGCAACGGCGGCGCGTCGTCGACGCCGTGCTGCACCGGACGGCCGGGGAAGCTTTGGACGGCGGGATGCTGGCGACGCGTGCCGTGGATGCGGTCGAGGCGCTGGACGGCTATGTCGCGCGCTTCCTGCCCGCGCGAAAGGCCGCCGCCGCCGCGCCGATACTGGTGATCGCCGCGACCGCCTGCGCCAGTTGGGTCGCGGCGCTCATCCTTGCCGCAACCCTGTTGCCCTTCGTCGCGACGATGATCCTGGCGGGCGGCGCGGCGGCGGAGGAATCGCGCCGCCAGTTCGTCGCGCTGCATCGCCTGTCGGCGCGGTTCGCCGACCGCGTGCGCGCCCTGCCGGTGGTGCTCGCCTTTCGCGCCGAAACCCGCGAGACCGACGCCATCGGCGCGGCGGCGCAGGAACTGGCGGAGCGCACCATGCGCGTTCTGCGCGTGGCCTTTCTGTCCTCCGCCGCGCTGGAGTTCTTCGCGGCGCTGTCGGTCGCGCTGGTTGCGGTCTATTGCGGCTTTTCGCTGCTCGGCCTGCTGCCCTTCGCCGCGCCGGAGACGCTGACCCTGGGCAGCGCTTTCTTCGTGCTGGCGCTGGCACCCGAATTCTATGCGCCGATGCGTCGGCTCGCTGCCGCCTATCATGACAAGCAGGCGGCGGAGACGGCGGCCGATGCGCTGATCCCGCTGCCCGATCCGGTTGTCGCGACGGCGGAAGCAGTGACGGTTCCGCTCGCCTTGCGCGACGTGACGATCCATTATCCGGGCAGCGACGCACCCGCCGTGTCGCATCTGTCATTGCATATCGATGCAGGCGAGACGGTGGCGCTGCTGGGCCCGTCGGGCAGCGGCAAGACCAGCGTCCTGCATCTGCTGCTGGGGCTCGTGCCCTTGTCGGCCGGGACGATCGAGGCGGGTGGTAAGGCCTTTGTCTCTCTGGCCGGACAGGCGAGTTGGGCGGGGCAGCATCCCCTGCTGATCGCGGGTACGATCCGCGAGAATCTCGTGCTGGCGCATCCACAGGCCGACGAGATGGCGATCCACAGGGCGGTCGCGGCGGCGGGGCTTGGCCCGATGCTGGCGCGTCGGCCGGGCGGACTGGACGCGCCGCTCGACGCGCGGGGCAGCGGCCTGTCTGGCGGCGAACGGCGGCGGATCGCGCTGGCCCGCGCCTTGCTCCGCCCCGCGCCGTTCCTGCTGCTCGACGAGCCGACCGCGCATCTCGATGCGGCGGCCGAAGCCGATCTGATCGCGACCATCGCGCGTGCCGCCCATGGGCGTACGACGCTGATCGCCACCCATAGCACCGCGCTCGCTGCCATCGCGACGCGGGTCGTCCGCCTGGGACCTGCCGCATGACCCTTCATAGCCTGATCGCCGCCGAACGGCGCAACGAACGCCGCCGCTTGCGACAGGCTGGGGCCTGCGCCGCCCTGGTCGCCGCCGCGTCGGTGCTGCTTCTCGCGCTGTCGGGCTGGTTCCTGACCGCGGCGGCGCTGGCGGGTGGGGCGGGGATCGTCGCGGCGCAGACCTTCAACTATATGCTGCCCTCCGCCGCGATCCGTTTGCTGGCGATCGTACGGACGGGCGCGCGTTATGGTGAGCGGCTGGCGGGGCATGGCGCGGCCTTCGGCGCGCTGGCGCGGCTGCGTCCGGCGCTCTACCGCGCCCTCACCGCTGCGCCCCCCGCCATGGCGCTGGCACTTGGCCGGGGCGAGGCGACCGCGCGACTGATCGGCGATGTCGATGCGGTGGAATGGCGGTTCGTGCGGCTGTCGGGGCCCTGGGGTGTCGCCGCCGCTCTGCTATCCGGTGCGGCGCTGACCTCGCTGGGAGGCTGGCCAGCCATGGTCTCGACGCTGGCGTGCGTGGCGGGCGCGCTGCTGGTGGGGCGCTACTGGGCGCGTCAGTTCCAGGAGCGGGGGCGGGCGGTGCAGCGCGCCGCCGGCGTCTTGCGCGAAGAGGTCGCCATGCTCGGCGGTGCGGCAGCGGAGCTGCGCTGCTTCGCGCTAGAGGATTGGGCGGCGACCCGGATCGCGGCGGCGGGCGACCGGCTGGCCGAGGCGCAGGTCCGGCAGGCCGGGGTCGCGGCGCGGTTCGAGGCGCTGCACGCTATCGGCATCGCCGTCGCGGCCGCATCGGCGCTGGCGCTGGCGGCGCGGGCGGGCGCGCCGACCGCGGCACTCGCGGCGCTGGCGGCGGCGATGACGGTCGATGCGATCGCGCCGCTACTGCGATCGCTGACCGAAGGCGGACGGCTGCGCGAGGCGGAGGCGCGGCTCGATGGGATATTCGGCGCGGTGGAGGCGGAGCGGCCGGTCGGCGCCTTGCCGGGTGACGCGGTGCTGACCATCGATGGCGACCGCTTCGCACCCGGTACGCGCATCGCGCTGACGGGACGTTCGGGATGCGGCAAGACGACGCTGATTGAGGGGATGCTGGCGCTTCGTCCGCTGGCGCCCGGGTGGATCAAGGTCGACGGACGGGATGCGACGACCCTCTCGCCCGAGACGCTGCGCGCGACCTTCGCCTGGGCGCCGCAGGATGCCGCGCTCCTCACCGGTACGGTTCGCGAGAACCTGCTGCTTGCCGATCCCGATGCGGACGAGGATCGGATGTGGCAGGCGCTGGAGGATGCGGCGATCGACGGCGTGGTGCGGGCTTTGCCGCAAGGGCTCGATAGCTGGTTGGGCGACGATGGCACGCGCCTGTCGGGTGGCGAGAGGCGGCGTCTGTCACTGGCGCGGGCCTTTCTGGCGGATGCGCCCTGGCTGCTGCTCGACGAGCCTGGCGAGGGGTTGGATGCGGAGGTCACCGCCCAGGTCGCGCGCCGTCTCGACGCACGGCTCGCGCGGACCGGGCAGGGGATGATCCTGGTCAGCCACCGCCCGGAGCTGACCGCGCTGTGCGAGCGACAATGGTCGGCGGAACGCACGCAGCGCCGGTCCGCCGCCTAGGAGCATCCCGCAATGGCGGCGAGGCGTACCGGGTCGATCAGGCGTAGCCGATGCGGCCCGGATGTGACGATCAGCCCCTGTTGATCAAATCCGGTCATGTGGCGGCTCACCGTCTCGATCGCCAGGCCCAGCGCCTCGGCCATCGCGCCGCGCGACAGCGGCGATCGGAACAGGCCTTGCGCATCCGCCTCGCACCGCTGCGCCATGTCGATCAGCAGCGCGGCCACGCGCGCTTCCGCCCGGCCGCGAGCCAGAATGGCCATCCACCGGCGCGCTTCGGCAAGTGTCGCCCATGTGCGTTTTAGCAGGAGCCGTCCGATGGCGGGCTGGTCGATCAGCAACGCCTCCAAGGGCCCGCGCGGATAGACGCACAGATCGGCGTCGTTCAGCGCTACGATCGTGTCGGGCGATCGTTCGGCAAAGAGGATGCCGGCAAAGTCGCCGGGATAGAGCAGGCCGACGATCTGCACACGCCCGTCCGGTTCGCCCCGCAACACCTTGAGCACGCCGGAGACGAGATTGGCGCAAGTGGCGGCGGGTTCGCCCGCCCAGCCCAGCGCCTGCCCGGCGGCCAGCCGACGGCGACGACCGATATGATTCAGCGCCACGATCTGTCGACGATCCAGTTCCGCGCACAGGGCCACGCCATGGGCGGCACAGGCCGCACAGCGCGGCGGCGGGTCAGACGGCATGGCTGAAGCGCATATCGTCCTCCGTTCGCCATGCATCGAAGGCGGCGGCGATACTGCGCGCATAGGGCAGGGCATCGCCGTTCAGCCTCAGGCGCGTCCCCTGCCAGTCGATCAGTCCGGCCTGCTCGAAACGGTCGAGGCGCAGGCGGATCGCCTCCCGTTCGGGCAGATCGGCGAGTTCGGCGCGGCCGTGGCACAGCACCGCTGCGATCGCCCTGGCGCGTCGTTGCTCCACCGGGTCGCGCGCCACTCCTCGGGCGGTGGCGAAGCGACCCGCGCCGATCGCCTGATGCCACTCCCCGGCATTCTTGGCATTTTGCAGCAGGCGATCGGGAAACTCGCTGATCGCGCTGGCGCCCAGCCCGATCAGGATCTCAGCCTGATCGTCGGTGAAGCCCTGGAAATTGCGGCGCAGCGTTCCGCTGTCGGCGGCGCGGGCCAGGGTGTCGTCGGCAAGCGCGAAATGGTCGAAGCCGACCGTGCGATAGCCCGCCGCGATCAGCCGCTCATGCGCCAGCGCCGCCTGTGCGAAGCGCTCCGCCGCACCGGGCAGCGCGCGTGCATCGATCCGTCGCTGGTGCGGGATGAGGTGCGGGACATGCGCATAGCCGAAAACCGCCAGCCGTTCCGGGGCGAGCGCAATGCTCTGCTCCAGCGTCGCCGCCAACGCTGCTTCGTCCTGTCCGGGCAGGCCGTACATCAGGTCGAAATTGATCGAGCCAACCCCGGCGGCGCGAAGCAGGCCGACTGTTCGGATAATCTCGTCATGCGGCTGAACCCGGCCGATCGCGGCCTGAAGCGCGGGGGCGAAGGTCTGCACGCCTAAGCTAGCGCGCGTGACGCCGGCATCCGCGACGACCGCCGCCCAGTCGGAGTCGAACCCGCGGGGATCGATTTCCAGCGACAGGGTCGTCCGTTCGCAGGCGAATGCGGCACGAAGATGCGCGACCAGCGCGGCAAAGGCGGCGGGCGGAATCGCATTGGGGCTGCCCCCGCCAAAGGCGATCCGCCCGATCCGCCCCCGTCCGCCCAGCCGCGCGGCGACCAGATCGATCTCCTCATGCAACCGCGCCAGATAGGCGTCGAGTCGTGCGGTTCGGTTCGCCGCCCCGGTATGGCATCCGCAATACCAGCAGATCGCCCGGCAATAGGGGATGTGCAGATAGAGCGAGATCGACGTATCGCCCTCCACCGCGTCCAGCGCGGCGGCCATGTCGCCATGGCCCACCGCATCCCGGAATTCGGCGGCGGTGGGATAGCTGGTGTAGCGCGGCACGGGCCGTGCGAGTAGTTCGGGATGATAGGGCCACATGCCCGACCTTGTGCCCCGCTGCCGGGTCGATGC
This sequence comes from Sphingomonas sp. Marseille-Q8236, assembly GCF_965112005.1. Taxonomy (NCBI): domain Bacteria; kingdom Pseudomonadati; phylum Pseudomonadota; class Alphaproteobacteria; order Sphingomonadales; family Sphingomonadaceae; genus Sphingomonas; species Sphingomonas sp. Marseille-Q8236. Next base: position 46,940 of record NZ_CBCOPO010000002.1, read on the forward strand.
CTTTGACCGCTGTCAAACCGGCGATCGCAGGTGGTCGGGCTGCGGGATGCGCTATCGCCGTGCGGCGGCGAAGCGCTCCGATACCGTCTTCCAGTCCACGACCTGCCACCATGCATCCAGATAGTCGGCGCGGCGGTTGCGGTGCTTCAGATAATAGGCATGTTCCCACACATCGTTGCCGAGCAGCGGCGTGCCGTGGGTTTCGGCCACGTCCATCAGCGGATTGTCCTGATTGGGTGTCGAGGCGATGGCGAGCCTGCCGTCCGGTCCCAGGATCAGCCAGACCCAGCCCGAGCCGAAGCGCCCCGTGCCTGCCGTTTTGAACGCCGCCTTCATCGCGTCCATTGACCCGAAGGCGGCATCGATCGCCCGCGCGAGTTCGGGCGAAGGCTGGCCGCCGGTGCCCGGACGCGCCATCGTCTTCCAGAAGAAGCTGTGGTTCCAATGGCCGCCCGCATTGTTGCGCACCGCCGCCGGTTCCGACCCGGCGCCGGCGAGCAACTGCTCCAGCGACCGCCCCGCCAGTGCCGGATCGGCGGCGATCGCCTTGTTGAGCGCATCGACATAGGCCTGATGATGCCGGTCATGGTGCAGCGTCATCGTTTCGGCGTCGATCACCGGCTCGAGCGCGGTGGCCGGATAGGGAAGCGGCGCAAGGACGAACGGCGTCGTGGCCTTCTGTTCCTGCGCGGTGGCGGGCGTTGCAAGCGCGGCGAGACAGGCAATCCAGTATGTCATCGTTGCTCTCCGGTTCAGGGGGCCTGGTGTGATGTGCGGTCCGGCACAGGTCGCCGCTATCCGCGAACGCGGCGAAGCCGTCCGCTGATCGCGGTGCCTGTCATTCGGCGGCCTGCAACTGCGGCGTGCCCCATGCGGGGAAGGGGTCGTGCAGCGTGGCCCACAGGTTCGGCGTGAAGGCGGGGGCGGCGAGGAGACAGGCGTCGAGCCGCTGCCGGATGCGTGCCTCGTCCATGCCGATGCCGATGAACACCAGTTCCTGTCGCCGATCGCCCCAGATGGGGTCCCAGTGGCTGGCGACGAACTCCTCGAACCGGCCGTCATCGGGCCACTGGTTCTTCGGGATCGACGCCCACCACCGGCCGAGGCGCGAGCTCATCGTCTGGCTGCCCGCCACCGCCAGTTCGCCGACCCAGTCTGGCCGCGTCGCCAGCCAGAAATGCCCCTTGGCGCGCACTATGTGATCCAGCCCGCCATCGGTCAGGAAGGCGCGGAACTTCGCCGGATCGAAGGGCTGCCGGGCGCGATAGACGAAGCTCTCTATGCCATATTCCTCCGTCTCGGGCTGGTGGTGCTCATAGCCGTACAGCTCCTTGGCCCAGAGCGGGTGGCGCGACGCCTTCTCCTCGTCGAACAAGCCGGTGGCGAGAACGAGGTCCAGATCGACCCGGCCGTGGTCGGCGGGCACGATGACGGCATCGGCGTTGAGGCTGGCGACCAGCTTCCTGACGGTCGCGAACTGTTCGGGCGATACCGACGACGCCTTGTTGATCACCACCACATCGGCGAACTCGATCTGTTCCACCAGCAGGCCGACCAGACTGCGCGTGTCCTCCTCACCCATCGTCTCGCCCCGATCGGCGAGGAAATCCTGGCTGGAATAATCGGCCAGCAGGTTGATCGCATCGACCACGGTCACCATCGTGTCGAGCCGCGCGACATCGCCCAGCGACACGCCCTCCTCGTCGCGGAAGGAGAAGGTGGTGGCGACCGGCAGCGGTTCGGAAATGCCGGTCGACTCGATCACCAGATAGTCGAACCGCCCCGCCTCGGCGAGCGCGCGCACCTCCGCCAGCAGGTCGTCGCGCAGCGTGCAGCAGATGCAGCCATTGGTCATCTCGACCAGCGCCTCTTCCGATCGCGAAAGTGCCGCCTCGCCGCCCCGCACCAGATCGGCGTCGATATTCACTTCCGACATGTCGTTGACGATCACCGCGACGCGGCGCCCCTCGCGATTGGCCAGGATATGGTTGAGCAGCGTCGTCTTTCCCGCGCCGAGAAAACCCGACAGCACCGTGACGGGGAGACGATCCTGAGACGGAAGGGTTGCCATGACGATATTCCCATGTGATACGTTACAACATAACGTAACGAAAAGAGCTATTCGGTGTCCAGTGTCTTCAAGATCGCTTTTGGTCGGCAATATTGGCTCGACGGTTTCGCGGTGACCGCGTCGGTGCTGTGCCTGATCCACTGCCTGTTGCTGCCGGTCCTGCTGGTCGCGCTGCCGGTGCTGGCGACGATGCTGACGGTGCCCGAAAGCTTCCATGCCGTCGCCTTCGCGCTGGCGCTGCCGACCAGCATGCTGGCGATGGCGCTGGGGCGGCGGCGGCATGACAGCCGCTGGCCCCTGCTCCTCGCGGTTGTCGGGCTGGCGCTGCTCGGTATCGGAGCCTTTGCCGTCTCGGTCGAGACGACCGAGCGCGGGGTCAGCAGCCTGGGCGCAGTGCTGCTCGCGGTGGCGCATGTCGGGAATTGGCGCGCCATGTCGCATGGGAAGGGCGCACCCGCCGCCTGTCCGGCGGAGGACCAGGCATGAGCGGCGTGGTGGCGGACGCGCGCATTCCGGTGTCGGTACTGACCGGCTTTCTCGGCAGCGGCAAGACGACGGTCCTTAATCATCTGGTCCGCTCGGCGGACATGGCGCGGGCGCTGGTCGTCATCAACGAGTTCGGCGCGGTCGGGCTGGATCACGATCTCGTCGCGCGGTCGAGCGAGGATATGGTCGTCGAAATGATCGGCGGCTGCCTGTGCTGCACGATCAGGGGCGATCTGGCGCGCACCTTGCGGGACGCACCGTGGCGCTTCGCACGCCATGGCCAGCCATGGTTCGACCGGGTGGTGATCGAGACGACGGGGCTGGCCGATCCGGCACCGATCCTGCACACGCTGATGACCGACCCCCGGCTGGCGTCGCTCTATCGGCTCGACGCGGTCATCGCGACGGTCGATGCGGCGACCGGAATGGCGACGCTGGACAGCCAGGCCGAGGCGGTCAAGCAGGCCGCGGTTGCCGATCGGCTCTTGCTGACCAAGACCGATCTGGTCGGGATGGGCGCGCAGGACAGGCTGCGCGATCGCCTGGCCACGCTCAACGCCGCCGCACCGGTTATTCCTGTCACCAACGGCATCGTCGACGCCGCCCTATTGTTCGGCGTGGGGCTGTACGATCCCGCCGCCAAGAGCGAGGATGTCCGCCGCTGGCTGGCCGACGAAGCCTATGAGGACGGGCACCACCACCACCATCACGACCATCACCACCACGACGTCAATCGCCATGACGACGGCATCCGCGCCACCTGCCTGACCTTCGACACGCCGCTCGACCCGGTCGCCTTCGACCGCTGGCTGGGGCTGCTCACCATGTTCAAGGGCGCGGACCTGCTGCGCGTGAAGGGAATCGTCAACCTGGCGGGGTTCGATGCGCCGGTGGTGGTGCACGGCGTGCAGCACATATTCCACCCGCCGGTCGAGCTGGAACGATGGCCATCCGACGACCGACGCACGCGCATGGTGTTCATCACGCGGGGGATCGACCCGGAGGAGCTTCGCGGAACCCTGGCCCTGATGACGCTGGGGCTGAACGAGGTGCAGTTGCAGGGGCTGGTGGAGAGCGTCGCGGCGAGCGACCGCGTATGACCCATGACGGCAAGGTCGCGCCCCGGCGGCGTTGTGGCGAGATCGAGGCGCTGGTCCATGGCATATTGGCGGAAGGGGGCCGACCGCTCAGCGCCTATGACATTGCCGCGCGGGCCAGCGAACGGGTCAACCCGATCGTCCCGGCGCAGGTCTATCGTACGCTCGCGCGACTGGTCCGCCAGCGGCTTGTGCTGCGGGTGGAGATGCTGCGCGCCTATGTCGTGTGTTCGCGGCCGATCGATCTGTGCCTCGTCTGCCTGTCTTGCCACCATGTGCAATTGATCGAGCATGGCGCGATGCGGTCCATCCAAGCGCAAGCGGTGCAGCGCGGTTTCGTACTGGCCGCCGCACCGCTCGAAGCCGCCGGCTTGTGCGATGCCTGCGCCGGCCATGCCTCTGCGTCATCCGCGCGAAACATGGCTGCGACAGGATATGGTCATGCTTGATCTCACCCCGACCCGCCGCTCCGCCACGCTCGGCCTGACCGCCACCGCCTTTGCGGGCCTTGCCCGTATCGCGAATGCCGCCGTCCCCGACACGGGCCGGGTCGGATACGGCCCGCTGCTGCCCGATCCCGCCGGACTGCTCGACCTGCCAAGCGGCTTTTCCTACCGCATCGTCTCGGCGCTGGGTGACAGGATGGACGATGGGCTGGTCGTACCCGATCACGCCGACGGCATGGGCTGCATCCCGCTGCCCGGCAAACGCCATGCCCTGGTCCGCAACCACGAGCTTTTGCCCGAGGATGCCGCAAAGGGTGCGCGTGCCGGTGCCTTGGGAGCGGCGTTCGACCGCCACCCCGATGGGCTCGCCCTGCCGGGTGGTACGACCACGCTGGTCATCGACGATGCCAGCGGACGGGTCCTGTCACAGCATCTGAGCCTGGCGGGAACGATCCGCAATTGTGCTGGTGGAACGACGCCATGGGGGAGCTGGCTGACCTGCGAAGAGGATGTGACCCGTGCGGGCGGCGGCGTGTCGCAGGATCATGGCTGGGTCTTCGAGGTGCCGGCGGCGGCGCGCGGGCGCGTCGATCCGGTGCCGTTGCGCGCCATGGGTCGTTTTAACCACGAGGCGGCGGCGGTCGATCCGCGCACCGGCATCGTCTATCTGACCGAGGATCGCGACGATAGCCTGCTCTATCGGTTTCTGCCCGCCCGCCCCGGCCGGCTGGCGGCGGGCGGACGGCTTCAGGCGCTCGCGGCGCGCGATCCGGCTCTCCGCGACAGCCGGAACTGGACGGGTATCGGCGTGGCGCCGGGCGAATGGCTGCCGACCCGCTGGATCGATCTCGACCATGTCGATAGCCCGCAGGACGATCTGCGCGCGCGCGGCGCGGCCGCTGGAGCATTGTTGTTCGCCCGTGGCGAGGGCATCCATATGGGCCGTGGCGAACTCTATTTCTGCTGTACGTCGGGCGGAGCTGCCGGGCTGGGCCAGATCATGCGCTATCGCCCCGCCCGCGACGAAGGGCATCAGGCGACGGGCGGTATGGTGCAGATCTTCGTCGAGTCGACCGGCAAGCCGATGCTCGACTTCGGCGACAATCTGACGGTCGCGCCGAACGGCCATCTGATCGTGTGCGAGGACCAATATACCGAGACCGTCACCAACCGGCTCATCGGCGTCACGCCCGCGGGGCAGACCTATATATTGGGCTTTCTGCACGCGCAGACCGAGTTGGCGGGGGCCTGTTTTTCACCCGATGGCCGCACCCTCTACGTCAACCTTTACAACCCGGCACGGACCCTGGCGATCACCATGCCCGCAAGCGTGCTGGCTTGAGCTTTTCGCCGCTTTTCGGGGCGTGCTTTTGGTCCATTGCTGTCGCTGCCGAGGAACGTAACGGCTGACGGCATTGCCGATCCGTGGAGGATAGCTGGGGCCCGATGCGGATACGGCGCAGGGCCCCATCCCGAACCGATTTGCCTCCCGAGAATTCCACAAACATCTTAATCCCTTACCAAATGCGATTGACTCGCATTATCCATCGTAGCTAAGGGCGATCCCGCATTGTCCGCGACGGACCTCAAAGGCAGCGGATACCAGGGGCGGGAGACCTATGAAGATTTATTGGGGTGTCGGGTTGCTGCTGTCGTCGGCGGCATCGCCGGTGGTGGCGCAGGAAAAAACCGGCGACGCACTGCGCAACAGCGAGATCGTCGTGACGGCCACGGGGCAGACTCAGGCGACGTCGGGAACCAAAACCTCGACGCGTTTGATCGAAGTGCCGCAATCCATCTCGGTCATCACCCGCGAGGAACTCGACGTCCGCGCGGTCCATAGCGTCACCGAGGCGCTGGCTTATACCGCGGGCGTCCAGGCCGAGCAGGACGGTATCGACAGCCGTGCCGACAGCTTTTCGGTACGCGGCTTCGCGGCCGGCAGCTTCAGCGACAATCTGTTCCTCGACGGCATTCGCCTGCCGGCCGGTGGGCAATGGACGCGGACCGCGTTCGACCCGTTCGCGCTTCAGCAGATCGAGGTCCTGAAGGGCCCTTCGGCGGTTCTGTTCGGGCAGGTGGCGCCGGGCGGTATCGTCAATCTGGTAACGAAGCGCCCGACCGCGCGTCCGCGAGGCGAGATCATGGTCCAGGGGGCCGGGTTCACCGATCTCGGCAAATGGCAATATCAGGGCGCGGCCGATGTATCCGGGCCGCTCACACGCGACGGCACGATCAGCGCGCGGCTCGTCGGCCTGGCGCGCTATGGCGATGCACAGATCGATGCGATCAAGACCGGGCGTTATTATATCGCCCCCAGCCTGAGCTGGGCACCCGACGCGGCGACCAGCATCACGCTGATGGCGCAATATCAGCGTGACGAGGGTGGATCGACCTTCCAGTTCCTGCCTGATGTCGGATCGCGGCAGCCGGGGGCGGGGGGGCGCCATATCCGGCTCGACGCCTTTCTTGGCGAACCCCAGTTCAACACCTTCGACCGCGACCAGTATCTGGTCGGATACGAAATGCGCCATGCCTTTTCCGATCGGCTCGAGCTGAGGCAGAATGGTCGCTACACCCATGTCGAGACGCTGTTCCAGGGAACCGTACTGCGTGGCGGCACGCTGGCCAATGGTCAGACGATCAACCGGCGCGCGGTGCAAGGCGTCGGCCATTCGGATGGCTATGGCCTTGATACCAAGATCGAAGGCCGTATCGACACGGGTCCCCTGGCGCACCGGGTACTGGTCGGCCTCGATCTGCTCGATACCGAATGGCGGCACCGGCGCGATCTGTCGACGGACGTTCCGCCGATGCCCGACATCTTCAATCCCGTGTCGCAAGGCGTGGGGCGGATCTTCCAGACGCTGAAGCCGCAGGTCTATCTGAACGCGCGGGTGGAGCAGGTCGGCGCCTATGGTCAGGATCAGATCACGCTCGGCCAGCTTCATGTCACGCTGGGCGCGCGCTATGACTGGGCGAAGAACCATCAGGTCAACGAACTGGCGACCGGCAGCACCGATCCGGTGACGCTGACCAAGGCCGACAAGATGACGTGGCGGGCAGGCGCGACCTGGGTCTCACCGAGCGGCCTTGCGCCCTATGCCAGCTATTCCACCTCGTTCCAGCCAACGACCGGCCAGTATTTTGACGGCACGCCGTTCAAGCCGACGACCGGCGAGCAATATGAGGCGGGCGTCAAGTTCCAGCCGCGTGGCAGCAACGCGCTGCTGACTGCGGCGGCGTATCAGTTGACCCAGAACAATCTCGCCAGTCCCGACCCGGACGAAAGCCATGTCTGCGCGGGCGGAACCTGTCAGGTCCAGACCGGACAGGGCCGCATTCGGGGAGTCGAATTGGAGGGCAAGGCGACGCTGGTCGGCGGGCTTAGCATGATCGCGACCGGCACCTATATGGACAGCGAGATCACGCGTGGCGCGGCCGGGCAACAGGGCAATCGGCTGGCGCAGGTGCCTGATTGGATGGGTTCGCTATTTGCCGACTATCGCTTTGCCGAGGGCGGGCCGCTCGGCGGGGTCGGGCTTGGCGGCGGCGTACGCTATGTCGGCGTTTCCTATGGCGACACGGCCAATGCCTATCGTGTGCCCAGCTATACCCTGTACGATCTGTTCCTGCGCAAGGCCTTTGCCAGCGGCATCATCCTGTCGGTCAATGCGCGCAACCTGACCAATCATCGCTATGTCGCGCTGTGTTCGTCGCCTTCCGCCTGTTATTACGGGTCGGGGCGGACGCTGAATCTCCGGCTGCAATACCGGTGGTGAGCATGCTGGCAACCCTCTTGCTCGCACTGGCCGGACCCGCCGCGCCGGTGGCGGCGGAGACGCCCTATACGCTGTCGCACAGCGTCGAGCGGGTCGTCCACGCCAAAAGCGGAGAGGCGTATCGCATCTTCATCGCCTGGCCGGAGGCGCCTCCGCCGCCCGGCGGCTATCCCGTGCTCTACGTGCTGGATGGCGAGGATAATTTTGCGATCGCGGCGCTCACCGCGCGCCGGCTGGCGCGGGCAGGCGCGCGGAGCGGCGTTTCGGATGGCATTGTCGTCGGGATCGCGGCCTGGCCGCTGGAGCGCCGCGTCCGCGACTATACGCCCGCGACGCCCGGCTGGAGGATCCCCGCGACCATGCCCGCCAGCGGACTGGCGACCGGTGGAGCGGAGGCCTTTCTCGACCTCATTGAAGGTCAGGTGCAGCCGCTCGTCCGCCAGCGCTGGCGGGTTGATCTGTCTCGGGAGACGCTGCTCGGCCACAGCTTCGGCGGTCTGGTCGGCTTGCATGCCGCCCTGACCCGCCCGGCGATGTTCGATGCGGTGGTCGCGGTCAGTCCGTCGCTCTGGTTCGGCGATGGGCTGATCGCACGCGAAGCCGCCACGGCGACGGACGGACCCCGCATCCTGATCGCAGAAGGGGAGGCTGCCGCTGCATCCCCCGCCGAACTGGCCCGGTCGCTTGATCGCGGCGGGCGGATGGGTCGGGCGCGTTTCCTCTCGCTGCCGGGGCAGTCGCACGGAACGACGATGCTGGCGGCCATGGCCCCGGCGATCCGGTTCGCCTTTGGGGGGCCGGAACGATGATTTCCGATGGCGCGTGGTGTTTGCCGCGATCGGCGTAGCATCGTGTCTCTATGCCAGCGCCTCTGGTTGGCGCATCCTTTGGCGGCTCGCCGGGGCGATGCCGTTGCGGGCGGGATCAGGAGAAGGCGACATCGGCCAGCATCCGGGCATGGGCGAATGCGTCACGCGCACCTTGAAGCATCCGGGAGATGTCTGCCTGGTCCCGGTCGAGCCGGTTCACCGCCTCGATAAAGGCTTTCCAGGAAGGCCAGCGCCTATCGGGACGCGCAGCGAGATGTCGGGGCCCAAACGATCCGTCGAGGCCCAGCGCGGCTGCGCGTCTCGACAGTGATGCGGCGTCGAGATTCAACCCTTGCGCCACCCATAGCCTGGCGTGTCGCCGTCATGTTTTTCAAGGCGTGTCACGGTGGGTCGTGCGATACTGACCGTCAAACCCTTCCACTTAAATGGCCGCGCGATCAGCTATGGATGCATCTCGCCGACTCCTTCGTCGCCTACACTTTTATTTCAGCGTCAAGCCGCTGAGCGTCTTCACAACTTTCGGAGATATCGTAAAATTTGGACGTCAGGACGAAATTGTTCATCGTCAATCCGATCCCGCAAATGACAGGACTGAACACCTAAACGGCGATTTGACCAGAAATTCGGGTGGAGTGTCGTTGCGAGCAGCCAGGCGGGCCTGAGGCTTGTTCGCTGGATTTCCTTTGAATGAGCCGCATTCGGCTTGCATTGGCCGGGCAAATGAGGGACTAATCGGGAAACAAAATAGCGGGGATTCACTCGCCAGGCATACGAGTGCAAACGCACCACGGGGCCGTAGAATGGGAGAGGGTCCTATGTCTGCGGTCTATTCGCTATCATCATGCATTGAATGGCAGTTCGCCGAAGCTGGAGCGCTGGATGCGCGTCTGCGCGCGGCCAAGGCGGCCGGGTTAGAGCTGGCCGAATTTCACCTTTGGCGTGACAAGCCCATCGACGCGCTCGCGATGGCGCTCTCGGACACGGGAATGCGGCTGACCAGCCTGTGCGTCGATCCGCGCCGCTCGATCGTCGATCCCGCCGAGCGTGAGGAGATGGTCACCGCCGTTCGCGAAACCATCGCCGCCACCGCCAAGCTCGGCAAGCCCGCCCTGATCGTCGCCTCGGGTTTCCGGGTGGAGGGCATGAGCGAGCAAGAGCATTTCGACAATGCCGTGGCCGCCTTGCGCGCCGCGGCAGATGCGGCGGAGGAGGCGGGCGTCATGCTCCTGCTCGAGCCGCTCAACACCCGGCTTTTCGCGACCATGTATCTGGTCAGCACCACGCTCGGCCTCGACCTGGTCGAGGCGGTGGGCAGCCCGAACCTGCGTCTCCTGTACGATGTCTGGCACAGTGCCGTGATGGGTGAGGACATGCGCACGGAACTCACCGGGCGTATTGATCTGGTCGCCCATGTGCAGGTCGCCGATATGCCCGACCGCAACGAGCCGGGGACCGGCGCTGTCGACTGGAAGGAGGTCACGCAGACCTTGCGTGATCTTGGCTATACCGGCGCCATCGGTCTCGAATATTTTCCGACGCTGCCCATGGTGCAATCGCTGGCCGTTTCGCAAGAAGCGCTGGCCGACTGACCCGCATCCGCTGCTTCCCAGTCCTGAACGGGTCATCGTCATGCAAAAAAGCGAATTGGGCTTTGTCGAGCGCCTGAGTTACGGCTTTGGCGACATGGGAACCAGTCTGGCCTATAATATGGCCAGCGGATTCCTGCTGTTCTACTACACCAATGTCGTGGGCTTGCCTGCGGCGTCGGTCGGCACGGTATTTCTGGTCGCGCGGATATTGGACGCCGTGGTCGATGTGCTGGTCGGCATCGGGGTCGACAAGACCCGCACGCGCTGGGGGCGTACCCGCGTCTATTTCCTGTGCACGGCCATTCCCTATGCGCTGTTGACCGTTGCCGTGTTCTCGATGCCTGCATGGAGCCAGGGCGCGCAACTCGTCTACGCCTTCGTCACCTTCAAGGCGCTGGGTATCGTCATGTCGCTTCAGGCGATCCCCTATACCGCGTTGATGCCGATGATGACGCTGGACGGCAAGGAGCGGCTGCGGCTGTCGGGCCTGCGTTCGATCGGCACCGCGACCGGCGTCGTGCTGGGAACGGCGGCGGTCATGCCATTGGTCGGTTTGCTAGGCGGAGGAAACCAGCAGCGAGGGTTCACGCTCGTTGCCGTGCTGTTCGCGATCGTCGGGCTGATCTGCACGCTGGCGCTCTTCCGCAACTGCAAGGAGCGGTACGAGGATGATGCCCCGCCGGGCTTCGCCATTCTTTCCGCGGTCGGCGAGATGTTGCGCAACCGTGCCTGGCTGGTCGTCTTCTTCCATTGCCTGCTTTATTTCGCACGCTTCGGCATGATGATGGCCGCCACCGCCTACTTTGCCATCGACGTCATGAAGCGGCCATGGATGATCTCGGTCATGCTGCCTGCCGTGGCGGGTATGCTGCTCCTATCCGCCTTCTTCGCGCCCGCAATCCTGACGCGCACCGGCCTGCGGAACGGCACGGCCGGCGCGCTCGCCATCGCGGCGGTGCTGTTCGGAGCGTTGCCCTTCGTTCAGGACAATGTGCCGGTATTTCTGGGCTTCTACGTCGCGGGCTGCCTGGCGACCTCGATCACGATCACCTCGACCTATGCGATGATCGCGGAAACCGTAAATTACCACGAGGCGAAGTTCGGCGCCCGTCGCGAGGGGCTGTTATCCGCAGGCATCAGTCTTTCGACGAAGCTCGGCATGGCGCTGGGCACGGCCGGTTTCGCCTATGTGCTGGGCGCATTCGACTATGCCCCCGGCCATGTCAGCGACACCGCGCGGGAGGCCATCCGCTGGACCTATAGCGGCGGCGCGGTGGCGGTGCTCGCCGTCCAGACGCTCGTCGTTCTCTGCTGGCCCCGGACGGGACCGGCCAAGCCTTAGTCATACCAATCCGGGTGTCGCGCGGCGACGCATCCGTGAAAACGATGGAAACCGACATGAACAAAGATACGATCGGCATAAGCCTGGATCTGATCAATCGCCATTATCAGGAACCCAACCGAAACCGGTATGAAGGCAAATATTTCTGGGAGGAGCTGTATCCGCTGATCAGTGCGAGCGGGTTTCGCGCGATCGAGATCCCCTATGAGCCGGTCTGGCAATTTGGCGGCCGCAGCGGCGTTCCGATGAACCGCTATTGCATCAACACAAAATATCAAAGCGCCGCCAATTACCGGGACGTGTTGCGGCAAAGCGGCATCGACCGGGTCGTCGGCGTTACATTCGATCCCAATCTGTTCATGCGCAATGACAATCTGGGCTTCTTCTTCGGTGCCAGCGGCCATTTCGCGGGCGAGGCGCTTTCCCATGCCGCCGACCTCGGTGCCGATTATTTCGCGATCAGCCCGTCCGCCTTTTACGGGCGGATGGCGCACTATCACCCCGATCTGGACGCGAAGATGGATGACATCGTCGCGCGCGCGACCGAACTGCTTCAGCGCCTTGCCGCCAAGGCGCAGGAGGTGGGCGTCACCCTGGTGCTCCGTAACGAATATTGGAGCCTTTTCCGGGGCGAGCGCATCCTTCCGCTGCTCGACGCCCTGCCCGAAAGCGTCACGCTCGACGTCGATACCGCGACCTTGACGATCGCGGGCGTTTCGCCCGCCGCGTTCATCAGCGCGCATATCGGCCGGATCGGCTGCGTGCACCTCACCGATACCGATTTCCTCGATACGGACGAGACATGGAAGAGCCCGAACCCCGAATTCCCTGCCGGGCGGGCCACACAGGTGTTCCGCGATCCCGGAACCGGATCGGTCGATCTGTCGCGTATCGTCCAGCTACTGGATGATCTGGGCTATGATGGACCGGTCGTCTGCAGCGCCCGCCAGACACGCGATCCGTTCCGCGCTCTTCTGCGCACTCGTGCCTTCCTCAACCAACTGCCGAACCAGGCCGGACGGAGTGCCCTGTGATGCCCAATATCCGCTACGCCAATATGAGCCATTGGAAGGCGATCCCCTATCGGCAGATCGAGAACTTCCGCGATTTCTATTACGAGAACAATACGAACTCCGCCTATTATTCCGACTGGGACACGATCCTGAAATACCAGTCGGCGCTCGGCTTTGACGGTATCGAGATCGCCCCTTGGGACCTGGCTGACATCCTGCCCCTGTTCGGATCGCCCGAGGCATTCACCGCGTTCGCGAAGGATCGCGGCGTCGATGTGATCGGGATGTTCCACGGCGCCCATGCCTCGCATGCCGCCGATCATTTCGAGGAAGCGGTGCGCTCGGGACGGGAAGCCGTCGACACGATCGTGAAGTTCGGCGGCACCTATATGAACACCTGTCCGACCAACAACTATTACGGGTCGGGTCCGCTGTCGCGCGAACAGGTTCAGCAATGTGCCCGGACGATCAACGAGATCGGGCGCTATGCGACCGACCACGGCGTCAAGATCGGTCTTCACAACGAGTTCTTCTGCGCGATCAATCTGCCGAACCACCGCGAGTTCATCGAAAGCACCGATCCTGAGCTGGTTCACTATTGCATCGACACGGCGCAGGTCGCGATCATGGGCGAGGATCTGCTGACCTTCTACGAGGATTATCACGACCGGATCAGCACCTTCCACCTGAAGGATACGGCCTCGGTCCGCCAGCCCGATGAAGTCCGCTATGCTCAGGACCCGGAGATCACCGATGACGGCACACGCTGGTTCTGGGAGCCCGGCCTGGGTGAGTTGGACCTGAAGGGCCTGTATCACCTGTTGAAGAAATATCAGTTCAAGGGCTGGATGTCGGTCGAATATGACGGGTCGCCGGACCTTCTCGCGTCAATGGCCCTGACGCGATACCACCTCGATAAGGAATTGCGGCCCATCTACGACTGAGGGGAGGGCGCAACTGCCCCCCTCAATCGAACAGCCGCTCCGGCAGGCGGGTCAGCAGCAAAGCGATGGCCAGCAGATCCGCCGCCACCACCAATGTCGCGATCAGGAAGGCGGTCACGGGCGGCCGATGATCGCCCGTCATCGAGAAATAGATGGTGGCGATCAGGGCCGTGCCCATGGCGCCGCCGATCTGTTGCATCGTCTTGTGCATGGCCCCCGCGACACCCGCGTGATTGCGATCGACGCGTGACAGGGTGATCGGCCCCAAAGGGCCGCTGAGGGTGCCCATGCCGACACCCGCGAATAGCAGCAACGCGCCGATGACCACGCTCGGAAGGGCGATGTGCACGGCGACCCCGGTCGCCGAACAGGCGAGCGTCATCAGGATCGCACCCGTTATCGGCACACGACGTCCATGGACAGGCAGGGCCTTGCGCCCGATCTGACTGATGCCCGCCATGACCCCCATTCCAAAAGGTATGTGGAGCAGCGCGACATCGACCGGGCTGTAGCCCAGTCCCTGTTGCAGCGTCAGGCTGAAGGTCAGCAGGAAACCGCCCGAGGCGATCGCGAAGGCGCCCGTTGCCGCCAGTCCGACCCGAAAACTGCGGTCATGGAACAGCGACGGTTCGATCAGCGCCGATCCCAGTCGGGACCGGCGTGCGCCTTCATAACGCCAGAACCACCACCATAGGCCAGCACTCGTCAGGACCAATGCCGCCGTCCACCACGGCCACCCGGCGCTCCGCCCCTCGATCAGGGGGAGCAGCAGCGTGCCGAGCGCGAGGAACAGCAACAGCGATCCCGGTCCGTCGACACGCAGCGCATGGCCCGAGCGTCCCGGTGGCAGCAACGTCAGCCCGGCAATCAGCGCCAGCACGCCGAAGGGCAGATTGATCAGGAAGACGCTGCGCCAGCCCAGATCGAACGGGTTGAGCTGGATGAGCAAACCGCCAAGCACCGGGCCGCCGATCGCCGCCAGCCCTCCGACCACGCCAAAGGCGGCCAGGCGGCCGATCCGTTCGCTCGGTGAATATAGCAGCTGGATCAGCGCCACGCCCTGCGGCGCCATGATCGCCGCCGCCGCTCCCTGCGACAGCCGCGCGACGGCAAGCGTCGTCGCATCCTGCGCCAGTCCGCACCCCAGCGACGCGATGGAAAACCCCGCCACCCCGATTGCGAACATCCGCGCATAGCCGAACAGGTCACCCAACCGACCGCCCACGACCAGCAGCACGGCGAAGGTCAGGAAATAGCCCGACACGACCCATTGCATCGCGCGGTCCGACGCCCCCAATCCCTGCTGGATTGCGGGCAGTGCGGTGTTGACGATCGTCGAATCCGCCACGTCCATGACGAAGGCGAGCAGCACCGTCGCGAACGCCAGCGTCCTTTGTCGCTCGCTTAACCGATCCGAAACCGCGCGTGTCGCCACCGTGATGATCCTTGCTTGACAGAGTGGCACGTCATGGCGATACCACGTATCAGAATGCAAGTTCTAATTAAGCCGTAAGAGCGGCGAATCGATTGGGAGAGAAGCCGATGGTCATGACGCCGGAAGACCCCGAGGCACGCCGACCCGGTATAGGTCAGGGTATCACCGTCATCACCGCCGGCTTTTTGCCGATTCTGGCCATCGCGTCGCTATTTCCGGCGGTGCCGTCCATTATCGACCATTTCTCGGCAGATCCGTCCGCGTCGTGGAAGGTGCCCGCCATGGTATCGGCGCCAGGCCTGACGATTGCTGTGGTCGCGCTGTTCGCCGGGATTCTCGTCGATCGCTTCGGACGGCGCAAATTGATGCTGGCCGCGACCCTGCTCTACGCGCTGTTCGGCGCGGCGCCCTTTTTCCTCGACAGCCTGAACGGCATCTACGCCTCGCGGCTGTTGCTGGGCGTGTCGGAGGCGGTGATCCTGACCACGCTCAACACGCTGATCGGCGATTATTGGGACGAGAAGGGGCGGCGCAACTGGTTGACCATGCAGGGACTGGCCGGGCCGTTCCTGGCCAGCGGCGTGATCCTGGCTTCGGGCTTCCTGACCGGCCTGCGCTGGAACGGCATCTTCCTGATCTATCTGGTCGCCTTCCCGATCTTCATCGCGGCGGTGAAGTTTCTCTACGAGCCGGAGAGCGATGCGACGGCGCGCAAGATGCTGGGCATCGGCCAGGCGCCCGCGCGTACGCCGTTCCCGATGGCGTCGGTCGCCATGATCGGCGGCGTGACCCTGTTCGCCTCTGCCCTCTACTATGTCTTCATCATCAATGGCGGCATGGCGTTCCGCGAAGTCGGTATCCAGTCGTCGCAGGACCTCAGCAAGCTGACCTTCATTCCCAGCCTGTTCGTGATGCTGGGCTCTGCGATCTTTTGGGTGACGGGTCGGGCACGCCCGGTGGTGCAACTCGGCATCTTCCTGTCGTTGATCGGCGGTGGGTTGGCGACGATCGGCCTGGCGCCGGACTGGCGCTGGATGATTGCGGGCCTCGTCGTGCAGCAGACCGGAGCGGGCATGGCGGTGCCGACCCTGATCGCATGGGCGCAGACCAAGCTGCCCTTCGAGCATCGCGGTCGCGGCATGGGTGTGTGGACCGCGTGTTTCTTCTTCGGCCAGTTCTCCAGCCCGTTCCTGGTCTCGATGTTCCGAACCCAGGCGGGGACGATGCAGGCGGCATTCCTGATCATGGGTGCCGCCGGGGTCGTCGGCGCGGTCACGGCCTTCCTTATCGCGTCAGCCCGTCGTGGCGGCGGTACGCCGGCCATTGCCGCGGTTGTCTGATCCCCATTCCTACCATTCAGGACGACATGATATGACGATCAAGCGGGGCGTCAGCCTCTATAGCTATCAGAACGAAACCTTCCTTGGCAAAATGTCGCTGGAGGACTGCATCCGCACCACTGTCGGCTTCGGTGCCGACGGGATCGAGGTGATCGGCGAACAGACCTTCTGGGGCTGGCCCGAAGCTGGCGTCGCGGACGAGAAGATCGCCGAGTGGCATCACCTGATCAATAAATATGACGCGGTGCCGGTCTGCCATGACTTCATGCTCGACTATAAACGCTACAAGGGCCGCGAAATGCCGTTCGCCGAGCAGGTTGCGAGCGTGCGAAAGGATATCGAATTCGCCGCAAGGCTCGGCGTGAAATATGTCCGCGCGCTGGTGGCGATTGCACCTGAGGTGCTGGTCGCCGCCGCGCCTTATGCCGAGGAAAAGGGGATCAAGATCCTGATCGAGGTGCATGCCCCGCTGCACTTCGACCATCCCTGGATCGTCCGCCATGCCGAAGCCTTTGAAAAGTCGGGCAGCGATGCGCTGGGCTTCCTGCCCGACATGGGCATGTTCCTGTTCCAGTTTCCGCCGGTGTGGAAGGAGCGCTTCATCCGCAACGGCGTGCCCCAGAACATCGCCGACTATATCACCAAGGCCTATGAGGACCGGGTTCTCAGCGAATATGTCATCCTGAACGTGCGCGAGATGGGCGGGGTCGGCCCGGCGATCGCGATGGCGGAGACGCTGCGCCACAATGCCGCGTTCGAGCCGAAGCGGATGCTCGATTACATGCACCGCATCCACAATGTGCACGGCAAATTCTACCAGATAGATGAGAATCTGGTCGAACCCAGCATCCCCTATGACGAGATCGTCCAAGTCCTGAAGCAGGGGAATTACGACGGCTATATCTGCTCGGAATATGAGGGCAATCGCTGGATCGAGGACGCGCATGAGGTCGACTCGGTCGAACAGGTCCGCCGCCATCAGGACATGCTGAAGCAACTCATCGACGTGCCCGCCAACACCACCATCGCCGCCTGAAGGACTTGACCGATGTTCGACAACAAGATGATCGTGGAAGACAGCCTGAAGGCGACCGACACCGGTTTCACCATTGAGGCGCGGTTGCCCTATTATCGGGGCCTGGGCCTGTCGATGATCGAGAATGTGGCGGTCAGCGTCGATGGCGAACCAGTCCGGCGCGAGGACATCACCGTGTCGCTGCGTGGGCGCACTTGGACGCTGGACGAGATGGAAACCGAATATAGCGACCGCTGGAATTTCGGCGAGAAGGCGCTGGTGGGCGTGAAGCGGGCAGGGGGGCTGGCGCCGGGCGAGCACCGGATCGAACTGGCCGAGACGATGCGCATCTCCTATCTGCCGTTCGTGCCGACGACCAAGGATAGCAAGACGCTGATGCTGCGCTGATCGGCGGCTTCGGTGAATAAGAAAAGGGGCGGCCTTCCGATCGGAAGGCCGCCCCTTTTCTTATGTGTCGTTTAGATCGCGCCTTCCTTCAGCATCGACACGGCGTTCGCGCAGGCCCGCGCGGTCAGCGCCATATAGGTCAGCGACGGGTTCTGGCAGGCCGAGGACGACATCTGCGCGCCATCGGTGACGAACAGGTTGGGCACGTCATGCGCCTGGCTCCACTTGTTGAGCACGCTTGTCCGGGGATCATGCCCCATGCGCGCGCCGCCCATCTCGTGAATGGCCGAGCCCCCTGGATTGGGCGTGTCCATACCCATGATGACATGGCCCCCGGCGGCGGTCAGCATCGCGGCGGCTTCCGCCTTGGCATCGGCGAGTGCGGCATGTTCCTGCGCCCCGTGTGAGAAGTTGATGCGCAGGGCGGGGAGGCCCGCGGCGTCCTTGACGGTCGGGTCGAGTGTGATGCGGTTGCTGGGACGCGGCATGGAGTCGGCAAAGGCGACCAGCACCATGCGCCACATGCCGGGCTCACGCAGGCTGTCCTTATAGTCTTTGCCCACGCCGGGCGCGCGCTTGCCACCCGTCCAGGCTGCGCGGAATGCGCCGCCCTGATAGGAGAAGCCGCGCGTATGCCCTTTGCCGTCGATCGTATCCAGGTTGCGGAAGCGCGGGATGACCACACCGGTCGGGCGATTGCCGAAATAGGTATGCTGCTCGAACCCCGGCATGACCGCGATCCCGGCGACCGTCTGGGCATGGTCCATGATGTGGGTGCCTAGCACGCCGCTGGAATTGGCAAGGCCGTGGGGATTGGCTTCGTTCGCCGAGCGAAGCAGCACGCCGACGCTGTTGAACGATCCGGCGTTCAGGAACACGATCCGCGCATGGGCGCGCTGTCGCGTGCCGTCCTTAGTGTTGATGAACCGCACGCCGGTGGCGCGGCCGGTCGCCGGGTCCTGCTCGACCGCCTCGACCACCGCGTCGGTGACGAGCGTCAGATTGCCGGTCTTTTGCGCGGCGGGCAGCGTCGAACTCTGCGTTGAGAAATAGGCGCCATAGGAACAGCCGCGCGCGCATATCGAGCGATACTGACACGCCGCGCGCCCCTGGTCGGGCTTGGCCTCGGTAAGATTGGCGTTGCGTCCGATCGTCAGGCGGCGGCCGGGCCATTGCCGACCGATCACCTCGCGCGTGTGTTGCTCGACGGCATTCAGCGCCATGGGCGGCTGGAAGCGTCCATCGGGAAGCTGGGGCAGGCCCTCCGCCATGCCCGCAACGCCGACAAACTCCTCAACCTTGTCGTACCAGGGTGCTAGATCGGCGTAGCGGATCGGCCAGTCGGTGCCATGCCCGTCGCGGCGATTGGCGTCGAAATCATAATCCGACCAGCGATAGCATTGCCGTCCCCAGGTCAGCGACCGCCCGCCCAGCTGGTAGCTGCGCCACCAGTTGAATTCGGTTTCGCCTTCGGTGGTGTAGGGGTTCTCGCGGTCGTTGACGAAATGGTCCTGCGTGAACTCGGTAAAGTGCCGGTTCTTGCGCTGGACGGCATAGTCCTTGCCATAGAGTTCGGCGTCGCCGACCCCGCGAAATTCCAGATCCCAGGGTGCCAGCGTCTCGCGCGTGTAGCCGCTGCCATGTTCGATCATCGGCCCACGCTCGATCATCAGGACCTTCAGCCCGGCTTCGGTCAGTTCCTTGGCCGCCAGCCCCCCGGTAATGCCCGAGCCCACCACGATGGCGTCGAAAACGGGTTGTTGCGCCATCAGCTGAACTCCACTGCGGTCCAGTCGCTCGACCAGGCGCGGTTTCCGGGGATATAGGGGATGTCGGCGTCCCACCGACCGGGGACGAGCTCATATTGCAACTCGCGTGAGCCGCCGACCTCGGAGGTATAATAGGCGGTGAGGATCAGGCCCTTCAGCTTGCGCCAGGGCGATTCGACCGCGTCGGGTCCAGCATCGGCAAACGCAGCCTTGTCGATCGCCGCGACTGCTGCCTCCCGCCCGGCCGGGGGGACGGCCAAATAATCGCCATGCGTCGCGGCGTCGAGCTGCCATTCCAGCCAGTCGAGATAGTCGAGCGTCCCATTGCGGCGTTGATGGCGGGTGATCGTCGCGGGCAGGGCCGCTCCGGCGGCCGGAGCGCGGGTGCCGTCCAGCCCATGGGCAAGCGCGAGTATGACGAAGTCATGCGCGCCGATCTCGCCCGCGCCGGGGGTGGTGGTTCGGGGCAGGACACGCTGGGCGACGTCGCGCAGAAGCGCACGTTGCCGGTCGGTGACGACCTCTGCCGTGTCGGTCCAGCGGACGGCGGCGACGGGAACGCCCACCGCCATCGCGAACAGCGCCGCCCCTCCCAATAGCTCGCGCCGAGCCAAGCCCGTATCGGCCATGCCGTGCCTCATCCTCGCCTACGCCGCTTTTGCCAGCGGCTATAATTAGAACTGTCATTCTAGTAAGGCGATTTGGAAGACGGTGCAAGCGCTAAGCGCGGGTGGGGCGCGCCTTGGGGCTGGTCGAAAGATAGGCGGCGAGCATGTCGGCCAGATCCGCCTTCAATTCGGTCCAGTCGCCTTCGCCCGCCGCGTCGATCGACGAGCCGAAGCCCAGATAGCGCGCGATCGAGGCATAGAGGATACGGAAACCCGCATCGGCGGCATGCTCGGGATCGGGATGGCGGATCGAGTCGCGATTGCTGAGCAATGCGGCGATCACCGCCTCGCTGGTGCGGCCATAGCTGCGCTTGCCGATGGCGGCGATCACCGGATCGGCGCTCGCGCGGAGCATCAGCGGGCGCATCAGGTCGGCATAGCGTCGCAGCACTTCGGCCACCGATTCGACCAGATCGTGCACCATGTCGATCAGGCCGCCGCCGCGCGCAGCCAGATCGGCGATCACGGCCAGCATGTCGGCGTCCACCCGTTCCAGCACCCGCAGCTGCACGACATGGACAAGGTCGTCCTTGCTGTCGAAGCGGCAATAGATCGAACCGATCGACACTTTGCCGTGCTTGGCGACCTCGTTCAGCGTGAATTCGTCCGAACCGCGCTGCGTCATCAATTCCTCGGCGGTGGCCAGCATCCGCTCGAAACTCGCCTTGCTGCGGCCCTGCTGTGGCGCGCGCGCCTTCGCCAAGATCGTCTCGATATCCATCAACACCCCATTGACAGCCCGTGGGGGACCGTCATATCAGAATTGCAGTTCTAATTTTATTTTAGACGAACCGCATCAATGCGGCAACGCGCCGGACCACGGCGGGCATGATAAAAAGGGAGAGGTTTGATGCGTTTCTCGGTATTTCTCAACGCACGGTCCATGGCGCCTGACGAGGATCGCGCGCTGATCCATGGTCTGACCCGCCATGCCGAGCGGGCCGCGGCGCTCGGTTTCGACGCGCTTTTCATGCCGGATCACCATTTCAACGGCTATATGCCGATCGCCAGCGACAGCTATATGTTCGCATCCTATCTGGCGGCGAAATTCCCGCACATGCATTTCGGCTTTTCGGTGACGTCGGTGCCGCTGCATCACCCGGTGCGCTTCGTCGAGCGGATCAACATTCTCGACCAGCTGACCGACGGCAAGCTGCTGGTCGGTGTCGGCTCGGGCACCACGCCCGAGGAGATGATCGGCTTCGGCGTCGATTACCGCGATGCGGGCGCCATTTCGGAAAAGAACCTCGCCCTGGCCGAACAGCTTTGGGCCAAGACGATGGACGATCCGGCGGTCGAGATCGACAACGGCCCGCACCAGGGCCGGGTGCTGCAACGGATCGCACCGGCGCCCTATAGCGAGGGCCATGCCCGGTTGATGCCGGTGGCGATGAAGGAGTCGAGCGCCCGCCGCGCCGCGGAGAACGCCTGGCCCGCCTTCATCCCGGCCTTCACCCCGCCGCAGATCGGCGGGACCGAGCCTATGAAGCACGTCGCCAAATATTTCGGCATCTACCGCGCCTTGCTGGACGAAGCCGGGCACAGTGCGGAGAAGATCGCCCGCGCACTGGACTGGACGACCCATACCTATCAGCTGGTCCATCTGGCCGACAGCGACGAACAGGCGCGCGACGAGATGATGACCATCCTGCGCGCCTATCAGGACGCGATCGAACGCGAGGCCGAATTCAATGCCCGCGCCGAATCGAACGACGCCAACAAGAAGACCGACCGTACGCCCAACGCGCTGACCGAGGACTGGATCGGCACCTGGTGCCTGTACGGCTCGCCCGAGACGGTGATCGAACATCTCAAGCCCTATGAGGAACTGGGCATCGGCAACATCCTGTGCGGCACGACGACCGGTCCATTGACCGACGAACGGCTGCGGCTGGGCGACCAGACGCTGCGGCTGCTGTCCGAAAAGGTCATGCCCGCGTTCAAGAAGGCCTGAGCCGATGGTACGGCATATCGTGGGGATCGGCGGCACCTTCCGACCCCGTTCGTCGAGCGAGATGCTGGTCCGCTCGGTCTTGGCGGAGTGCGAGCGCATGGGGGCGAAGACCACCATGTTCGACGGTCCGGCGCTGGCGGCACTGCCGCACTTCAACCCGGAGCGTCCCGAGCGTACCGCCGAACAGGAGGCCTTCGTCGCCGCGCTGCGCGAAGCGGACGGTCTCGTCATCGGGACGCCCGGCTATCATGGCGGCGTATCCGGCGTGGTGAAGAACGCCATCGACCTGCTTGAGGATCTGCGCGGGGACGAGCGGGTCTATTTCGATGGCATGCCGGTGGGGCTGATCGTTTCGGCGGCGGGATGGCAGGCGGGCGGCGTCACGCTGGCGGCGCTGCGCGGGATCGTCCATGCCATGCGCGGCTGGCCGACCCCGGCGGGGATCGCGATCAACTCGATCGCGCAGAAGCCGTTCGGCGCGGACGGCGCGATCGTCGATGATGGCGTGGCGGGGCAGATCGCGACCCAGGCCCGGCAGATCATGGCCTTCCGGCTGGAGCCGGTCGCATGAGCGCGCTGACGCTCGCGCAGCAGGCCAGCCTGACCGCCGGAGCGGCCATGTGGCGATCGGTCGCGATCCCGGAGGCGGGTATCCCGTCGCTGCACATGAGCGATGGGCCGATGGGCATCGCGAGCGGCAAGGTCGACGAACGCGACGTTGCGCGCCTGTCGCCCTGCGCAACGGCACTGGGCGCCAGCTTCGATGTCGCGTTGATCGCGCGGGTCGCGGCGCTGGTCGGTGGCGAGGCGATCCGCATGGGTGTCGACCTCGTTCTGGCGCCCAACGTCAACATGGCGCGCAGCCCGCTTGCGGGGCGGGCATTCGAGTATTTTTCCGAAGACCCGCTGCTGACCGGCCTGGCCGGAGCGGCATGGACGCGGGGGCTTCAGTCGACCGGCGTCGGCGCCTGCGTCAAGCATCTGGTCTGCAACGATAGCGAGACCGACCGCGACCGCATGAACGCGGTGGTGGACGAGCGGACTCTGCGCGAAATCTATCTGCTGCCCTTCGAGCTTTGCGCGGCAGCCGGGGCGGGGGCGATGCTGACCGCCTATAACCGGGTCAATGGCGACTGGTGCGCCGAGCACGGCCATATCTCGACCATCGTGAAGCGCGAATGGGGTTTCGAGGGCCCGTTCATCAGCGACTGGTTCGGAACGCATTCGACGGGGGGCAGCCTGAACGGCGGGCTCGACCTCGAGATGCCGGGGCCAGCACGCTTCGTCGGTGCCAAGGCCGTCGCGGCGGTCGAGGCGGGAGAGGTCGCGGCCGAGCGGGTGGCCGATGCCGCCGAGCGGGTGGCCCGAGCGGCCCGCCGCTGGTCCGGTCCGAAATCGGCGCCCGAAGAGGATGCCGATGCCTTGCTGGTCGAGGCGGCGGCGGCCGGTATGGTGCTGCTGCGCAATGAGGGGGATTTGTTGCCGATGACGCCGGGCAGGCATCGCCGGATCGCGGTGATCGGCCCGAATGCTGCCGCGCCCTGCTATCAGGGCGGTACCTTTGCCAAGATCGCGCTCTCGCCCGATGCGGCTCGCCCCCTGGAGGCCATCATGGCGCGATATGCAGGGACCGCGGACATCGTCTACGAACCCGGCGTCGACCCGCAACCGCGCCTGCCCGCCATGCCCGTCGCGCCCGTGCGGGGCGAAGGGCAAGGCATGACGGTCGAATATTTCGTCGATGGCGATCTGTCCGGCCAGCCCATCGGGCAGGAAGTGCGCGATACCAACTCGCTCGTCTGGTTCGTCGGCGTCCATGATCAGGGGGTGTTCGACCGTTCGGCTGCGATCCGTGCCAGCGGTTGGTTTACGGCCTCTGCGGATGGCGCCCACCGCTTCTATGTCGGCGCGACCGGCGCGGTCAGATTGAAAGTCGATGGCCAGCCGCTGATCGACCAGCCCGAGCGGATGGCGGCGTCCGACGTCATGGGATCGCTCAAGCGGGGCGATGCCGACAGTGCCGAGCTGATGCTCACCGCCGGGCAACGCGTGCTGGTCGAGGTCGAATTCCACTATGACGGCGCCCGCGTGCATGGCCTCTGGTACGGTATTCGCGGCCCGGACAGTGCGGAGGCGATGCTGGCGCGAGCGATCGAGGCCGCGACCGGCGCCGATGCGGTGATCCTGATGATCGGCGAAACGTCCGACTCCAGCGTCGAGAGCAAGGATCGGCCTGATACGGCGATCGCGCCGGAGCAGCGCACGCTGATCGACGCGATCTGCGCCGCGAACCCAAACACCGCGATCATCGCCAATATCGGCCATGCTTTCGATGCGACGTGGAGCGACCAGGCATCCGCGCTGATATCCGCTTGGTATCCCGGCGAGGGGTTCGGCCCCGCGCTCGCGGCGGTCCTGGCGGGCGATGTGGAACCGGGAGGCCGTCTGCCAGTCACATTGGCACGGCGGGAGGCGGACTATCCCGCCCTGTCCCTCCAGCCGGACGGGCAGGGGGACCTAGCTTATGACGATGGTGTGCTGATCGGCTATCGGGGTCTGAAAGCGCGGGGAACGACGCCGCTCTACGCCTTTGGGGCAGGGCAGGGTTATACGCGGTTCGAATGGTTGGGTGTCGACGCCGACGGGGGTGATGTTCTGGTCCGATTGCGCAATGTCGGCGATCGTGCCGGAAGCGACGTCGTGCAGCTCTATCGTCACGCCCCCGAATTCGCGCTGGTCGGATTCGCCAAGGTCACGCTGGCGGCGGGAGAAACCGCGACCGTTCGGGTGACTCCGGAGCCCCGTCTGTTCCGCATCTGGGGGGATCATGGTTGGCGCGTTGCGGTCGATCGTGCGGTGTTGGCCGTCGGTCGGGCAAGCGACGATCTGCCCTTCACCGTTGAGGTGACGTTATGAAGGCGTTGTTTCATGCATTTGTCCTGACGGCGCCGTTCCTGGCTCCCGCTGCGATCGCCGGATCAGGCGCGACGCTGACCGAGCGCAACCGCGCGATCATCACCGACTTCGCCGATCGCTTCTATACCCGCCGCGATGTGGCGGGGGCGTTCGAGCGCTACGTGGTGCCCGACTATATCCAGCATAATCCGGGGCTGGCCGATGGACGGGAGGCGGCGGTCGCCGCGCTCGCCCCCAAATTCGCGACGCCGGGCGCCCGGTTCGATGTGAAACGGATCATCGTCGACGGCGACATGGCGGTCATTCACCTCCATGGCCGCACCGATCCGGCCTCCGCCGGCGGCGCGGTCGCGGACATCTATCGCCTGAAGGACGGCAAGATCGTCGAGCATTGGGACGTCATCCAGCCCATGCCGACGACCTCGCGCAATCCGCATCCGATGTTCTGAACGACCGCGCAAAATAATCGGGCGGGGCTGTATATCAGCGCTTGACTCGAACAATAAACAGAACAAACATTCTAGTTCTAAACGAGAGGCGGGTACGCCTCCGATCAAAGGAGAGGGGATCGTATGATGAGGTTCCGTCGCGTCGCAACCACGGCGCTCACCACCACCGCCATGTGGGTGGCCAACCCGGCCTTTGCCCAGGTCGCCGATCCAGCCGGTGCCACGCCCCAGACGTCGGCCAACAAGACGACGACGGCGGCGTCCTACGATACGATGAATTCCGAAGACATCATCGTCACCGCGACCAAGGTCGAAACCCGGTTGCAGGATACGCCGATCGCCATCCGCGCGATCGGTGGTGCGGACCTGACCAAGGCGCAGGTGACCGACGTCAGCGGGCTTCAGCGTCTCGCCCCGGATCTGGGCATCACCCCGGACTCGGTCTTCACGAAGATCGCGATCCGGGGCGTATCCAGCCAGGATATTTCGGAAAGCGCCGATCCGGCGCTGACCGTTTCGATCGACGGCGAGTATATCAATCGCCCGGTCGGCCTGAACGCCAACTTCTTCGACCTGGAACGGATCGAAGTCCTGCGCGGGCCGCAGGGGACGCTGTTCGGTCGCAACTCGACGGCGGGTGCGCTCAACATCGTCGCGGCCAAGCCGGTGCTCCAGAGCTTCGAGGGCTCGGCGACGGCGGGCTATGGCAATTACAACGCGATCTACGCAACGGGCGCGGTCAATGTGCCGATCGGTGACAGGCTGGCGATCCGCGTGGCCGGACTGCACAATCAGCATGACGGCTATGTCAACAACGGCCCGGCGGGGCGCGGCGACGATGCCAATGTCGATGCGGTCCGCGGCAGCATATTGTTCGCTCCCGGTGCGCTCGAGGTCTATCTTGCGGGCGAATATGTCGACATCGACCAGACCGGGCCGATGCAATATGGACTGCCCGTCAGCGGGACGACCCCCGGGGTAACGGAACTGCCCGCGTCCGTGGCCTCGCCCACGACCTATCCCACACTGGCCCAGCGGCAGGTCCCGTCGTTCGTGGACGTGCCGCAGGGCTTCGATCCCGCCAACTTCCCCCTCGGCCGGATGGGCAGCTTCAAGAGCCAGCAATATGCGGTGCGCGGTCGCATCTCCTATGATTTCGGCGGTGCGACGCTCAGCTACATCGGCGGTTACCGGCATGTCGACAACCAGGCCGTCATCCCGCAAAACGGCTATCTGCCGGAGCTGTTCACTTTCTATAACGACCGCTACGACACGCGCACGCAGAGCCATGAGGTCCGTCTGAACGGCGGTACGCAGGGCCAGTTCGTCTGGCAGGTCGGTGGCTTCTATTTCCACGAAAACCAGATCATCGCGCGTGGTCTTTATTGACTACGGCAAGTGCCTTCGCCAATTTCTTCTATCGCCCCTACGTCACCTCGGACTCCAAGTCGGCCTTTGCCCAGGCGACCTATTGGGTCGTGCCCGACACGCTGAGCTTCACCGGCGGCATTCGCTATACGGATGACAAGAAGGACGCGAAGTACATCAATTACGGCTTCTATCGTTCGCCGACCATGGCACGGCCGCCCGCCGACGGCAGCGGGGCGGGGGCGTTGATCCGCTATCCGACCTATAAGGAAGACAAGATCACCTGGACGGCGGGTGTCGAATATAAGCCCGCCCGCGACAACCTGCTCTACGCGAAGGTCAGCACCGGCTACAAAAGCGGCGGCTTCGATCTGGTCGGGTCGTTCAACGCGGAAAATCTGACCGCCTATGAGATCGGCTCGAAGAACCGCTTCATGGGCAACCAGCTCGAATTCAACGCCAGCGCCTTCTATTACGACTATAAGGACCAGCAGGTTCAGGTGTATATCGACACCACGGTCGGCGCGCGCACCTTCAACGCGGGCAAGAGCCGGGTCTGGGGTATCGAAACCGACACCGCCGTTCGCCTGTCGCCGAACGACCGGGTCAGCCTGATCGTCAACTATATCGATGCACGGTTGCAGCAGTTCGCGGGCATTCCGGCGCCCACGCTGGCCAACCCGGCGTCCACTGTCGCGCGCCTGACGCTGGATCTGGCGGGCAATGTCGCCCCGCAAGCCCCGAAATGGACGATCGGTATCAACTATACCAAGACGATCGAGCTGGGTGACGGCTACAAGCTGGTTGCCAACGGCTTCAGCCGGTTCAAGTCGCGCTACTTCCTCACCGCCTTCAACTACAAGGGCGACGAAGTGGATGCGTTCACCACCACCGATCTCAGCCTGGAACTCAACATGCCGAACAACCGGTTCAGCATCCAGGGCTATGTCCGCAATCTGGAGGACAATCGGGTGAAGACCTATGCCGGGTTCACCGGCGGCGGCATCAACATCTACAACTGGAATTTCGGCCAGCCGCGCACCTACGGCGTGCAGGGCTCATTCCGCTTCTGACGACCCTTTCCCCGGCGGGGCGGGTGGCCACCGCCGGGGAATGCCTCACCCCTGGAGCATGACATGGCAAGAGTGACCGAGATCCGTTACGTCGGCTACGGCGTCGCCGACCTTGATGCCGAGCGCGCTTTTTATCGCGACGACTGGAAACTGGTGGAGGCGGGCGAGCAGGACGGCCTGCATCACTTCGCCGCCGAAGGGCATGACGAGGCCTATGTCGTTCGCCTGCGGCAGGATGATGCCAACCGTATCGACGTCATCGCGCTGGCCGCCAACACTCGCGCCGATGTCGATGCGTTGCATGACAAGGTCGTGGACGCGGGTTGCCGGATCATCTTCGCCCCGCGCGACCTGACGACGATGGGCGGGGGCTATGGCTTCCGCTTCTTCTCGCCCGACGGTCTGCCCTTCGAGATTTCGTCGGATGTCGAGCGCCGCACACCACGTGTGCTCAGCCGCTGGGAAGGCATTCCGCAGAAGATCAGCCATATCGTGCTCCACTCGCCCGATCACCGGGCGATGGTGGCCTTCTTCACCGACGTGCTGGGCTTCCGCGTATCGGATTGGCTGGGCGATTTCATGTGCTTCCTGCGCTGCAACTCGGCCCATCATCGTCTCGCGATCCTGCCGGGGCCGCCCTGCCTCAACCATGTCGCCTATGACATGCTGACCGTCGACGACATGATGGCGGGCATCCGGCGCCTGAAGCAGGCGGGGACGGACATTCGCTGGGGGCCGGGTCGCCATACGGCGGGCAACAATACCTTCAGCTACTTCACGACACCCAACGGTTTCGCGGTCGAATATACCTCCGAGCTGGAGCATGTCGATTTCGAGACCCACGAGCATCAGGTGCATGTCCCCGGCCCCGGCACGATGGACCAATGGGGCATCGGTGTCGGCGGTCCGCAGACCATGCCGCATCCCAAGCCCGATGCCGGGCTGTTCCAGCCAGTCCTGGTGTAGGCCCGATGGCGCTCTACGAACCCTTTCCCAACTATATCTGGAATCTGTCGGTCGCGATCGCGATGGAGTCGGGCGCGCAGCTCGGCGAGATCATCGA
Source organism: Sphingomonas sp. Marseille-Q8236 (assembly GCF_965112005.1). Classification (NCBI taxonomy): domain Bacteria; kingdom Pseudomonadati; phylum Pseudomonadota; class Alphaproteobacteria; order Sphingomonadales; family Sphingomonadaceae; genus Sphingomonas; species Sphingomonas sp. Marseille-Q8236. Next base: position 75,998 of record NZ_CBCOPO010000002.1, read on the forward strand.
CATGTGCCAGCCGATCAAGGACGCGGCGGCCAGCGGCGCGGACGCCGGCACGCCGATGTTCATGAAGGCCTGGGCCGCGATGGGCGACAAGCTGATCGCGCTTGCGGCCGAAGATGAGGCGAAGGGGCGGGGCTTCTCCGCCTCCAACAAGCTGGAGCGGGCCAGCCTGTACCTCATCACCGCCGAGCGAATGCAGGGCCATGGCCATCCGGGCCGCCGCGAAACCTTTGCACGGGCGCGCAATGCCTTCGATCATTCTACGGTGTTGGGTCAACTCAACCGGCAGCGTGTGGAAATCCCGTTGACGGTCGGCACCATGCCCGCGCTCTATACCCGCGCGCCCGGTGACGGCTGTAAGCCCGTGGTCGTGTTCTGCAACGGTCTCGATAGCTGCAAGGAATTGCTCTACTGGACGCGGCTACCGCAGGAACTGGCGCGGCGCGGCATTTCGACCCTGTGCGTCGACCAGCCAGGCTCTGGCGAAGCATTGCGGCTTCAGGATCTGCCGGTCGATCCGCACAGCGAACACTGGGCCAGCGCGGCGGTCGACTGGCTGGAACGGCAGCCCGATGTCGATCCCAAGCGGATCGGCATGACCGGCATTTCGCTGGGCGGACACTTCGCCCCCCGCGCGGTCGCCTATGAGCCCCGCTTCGCCAGCGGCGCGGTGTGGGGGGCGAACCACAATTGGCGCGAGGTGCAGGACAGGCGCATGGCGCGCGAGGGCGAAAACCCCGTTCCGCATTACTGGGCGCATGTCCACTGGGCATTTGGCGCCAAGGATCAGGAAGATTTTCTCGCCAAGTCGGAGGCGATGAACCTCAACGGCCATATGGATCGGATCAAGGTGCCGTTCCTCGTCACCCACGGCGCAAACGACCGCCAGATCAGTGTGAAATATGCCGACGACCTTTACGATCAGCTGGTGAATTCGCCCCGCCGCGAGAAGCTCGTCTTCACGGCGCGTGAAGGCGGTGTCGAGCATGTCGGAGCCGACAACATGGCCTATGGCCGCGACCTGATTTCCGACTGGTTCGCCGAGACATTGGGAGGGCACACGGCATGACGCGCCGCATCGTCGACCTGTCGATCGCGATCGACCCGGAGGTCATCACCGACCCACCCTTCATGCGCCCCAGCATCACGCGCCAGACGCACCGCGAGACGGTGGCGGAGGCCGCGATGTTCTTCCCCGGCATCACCGCCGAGGCGATGGCGGGTGGCGAGGGCTTTGCCGCGTCCGAGATGCTGACGCTCAGCACGCATAACGGCACGCATCTCGATGCGCCCTGGCATTACCATCCCACGATGGACGAGGCGCTGGCGGATGGCGGCAGGCGTGCGCTCACCATCGACGAGGTTCCGCTGGAATGGTGCGTCCAGCCGGGCGTGAAACTCGATTTCCGACACCTGCCCGATGGCCATGTCGTGACGGCGGCCGAGGTCGAAGCGGAACTGGCACGGATCGGCCACGAGCTACGACCGCTCGACATCGTGCTGGTCAACACTGGCGCAGGGGCGGCGCTGGGCCAGCCCGATTTTCTCGGGCGCGGGTGCGGCATGGGCTATGAAGCAACCATGTACCTGACCGAGCGCGGTGTGCGCGTGACCGGCACCGACGCCTGGAGCTGGGACGCGCCGTTCAGCCACACCGCGGCGCGCGTCGCCCAGACCGGTGACTATTCGCTGGTCTGGGAAGGGCACAAGGCCGGGCGAGAGATCGGCTATTGCCACATGGAAAAGCTGACCCGCCTGGCCGAGCTTCCGTCCACCGGTTTCACCGTCTCCTGCCTGCCGGTGAAGGTGAAGGGCGGCTCGGCGGGCTGGTGCCGCGCCGTCGCCATCTTCGAGGATTGATCGCGATGCGGCTTGCGACCCGTGACGATGGCAGCCGGGACGGAGCGCTGGTCGTGGTCTCGACCGACGGCCGCATCTCCCTGGATACGGGCCTTTCGATGCAGGCGGCGCTGGACGATTGGACGCGCGTCGAACCCGCTCTGCGCGCACTGGCCGGGCGGGTCGAGGCGGAGGGGGAGGCGCTGGACGGCACCACGTTACTGGCTCCGTTACCGCGCGCCTGGCAGTGGCTCGACGGCTCGGCCTTCCCGACGCACGGCGCGTTGATGCAGAAGGCATTCAACCTGCCGCCGATCGAGACCGACAAGCCGCTGATGTATCAGGGCATGTCGCACCGCTTCCTCGCGGCGACGCAGGACGTGCCGCTCCCCAGCGAGGCCGACGGCATTGATTTCGAGGGTGAGTTCGCGGTGGTGACGGGCGATGTGCCGATGGGGTGCACGCCGGAGGCGGCGCTTGGCCATGTCCGATTGGTCCTCCTGCTCAACGATTGGTCGTTGCGCGCGATCGCCCCGATCGAGATGAAGACCGGCTTCGGCTGGGTCCAGGCGAAGCCCGCCTGTTCGGTCGCGCCTTTTGCGGTCACGCCCGAGGCACTTGGCGATGACTGGCGCGACGGCCGCGTCTGCCTGCCGCTGACGGTCGAGATCAACGGGGCGTGGTTCGGAAACCCGGTGGGCGACGAGATGGCCTATGGCTTCCACGAATTGATCGCGCACGCCGCACGGACCCGCGACCTGCCCGCGGGGACGATCATCGGTTCGGGCACCGTGTCGAATGTCGATCATGCGCGGGTCGGCTCCACCTGCCTGTCCGAACGCCGGGCGATCGAGATGATCGAGGGCGGAGCGCCGCGCACGCCCTTCCTGTCCTTCGGCGATCGGGTGACGATGCGGGCGGGGCCGCTGTTCGGCTCCATCGACCAGTGCGTGGTCCGCGCATGACCGGCGGCCACGCCTTTCTCTCCACCCCCGAGGAGATCATCGACGAAGCGCGTAACGGGCGCATGTTCATCCTGGTCGACGATGAGGATCGCGAGAATGAGGGCGATCTGGTCGTCCCTGCCCAGATGGCGACGCCCAACGCGATCAACTTCATGGCGCGGCATGGGCGCGGTCTGATCTGCCTCGCGATGGCGCGTGCACGGGTCGAACAGCTCGGTCTGGACCTGATGACGCGCACCAACGGGACGCGGCACGAGACGGCCTTTACCATCTCGATCGAAGCACGCGATGGCGTGACCACCGGCATTTCCGCCGCCGACCGCGCCCGCACCATCGCGGTTGCGATCGACGCGGCCCAGGGCGGGGACGCGATCGTGAGCCCGGGTCATGTCTTCCCGCTGGTTGCGCGCGACGGCGGCGTGTTGGTCCGCGCCGGGCATACCGAGGCGGCGGTCGATGTCGCGCGGCTCGCCGGGCTCAATCCCTCCGGCGTGATCTGCGAGATCATGGACGAGGACGGGACGATGGCGCGGCTCGACCGGCTCGTCACCTTCGCGCAATTCCATGGATTGAAGATCGGGACGATCCGCGACCTGATCGCCTATCGTCGCCGTCACGATCATCTGGTTGAAAAGCGCGCGGAAACGGTGTTCGACAGCGAATGGGGCGGACAATGGCGGGCCATGACCTTTTGGAACCGCGCGACCGGCAGCGAGCAGGTCGCGCTGGTCAAGGGGAAGGTCGATCCGACGCGGCCGACGCTGGTGCGGATGCATGCTCTGTCGCCCTTTGTCGACCTGTTCGGTGAGGCGGGTGCGCGCAGCGGTCTGCTTCGCCGGTCGATGGAGGCGATTGGCCGGGAGGGAAGCGGGATCGTCGTGGTCATCAACCGCCCACGCCCCGATGGCCTGACGCTGGCGATCCATGCCCGTGCCGGTGCAGCGGTGCCCGATATGGGGGAGCTGCGCGACTATGGGGTGGGCGCGATGATCCTGAACGAATTGGGCGTCGAGGAAATGATCCTGTTGACCAACAGCCGCCACACGCTGGTCGGGCTGGAGGGCTATGGGTTGCGCGTGGCGGGTGAGCGCGCGATCTGATCGCGTCGCGAATCAGTTAGTGCCCATTTGGCGATAGGCGCGCGGCGATACGCTCGTATGGCGGGTAAAGAAGCGCGTGAAATAGGCCGGGTCGGAAAAGCCGATCGAATAGCCCACCTCCGCCACCGACAAATTGGTCTAGAGGGGCGCCCGCTTGGCATCGAGCATGGCGTGCTGGTCCAGCATCGCGGCGGGGGATAGAACCGCGATCCGGGCACAGGCGACACGCAGGCGGCTTTCGCTGGTCCTAGTGCGTCAGCATAGTCCGCGATGGGTTCGCGCAGCCGAAAACGCTCATCGATCCGCGCGCGGAGACGGGCAACGAGGGTGTGAGGATGGCGCGGCACAGACCGCGCGCCGCCCTGCATCGCGGCCAAGGCACACAGTGTCTCGACCAGGATTGTCAGCAGCACGGTATCCATCGCCGCGCCATGTCCCGGTGCGGACCACCTCAGCTCCCCGCATCATGGTCACAATCCCGGCGCGGATCGTCACCATGTTCGCCAGCTCCCACCATTGCTGACCGCCCGGTGGGCTAGGGGAACTGCATCCGGTCTGCGTTGGGTTCCACAATCCACAGTCCACACTCCAGCCGGGCAAGCAGCAGAGGTTCGATGCCATCGAGACCGCCGGCCTTCAATTCGGGGCTCTGAAAATAGGTAGAAATCAATTCGTCTGCACGATCGCGTGCGGACGGGCAGGGGCTGCCCGTCGCCTTCAGCCGAGTTTGCGCCTCTTAGAACCGTTGTTCGAGTGCGGCCTTGGCCTCGAGGAAGAGCATCGTTGCTTCGCTGCCATTCTTGGTGCCCAGCGATACCTTCCACAACACCCTGCCGTCGAATGCAGGGCGCAGCTTCTCGGGGATCTGTCGGCGCAGATAATAAATGCCGGTCGAAGGGTGTTTCCAGGGTGTCGCCATGAGAGCCATTTCAATGCTCGCTGTACCTGTGCGCTGTACCAGCGAGCGGCAAAAAATGGCTTAATCGCGCAATTCTGCGCTCTTGAGCGCAGATGGTGACCCCTACGGGACTCGAACCCGTGTTTTCGCCGTGAGAGGGCGACGTCCTAGACCGCTAGACGAAGGGGCCGTGTGCGGTGGAGGGGCGCTGTTAGCGGGGGTGCGAGGGGGCGTCAAGCCGGGACAGTGCCAAAATGTCAGGAATCGCAAAAAGGGCGGGGCGACGAACCGGTCGCCCCGCCCCTGGCATGTCGGTCAGGCTGCGGCCTTGCGGCGTTCGGCCATTTCCTCGTTGAGCATCTCGGCTAGCAGGAATGCCAGCTCCAGGCTCTGGCCCGCATTCAGGCGCGGGTCGCAATGGGTGTGGTAGCGGTCGGCGAGCGACTGTTCGGTCACGTCGATCGCGCCGCCGGTGCATTCGGTGACGTTCTGCCCGGTCATCTCCGCATGGATGCCGCCCGCATGCGTACCTTCGGCCCGGTGAACCGCGAAGAAGCCGCGCACTTCGGCAAGGATCCGGTCGAAGGGGCGCGTCTTGTAGCCGGTCGCCGCCTTGATCGTGTTGCCGTGCATCGGGTCGCACGACCAGACGACCGGATGGCCCTCGCGGGTGACGGCGCGGACCAGCTTGGGCAGATGCGCCTCGATCTTGTCATGGCCATAGCGGGTGATCAGCGTCATCCGCCCCGGCACCCGACCCGGATTGAGCGTGTCGAGCATCCGCAGCAGTGCCTCGGGCTCCAGGCTCGGGCCGCACTTCACGCCGATCGGATTGCCGATGCCGCGCAGGAACTCGACATGCGCCGAGCCCTCGAACCGGGTCCGGTCGCCGATCCACAGGAAATGCGCCGATGTGTCATACCAGTCGCCGGTCAGCGAATCCTGACGGGTCAGCGCCTGCTCGTAAGGAAGCAGCAGGGCCTCATGGCTGGTGTAGAAGCTGGTCTGCGCAAGCTGCGGGACCGAGGCGGGGTCGATGCCGCACGCCGCCATGAAGTCCAGCGCCTCACCGATCCGATCCGCAGTCTCGGCATATTTCTGCGCCCAAGGGCTGCGGCCCATGAAGTCATGGGTCCAGCGATGCACCTGATGCAGATTGGCATAGCCGCCCTGCGCGAAGGCGCGCAGCAGGTTGAGCGTCGCTGCCGACTGGGCATAGGAACGCAGCATCCGCTGGGGATCGGGAATACGGGCTTCGGCGGTGAAGGCGATGTCGTTGACATTGTCGCCGCGATAGCTGGGCAGCTCGACTCCGCCGATCACCTCGGTATCGGCCGAGCGCGGCTTGGCGAACTGGCCCGCCATGCGACCCAGCTTCACCACCGGCAGCTTGGAGGCGAAGGTCAGGACGACCGCCATCTGCAGGATGACGCGGAAGGTGTCGCGAATGTTGTTCGCGCTATGCTCGGCAAAGCTTTCCGCGCAGTCGCCGCCCTGGAGCAGGAAACCGCGGCCCGCCGCGACTTCGGCCAGTTCGCCGGTCAGGTTGCGCGCTTCGCCCGCAAAGACCAGCGGCGGATAGGTCGCCAGCGTCTTGGTCGCGGCGTCCAGCGCGTTCTGATCGGGGTAGCGGGGAAGCTGGCGGGCCTCGGCACTTGTCCAGCTATCAGGGGCCCATTTCGCGGCCATGGTCGTCCTGCTCTTTCGTCTTCTGGCTATCAATCCGATTGCCCATGCGCCGAATCCTGTCGATACGCAATGAAGTTGGCGTTTGGGCCCATCAAGTCGCGCCCTTTGTTGCGCATGATACGGCTTTGCGCCGAGCGGTTGGCGGTTGCGCCGACCGGTTTTGCGGATCGCGGGCGGAGCGGCTAGCAGAGGGGCGATGTCGCGTGTCTCCATCCTGTCGTCGGCGTTCGTCGCCCTGTCCGCATTTTTGCTGGCCGTGCCGCCCCAGGCGCCGGCCGCGATACCGGCCGTGGCGGAGCAGAGCGATGACCGCGCGCTGTTCGCGGCGATGCGCGAGGCCGACTTGCGGCTGGCGTCGATCGCTTGGCGGCTGGCGACGGCCAATGCCGCCTTGTGCCGCGACGTCGCGCCGACGCCGGGATTGGTCGTCCACGCCATCGACCAATATGACCCTGGCGTGCGCAAGCAACTGCCCGCCCTTTTCGGTTTCGAGGGGCCGGTCGCGGTCGAGGCCGTGGTGCCGGGAAGCGCCGCCGCCAAGGCCGGGGTGGAGGTCAATGATACGATCGAAGCGGTCGACGGCAAGCCCCTTACGGTCAGTCAGGCGGGCGCGAATCAGGCCAGCACCGCGACTCGCGACGCCGCCCAGCGACAGATCGCCGCCGAGCCCGCCGACCACCCGTTGCGCCTGACGCTGTTACGGCATGGCCAGCGCCGGGAGGTGACGATACCGGCCCAGCCGGGATGCCGCTCCCGCTTCGAGATGATGATGGGCCCCGGCCTGTCGGCGTCGGCGGATGGCGACATCGTCCAGATCGGATCGCGCTTTTTCGAGCGGTTCGACGATCGCATGATCGCGGTGGTGGTCGCTCATGAATTCTCGCACAATATTCTGCATCACCGCGATCGGCTGGACGCGGCGGGTGTGAAGCGGGGCCTATTGTCCGAATTCGGCCGCAATGGGCGGCTGTTCCGCCAGACCGAGACCGAGGCCGATCTGCTGGGCGTCATCCTGATGCGCAATGCCGGTTACGACCCGCAGGATGCGGTGCGCTTCTGGCGCGAGCATGGCGGCGAGGTCGATGGCGGGCTGTTCCGTAGCAGGACGCATCCCTCCTCCTCCGCCCGCGCCGACGCCGTGGCGGCGGAGATCGCAGCCATCCCGGCGGACGCGCCGACCCCCTATCGCCCGGCTTTGCTCGACCGAGCCGCCGCGCCGTTGCAGTAGAGCGTGGGGGTATAGGGATTGTCTCCGGCTCTGATGCACGGCAAGGGCGCGATCATGGATATTCCCGCACGCTATGCCGACTTCATCCAGTGGGTCGGAGACGGAACCGGCATGGCCGATAGCCTGCTGCACGTTCATGCGGGCATGGCGGTGCTGTTCCTGGCGCGAATCCTGACCCGCAAATCGCTGGCGACGCCGATCCCGCTGGCCTGCGTCGCGTTGGCGGAGGCGGCCAATGAGATACTCGACCGCCTGCATTACGGGTCGTGGCGCTGGACGGACACGCTGGGCGACATCGCCAACACCATGTTCTGGCCGACCGTGCTGTTCATCGGCCTGAGGATGCGGTCACCGCGCGGACGACGCTGATCGCGAAATAGCCGGGGGAGGGGGGGCTCACCCCTCCGACGGCGCGGGCTTCCAGTCCCAACCCAGCGGATCGCCGTCCATCACCTCGACCCCGGCGGCGAGCAGCGTGTCGCGAATCGTATCCGACCGGGCGAAATCCTTGTCCGCCCGCGCGGAGCGGCGATCGGCCAGATGCGATTCGATGGTCGCCTCGTCCAAGGTCGCATCCTTAGGGCGCATGCGCAGGTCGGCGCGGGTCAGCGTGGTCAGGGGCAGGCCGAGCGTCGCTTCGAAGTCGGCCAGCGCCGCCAGCCGTACACCCGGCGAGAGCTTCTTGTCGCTCAGCATTTCGTCCAGCACCGGCAGGGCGCGCGGCGTCGCCAGGTCGTCCGACAGCGCGGTGTCGAGTCGTTCGCGATAGGGGGTGGCGTCGCCCTTTTCGGGGGCATCGGCGCGGGCGCGCAGCCCCTCGACCGTCTGGACCAGTCGCTTCAGCCGTACCTGCGCGGCGGCCAGGCCGTCCCAGCCAAACTCCATTTCCGACCGATAATGGGCCTGAAGGCACATCAGGCGATAGGCGAGCGGGTGGAAACCGCGATCGATCAGCGTCTGGAGGGTCAGAAACTGGCCGGAGGATTTGGACATCTTGCCGGTCCGGTCGACCAGGAAGTTGTTGTGCATCCAGATGTTCGCGCCGGTCTCGGCCGAGCATTCATGCGCCTGGTTCTGCGCGATCTCATTGGGATGATGGATTTCGCGGTGATCGATGCCGCCGGTATGGATATCGAACTGCGCACCGAGATATTGTTTGCTCATCACCGAGCATTCCAGATGCCAGCCGGGTGCGCCGCGGCCCCACGGGCTGTCCCACTCCATCTGGCGATGTTCGCCCGGTGCGGAGGCGCGCCAGATGGCGAAGTCGGCAGGGTGCCGCTTGCCCGCGACCGGATCGATCCGGCTTTCGCCCTCGTCGTCCTGATGGCGCGCCAGGCGTCCATAATCGGGCACCGTCGTCACGTCGAAATACAGGCCGTCGGGGAGGCGGTAGCAGTGCTTGGCCTCGATCGCCTTGGCGAATTCGATCATCTGCGGAACATGGTCGGTCGCCAGCGGAAAGCGGGACGGGTCGGCAATGCCCAGATCCTTCAGATTCTGCTTGAACGCCCGGGTATAATGGTCCGCGATCGCCCAGATGTCCTGGCCGCTCTTTTTCGCGGCAGCCTCCATCTTGTCGTCGCCCGCATCCGCGTCGGAGGTCAGATGCCCGACATCGGTGATGTTGATGACATGGGTCAGCGGCCAGCCCTTCCACCGCAGCACGCGCGACAGCGTGTCGGTGAAGACATAGGCACGCAAATTGCCGATATGCGCATAATTATAGACGGTCGGACCGCAGGAATAGACGCGGACATTCGCCGGATCGATCGGCCGGAACGTCTCCGTCGCGCGGGTCAGGCTGTTGTACAGGATCAGCGGGATCGTCGGGTTATGGGACGCGGTCATGCCCTGTGCCTTAGCCATGTCCGCTTCGCCCCGAAAGGGGGCCCCGGTCCGGTGGAAGCGGGACCGGGGCCGACGCGATGACAGGGGAGGCATCGCGTCTGTTTCGTTCCCAGGCCTGAAAGGCCCATGAACATGTCAGGGTGTCCGGCGTACGGGAGGTGGCCGGACGAGAGCATCCATAAGAGTCCCCGCATCACGGCAGCATGGCTGGGGCATGACATCGGCGTTCATTTCGTTGCACCGGGGTGCGGGGGGGGAGCGAATTGCGATCCAACGGGTTGTATTCAGCCGACCGCGCTGCTAGGAGCGCCCAACGATGCGGCCACAGTATTCTGCGGCCGCTTTATCCTGTTTTGCCGGAGCAATTCGTTTTTATGCAGATCATCGTTCGCGACAACAATGTGGATCAGGCCCTCCGCGCGCTCAAGAAGAAGCTGCAGCGTGAAGGCGTGTATCGCGAAATGAAGCTCCGTCGCCACTATGAAAAGCCGTCGGAAAAGCGCGCTCGTGAGCGTGCGGCCGCGGTGCGTCGCGCCCGCAAGCTGGAGCGCAAGCGCGCCGAGCGCGACGGCGCACGGTAATAGGCCGATCGGTCGAGCGCCCGTCCCGCTGCCGTCATCGGCAGGGGAATGGTGCCCGACCGGATGGTTGCCGATTCGTTCCGGCGGGTCGGCTTTCCGCGCTTTAGGGGCTTTCTCTTGATCGCTCCGACCAACGCCCACGCACAGAGCGAGAAGCTGGCATGTCCGTAACCGCTGTTCCCCTTCGTCCCGTCCGGCGTTCCTATCTGGCCTGGATATGGGTTGCGGTGGTCGCTGCGATCGTGCTGGCCGCGCTGCTTGCGCGGCAGGGCGATGCCGCGCTGTTGCGCGAGGCGCGCGGTTCGGGCGTTGTGACCACGGCGTCGGGTCTCCAATATAAGGTGATCCAGCCGGGTCAGGGCGGTGCCCATCCGACCGCAACCGATGTGGCGCTGGTCAACTATACCGGTCGTCTGATCGACGGCACCGTTTTCGACAAGTCGCAACAGCCTGCTCCGATGCCGCTGGCGGGTGTTCTGCCCGGCTTCGCGGAAGCGCTGAAGCTGATGCCCAAGGGTGCGAAATATCGTTTCTGGCTGCCGCCGCAGATCGGCTATGGTGCCCAGGCGAACGATAAGATCCCGGCCAATTCGACTTTGGTGTTCGATGTCGAGCTGCTCGACTTCATTCCCGAGTCGGTGCTTCGGCAGATGCAGGCGCAGCAGTCGATGATGGGCGGAATGCCCGGTGGGGCCCCCGGCGGCGTTCCCGGCGCGCCGTCACCCCGCTGATCGATAGGCTCCGTCTAGGGGCCTGACAGACCGAAATGCGATCGCCGGAGTCCTCACCAGGACTTCGGCGATTTTTCGTTGAGAGCATGTCGCCGCGGAAGGCGGGGCTGTCACGGCGGGAGGGTCGATCGACATCGATGCCATTCCTACCGTCGCAGCAAGAGGCCTATCCCCGTCAGGAAGCCGTTTCGGTCGATAGATCGGACGGGCTTCCGATCTGGCTGAACCACTATGATCGCCCGACAGGCGGGTGTTTCGGGACAGGGCACTTTCATCCGGTGCCGCGTCGCTCGTTGGTCACGACGCCTCAGGACGCTTCTCCTGCGTACATCGTGCGATTATCTGTCCCTTAAGGGCAGGATTGAAGGCTGGCCTGTCGAACGTCGGATCGTACCCGGGGCGTGCGACCCTCCCCCACCTCTCCGTCGCCCACGGCCAGGCACGGAGTGCCGCGCCAAATGGAGCGCCCTTCTGCCTCGGGTCATCTTCTCAGGACAAAAAAATAGCGGCCCGAAGGCCGCTATTCCTTTCAGCCGTGAGGCTGGAGCAACTTAGTTGCTGTCGGCCGAATCGTCCGAATCGGCGACCACAACGATGCCCGCAACAACGGCAGCAGCTGCGAGAACCGCAACCAGGATGCCACCGCCGGCCAGGCCGTTCTTCTTGGCAGCCGGAGCCGAAGCGCGAACCGACTTCGAAACCGAGAGGCTGGCAGCCGGGTTCGCAGCCATCGCCGGAGCGACGGTCATCGAAACGGCGGCAGCGGCGACGAGAAACTTCCCAAGACGCATGTCGAACTCCCTTAAGATATGCCAGTGAGGCCATGGCACGGAGACCGGTACATGGCAACCCCACCAACGAGTATGGGACAGTTATGCTCCCACACTGGTGCGGCAATGCAACATTACTTCACCGCCGCGCGGCTATACTGTGCTTTGCCGGCAAACGGAATGCCCCGGCAATCGTTTCGGCCCGGTAAAGAGGCCTCAAGTAGAGAAAATAACCTGCTCGGTGCCTTCCAGCATCAGGGCGGTCAGCCGGTCGCTTTGATAGGCGCCGGTGTCTATCCCGATGCGGTGCGGCAGAATCTCTGCCGTATCAGCGACCGTGTGGCCGTGGACGACCATCTTCTCCATCGGTGCCCGATGATCGAGAAAGGGATCGCGTATCCAACGGGTCTCGGCCATCTTCTGCTCGGCGAAGGGGATGCCCGGACGGACACCGGCATGGACGAAGGCATAATCGCCCATGATCAGCATCTCCTTCAAATTCGACAGGAAATGCTGGTGGGCCGCGGGGACGATGGCGTTCAGCCGTTCATGGACCTCGGCATAGTCGAGCCGTTCATACTGCTCGGCCGTCACGCCATAGCTCATCATGGTTTCTCGCCCGCCGATCCGGCAGAACAGGCGAAGCGCCTTATCGTCGCCGTCGATCGCGCGAAGCAGGATTTCCTCGTGATTGCCCATCAGACAGTGAACATGCCGATCCGAGGCGGCAAGCCGGCTGATCCGCTCGACCACGCCCGCCGAATCGGGGCCTCGATCGATCAGGTCGCCCAGGAAGACGATGTGACGCTGCAACGGCACACGGCCGGCATGATCGGAATCGATCTGGTCGAGAATCCGGTCGAGCAGATCGAGGCGGCCATGAATGTCACCGACCGCATAGACCCGGACGCCCGGGGTCATGATCGGCACGAAATCGGGCGTGCGCTTTCGAAGATTCAATAACTTGGCAAGCATGGATGATCTGATGTCCGCAACAGGCGATTGTCCTTAGGCTCCCCCACCCCCCCATGCAATGCGAAGGCGTGCTCAGCCCTGATCGGGCCAAAGCCCCCGCGTATCCAGGACGATCTTGCCGCGCCGCTCCTCCAGCGGGATCGATCGAAACAGGTCGTGGTCGACCAGAACGACCATCGCCTCGCAAGTTTCCAGCGCGGTGTCGATGTCGATCAGGGAAGCGCCGGTCCCGTCAAAGGCGCGGGGAAGGCTGGTCGCATAGGGCTCGACAATGCAAAGTCTCTCGCCGAATCGCCGGGCGAGCGCCGCCGCGACCTTGAGCGCGGGGCTTTCACGAAAGTCGTCGATATTGGCCTTGAAGGCTAGGCCTAGGCAAGCGACCGGACGGTCGGGGGACTGCGCCTCGATCATCGCGGTGGCGCGGGCAATGACATGGTCGGTCTTGCCGTCATTCACCTCGCGCGCGGTCCGGATCAGCGGCGTGTTGGCGGGATCGGCCGCAACCAGGAACCAGGGATCGACCGCGATGCAATGGCCGCCGACGCCGGGACCCGGCGACAGGATGTTGACGCGCGGATGGCGGTTGGCCAGCCGGATCACCTCCCATACGTCGACGCCCAACGTGTCGGCGACCAGGCTCAGCTCATTGGCGAAGGCGATGTTGACGTCACGAAAGGCGTTCTCGGTCAGCTTGGTCATCTCCGCGGCCCGCGCGGTGGTGGTGACGCAGGCCCCGCGCACGAACCGGCGATAGAAGGTCAGCGCCTTGCGCGCGCATCGCGGCGTGATGCCGCCGATCACCCGGTCATTGTCGATCAATTCGACCAGAATTCGCCCGGGCAGAACGCGTTCGGGGCAATAGGCGATGGCGATGTCCGCCTGTTCGCCCGTTCGCGTCAGGCCCGGCATCTTCAGGTCGGGGCGTTCCCCGGCGATCAGGTCGCGCACCTGCTCGGTCGTACCGACCGGCGACGTCGATTCGAGGATCAGCGTATCCCCCGTCTTCAACACCGGTGCGACCGCGCGGGCGGCGTCGAGGACATAGGTGATGTCGGGCTGGCGTGCTTCGGTGAAGGGCGTAGGCACCGCGATCACGAACACATCGGCGGGCGCGACGGTCAGCGACGCCTTCAGGCTGCCCCGTGCCACCACGCCGGAAACGAGGCCGTCCAGATCGACCTCCTCGATATGCACGCGGCCCGAATTGATCGTCTCGACCACCGAGGGGGTGACGTCGACGCCCGTCACCATCGCACCCGTCCGGGCGATGACGGCAGCGGTGGGCAGGCCGATATAGCCCAACCCCATCACCGTGACCGAAAGCTCAGAGTCCAAGGGCATTGTTTATGATCCTGCTGATCCGGTCGGCGGTGTCACCGTTCCCGAATGGGTTATGGGCGCGCGCCATGGCGGCGTGACGCTCGGGGTCGTCGAGTAGGGCGAAGAGTTCGGCGGTGATCCGGCCCTCATCGGTCCCGACCAGCCGCGCGGTGCCTGCCGCCACGCCTTCGGGTCGCTCGGTCGTCTCGCGCATGACGAGCACCGGCTTGCCGAGGGCAGGAGCTTCCTCCTGCACACCGCCTGAATCGGTCAGGACGATGTACGCGGCGTCCAGGGCACGGACGAAATGCGGATAGTCCAGTGGTGCGATCCGCGCGATCGCGGGATGGTCGCCCAATATCTCGTCCATCACCTGCGCGACATTGGGGTTGGGATGCATGGGAAAGAGGATGCCTATGTCGGGCCGCTCGGCGATTCGCCGCAGCGCGCGTGCGATCGAGGCCATGCCGTCGCCGAAATTCTCGCGCCGATGGGTGGTGACCAGCACGATCCGCTTGCCCGCCATCCGCGCCAGCACCGGGTCAAGATCGGCCGCGAGCGAGGGATTGGCGGCGATCCGGTCGCGCGTCCAGTGCAGCGCGTCGATCACACTGTTGCCCGTCACATGGACATGGGCCGGATCGATCCCCTCCGCGCGCAACGCGGCGGCGGCGGTTTCGGTGGGGGCGAAGTGCAGCGCGGCGATAGGTGCCACGATCCGTCTGTTCACCTCCTCCGGCCAGGGCTGATAGATGTCGCCCGAGCGGAGCCCAGCCTCGACATGGGCGACCGGTATCTTGCGGTAATAGGCGGCCAGCGCGCCGGTCATGGCGGTGGCGGTGTCGCCCTGAACGACCACCATTGCGGGTCGCACCGCATCCATCACCTCGCCCAGACCGGTCAGCAGCCGCGCGGTCAGTCGGTCGAGCGACTGGCCCGGTTCCATCAGGTCCAGGTCATGGTCCGGGGTCAGCCCGGCAATGGCCAGCACCTGGTCCAGCATGCCGCGATGTTGCGCCGTCACGCAGGTTCTGACCGGTGCGCCTGTCGCAGCGAGAGCCCGGATCACCGGGAAAAGCTTGATCGCCTCGGGACGCGTTCCAAAGACGACGAGGATGGGTGCCGGGTTCATGGATCGCATTATTATCCTGTCGCTTTTAAGGACATCCTAACCGTATCGGCTCGTCGCGGCTCTATGTTGCGGCGCAAAATCGCGGTAAAGCCGGCCGTGTCCAGGGAGGTTTCATGACGATCAAGAAAGTGCGCAAGGCGGTATTTCCGGTGGCCGGTCTGGGAACGCGATTCCTGCCCGCGACCAAGTCGATGCCCAAGGAAATGCTGACCGTCGTCGACAAGCCGCTGATCCAGTACGCCGTCGAGGAAGCGCTGGAAGCGGGGATCGAGCAAATCATCTTCGTCACCGGTCGCGGCAAGGGCGCGCTGGAGGACCATTTCGACATTTCCTACGAACTCGAAGCCACGATGAAGGCGCGGGGCAAGAGCCTGGCCGTGATCGACGGCATTCGCCAGAAGCCGGGCAGCCCCGTCTATGTCCGCCAGCAGGAGCCGCTGGGCTTGGGCCATGCGGTGTGGTGCGCGCGCGAGATCGTCGGCGACGAGCCCTTTGCGGTGCTGTTGCCCGACGAACTGATGGTCGGCGGCTTCATGAAGCAGATGGTCGAGGCCTATGACAAGGTCGGCGGCAATGTGATCGGCGCGCTGGAAGTGCCCGATAGCGAAACCGACAAGTACGGCATCATCTCGCCCGGCAAGCAGGACGGCCGCCTGACCGAGGTGACCGCGCTGGTCGAAAAGCCCAAGGGCAAGGCGCCGTCGAACCTGATGATCCCCGGCCGCTATATCCTCCAGCCCGAGGTGATGCAGATCCTCGACGCGCAGGAACCGGGTGCGGGCGGCGAGATCCAGCTGACCGACGCGATGGCCAAGCTGATCGGCAACCAGCCTTTCCACGGCTTCACCTTCGACGGTCAGCGTTACGATTGCGGCGACAAGGCGGGTTGGCTGACCGCCAATCTGGCGCTGGGCGTCGCACGCGAGGACATCGGTCCCGCAGTGCGCGAATTCGCCAAGACACTGTTCGCCTGATCGGATTTCAGTGTTTGGAAAGGGGGGCGGGGCCGATAGGTCGCCGCCCCTTTTTCGTTGCGGTGGCTTTTCGCAAGCTCAGAGCTTCGCCGCCAGGCCTCAGCGATGGTGAAGAGGCAAGTCCTACCGCCGCTTGCCGCGCCGACCGAGCCAGCGGAAGGTCAGCAGGATCACGGTGGGCCACAACATCGTCGCCCACATGTCAGACCAGCTGGCCGCGAGGTTCCCCTCGTCCGTCGGGTAGAAGGGCTGGAGCAGGTCATAGGCTTCGTTCAGCGTCTCGATCGCCAATACGGTCAGCCAGCATCGCCAATGCCACGGGGCCCGACGCAGGACGAGCGCGGTGAGCACCAGGATCGCCATCCCGAAATGCGCATGCAGCGCCGAATCGGGCAGGCCGGTGATCTTACCGATCCAGCCCTTGTCTCCGGTCCAGTCGAGCCAGCCGGGGGGCGGAGACGGGGGCGGGGCGGCCTTCACTGCGACGCCGCGATGGCGTGGCGGCACCGGCATCCGGGGTCCTTGGGCAACGACAATGTCCGGAACCGCATGGTCAGCATGTCCGCGATCAGGATGCTGCCCGCGCTGTCGCGGCCAAAAGGTGCTACCGCGCGCAGCGTCTCCAGTGCGGCAAGGCTGCCCATCACCCCCGTCACCGGTCCCAGCACCCCGTCATCGGCACAGGTCAGCCCCGCCTGATCGGCCGTATCGCCGACGAAGCAGCGGTAACAGGGCTTGTCCGCCTCCCATCCGCGATAGACCGCCAATTGCCCCTCAAATTGTCCCACCGCCGCCGAGACGAGGGGGATGCGATTAGCCAGCGCCGCATCGGCCACCGCCAGCCGCGTCGCGAAATTGTCGCAGCCGTCCAGCACGACATCGGCACCGTCGATCAGCGCATCCACATTGTCCGCCGTCACCCGCGTGCGGTGGACGCTGACCGCGACATGCGGGTTCAGCCGCGCGACATGGGCGGCGGCGGCATCGACCTTGGGGGTGCCACGATCATCGGTGGCAAAGATGGTCTGGCGTTGCAGGTTGGACGGCTCGACCACATCGTCGTCGATCAGGATCAGCGATCCGATCCCGGCGGCGGCTAGATACTGGATGGCGGGCGATCCAATCCCGCCCGCGCCGATCACCGCGACCGTCGCCTGCTTCAACCGCATCTGGCCGCCGCCGCCGAATTCCCGCAACACGATATGACGGGCATAGCGGGCAAGTTCGTCGTCGGTCAGGATCATCCCGGCCATGTATAGGTGATGACCGTACGATACCAGCGATCGCCCGCCATCATCGTGCGGTGCGTCAGGTGGCGGATCATCCGCTGCGCCACGCCCGCGCTATATTGCTCGACCGTCGGGCAACCGATGGCGAGCGGCACCACGCTGTTCGCGATGCCATCCGGTCCGACCCTCACGGCAAGGGGGACCACCAGCACCATCTGTTCGTCCGTGGCCTTCGCTCGCGGGCACCGCCCGGAGGCGACTTCCTCGCGAACGAAGCGCACCAGTTCGGGCCCGGCGGGGGGCAGGGTGATCGCCGCGAGGGTCGACCAGTCGTGCGGCGGCTCGGCAGGCGTCGGCACGGGCGGCGTCGGTGCGGTGGCCTGCAACACGGCGGCGAGCAGCGACAGTGCGATCATCGCCCGGTCGATCCAAATCCCCCGGCACCCCGCTGAGTCTCCTCAAGCTCTTCGACCAGGGTCAGGGTCGTGCGTTGCACGGGGGCGGGAACGAGTTGCGCGATACGCTCGCCGCGTACCACCTCGAACGATTCGTCCCCCAGGTTGGCGAGGATCACCTTCACCTCGCCGCGATAATCCTCGTCGATCGTACCCGGCGTGTTGAGGCAGGTGATGCCGTTCTTCAGCGCCAGGCCGGATCGCGGGCGAACCTGCACTTCGTAACCCGGCGGGATGGCGATGGCGAAACCGGTCGCGACGGCAGCGCGCTTGCCGGGCAGCAGGGTCAGCGTCTCGGCCGCGACCACGTCCATGCCCGCCGCCCCGGACGTGGCATAAGCGGGAAGCGGAAGCCCTTCGCCATGGGGCAAGCGTTTGACGGCAATGGAGATTGGATCAAGCGTCATGGCCGTGCTTGTAGCGCATCGGCGATACGTTGTGCGAGCCCCTTGGCGACATCGTCCTTGCCCATCCGCTCCCAGCTTTCGACGCCATCGGCGGTGATCAGGTGAACGCGGTTGGCGTCGCCCCCGAACACATCGCCCGATACATCATTGGCGACGATCCAGTCTGCGCCCTTGCGTGCACGCTTGGCGACGGCATGGTCGATGACATTCTCGGTCTCCGCCGCGAAGCCGACGACCAGTGGGGGGCGGTTGGGGGAAGAAGCGACGGTGGCGAGAATGTCGGGATTTTCGACCAGGGTAAGTGCCGGCGCAGCGCCGCCATCTTTTTTCACCTTCTGCCCTGCCGCCTCGACTCGCCAGTCGGCGACGGCGGCGACCATCACGGCGGCATCGGCGGGCAGCGCGGCCTCGACCCCGGCCGCCATTTGCCGGGCGGTCTCGACATCGACTCGCGTCACGCCCGCCGGAGTCGCCAGCGCCACCGGCCCCGCCACCAGGGTCACCCGCGCGCCCAGCCGGGCCAGTGCCCCGGCGATCGCGAAACCCTGTCGGCCCGAGGAGCGGTTGGCGATGTAGCGGACCGGGTCGATCGGCTCATGCGTCGGCCCGGCGGTGACCAGGACATGCCGCCCGGTCAGCGGGCCGGGGGCGGGGGCGAGCGCGGCTTCGATCGCCGCCAGGATGGCGGGCGGCTCGGGCAGGCGGCCGGGGCCGAATTCGCCGCATGCCATCGCGCCTTCGTCGGGCGTCATCACCGCCACCCCGTCCGCCCGCAGCCGTGCCACGTTGCGCTGGGTCGCCGGATGAAGCCACATGCGGACGTTCATCGCGGGGGCGACCAGCACCGGCGTATCGGTGGCCAGCAACAGGGTCGTCGCCAGATCGTCCGCCGACCCGTTCGCCATCCGTGCCATCAGGTCGGCGGTGCCGGGCGACACCACGACCAGATCGGCTTCGCGGCTAAGCTGGATATGGCCCATCTCCGCCTCGTCCTTCAGATCCCACAGGGTGGTGAAGACCTGGTTTTCCGACAACGCAGCCAGCGTCATGGGGGTGACGAAGTGGCTGCCCCCCTCGGTCAGAACGCAGCGGACGCTGTGCCCCTTCTTGCGGAGCAGGCGGATCAGTTCGCAGCTTTTATAGGCGGCGATGCCGCCGCCGACGATCAACAGGATATGGCTCATCGCACGACTCGCGTCACGGTGATGCGCCGCCGGTCGCGTGCGGCGACGATCAGCTCGCGTACCGCATCGGGGGCGAAGACGACGCCCAGAAAGAACAACGGGGAAAGTCCCAGCATCATCGCCGGGGCTCCAGTCAGCAGCGCCGCCACTCCATAGGCCAGCATCGTCATGCCCGCCCGCCGCGCGAGCGCCTGCCGCCAATTCGCCCAGCCCAGCGCCGCCAGCGCGCTCAGAGGCACGACCAGCACCATCGGCAGGAAACCGACAGCGTTGATCGAGGCGAGACTCGCCACCCAGCTACCGGGCGCGAGCACGAAAAAGGGGGAGCCCATGGCGGGATCGGCGGCGCTGACCAGATCATTCAGCGCATGGGCATGGGCCGCCAATATCAGCAGCGCGATGGCGAGTGCGACTATCCAGCCGATCGCCTCCCGCCGCGCTTCGGCCTGCCACGCCAGCGCCAGCATGACCATGCCGTGAAGCAATGCCACCGGGCTGAGGATCATCGCCGCCAAACCCAGCGCGACGGCGCTGAGGCTTCCCTCGGGGCGGCGCTGCACCAGCGACAGGGCGATCAGCATCGCCGCCCACGCCTCCGGCACGGCCGCCATCGCCCGGTCGATCAGCGGATAGAGACCCGCCGCCAAAAGGATCGCCGCAAGGATCAGGGGACCGTGATGGCTGATGACCGGTGCGACCCGGCGCAGCCAGCTCGCCAGCACCGCCACGCCCAGCATCACCATCAGCCCCTGTCCCACCATTTCGGGCAGGGCCGCCAGCGTCACGGTCAGCGCGGGCAGGGGCACGGCGATGAGCGCAGGCCGCAATGCCCGGCCATTCTCACGCAAGGCGTCGATCGCGGCCGAATAAAAGGATTGCCCGTGCCGGACATGATCCAGCATGGCGCGCGACACGGGCGACAGATGGTCGCCCACCGGCTCGACCATGGCTTGCGTGCCGATCGCGATCGCCACGAACAGGATTAGCAGAGCGAGGATACCCGTCGCGGCCAATGGCGATACGGTCGACAGCCGCCCCGGCTGACCCAGCCAGAGCGGTCGCGTCGTACGGCGCGAGGGGGCGGAGGGCGCGCTGCCCGGCATCCTTACCCCCGCATCCTCACCGCAGCACGGCCAGGGTCGCCGCGACGCCCGCCGCCGCCGACAGCATCGAGAGAAGCGCATAACGCCAGCCGCCGCCGATCCGCACCACTTCGATCTGCTTCAACGGGGGAGCGGGGGGCTCGCCGCCCGGCGCGGGGTAGCGCGCCTCGATCCGGCGGACCAGATCGGGCAGGCGAGCGATGGTGCGCACATCCTCGATCAGCCGGTCGGCGATCTTCGCTTCGGGGCCGAGTTCGGTACGAATCCATTCGCGTACGAAGGGGGCGGCCGAGTCCCACAGGTTGATGTCGGGGTCGAGGCTGGTCGCCACGCCCTCGACCATCACCATGGTCTTTTGCAGCAACAGCAGATGCGGCTGCGTCACCATGTCGAAATCGCGGGTGATCGAGAACAGGCCGTCCAGCATCATGCCGATCGACATGTCCTTGACCGGCAGTCCGCGCATCGGCTCGCCCACGGCACGCAGCGCGGTGGCGAACTCCGCGACATTGTGGTGCGGGGGCACATAGCCCGCCTCGAAATGGATTTCGGCGACGCGCTTATAGTTGCCGGTGATCAGGCCATAGAGGATCTCGGCCAGCCAGACGCGCGCGCGCCGGTCGATCCGGCCCATGATGCCGAAGTCGATCGCGGCGATCTTGTTGCCGGGCAGGGCGAAGAGATTGCCCTGGTGCATGTCGGCATGGAAGAATCCTTCCGCGATCGCCTGGCGCAGAAAGGCGCGGACCAGCGTCTGGGCAAGGTGCGGCAGGTCATACCCCGCCTCGACCAAGGCCTGGCGGTTGGACAGCTTGATCCCGTCAATCCATTCGACCGTCAGCACCTTGGCGGTCGAGCGCGCCCAGTCGATCTGGGGCACCATAAAATCGGGCTCGGCGGTCATCGCCTCGGCGAGTTCGGAGGCCGAGGCGGCTTCCCGCCGGAAGTTGAGTTCGCGCAGCGTCCACCGGCGGAAATTCTCGACCGTCAGGCGCGGGCGCAGGCGGGCGGCCTCGCCGCTCATCCCCTCGACCTGCGCGGCGGCCCATTGATAGGTGTCGATGGCGCGGGCGAAGTCTTCCTCGACGCCGGGGCGCAGCACCTTGACCGCAACCGTCCGGCCATCGGTCGTCACCGCACGGTGCACCTGCGCGATCGAGGCGGCACCAACCGGCGTCTCCTCGATCGAGGAAAAGAAGTGCGAGGGCGGCCGGCCCATGCTGGCTTCCATCGCGGCGCAGATGGTCGCGAAGGGGACGGGAGGCAACTGGTCCTGAAGCCGCAGCAGATCGTGCGCGGCATCGTCGCCGACCAGATCGGGACGGGTCGCCAGCGTCTGGCCCAGCTTGATCGCGGCCGGGCCGATCGCCTGGAACGCATCGGCATAGGCGGGCTTGGCAGGCACGCGCGCACCGAACCGGGCGACACGCGCCAGCCGCCTCACCGGCGCGGGCGTGTTGGGATCGCGCTCGATCCCGCGCAACGCGCCATGCCGCGCCAGCGTCCGCCCCCATTTGAGCAGACGCCACAGATGCACCACCGGCTGGGTCACAGGGCGAATCCGCCCGGACGTCCCTGCATCAAATCTTCCAACCCGAATGGATCGCGACCAGGCCGCCCATGATCGGCTCGACCCTGGTCTCGATAAAGCCGGCCTCGCGGATCATGCCCTCGAAGGTCGGCATGTCGGGGAAGCGACGGATCGATTCGATTAGGTAGCGATAGCTGTCCGCATCGCCTGCCAGCATCTGGCCCAGCTTGGGCACCAGCTTGTGCGAATAGGCGTCATAGACTTCCGAGAAGCCCGGCCAGACGGTGGTTGAAAATTCCAGGCAGAAGAAGCGCCCGCCGCGCCGCAGCACCCGGTGCGCCTCACGCAACGCGGCCGGAATGTCGGTGACGTTCCGGATGCCGAACGCGATCGTATAGGCGTCGAAGAATTTGTCGGGAAAGGTCAGTACTTCGGCATTGGCCTCGGTCCAGACCAGGCCGTCGAGCCCACGCTCCGCCGCGCGCTTCATGCCGACTTCCAGCATCGCCGGATTAATGTCGGCCACCGTGATGCTCGCGCCCGATTCGGCCAGGCGGAAGGCGATGTCGCCCGTGCCGCCCGCCATGTCGAGGATCTGGTCGCTGGCGCGCGGCTTCACCCGGCGGACGAAGCGATCCTTCCATAGCCGGTGCATGCCGCCCGACATGGCGTCGTTCATCAGGTCGTATTTGGAGGCGACGTTGGTGAAGACGCCGCCGACACGGGCGGCCTTTTCGTCGCGGGGCACATCTTCATAGCCGAAGGAGACGGTATCGCTCATGGTCTTGCCCTAGCCCGGCCTTGCTGGCGGGGCAAACGCTACCTAGCTGTTTGGGCGACGAAAGCCATTCCAGAGAGACGATGCCCGAACTTCCCGAGGTAGAGACCACCGTGCGCGGCCTGACGCCGGTGCTGTCGGGCGAGCGGTTGACGCTGGTCGAGCCGCGCCGCGCCGACCTGCGTCGCCCGTTCCCCGCCGAGCTGCGCCAGCGAATGACGGGCGCGCGGGTCACGGCGCTGGGGCGTCGCGCCAAATATGGCCTGATCGACACCGATCGCGGCGACACCATGGTCTTTCATCTGGGTATGTCGGGGCGCTGGCGGATCGATCCGGGTGAGCCGCTGGCGCACGACCATCTGCTGCTGGAAACGGGGGCAGGGCGGCGGCTGGCGCTGAACGATCCACGGCGATTCGGCTTTGTCGATCTCTGGCCGACGGCCGATCTGGCTGGCTATCCGCCCTTCCTCGCCATGGGGCCCGAGCCGCTCGGCCCCGACTTCACCGCCGATTATCTGGCGGCGGCGCTGGAGGGGCGCTCGGCGCCGATCAAGGCGATGCTGCTCGACCAGCGGATCGTCGCGGGACTCGGCAATATCTATGTGTGCGAGGCGCTGCACATGGCGAAGATCACGCCCGGGCGCGCGGGCGGGCAGATTTCGCGGGCGCGACTCGTGCGGTTGGTCGAGGCGATCCGAACCGTGCTGGAGGCCGCGATCCTAGCGGGGGGATCGTCGCTGCGCGATTATGTCCGGCCCGATGGCGAATTGGGCTATTTCTCCAAGGAATGGCGGGTCTATGGCCGAGAGGGCGAGGCCTGCGAATGCGGCGCGATCGTCCGGCGGCGAACCGACTCGGGGCGGTCGACTTTCTGGTGCGCTACCTGCCAGCGCAGTTGACGGACGGCGCACCAACCGGTAAGGGGCGCGGCTTCAAAGCTGGTGCGTCGCGCCGCTATCCCTTTTGATCGAGATTTAGAGGTTTTCATGGCGAACACGCCGCAGGCCAAAAAGCGTATCCGTCGCAACGAGCGTCGCGCCGTCATCAACGGCAACCGCGTCAGCCGCATCCGTACCTTCGTGAAGAAGGTCGAGGCCGCTCTGGCCGCGGGCGACAAGGAAACCGCGACGGTCGCTCTGGCCGCGGCGCAGCCCGAAATGGCACGCGGCGTCGCCAAGGGCGTGCTTCACAAGAACACTGTGGCGCGCAAGTTCTCGCGCCTGACCAAGCGCATCGCCGCGCTGGCCTAAAAGCCTCTCGGTTACCGCGACGAATGAAACCCGCCGGGGGCGGTCCCCCGGCGGGTTTTTTCGTGTGCGCGCGAGGCATGTTAAGGGTTTTTACGGACTCGATTTCGGGGAACCATCCGGCGTTTCGTGCAACGCGAGGATAATCCGCGATTCGAGTGATTCGGACTTTTGGGGGCATCCGAGGGCTCGGGTTAATTTCGTGTAATATCAGTTAGTTATGAGATTGTTTGACGGGATTCTGCGGGCTTTGCCCTGTCAATCCGGTTTATTTCAGATTTATGGCCGGACACGGTCTTGATCGGACCCCGTCATGGCTCATAATCGGTATCCCAGCAGCGGTGCTTCATGCCCGCGTCATGGACATAGCGAAGTGGCATAACCGGGCCGGATCCGTTTGATTCGCCCATGGGGTTCTTGTCGCCGATTGGAACGGGGTCCGTCCGCATCATCGCGGTCGGCATGATTGGAGTGCGCTGGTGACGAATTGGCAGGCAACGCGTCCGACGACGGACCAGGCTCGTGCCTGGGCGCGCGTCCGCGCGAACCTGCGCGAATCGGCGGGTGCGCGTCTGTTCGACCAGTGGTTGAAGCCGATGGAACTGATCGAGGGTGACGAGCCCGATACGGTCCGCCTGGCGCTTCCTTCGGCTTTCGCGACCAATTGGGTGCGCAGCCATTATGCGGACCGCCTCCACCTGGAATTCAAGGCCGTGCTGCCAGAGGTGCGCGCCGTGCTCATCGAAACCCGTGCGCCCAGCAAGGTGGCCCGACTGACCACCGAGTCGCTGGAAGCCACGCCGCTGCGCGTGGTCGCGCGTAACGAACAGCCGCAGCCACAGCCGGTCGAGGATGACGAGCAGCCATCGCTGTTCGCCGAGCCCGCCCCGCGTAAGCGGGCGGCCCCCGCTGTCGTCGAGGCCCCCGCACCGGCCACCCGTTCGGCGGCGCGGAGCGCGGCAAAGTCCGCCAGCCCGGTCGCTGCGGCCGCCCCGGCGCCTGCGCTTCGCGTCCCCAGCGATCGTCCGCCGCTCGATCCGCGCCTGACCTTCGACCGTTTCGTGGTCGACTCGTCCAACCGGGTGGCGTTCAACGCCGCGCTGTCGCTGGCCGAGCCGGGCCCGCCGCGTTTCAGCCCGCTTTTCCTCCACGGCGGTACCGGGCAGGGCAAGACCCACCTGATGCATGCCATCGCCCATGCCTTTCTCGAGTCGCATCCCGATGCGATCGTGCTGTGCATGTCGGCGGAGCGCTTCATGTTCGATTTCGTCGCGGCGATGCGCGCGCGCGATACCTTCAGCTTCAAGTCGCGGCTGCGCTCGGCCGACCTGCTGCTGATCGACGATCTTCAGTTCATCGCGGGCAAGGATTCGACGCAGGAAGAATTCTTCCACACGGTCAACGAACTGGTGGGTGCGGGCAAGCGGCTGGTCATCTCCGCCGATCGTTCGCCCCAGTCGCTCGACGGGGTGGAGCCGCGGATCATCGGGCGTCTCGGCGCGGGGCTGGTCGCGGACATCAAGGCGCCCGACCTGACGCTGCGCCGCACGATTCTGAACCGCAAGGTCGCCGACCTGCCCGAGATCGAGGTTCCGACCGATGTGCTCGATCTGCTCGCCTCGCGGATTCGCGGCAATATCCGCGAACTCGAAGGCGCGCTGAACCGGGTCGTCGCCTATGCGCAGCTGACCGGCGACAAGATCGATCTGGAATTTGCGGTCGCGACGCTGGGCGAGGTGCTTCGGGGCGCGCAGCGGCGGATCACCATCGATGAGATCCAGAAGCTGGTCAGCCGCCATTTCGAATTGAAGCCGCTCGATCTGGTTTCGGCCCGCCGCGCCCGCGCCATCGCGCGCCCGCGCCAGATCGCCATGTATCTGGCCAAGCGCCTGACCACCCGCTCGCTGCCCGAGATCGGCCGCAAGTTCGGCGGACGCGACCATTCGACCGTGATCTATGCGGTGCGCAAGATCGAGGAACTGCGCGACACCGACCGCGATATCGACAATGCGGTGCGGGTGCTGATGAAGGAACTGGAGGGCTGAGGTTCCGCCGAGCGGGCGGGGGCGTGGCCTTCGACTTCGCTCGTCTATTCACCCCAGATCGGCCAGGACACGCGCGAGCGTCGGCGCCCGCCCGTAGCGGAGCGCCCGTTCCCCGGCGACCTCCAGCAGCTGTACGAGCCCCGGCCGCACGGCGCGTCGCCAGCGCCAGCAATATATCAGGAACGCCAGATCCAGCCGTTCCGGGCATTCGGGTGCGCTATCGGGTCGGACCTGCCCTCGATAGCGCGCCACGCGCCGCAGGATACGCGGGATGGTCACGCGGCGCGGCAGATCGAGCAGGATGATCCGATCCGCCCGTGCCAGTCGCTCGTCCATCGCAGGCCCATAGCGGGCATGGGAATAGTTGCCGTCGATGGCCCATCGGGGTTGTGCGGCGATCGCCGCCAGATCGGCGACGAATGCATCCCTTGGCCGGGCGACCCAGCCGGGACCATGGAACAGCGCATCGGCGTGCCAAACAGGCAGGGCCAGGCGTTGGCTCAATTGCCGGGCCAGCGTCGACTTGCCGCTGCCCGGCGGCCCCATCACCATGATGCGGGTGACGGGGCCGGGGGGCATCAGATTTGCAGGCCCATGGTCCGCTGCACGTCGAGCAGCATCGGCGCGGCCAGATCGCGCGCCTTCTCGGCGCCACGCTCTAGGATGCGCCCCACCTCGCCACGATCGTCGAGCAGCCGGGTCAACCGCTCGCGGATCGGACCCAGCGTGGCAACCGCAAGGTCCGCCAGCTCGGGCTTGAACGCGCCGAAGCCCTTGCCCGCGAACTGCGCCAGCACGTCGGCGGGCTCGCGGTCCGACAGGGCGGCATAGATGGTGACCAGATTGCGGGCCTCGGCCCGGCCTTCCAGCCCGTCCAGCGTCTCGGGCAGGACGTCGGGATCGGTCTTGGCCTTGCGGAACTTCTCCGCGATCACCTCATCGCTGTCGATCAGCTTGACCAGCGACATTTCCGACGGATTCGACTTCGACATCTTCGACGCGCCATCGCGCAAGCTCATGATGCGCGGCGCCGCCTTGCTGATCAGGGGCTGGGGCAGGGTGAAGACCTCGCGCTCATAGTCGTTGTTGAACTTGGTCGCGATGTCGCGGGCCAGTTCCAGATGCTGCTTCTGGTCCTCGCCCACCGGAACGTGCGTGGCGTTGTAGAGCAGCACGTCGGCGGCCATCAGCACCGGATAATCGTACAGGCCGACGCTGGCACCCTCGCGATTCTTGCCCGCCTTGTCCTTGAACTGGGTCATCCGGTTCAGCCAGCCGACGCGCGCGACATTGTTCAGCAGCCAGCCCAGCTCGCTATGCTGGGGCACGCGGGTCTGGTTGAACAGGATCGAGCGTTCGGGATCGATCCCGGCCGCGATCAGCGTCGCGGTCATCTCGATGGTGTTCGCGGCCATGTCGGCGGGCGCGATCCATTCGGTCAGGCCGTGCAGGTCGGCGATGAAGTACATGGTCTCGCCACCCTGGGACTGGATGTCGTCCTGCATCGCCACCCACTGCTTCACGGCGCCCAGATAATTGCCGAGATGGAGATTGCCCGTGGGCTTGATGCCGGAAACAACGCGCATGATGGTCCTCAAGAGTTGCGGCGAACGAGCCGCTTGATGTCCGCTGCCCGGAAGGCCCCGGTGGCGAAACTGGCCACCGCATAGACGAGCACGCCCGTCGCGACCAGTAGGAGGAGTGCGCCCCAGCGCTCCACATTGGTGCCGGTGACATAGGGCTGGAACCGTTCGTTGAGCAGCGCCATCGCCCCGCCCATCAGCAGCGCGGCCACGCCCATCCGCCAGCTGCGTCGCCGCAACTGCGCATCCGCGACGAAATGCCCCCGCTTCGCCAGCGTGCGATAGAGCAGCACGACGTTGACCGTGGAGGCGATCGCGGTGGCGAGCGGCGGGCCCATATGCCCCAGCCACCAGATGAAGATCAGGTTGAGCACCAGATTGACCAGCATCGACCAGGTCGCATAGCGCACCGGCGTCCGGGTATCGGCGCGCGCATAATAGCCCGGGGTCAGCACCTTCACCAGGATATAGCTGGGCAGGCCGATCGAGAAGGCCGCCAGCGCTTGCGCGGTATAATAGCTGTTGGTCGCGGTGAACTTGCCATGCTCGAACAGCGCGGCGACGATCGGCTGGCCGCAGACGATCAGCGCGACCGTCGCGGGCAGGGTGAGCAGCAGCGCCAGCTCCATGCCCCGGTTCTGCGTCTCCATGGCCTCGACCTCGCGCCCCGCACCGAGCAGGCGCGAGACGGTGGGGAGCAGGACGGTGCCGAGGCCGATGCCGATCAGCCCCAGCGGCAACTGGTTCAGCCGGTCGGCGGCGTAGATATAGGACACCGAGCCGGCCGGCAGGAAGCGTGCGGCCAGTGCGGTCGAGATGACCAGATTGATCTGCACCGCCCCCGCACCGGCGGCGGCGGGCAGGATCAGCTTCATCAGCCGTTTGACGTCGTCGTTGATGACGGGCCATCTCAGCTTCAGCCGCACGCCTGCGCGACGACAGGCCCACCAGAGCCAGACGAATTGCAACAACCCCGCGACCGATACCGCGATCGCCTGATTGCGCGCGGTCGCCATCGGGTCATGCGTGTGAAAGAACAGCAGCGCGACGATCAGCGTCAGGTTGAGCAGGATCGGGGCGGCCGCATTCACCCAGAAACGGTGAAGCGAATTGAGGATGCCGCCCAGCAACGACACCAGGCTGATGAACAGCAGATAGGGAAAGGTCAGCCGGTTGAGCAGGACGATATAGTCGAACTGCGCGGGGCTTCCCTTGCCATAGCCGAAGGTCTGGATCCAGGTGACCGGCCAGGCCGCCAGCTCGACCAGCGCGGTCATGACGATCAGGACCGGCAACAGGACCGACAATGCGTGCTCGGCAAAGGCGAGGCCGTGCGCCAGCCCGGACCCTTCCTCGGTCTTGTCACCCTCCGCCACCTTGCGGTTGAACATCGGGATGAAGGCGGCGGAAAAGGCGCCCTCCGCGAAGAGGGCGCGGAACATGTTGGGCAGGCGAAACGCGATCTGGAACGCGTCGGAAGCGAAATTCGCCCCCACGAAGCGGAAGAACAGCGAATCGCGAACCAGACCAAGCACGCGGCTGGCCAGAGTCAGCCCGCCGACCGAGCCCAGCGCCTTGGTCAGGTTCATCGATCGGGCCGGATCAGGCGTGGCCGGTTTCCGGGGTGTTGGGCTGGGCGGTGCCCGCCTGCGCCTCGGCCTGCTGGAGATAGAGCTGGGCGAAGTCGATCGGCTCCAGCATCAGCGGCGGGAAGCCGCCGTCACGGACCGCATCGGCGAGCACGCGACGCGCGAAGGGGAAGAGCAGGCGCGGCGCTTCACCGAGCATGAAGGGCTGGATCTGATCGACGGGCACGTTGCGGAAACCGAACAGGCCCGCATAGCTCAGGTCGACGATGAAGGCGGTCTTGCCCTCGGACTCGGCGCGAACCTCGATCTTCAGGACCAGCTCATGGACTTCCTCGCCCACCTGGCTGGCGGCGATGTTGAACTGCACGTCGATGCCCGGCGCGGCCTGCGCCTGATAGATGCCGGGCGCGTTCGGGTTCTCGAACGACAAGTCCTTCACATATTGCGAGATCAGACCGGCGGCGGGACCGGCGTCCTCGCCCTCGCCGGTCGGCGCTTCGAAGCCTTGCGGCAAACCCTGTTCGTCCATCGTCGATACCTTCTTGCGTGAGATCAAGGGGAGTAGGGAACCGAAAGGGCGGGTTCGCGCGTTCGGCCCAATGGCCGTTGCGCGTAGCAGCGGGCAGGCACGGATTCAACCTTGCCCTCTTCTGTCGGGAGCGCGGGTTTTCATTGTCGGCCCGTGCGCCTATATCGGTCCTGATAGTGAAAGGCGCCTGTGTTGTTATTCTACGTCGTTCTTCTCGCGATGGTCGCGCTCTTCCTGGCATTGCGGCTGTACAGCGTGCTGGGCAAGCGTACCGGCCATGAACAGCAGCCGCTGCCGCGCAGTGCGGACGATCGCCCGCTGCCGGTGACGCTGCCGCGCACGACGGAGGCCGCACAGGGAACGGTGCCGGTGGTGAACCGCAACATCGATCCGCGCGCCGAGCAGGGACTGCGCTCGGTGATTTCGGGCGAGCCGGGTTTCGACGTGACCCAGTTCCTAGGCGGTGCGCAGGCGGCCTATCGCATGACGCTGGAAGCATTCTGGAAGGGCGATGAGGACGCGCTGGCCGATCTGGTCGAGGCGGACGTGCTGGCCGCCTTCTCCGAAGCGATCGAGCAGCGGCGCGAGGCCGGGCAGACGCTCGACAACCGCCTGATCCGCGTCGACAGCGCCAGGATCGTCGACGCCCAGGTCGAGGGCCGCCAGGCGCGGATCACCGTCCGCTTCGACGCCGACATCGCCGCCATCACGCGCGATGCCGAAGGCCATGTCATCGCCGGTTCGCTGAGCGATGCGGTCGAGACCCATGACGTCTGGACCTTCGCCCGCACGCTGAAGAGCGGCGACCCGAACTGGAAGCTTGTCGATACCGACGAAGCCTGACGCGGTTACGGGGGGATAGGGGGCCTTGAAAGGGTTTCGCGTCGCGGCGATCGTCGCGCTTTCGATCAGCGTTTCGGCCTGTGCCGGTCGGATCGTGCCGCCCGGTGCGTCCGGTGACTATCCGTCGCGCGCGCCACATCAGCCATCCACCCGTCCGGTGCCGCGCCCCCAGGCCGGCGGGTCGGCGGTGCAACCGAACGGCCCCAGCGTTTCGCGTGTGCCTTCGGGGCCGGTACGCATCCTGCCGTCTACGCCGCTGCCCGCGACCCCGGTGGCCGCCGTGCCGGGGGCGACCAATGCCGCGCAGGCGGGACTGATCGCCGGACCGGCGGTCGCCACCCTGCCGATGACCGAACCCCAGGCGGAGGCGGCACGGGCGGCGTTCCTGCTGTCCTGCCCCGGCCTGATGCGGCGTACCGACACCAGCGGCTTGACCCAGGGTACCGATTGGCAGCCTGCCTGCCAGGCTGCCGCCAACGTGCCGAACGGCGGCGCCCGCGACTTTTTCGCACGCTATTTCGAGGCGGTGCAGGTCGGCGACGGGCGTTCGCTCGCCACCGGCTATTACGAGCCTGAAATCGCCGGATCGCGGGATCGGCGTTCGGGTTACGAAGTGCCCATCTATGCGCGGCCGCGCGACCTGATCGACGTCGATCTCGGCGCCTTCTCGACCGATCTGAAGGGCAAGAAGGTTCGCGGCAAGGTGCAGGGCACCAACCTCGTCCCCTATGACGACCGAACCGCGATCGAGCAGGGCTCGCTGGCGGGCCGTGCGCCGATCCTGGCCTGGGGCGCGGACCCGATCGAGGTGTTCTTCCTGCAGATCCAGGGCTCGGGGCGGCTGCGGCTGCCCGATGGCGGGATCATGCGGATCGGCTATGACAGCCAGAATGGCCGCGATTACACCGGTATCGGCGCGCTGATGAAGGCACGCGGCCTGCTGGGTCCCGGCCAGACCTCGATGCAGGGGATCGTGCAGTGGCTGCACGACCACCCCGAAGAGGGCCGGGCGATCATGCGGGAGAATAAGAGCTTCGTCTTCTTCCGCGAATTGTCCGGCGCCCCGCAGGGGGCGATGGGCTATGCGGTGACGGGGCAGGTCAGCGCCGCCGCCGACCCCAAATTCGTGCCGCTGGGTGCGCCCGTCTTCCTGTCGATGGACCGGCAGGACGCGACCGGCCTGTGGGTCGCGCAGGACACGGGCGGCGCGATCAAGGGATCCAACCGCTTCGACACCTTCTGGGGTGCGGGGGAGACGGCGCGGGCAGTGGCGGGCGGCATGTCGGCACGGGGCACGGCGTTCCTGCTGCTGCCGATCGGCACGCTGGCGCGGGCCGGGATCGCCAGCCCGAACGGGACCATCGGTGCGACCCCTCAACCCTGACGAAGCGCAACTCTGGGCGCGGGTGATGGAGACGGTGCGTCCGCTGCGCGCCGCCGTCGTCCCCGCGCGTCCCGCACCTCCGCCGCCCACCATGGAGGCGGTGCTCCAAGAAACGCCGGGTGCGCCCAAGGTGCGGGTGAAAGGCCGGGTACCGCCGCTGCGCCAGCCGGCGTCCGTTCCGGCCGCGCCCAAAAAGGGGCCGGGTGAGACGCTGGACGGCGGTTGGGACAAAAGGCTGTCGCGGGGCAGCGTGATGCCCGACAGTTCGCTCGATCTCCATGGTCATACGCTGGCCTCGGCCCATGCCATGCTCGACCAGGGGCTGGGGCGGGCCATTGCGCGCGGCGACCGGGTGCTGCTGCTCGTCACGGGCAAGCCGCCGCGTCCCGAAAGCGAGCGACCCCATGCGCGCGGCGCGATCCGTGCCGCGATCAGCGACTGGCTGGGTGCATCGCGCCACGCCGATGCGATCGCGGCGATCCGAAACGCACATCCCCGGCATGGCGGACAGGGCGCGCTCTATATTGTCTTCAGGCGCCCGCGCGAGCGATGACGCCGGCATAGATGCGGGTCAGCGCATAAAGATCCTCGACCGCCACCGCCTCGTCCACCTTGTGCATCGTCGCGTTGAGCAGCCCGAACTCCACCGTCGGACAGAGCTTCGACAGGAAGCGTGCGTCGGAGGTCCCGCCGGTCGTCGACAGCTCGGGCTCGATCCCGGTCTCGGCACGGATGGCGTCGGCGATCATTGTGGAGAATGATCCCGGCTGGGTCAGGAACGCCTCGCCCGAAATGCGTCCCGTCACCTGCGCGGCGGGGGCATGGGATCGGGCGATCGCGGTGATCCGCTCGATCAGCGCCTGGCCGCGCTGTTCGTCGTTGAAGCGGATCGACAGCCGCGCCTGCGCCGACCCCGGAATGACATTGTGCGCCGGATTGCCGACATGCAGGTCGGTGATCTCGATATTGGATGGCTGGAACCAGGCATTGCCGGTGTCGAGCGTCACCGCCTCGATCTCCGCCAGGATCGCGACCAGCGGGGTGATCGGATTGTCGGCCAGATGCGGATAGGCGACATGCCCCTGCCGCCCGGGCACGGTGATCCAGATATTGACCGAACCCCGCCGCCCGATCTTCATCATGTCGCCCAGCCGGTGTGCGGAAGTCGGCTCGCCGACCAGGCACAGGTCGGGAGCCACGCCCCGCTCGGCCATCCGGTCGATCAGCGCGCGGGTGCCATAGATGGCGGGGCCTTCCTCGTCGCCGGTGATGATCAGCGACAGGGGGATGCCGGGCGTGGCGGGAAGCGCCGCGACGAAGGCGGCGACCGCGCCCTTCATATCCACCGCGCCGCGCCCGAAGAGCAGGCCGTCCCGCACCTCGCCGGAAAAGGGGGAGCCCTGCCACCCATCACCAGCGGGAACGACGTCGACATGTCCGGCAAAGGCGAGATGCGGTCCCGAACCGGCCCGCGTCGCCAGCAGATTCTCGACCGGGCCATCGGGGGCCTCGCCGACCGTGAAGCGATCGACGGCAAAGCCCAGCGGCTCCAATGCGGATTCCAGCACGTCGAAGACGCGACCCCGCGCGGGCGTGACGCTGTCGGCGCGGATCAGGGACTGGGCGAGGTGCAGGACGTCGGTCATGCCGCGGGCATAGGCAGCGGCGTGGCGAACGGCAATTCCCCCAAGTCGAGGATCGTCACGCGGAACGGACCCCCGACGCCCCGGCATCGTTCTGTTGCCGGTGAACAGGAGGAACGCGATGAACGACCCGGATCATAAGGGGCATAAGGCGGGCGGACGGCTGGCGATGTGGCTGGTCATCGCGGTGGGGATCGCGGCGATCCTGCTCTATGTCTTTGCCTCGCGCGTCGCCGAACCGGCGACGGAGCAGCGTGCGCCGCTGAACGAGGTGAGGCCGACGGCGCAGTGAAACGGGACGGGGCGGGGGCATGTGCATGCGCAAATCACCCCGCCCGCCATCCGGCCGAAACCGCGCAGGCTGCCGAAATCAGCGCACCGGCTGCTCGAACCGCTCAATCACCCATTCCTCTTCCTGTGCGGCGGCGATCCAGTCCTGCATGAACGGGTGACGAAGCACCGCGTCCATATAGGGTAGGGCAAAGCGCGCGACCGGAAGCTGATAGGTCACGATCCGGGTGATGACCGGCGCGAACATGATGTCGACCGCGCCGAATGCGCCGAACAGGAAGTCCCCCTCGCCACCGAAGCGCGCCCGCGCCTGCGCCCATAATTCCATGATACGCTTCAGGTCGACGACCACATCCTCGTCCGGCGTCTGGGCCGGATAGACCTGACGGATGTTCATGCTGTGCTTGCGGCGAAGCGCGACGAAGCTGGAATGCATTTCCGCCGCCATCGAACGCGCCATGGCACGGGCGGCGTCATCGGCGGGCCAGAAACGATCGCGCCCGACCTTGTCCGCGAGATAATCGATGATGGCGAGGCTGTCCCACACCACTGCATCGCCGTCCCACAGGATCGGTACCTTGCCCGATGAGGGGGCGAATTCGGCTCCCTCGCGGCGCTTGTCCCAATCCTCGTCATAGAGCGGCACGACGACCTCCTCGAAGGGCAGGCCGGAATGCCGACAGGCGAGCCAGCCGCGCAGGGACCAGGAGGAATAGGCCTTGTTACCGATGATCAGCTTCATGGCCCAAGGCGTAACAACCCCGGCCGGGCCTAGCAACCGCACAAAAAAGGCCCGTTCGGGGAACCGAACGAGCCTTTGTCGATGTCGCGAAAGGGCGGAGGATCAGCCGATCGCTTCCAGCACCGCCGCGCGGAGTTCGGGGATGCCCATGCCGCCCTCGCTGGAAGTGGCGAGGATGTCGGGGTGCGCGGCGGCGCGTTTGCGTGCCTCGGCCTGGGTACGCTCGACCACGGCGGCGAGTTCGGTCGCCTTCACCTTGTCCGCCTTGGTCAGGACGATGCGATAGCTGACCGCGGCCCGGTCGAGCATCTCCAGGATCTCACGATCCACTTCCTTGATGCCATGGCGCGAGTCGATCAGCACCAGCGCGCGCTTCAAGGCCTGCCGCCCGCGCAGGAAATCGTTCACCAGGAAACGCCACTGCTTCACCATGTCCTTGGGCGCCTTGGCAAAGCCATAGCCCGGCATGTCGACCAGCCGCAGCGTCGGCGGCGTGCCGACGTCGAAGAAGTTCAGCTCCTGCGTCCGGCCCGGCGTGTTCGAGGTCCGGGCCAGGCCGTTGCGGTTGGTCATCGCGTTGAGCAGCGACGACTTGCCGACGTTCGACCGGCCCGCCACCGCGACTTCCGGCACGATCGGATCGGGCAGGAATTTCAGCGCGGGCGCGGACTTCAGGAATGAGACGGGGCCGGCGAACAGCTTGCGCGCCGACTCGACCAGTTCCTCGGAAAAACCGGTCGGTTCTTCGGAGGGGAGGGGGGTGGGAAGCTCGCTCACTTGACGGCGGGCTGCTTCAGGCCCGGATGACGGGCGTAGAGCAGGCGCTGCTGCAGGATCGAGATGCAGTTGGTCGTGATCCAGTAGACCTGAAGACCGACCGCGAACGGCGCCATCACGAACATCAGCACCCAGGGCAGGATCGCGAAGACCTGCTTCTG
This sequence comes from Sphingomonas sp. Marseille-Q8236, assembly GCF_965112005.1. NCBI lineage: Bacteria > Pseudomonadati > Pseudomonadota > Alphaproteobacteria > Sphingomonadales > Sphingomonadaceae > Sphingomonas > Sphingomonas sp. Marseille-Q8236. The sequence goes on from NZ_CBCOPO010000002.1 coordinate 111,569, forward strand.
CGCATCGTCCATCGGCTGCGGGTTCATCTTGAACTGGAAGTACATCGAGATGCCCAGCAGGATCGGCACCACGCCGATCGCGATGAAGTGCGGCGGCACGAAGGGCAGCAGGCCGAACAGATTGACCGGGGTCAGCGGATCGGGCGCGGACAGATCCTTGATCCACAGGACGAAGCCCTGGTGTCGCATCTCGATCGTCAGCATCAGCACCTTGTAGAGCGCGTAGAAGATCGGAATCTGGATCAGGGTCGGCAGACAGCCCGCCAGCGGATTGACCTTCTCCTGCTTGTAGAGGGCCATGACCTCCTGCTGCATGCGGACCTTGTCGTCCTTGTAGCGTTCCTGCAGCGCCTTCATCTTGGGCTGCACCGCGCGCATCGCCGCCATCGAGGCGAACTGGCGCTGCGCGATCGGGAACATCAGTGCGCGGATGGTGACGGTCAGCAGGATGATTGCGACGCCGAAGTTGCCGACCAGACGGAACAGCCAGTCGAGATAATAGAAGATCGGCTTTTCGAGGACGCGCAGATAGCCCCAGTCGAGCGCGTAATCGAGCTTCGTCGCGCCTTCCTTGTCGGTATAGCGGTCGAGCAGCGCGACTTTCTTGGCACCCGCGAAGAAGCGGGTAGTCTGGGTGATCTGCTTGCCCGGCGCCAGCGTCTGCGGCTGAAGCGTGTAGTCAGCCTGATAGGTCTGGCCCGCGCCCGCGCGGAACTGGCCGTCGAATGCCTTGGACTGGTCGGGGATCAGCGTCGCCAGCCAATATTTGTCGGTAAAGCCCAGCCAGCCGCCGGTGGTGGTGAAGCGGGTGGGGGCCTTGTCCAGGTCCTTCCAGTTGGGGCCGTAATGCGCGGTGCCGTCATTGACCGACATCGGGCCGACATGAATCGTCCAGGTGTCCGGATCGGCCGAGATGCCGCGATTGACATAGCCATAGGCCGCGACCGGCACCGCCGCATTGCCCGTATTGGCCACCGTCTGCTGGACGGTGAACATGTAATCCTTGTCGACCGACAGGGTAATCTGGAAGCGCTGGCCCGTCGCATTGGCGGCGGTCAGCGTGACCGGCTGGCCGGGGCGCAGCACGGGCGCGCTGGCGGTCCACACCGCATCGGCGGCGGGCGGGTTCAGCCCGTCGGTGCGCCAGCCGAAGCCCGCGAAATAGGCGCCTTCCGCACCCGCCGGCGACAGCAGCCGGATCGGCGGCGAATTCTTGTCGACCGTCTGCTTATAGTCGAGCAGGACGAGGTCATCGATCCGCGCGCCCTTCAGGTTGATCGAGCCCTTCAGGCGCGGCGTTTCGATCGCCACGCGCGGGGTTTCGGCCAGCACGACGCGGCGGTCGCGAATCGCGCTCGGCGTCGTGGCGGTTGGATTGGCCGTCGAGTTGGCCACCGGCACCTGCTTGCCATCGACGATCTTGGTCGCGGGCGGATTGTTCGGGAAGAACTTGTTCTGGATGAGCGGCCATCCGAACAGGATCAGCGCCGCGATCACCGCGAACACGACGAAATTCTTGCGGTCTTGGTTCACGTGGAAACCCCAGTAGTGTCAGGGGACCGGGTCGGGTCCGTGCCCGCCCCAGGGATGGCACCGCGCAATGCGCTTGAGCGCCAACCAGCCCCCTTTGACCGCGCCATAGCGGCCAATGGCCTGTATTGCATAGGCCGAACAGGATGGTTGATAGCGGCAAGTGGGCGGTAAAATGAGCGAGGGGCCGAGCTGCCAGCCCCGCGCGATGAGAATCAAGGCCCGCGCGAACAGGGTCACGCGGGCTCTTGAGACGATGTCGCGGCCGGGGTCGCGGGCTGGCGATGCGCGCCGCCACGGGGGCCGCGCCCCTTGCCGCGACCATGGTGGACGCGCGGTTCGCGCGGCCTCTGATCGCTGGCGGTCTCGGGGGAGGCGGCGCGGGTCAGCGCCTTGGCCAGCTCGGCGGTGAGCGCGGCATAATCGCGCTCGATCCCGCCTTGCCGACCGATCAGGACATGATCCGCGCCGGATATGCCCTTGATCGGCAAAAGATCGCGCGCGAGCGACCGCAACCGGCGTTTCATCCGGTTGCGAACGACGGCATTGCCGATCTTCTTGGTGACGGTGAAGCCGACGCGAATCGCGGCGTCACCGTCATCACGCGGGCGTACCTGCAGCACGAAGCCGGGCATCGCCACGCGTCGCCCGCCATTGGCCGCGAGGAAATCGCGGCGGCGGGTCAGCGTCGTGATTACGCCGACAGCTTCTTGCGGCCGCGCGCACGACGCGCCCGGATCACCGCACGGCCGCCGGGGGTCGCCATCCGCGTACGGAAGCCGTGACGGCGAGCGCGCACCAGATTGCTCGGCTGAAAGGTCCGCTTCATCGTTCATTCCTTGGATACGTCTGAATAAAAACGGCCGCCACGAGGACGGCCTTGGTGGCAAGCCGCTTACGCAAACCGGGCTTCCAAGTCAATCGGGTGAACGCGTCCGTCCTACGTCATCTTCCCCTTGCGGCCCGCGCCCATCCTTTGCAGGGATGCCGTGCGGGCGGGGGAGTGCCCGTGCAAGGGGGAAAGCACATGGCGACCATCGTGTCCACGGTGGCCTATCTGGGTCTGGAGGCGCGCGCCGTCGAGGTGCAGGTCCAGCTGATCGCGGGCCTGCCCGCCTTCAATCTCGTGGGACTCGCCGACAAGGCGGTCGGGGAAAGTCGCGAGCGGGTCCGCGCCGCCATCGCCGCCATGGGCCTTGCCCTGCCGCCCAAGCGGATCGCGGTGAATCTATCGCCCGCCGACCTGCCCAAGGAAGGATCGCATTTCGACCTGCCGATTGCGCTCGCGCTGCTCGCGGCGATGGGGGTGATCGACGCCGAACTGCTCGCCGATCATGTCGTGGTGGGCGAACTCGCGCTCGACGGGCGGATAGGGCCATCGCCGGGCGTGCTGTTGGCAGCCATTCATGCGGGTTCGGTCGACAAGCGGCTGATCTGCCCCGCCGCGCAGGGGGGCGAGGCCAGTTGGGCCGGGGGCGGATCGGTGATCGCCGCGCCCGATCTGTTGTCGCTGATCAACCATCTAAAGGGTCATATCGTCCTGCCGTTGCCCGAGGGTGGTTTGGTGGACGACGCTGTGTCGGGTCCCGATCTGTCCCAGGTAAAAGGGCAGGAGAATGCTCGCCGTGCGCTGGAGATCGCGGCGGCGGGCGGCCATAATCTGCTGATGAGCGGACCGCCCGGATCGGGAAAGTCGCTGATGGCGGCGTGTCTGCCGGGTATTCTTCCGCCGCTCGACGCCGCCGAGGCGCTGGAAGTGTCGATGGTCCAGTCGGTGGCGGGAACGCTGGCCGAGGGGCGGCTGACCCGCACGCGACCGTTCCGGGCCCCGCATCATTCCGCATCCATGGCGGCACTAACCGGCGGCGGGCTCAAGGCCCGGCCCGGTGAAGTCAGCCTCGCGCATCTGGGGGTATTGTTCCTCGACGAGCTACCCGAATTTCAACGCGCGGTGCTCGATTCGCTGCGCCAGCCGCTCGAAACCGGAACGGTCAGCATCGCGCGTGCCAATGCCCATGTGACCTTCCCGGCGCGGGTGCAACTGGTCGCGGCGATGAACCCGTGCCGCTGCGGGCATCTGGGCGATGCGGCACTTGCCTGCGCCCGCGCCCCGCGCTGTGCCGCGGATTATCAGGCGAAGATTTCGGAGCCCTTGCTCGATCGGATCGATTTGGCCGTCGAGGTCCAGCCGGTCCGCGCCGTCGATCTCTTCTCGCCCGCTGCCGCCGAATCGTCGGCGGTGGTCGCCAGGCGCGTGGCGGCGGCACGGGCGCGGCAGACCAAACGCTATGCCGACGCCCCCGTGACGGTTCGCACGAACGCCGAGGCGGACGGCGCGCTGCTGGAACGCTGGGCGACGCCCGACGAGGCGGGCCGCAATTTGCTGGCCGAAGCGGCGGAGCGGATGCGCCTCACGGCGCGCGGCTATACCCGTGTCCTGCGCGTCGCCCGCACCATCGCCGATCTGGCCGGCGCGGATCAGGTCGGGCGTATCCATGTCGCGGAGGCGTTGAGCTATCGCCAGCGACCGCCGGTGAATTGATAGGACAGGGGGCAATTCCCGATGCCGTCCCAAATCTTGTGGTCGTTACCGTATCTCGAGCACACCGACCGGGAATCCGGCTTGATGCTAAAAGGCGTGAAGCCGCCTGCGATGTTCGTCGATGGGCGGGATTGTTTTCCGGCAGGCGTCATCCGATACCTTAGGCTTTTCGACCGTCGTGTCGCGGCTGGTAGGATCATCCGGCGTGACATGGTCACCGAAGCCTCAGCCTATCAAAATCATGCCGTTCACCGAATGCTACTGGTTCTACTAGGCCAAGAATGGCGAATCGACGCCATGATCGCGCTCAAGGGAAGCCCCGAATGGACGCCAGACCATGAGCGTCGCGAAGGTCAGCTCCTTGGCTATGAGGACTGGATGAACGATCACTGGCATGATCTCATAGCCCGTCATGGCCGGGCGGATTCATGAGGGGCCCGGTCAGGCCACGGCATGCCATCTTGTGGCTTGGCGGCATCTTGTTGATGCTTGCCGGTCCGCCGCTGACCTGGCTGGCGATCCTTTGGTCCGATCCGACTTCGTCCGGGCTGCGCGGTCCCGTATTCGTTTATGGGCTGGCCCTGTTGTCGGCCACGCCGGGGGGCATCGGCTTATCGATGTTGCCGCTGAGGTCATCGACCAAATGGCTGATCCTGCCGCTCTATCTCGTCGCGATGGCTTTGGCCTTGTTGACGACATTGGTCTATTTCGTCTGCATCGCCACGCATGATTGTCCGTGACGGGTGACAATCGGCGCTTGCACGGATCATCGCCCTCGTCTAGCAGCGCGTCTTCGCTGCCCCTGTGGCGAAATTGGTAGACGCATTCGACTCAAAATCGAACGCCGCAAGGCATGCTGGTTCGAGTCCGGCCAGGGGCACCACTTCCGGTCAAAACCGGGCACCATGGAAATGGCGGTAACGCCGTCCCGCATCACCGCGCTTTCCAACGCCGCTTTGCTGCCCTGGATGTGGATGGCATGTTTGTCCACGCGGACATTGTCGATCAGCAGCCGGACATAGGCTTTTCGCAGCGCCGGGTTACAGAAATGTGGGGCCGGCAAGACACATCTGCCGGCCCCCGTCTTTGATCAGAAGCGATCCGCGTTCATCACCTTGGTCCACACCGCGGCGAAGTCGTTGACGAACTTCTCCTTGGCGTCGTCGGCAGCGTAGACTTCCGCCACTGCGCGCAATTCGGAATTGGAGCCGAAGATCAGGTCCACCGGCGTCGCGGTCCAGCGGGCCGCCCCCGTCGCGCGGTCCTTGCCCTCGTACAGCCCTGGCGTCGCCGACTTCGTCCAGACCGTGTCCATGGTCAGCAGGTTGACGAAGAAGTCGTTGCTGAGCGTTCCCGGACGGGCCGTCAGCACGCCGTTCTTCGATCCGCCGCTATTGGCGTCGAGCGCGCGCAGGCCACCGACCAGCACGGTCATTTCCGGCACGGTCAGATCGAGCGCGTCGGCCTTGTCGACCAGCGCCTCTGGCGCGCTGACCTCCGCCTTGGGCCCATAATAGTTGCGGAAGCCGTCGGCGACCGGTTCCAGATGGGCAAAGGAGGTGACGTCGGTCTGTGCCTGGGTGGCGTCGACGCGGCCGGGGGTGAAGGGAAGGCTGATCGGCACACCGCCCGCCTGCGCCGCCCGCTCGACCGCCGCGTTGCCCCCCAGCACGATCAGGTCGGCCATCGACACCTGGCGACCGCCGCGAGCGAAGTCCTTCTGGATCGCGGCCAGCTTGGCGAGCACCGTCTTCAGCTCGGCGGGGTCGTTGACCGCCCAGCCCTGTTGCGGGTCGAGCCGCAGCCGCGCGCCGTTCGCCCCGCCGCGCATGTCGGTGCTGCGGAAGGTCGAGGCCGAGGCCCAGGCGGTGCGGACCAGCGCCGGACCCGACAGGCCCGAGGCCAGGATCATCGCCTTCAGCTTGGCCTGATCCTCTGCACCGATGGGTGCGAAGCTGGCGGCCGGGAGCGGGTCCTGCCAGTTATAGGTCTCGCCCGGAATTTCGCTGCCCAGATAGCGGGCACGCGGGCCGAGGTCGCGGTGGGTCAGCTTGAACCACGCACGGGCAAAGGCCTTGCTGAACAGTTCGGGATTCTTCTGCCAGCTTTCCAGGATCTTGCGGAAGGCAGGATCGTCCTTCAGCGCCATGTCGGTGGTGAACATGATCGGCGCATGACGCACATTCGGCAGATGCGCGTCGGGGACGAGCTGCGCCGCCGCCGGATCGGTCGGCACCCACTGGGTGGCACCCGCCGGGCTCTTGGTCTTGACCCAGTCGAAGTTCAGCAGATTGTCGATATATTGGGTGGTGAACTGGGTGGGCGTGGCCGACCAGGCACCTTCGAGACCCGAAGTGATCGTGTCCTCGGCATTGCCCTTGCCGCACTTGTTGGCCCAGCCCATGCCCTGCTGCTCGATCGCACCGGCGGTGGGTTCGACGCCCAGGCACGCCTTTTGAGCGTGCGCGCCATGGGCCTTGCCGAAGGTATGGCCACCCGCGATCAACGCCAGCGTCTCTTCGTCGTTCATTGCCATGTTGCCAAAAGCATGGCGAATGTCGGCGGCTGCGCCGATCGGGTCGTGATTGCCGTTCGGCCCCTCGGGGTTGACGTAGATGAGACCCATGGTGGTCGCCGCGAGCGGACGCTTCAACGTGCCGTCGGGATTGGACCGCTCGGTGCCCATCATCTTCGTCTCGGGACCCCAGAAGACGACGTCGGGCTGCCAGGCGTCGACGCGACCACCGGCAAAGCCGACCGTCTTGAAGCCCATATCCTCCAGCGCGACATTGCCGCTGAGCACCATCAGGTCGCCCCAGCTGAGCTTGCGGCCATATTTCTGCTTGATCGGCCACACCAGGCGGCGGGCCTTGTCCAGGCTGACATTGTCCGGCCAGCTGTTCAGCGGGTCGAAACGCTGCTCGCCGCCGTCCGAACCACCGCGACCGTCACCGGCGCGATACGTGCCCGCGCTATGCCACGCCATGCGGATGAAGAAGGGGCCGTAATTGCCATAGTCGGACGGCCACCAGGGCTGCGACGTGTGAAGCACCTTGCGGATGTCGGCCTTGACCGCCGCCATGTCCAGGGTGTTGAATTCCTTCACATAGTCATAATCGGCGCCATAAGGGTTGGCGCGCGTATCCTCGTGCTGACGCAGCGCAGTCAGGTCGAGGCGGCTGGGCCACCAGTCGCGGTTGGTCATGCCGCCGGGCTTGGCGACGACCGGCGCGGGCGGGTCCTGCGTCACGGTCTTTGCGGCGGTCGGCGCCTTGGGTTGGGGTCGATCAGTTTGCTGCGTCGGGCTGGCAAGCACGGCCACCATCGCAATCAGTGAAACTGGTGTAATCAGCATAAGGCCCCCTTTGGAGTTAGTCTGTCTCGGGTGCCGATTAAGAAGCTGGCCTCGTCGTACAAAGCGACTAAACCCGATCACAGTCATCGATTGCATCCGCCGCCGCGCTGCGCGTGTCTCACGATGTGCGAAGGCCGTTTAACATCTCGGGCCGATCCTGCTCCCGCTGCCCGGCGTCCTTGCGTTGCAGCAGCAGGTACGGCGCGAGCAGCGACCATTCCTCGTCGCTCACGTCTGAGGGATAGGGCTTGCGGCAAATGCTCATCCCATCACGGGTGAATCAGCCAGCTTCTCCTGCCCATGACAGCCTCTAGGCGGTCGGCCAGGGGGGCCATTTCCGGTCAGGACCGGGCACCCAGTTCCTCGACATCACCGATACAGCATGACGCCGGGCCCCGGCGTGCACCAACCGCTTCGCCGATCAACAGCAGCGCAGGGTCCTTCTCGCCGATGGTGCGGGTCAGGAAGCCCAGCGCATCGAGGCGGCCGGTGATGAGCCGCTCGGTGGGCAGCGACACGTTGACCGCGACCATCACCGGGGTTTCGGGCGGCATGCCCGCGATCATGAGTTCGCGCGCGATGGTCGGGGCGGCGGCACGGCCCATATAGACGGCCAGAGTCGCATCCGGCGCCGCCAGCGCCGACCAGTCGAGGTCGAGCGTCTCCCCCTCGCGCCAATGGGCCGTCACCAGCGTCAGTCGCCGGGACAGGCCGCGCAGGGTCAAGGAGATCATGCCCGATGCGGCGGCAGCGCTTGCGGCGGTGATGCCGGGGCAGATGTGCACCACGATCCCGGCGGCGCGGCAGGCGTCGATTTCCTCCGTGGAGCGACCGAAGATCGACGGGTCGCCGCCCTTCAGCCGGACGACGCGCCGGCCGGACAGGGCCGCTGCGACGATCAGGCTGTCGATCGTGCCCTGATCCTTGGAATGACGGCCCGATCGCTTGCCCACGCTCGATCGCTCGGTGCCTTCGGGAATCAGCGCCAGCACGTCCGGTCCGACCAGCGCATCGTAGAAGACGATGTCGGCGGCGCGGATTAGCCGCTCGGCCTTGCGGGTCAGCAGATCGGGGTCGCCGGGGCCCGCGCCGACCAGCCAGACCGAACCGGGCGAGAAATCATCCATGCGCATGAGCAGGCTCCAGGGTTTCGGCGAGCAGCCGGGCGAGGGCGGGGCGGCAGGAGCCGCAATTGGTCCCGGCACCCAGCGCCGCGCCAATCGCGGCTACGTCGGCCAGATGCTGGTCCCGGATCGCGGCGACGATGGTGCGGACGCCAATGTCGAAACAGCTGCAGACGATCGCCCCGCGCTCGACCTGCTGGCCCGGCCCGCGACCGGCAAGCACCGTCGGTGCGACTTCCGCCGCGCTGAGTTGCGCGATCAACCAGTCGCGGCTTGGCAGTTCGCCGCGCTCGGTGACGAACAGGACGGCGGCGAGGCGATCCTGCGCGATCACCGCGACGCGCCGCGAGCCGCGAGCAGGGTCGGTCGCCTCGATCCGCTGGCCTTTGGGAAGGAGCGTCTCCAACGCGACCGGATCGCCATCGCCCGCCATTTCCCACAGCCAGCCGCCGGGCACCGCGATGCGCGTCGCCCATAGGCAGTCGGGCAGATCGGTCGCCTCACCGGCTACGATCGCAAAACCGCGCCAGCGGGTTGCCACGGGCGCGATGCTCGCGGGGGTGCGTTTGAAGCCGGGCTGACCCGAATAGGGGTCGGTCAGCGGTCGAGGGAGCAGGCCGGCGCGGCCGCCGCGCGCGGTCTGATCGGTCCAGTGGATGGGGACGAACAATTCGCCCAGGCGCTGTCCGGCGCTGACCGAAACGCGAAAGAGGCTGTCCCCCTGCGGCGTACCGACGCGGGCGAGGGCTCCATCGATCAGGTTCAGCCGCGCGGCGTCGTCGGGGTGGACTTCGACCAGCGGCTCCTCGCGATGGCGCGCCAGCTTGGGGGCCAGGCCAGTGCGGGTCATCGTGTGCCATTGGTCGCGGTAACGCCCGGTGTTCAGCGTCATCGGCCAATCGCGAAGCGGGGCGGAAACCGGCTTCTGCGCCACGGGCACCAACCGCGCGCGGCCGTCCGGCGTCGGGAAGCGGCCATCGGCGAAGGGCGTGCCGCCCCAGCGGAACGGCTCCATCGCCTCATATTCGGCGTTACCGGCGCTCGACAGGCCGGACAGCGTGAACAGGCGCGCGCCGTCATTCTCATAAGCGGACAGGCGGCAATGCTCGCGCCAGATCTCGGCCGCACGGTCATAGGCGAAGGCGGTCTTCCAGCCCATGCGGCGGCCGACTTCCTTGACGATCCACCAGTCGGGTTTCGCTTCGCCCGGCAGGGGGAACAGCGCGCGTTGTCGGCTGACCGTGCGGTCGCTGTTGGTGACGGTGCCGTCCTTCTCGCCCCATGCGGCGGCGGGCAGGCGGACATGGGCGTGGGTGGAGCTGTCGGTCTGCGCGATCACGTCGCTGACTACGACGAAGGGGCAGGCGGCGAGCGCATCGCGCACCGATCCGGCGTCGGGCATCGAGACGGCGGGGTTGGTCGCCATGATCCATAGCGCCTTGATCCGGCCCTGGCCCAGTTCGCGGAACAGGTCGACGGCCTTCAGCCCCGGCTTGGGCGCGATAGCGGGGGAGGCCCAGAAGCGTTGCACCCGCGCGCGATTCTCCGGCGCGAAGTCCATATGCGCGGCCAGTGTCGATGCCAGCCCGCCGACCTCGCGCCCGCCCATCGCATTGGGCTGTCCAGTGATCGAGAAGGGGGCCGCGCCAGGCTTGCCGATCCGCCCCGTCGCCAGGTGCAGGTTGAGGATCGCGTTCACCTGATCGGTGCCGGTGGTCGACTGGTTGATTCCCTGGCTGAACAGCGTGACGGTGCGCGGGGTGGCGGTGAACCATTCGTAGAAGCGGCGAAGGTCGGCGGGCGCCACGTCGCAGGTCCCGGCGACCGACCACAAGTCGCTGCCATTCTCCAGTGTCGCCCAGAAATCCTCGGGCACCACGACCGAGGCGGCGAGAAACGCCTCGTCCACCGCGCCCGCGGCGCGTGCCCAGGCCAGCGCGCCGTTCATCAGCGCGATGTCGCTGCCCGGTCGGATCGCCAGGTGCAGGTCCGCCTGTTCGGCCGTTTCGGTACGGCGCGGATCGATGACGACAAGCTTCGCGCCGGCATCGCAACGCGCCCGGATGCGCTGATAGACGATCGGGTGGCACCAGGCGGTGTTGCTGCCGACCAGCACGATCAGGTCGGCGGCGTCAATATCGTCATAGGTGGCGGGTACGATATCCTCGCCAAAGGCGCGGGTATGGCCGGCGACCGCGCTCGACATGCACAGGCGCGAATTGGTGTCGATATTGGCCGAGCCGATGAACCCCTTCATCAGCTTGTTGGCGACATAGTAATCCTCGGTCAGCAACTGGCCGGAGACGTAGAAGGCGACGCTGTCGGGCCCATGCTGCGCGATGGTGTCGCGAAAGCGTTTCGCGACGAGGTCGAGCGCCTTGTCCCAGGAGGCGCGGCGCTTGCCGATCATGGGGTGGAGCAGGCGGCCTTCGAGGCCGACCGTTTCGCCCAGATGCGTGCCCTTCGAGCAGAGCTTGCCGCGATTGGCAGGATGGTCGGGATCGCCTTGGATCCGCACCTGCCGTTCGCCGGTGACGGTCGCCGCGATGCCGCAGCCGACGCCGCAATAGGCGCAGGTGGTGCGGATCATAAGCCCTCTCCCCCACGGGGAGAGGGTTGGGTGAGGGGCAGGGGCCTCGCAGAGGGGGCGGTCTCGGTGAGACACCCGCCCCCCCCCCCCCCCCCCCCCCCCCGGGGGGGGGGGGGGGGGGTTTTTCCCTCCCCCCCCGCCGCCTTCAGCGTGCTGGCACGGCAGATCAGTACGCGCCCGCCACTGATCTTCACCGGTACCACCGGCGTGCAGCCCTTGTCCTCGCCCAGCGCCTCGCCGGTGGTCAGGCTGATCCGCCAATTGTGCAGCGGACAGGCCACCGCACCGCCATGGACGATGCCCTGGCTCAACCGGCCATGCTTGTGCGGACAACGGTCGAGCAGCGCGAAGACCTTGTTCTCGCCGGTACGGAAGACGGCGATGTCGTGACCGCCCTCGACCTGGACCGTGCGGGCGCCGCGCACCGGGATTTCGCTCACCCAGCCGATGTCCAGCCATTCGCCAATCATGCCAATTCCTCCTGCGGGGTGAAGCGCGCCATGGGTGCGTGCATTTCGCGATCGGCCCCGGCGGCCCGCGCCGCCCAGGGGTCGTCCTGCATGAATTGCTGCGAATAGAAGAAGCGGCGCGCGAGCTCGGCGCGCTCGTCCGCGTCGGGCAGCAGTCGCGACTGGATATAGGCGAGGCCCACACGCTCGATCCACGGCGCGGTCCGCTCCAGATAGCGGGCTTCCTCGCGGTAGAGCTGGATGAAGGCGGCGCACATCTCCATCGCCTCGGCTTCGGTCGCCACCTTGCAGAGCAGGTCGGTGGCGCGGACCTTGATCCCGCCATTGCCGCCGACATGAAGTTCGTAGCCCGAGTCGACGCAGACCACGCCGAAGTCCTTGATCGTCGCCTCGGCGCAGTTGCGCGGGCAGCCCGACACCGCGATCTTGAACTTGTGCGGCATCCACGAGCCCCAGGTCGCCCGCTCCAGCTTGACGCCCAGCCCGGTCGAATCCTGCGTGCCGAAGCGGCACCATTCGGAGCCGACGCACGTCTTCACGGTGCGCAGCGACTTGCCATAGGCATGGCCGGAGACCATGCCCGCCGCGTTCAGATCGGCCCAGACGGCGGGCAGATCCTCCTTCTTGATGCCGAAAATGTCGAGCCGCTGGCCGCCGGTCACCTTGACCATCGGCGCGTTGAACTTCTCGACCACATCGGCGATCGCGCGCAATTCCGTGGGGCTGGTGATCCCGCCCCACATGCGCGGCACGACCGAATAGGTGCCGTCCTTCTGGATGTTGGCGTGCATCCGTTCGTTGACGAAGCGGCTCTGCTGGTCGTCGACATATTCGCCGGGCAGCGCGCACAGCAGATAATAGTTGAGCGCCGGGCGACACGACGAACAGCCGTCCGGCGTCGACCAGTGCAGCTTCTGCATCACTTCGGGGATCGCGCGCATCCCCTGCGCGACGATCTCGCGACGGACATCGTCATGACCGAAGCTGGTGCATTTGCACATGGTCTTCGGCCCGGCCTCCACCTCGTCGCCGAGGGTGAGTGCGAGCAACGTCTCGACCAGCCCGGTGCACGAGCCGCAGCTTGCCGATGCCTTGCAGGTGGCGCGCACCGCGTCGAGGCTATGTGCCCCCTTGGCGATGCACGACACGACCTGGCCCTTGGTGACGCCGTTGCAGCCGCAAATCTCCGCCGTGTCGGAGAGCGCCGCAACGGCGGCCTTAGGGTCCGCTTGCCCCCCTCCCGAGGCGAAGGTCTGGCCGAAGATCAAGGCGTCGCGAATGTCGCCGACGCTCTCGCCCTTTTTGAGCAGGTCGAAATACCAGTTGCCGTCGGCGGTGTCGCCGTACAGAACCGCGCCGACGATCCGGTCGTCCTTGACCACGACGCGCTTGTAAATGCCGCGGCTCGCGTCGCGCAGCACGATGTCCTCCGCGCCGTCGCCGCCGCTGAAATCACCCGCCGAGAAGACGTCGAGTCCGGCGACCTTCAGCTTGGTCGCAGTCGCGGTGGGGCGATAGCCCGAAGGCGTGCCGGTCAGCGCATCGGCGAGGCTACGGCACATGTCCCAGAGCGGCGCGACCAGGCCGTAGACCTGCCCGTCATGCTCGACGCATTCGCCGACCGCCAGGATGCGCGGATCGGAGGTGACCATATGGTCGTCCACCTTGATCCCGCGCCCGACCTCCAGCCCGGCGGCGCGGGCCAGCGCGACGCAGGGGCGGATGCCGACCGCCATCACCACCAGGTCGGCGGAAATCTCGCGCCCGTCCTTCAGGCGGATTGCCTCGACCTTGCCGTCGCCGACGATCTCGGCGGTATCGGCGCCGCACAACACGGTCTGGCCGCGCGCCTCCAGCGCCTGCTTCAGCAGCCAGCCCGCCGCCTCGTCCAGCTGCCGTTCCATCAGCGTCGGCATCAGATGGAGCACGGTGACCGTCATGCCCCGCAGACTCAGCCCGTGTGCGGCCTCAAGGCCCAGCAGGCCGCCGCCGATCACCACGGCGCTGCCGCCCCGCTCGGCGGCGGCGAGCATGTGCTCGACATCCTTCATGTCGCGGAAGCTGATGACGCCGGGCAGGTCGTGGCCGGGGACGGGGATGATGAACGGATCGGAGCCGGTTGCGATCAGCACCCGGTCATAGTCCAGCACCATGCCGCTCTTCGCGGTCACGGTCCGCGCCTCGCGGTCGATCGCGGTGACGGGATCGCCGCTGACCAGGGTGATGCCGTTATCGGCATACCAGTCGAGCCCGTTGATCACGATCTCGTCGAACGTCTTTTCTCCCGCCAGCACCGGCGACAGCATGATCCGGTTATAGTTCACCAGCGGCTCGGCGCCGAAGATGGTGACGCGATAACGGCTGGGATCACGGGCCAGCAATTCCTCGACCGCACGGCACCCGGCCATGCCGTTGCCGATTACGATGAGGTGCTCGCGGGTATCGGTCGCCGCGACGACGGGGGTGTGTTCCATCAGATGGTCCAGTCCAGTTGGAGCCAGAGTTTGTGGGTATCCGCGCCGAACCGATCCGCCTGATAATCGGCGTAGCGCAGCGAGGCGGTGGTGCGGCCGAGCTTGCCTTGCGCCAGCAGGTCGATCTCGTTGCCGTAATGGCGGACCAGCCGGTCGCTCTCGAACCGGTGCCAGATGGCGGAGAGGCTGACCGCCTTGACCGCGCCGACCTGTTTCCAGCCCCAGCCGGTGCTGGCATAGAGATCGCGGATGCCGTCGGGCGGGGTAGTGGTGAACTTGTCGGCCCAGCCCTGGAACTTGAAGATCGAGGACAAAGGCGTCTGGAAGCTGGTCAGCGCCTGGCCCTTATCGGCACCCAGCACCTCGTAACCGCCGCCCAGGCGCGGGCCGTTCAGATCGAGCGCCACATCGGCCAGCCAGTAATCGGCCGAATAGCTATTGGGATTGCGGTGATAGTCCGACTGGCGCGCCCAGCTGGCCTGATAGGCGAGCGTGGCTTTGCCGATCGGCCGCGTGCCGGCCAGGCGCGTGCCATAGGTCTGGCTGGACAGGCGAAAGCCCTGCACCGCGGCCTCGTCCTCGTCGATCAGATAGGCAAAGCCGGTCAGCGTGCCGATCGGCGAGGCCCAACCGAGATTGGCGAGCACCGTGTTGCCGCCGACCGAGCGGGGACGGATGCCGTTGCCATCGATGCCCCAGACGGTGCGGACGCCCCAGACATAGCTGACATCCGCCTTCACGCCCTTCACCGGGACCAGTTCGGCACGCACCGCGTCGAAGGTCTGACCATTGTTGCGGATCGCAGCCTGACCAACGAAGCGTTCGTCATCCAGTGCGATACGCTGGCGCCCCACGGTCAGGGTCAAGGGCGCCGACTTGTACTGCACCTGTGCGCGGTACAGGCCGATGCTCTGCGGATCGCCGATCAGCGGGCGGTTGGGATTGGGGTGAACGCCATCGAAATAGTCGGGGACGATGGCCAGGTTGCCCTGCGCCTCCGCCAGGGCCGACCATGCGCCGGAGGTCGCGACCACCCCGGTCCGGATGCGGGCGGTGACCGCATCCGATGTCTGGGGAAGACCGTCCTGATCGACCTGCTCCCACCGCAACCGCGCTTCGGCCAGCGGCTTCAGCGTGACCGTCTGCGCGGCGGCGGGCGCCGCCACGAGAATGGAGGCCGACAGCAGGAGAGGGGAGGAAAAGGCGCGCATGGTTCAGATCCGCACCGTTCCGGCGGTCGCCCAATCGCGCCGCCAACGGGCCTTCACCAGCGTCAGTCCAGTGACTGCCAGGATACCGAGCGCCGCGAAGATCAGGAAGCCGGGCGAGAAGCTGCCCGTCCACTGCTTGGCGAAGCCCAGCGAGGAGGCGAGGTAGAAGCCGCCGATGCCGCCCGCCATGCCGACCAGGCCGGTCATCACGCCGATCTCGGCCGCGAAACGCTGCGGCACCAGCTGGAACACCGCGCCGTTGCCGACACCCAGCGCCAGCATCGACAGGACGAACAGCGCCAGCGAGGCGGTGAAGCCGTCGACCAGCGATACGCCGGTCAGGGTTGCGGCGGCGACCAGGAATACCGCGGTCAGCGCCTTCACGCCGCCGATCGCATCGGCGAGCGCGCCGCCCATCGGCCGCACCAGCGAGCCGGCGAAGACGCAGGCGGCGGTGGCGTAACCCGCCTGGATCGGGGTCAGGCCGAACCGGTCGGTGAAATAGATGGGCAGGCTGGCCGCGAGCCCGACGAACCCGCCGAAGGTGACGGCATAGAAGCCCATCAGCCACCAGGCATCGGCCTGCTTCAAGGGCGCGAGATATTCGACGAAACGGCGCGGCGGCGGTGCACCCGGTGCATCCTTTGCCATCACCATATAGGCGATGAAGACAAGGCTCAGCGGGATGCAGGCCAGACCCAGCACCGCGTTCCAGCCGAAGAGCTTGGCGAGCGCGGGAGCGAAGAGCGCGGCGAGCACCGTGCCCGAATTGCCCATGCCCGCCAGACCCATCGCCTTGCCCTGATGCTCGGGCGGATACCAGCGGCTGGCAAGCGGCAGCGCGATGGCGAAGCTGGCGCCCGCAAAGCCGAGGATCACGCCCAGCGCCAGCGTACCGCCGAAGCTGTTCACGCCCAGCACCCAGGCCGAGAACAGCCCCGCGATCACGATGATCTGGCTGATCGCGCCCGCCCGCTTCGGCCCGATACGGTCGACCAGCAGACCGTTGACCACGCGCAGGATCGCACCCGCCAGCGTCGGCACCGCAACCATCACGCCCTTTTGCGCCGGGGTGAGGGCCAAGCTCGTCGCGATCTGCGGCGCGAGCGGCCCGAGCAGCACCCAGACCATGAAGGCCAGATCGAAATAGAGAAACGCCGCGATCAGGGTCGGCGTATGCCCGCTCGACCAGAAGCCACCGTCATCGGCGGCCTTTTCCTTTTTGCTGCCGTCCCAGAATGCTGTCGCCATTGTGCTACCCCCGATCCAAGCCCAAACGGAAAAAGCCGCCAGGACGTGGACCCGTAGGTCACATCCTGGCGGCTTCGTTGCCTCCAAGCGAAACGCGGGATGATCCCGCTTCCGCCAGCGCGCTACCCCGTCGTTGGAGCGGCGATCGCTGCTATCTCGTGCCCGACTCCATTGTCGGACGGATCGGAAATTGCCTGATTCGCCTTATCAACGCAAGAGGCTTTCGCAATCGCAGCAAAAACACTCATTCTTCCCCTGTAAGGCGACGTGGCGCGCGCAGCGCGTCGGAGGGGTGTCACCCTATCGAGAGCGGGACACCCCTCCGTCAGGGCTCCGCCCTGCCACCTCCCCTTACAGGGGAGGAATTTCAAGGCAATTGCGCGAGATACCCTGGAATATCGTCTGGATCGAAGGCCCGCCCGTCGAAGAAGCGGTCGCTTCCCAAGACGAGCCGGCCTTGCGTCGAGCCCGCGCCGATCGGCTCGACCAACGCGCCCTCCAGTTTGGAACTGGCGCCGGGCAACGGCGCGCCCGAGCCCGCCAGCGCGGCGCGGTACAGGTCGGGGCGGAACACTCCCTGCGCAGTCGCGGCGTCTTCGGGTGAGAAGGGCAGGCCCCAGCGCACCATTTGCGCGTAAAGCCAACCTGCTTGGCTGCGCCACGGAAAATTCGCTGCTTCGCGATACTGGAACATGAAGTCGGGATAGTGGATCGGCTCGCCACCGGGGACGAGGCGAATGCGATCGGTGATCGCGCGCAGGATCGCATCGACCGGTGCGTCCAGATATTCCGGCCGCGCGAGGATGGTGGCACTGTCCTCCACGGTCGCCGGATCAACGAAATGCGCCGCCGCCGCATGAAGCGCACGGATCAGCCGCAGCACGCCGTCGCGTCGCTCCTCTGCCCGGTCGCCGCGCAGGGCGAGCACCTTTTCCACCCCGCGCCGCCAGATTTGCGCGGTGGCGAGCGCGATCCGGCCGACGCCGCGATCGACCGCGATCGAGTTCCACGGCTCGCCGACACAGATGCCGTCCACCTCGCCCGCCGCCAGCGCATCGGCGGCGAAGGGAGGGCTGGTGACGATGATCTCGACGTCGCTGTCCGGGCGGATGCCGACTCCGGCCAGCCAATAGCGGAGCATATAGTTATGGCTGGAATGGCGATGCACCACGCCGAACCGCAGCGGCCGGCCTGCCGCACGCCGTTGTTCCGCCACCCGCGCCAGTGCGGCCCCGACCGCGATCGGATCGCCCAGGGCCTCGCCCAGGCCCACCGCCTCGCCCAGCGCGATCGAAAAGGTAATGGCATTGCCGTTCAGTCCCAGCACGAACGGCACCGCCATCGGCACCGCCGGCCGATCGCGGCCCAGTGCGGTCGAAATGGCGAGCGGCGCGACCAGATGCGCGGCATCGGTATGGCCATAGAGCAAACGGTCGCGCACCGCCGCCCAGGTCACGTCGCGGACCAACTGGACCTCGATACCCTCGGCCTCGGCAAAGCCCCGTTCGCGCGCCAGGATGGGAAGGGCGGCATCGACCAGCGGCAGGAAGCCGATGCGGAACATGTCGAGGCTCATGGCAAATCTCCCATCAGCTGCTCGCTGGTCACGATCGCTTCCGCCACGTCGGCGATGCGGCGATTGCTGGTCATGGCATGGCTGCGCAACAACGCATAAGCGGCGGGTTCGGCAAGGCTCCGGCGGCGCATCAGGATCGCCTTGGCCCGGTCGATCACCTGCCGGTCGGCCAGCGCGGTCTTCGCTTCGGCCAACTCGGCCTGAAGCCGGGAAAAGGCCTGGAAACGGCGCACCGCCAGATCGAGGATCGGCTTGATCCGCTGCTTGGCGAGGCCATCGACGACATAGGCGGACACGCCCGCATCGACCGCCGCCATGGTTGCCTCGGCATCGGACTGGTCCACGAACATCGCGATCGGCCGGTCGAGCGCGCGCGACATGGTGAAGAAATCCTCCAGCACGTCGCGACTGGGGTTTTCGAGGTTGATCAGCACGACCTCGGGCGCGGCGCGCTCGACCTGCGCGGCAAGGGCCCCGGCGGGATCGATCACCACCAGATCGGTCAGCCCCGCCTCGCGCAAGCCATCAGAAATGATCGCGGCGCGCGTGCTGCTGGTATCGATGATGGCGATCCGCATGGCCGCTTGATGCCGTGTCATCCCGCGCTCGACAAGAGGATGCCGAACGACAAAGCAGCTTGCCTTGGCATATGTCCGACTATAGTCGGGTAGGGTACCGGATCGACGCCGTGCGATCTCAATGACATGGACATAAGAGAGGACGCCGCCGCGCATGCGCCAATTGGGCCGATCCAGGAGCCTGTGTGTCATGCGCCTGATGCTCTTGACCGGTGCGCTGGTCCTGGCGGGACAGACGCTGCGATCCGCACCGCGCGACCTGACACTGTCGGGCGACATCGTGCCCGCGCACGACCCCGTCCTGATCCGAGAGGGGCGCGTCTATTACTCCTACTCGACCGGGCAGCGCGGTCGCGGGCCGCTGGCGGCGAGGATGTCGCGGGACCTGCGGCGCTGGACGCCATTACCCTCTCCCCTGACCGCTATTCCCGATTGGGCGCTGGCGGCGGTGCCGGGCGCGAAGGATATGTGGGCGCCCGACATCGCGCGGGTCGGCGGGCGCTATCGGCTTTATTACTCGGTCTCCGGCTTCGGCAAGCAGCGTTCGGTGATCGGTCTGGCGACCGCTGCGACCCTCGATCCGGCGCGCCCCGATCATGGCTGGCGTGACGAGGGACCGGTGATCGCCTCGCAGGAGGGGGACGACTATAATGCGATCGACCCCGCCTTTGCCCGCGATCGGCAGGGGGGCGAGTGGCTCGCCTTTGGCAGCTTCTGGAGTGGGATTCAGTTGGTTCGGCTCGATCCGAAGACGGGAAAGCCCGCGCGTGACGCCAAGCCCGCGATGATCGCGCGGCGTATGCCGGGGCAGGGCGTGAATGCGATCGAGGCGCCGTTCATCATCGATCATGGCGGCTGGTACTGGCTGATCGTCTCCTTCGACTTTTGCTGCCGGGGAACGAAGAGCAGTTACCATCTGCGGATCGGTCGCGCGCGATCGATCGAGGGGCCGTATCTCGACCGATCGGGGCGCGCCATGCGGGAGGGCGGCGGCACCGTGTTGCTCCAGGCCGATGCCGAGGGGCGCGACCGGTTTCGCGGGCCGGGCCATGCCGGCGTGCTGCATGACCGGGACGGCCGCGATTACCTGATCCACCATGCCTATGACGCGGCGGCCAAGGGGGCCTCGACGCTGCGGATCGCCCGGCTTCGCTGGGACGAAAGCGGTTGGCCCATCGTAGAGAAGGAGACGCCATGACCAAGATCGAGTTGACCCGTCGTGCCCTGGTGGCGGGTGGTGTGGCGCTGGCCGCGGCGCCCGCATGGAGCCGGAAGTCGAAGAACGGCCTGGCCGAGCGGGTGACGAACCCGCTGGTCCGGCAACGCGCCGATACGCAAATCGCGCTTCAGGCGGACGGGCTCTATACCTTCATGGCCTCGGTCCCCGAATATGACCGGGTGATCCTGCGCCGAGCCAGGACCATCAGCGGTCTGGCCACCGCGCCGGAAACGGTGCTGTGGCGGCGGCCCGCATCGGGCAGGATGGCGGGCCATATCTGGGCACCCGAAATCCACCAGATCGATGGCCGCTGGTATGTTTATGTCGCGGCGGGCAATGGCGGCGATGTCTTTCATATCCGCACCTATGTGCTGCAATGCGACGGGGCCGATCCGGTAACGGGCAAATGGTCGCTGTTGGGTCAGTTGGAGACGCCGTGGGACACGTTCACGCTCGACTCCACGACCTTCGTGCATCGTGGCACCCGGTATCTGGCCTGGGCGCAGAAGGAACCGGGGATCGACACCAACTCCAACCTCTATCTCGCGCCGCTCGCCACCCCGACGACCCCTGCGGCGCGTCCCGTCCGGCTGACCGTGCCGACGCTGCCCTGGGAGGTCCAAGGGTTCAAGGTCGCGGAGGGGCCCGCGCCGCTGATCCGCAACGGCCGCATCTTCATGACCTATTCGGCGAGCGCGACCGATGCGCGTTACTGCATGGGCATGCTGACCGCGCGCGATGATGCCGATCTGATGGACCCCGCCGCCTGGACCAAGTCGCCCGAACCGGTGTTCCGCACCGATGCCGCGCGGCATATTTATGGCCCGGGCCATAACAGCTTCACGGTCGACCGGGCGGGCAGGGACGTGCTGGTCTATCACGCCCGCGATTATGAGCGGATCACCGGCGATCCGCTCTACGATCCCAATCGCGATACGCGGGTTCAGCGATTCGGCTATCGCGCTGATGGCACGCCGGAATTCGGGCGGCCCGTCGCCAATGGCCCCATCTTGATCTAGATCGTCAGGTCCGGGGGCATGGCCCCCGGCCTACCATGTCGCTTTGCTAAAAAGACCGACAAGAGGCGACAAGTGTCGTCGCCGTGGAAGCAGATTCTAAATTCTCCAAATACAATATCTTAGCACATTGATTGCGCTAACATTACTGCAGCTGCGAACTTCATTGGTGTGACCGAAAATCCACGAAGTGAAGTCTGTCTCATTATTTTGTCATGCATGGCTTGACCGAATGAGGGGATAGTCTGACAAATGCCCCCAAGAGGTACCGAAAGTTCGGACCATATGAGGGGAGTTTTGATGAGGCATCACGTCCTGTTGCTGTCGGTTGCGCCGTTGGCGCTGATCGCCGCGCCCGCTTCGGCCCAGACCGGCAACGCTGCCAGCACCACACAGACGGCCGATCCCAATGCGCCGATCGAAGCGCAGACGCAGGTGGGAATCCAGCAGGATGTACAGGAAGTTCCGGATCGTAGCCCGGTCCAGTCCTCGACCACCGGCCTGGATGACGAGCAGGCCGACCCGCGCGACATCGTCGTCACCGGCTACCGCGCCAGCCTGGGCAGCGCGCAGGCGATCAAGCGTAACTCGGATGCGATCCTCGACGCCATCGTTGCGCAGGACATCGGCAAATTGCCCGACAATACGGCGGCGGAGTCGCTCGCGCGCGTGACCGGCATCCAGGTCAACCGGTACAGCGACGAAGTGACTCAGGTGCTAGTGCGCGGTCTGCCGGACGTGGCGACGACCTTCAATGGTCGCGACATCTTCACTGCCGAGAATCGCCGCGCCGCGCTTCAGGATTTCCCGGCGGGCGCACTTGCGGGTCTGGAAGTCAATAAGTCGGGCACCGCCGATCTGCTGGAACCCGGTCTGGCGGGTCTGATCAACGTGCGTTCGCGCCGCCCCTTCGATTTCGAAAAGGGCCTGACCGTCGCGGGCGGTATTCGCGGCACCTATAACGACCAGTCGAAGAAGTTCGACCCGCTGGGCAATCTGCTCATCAGCCAGCGGGCGGATACGGCAATTGGCGAGATCGGCTGGTTGATCAACGCCGCCTATACCCAGGCGCAATATCGCAACGCGGTCCGCTGGGCCGATGGCTATGTGACCAGCCCCAGCGCCAATTCGACGATCAGCCCCGCTTCGGCCGGTCGCGGCTGGCAGATCCCGGTCAATGTGGGCGTCTTTAACGACAGCGGCAAGCGTTGGCGCCCGGCCATCAATGCCAGCGCGCAGTGGCGTCCGGCGCACAATCTCGAAATCTATTATGATTTCCTGTACCAGAGCTATCGCGGCGAGATCGCCAATGACTGGCTGCGCGTGCCGGTCCTCGACGGCGCGCCGAGCTATACCAATGTCGTCCTGCGCGATGGAGAGCCGCGGCAGGTCGATAGCCTGACCAAGACCGGGGGTATCCGGCCCGAGGCGTATCGTAGCACGGCGAGCGCCTATACCAACACGTATCAGGTGGCGGGCGGAGCTAAATGGGATTTGGGCCCGGCCCATTTCTCGACCGACCTGGCTTATACCACGTCGGAATATGGCAGCGACGAATGGAGTTTCGACAGCGCCTTCTCGCGCGCGCCGACGGCCGACGTCCGGTTCTTCGTCGACAACGGATCGTCCTTCTCGCTGCCGGGCTTCGATCCGGCCGACCCGAACAACTATATCTGGCGCGGCTATTATGAGCGCACCTATCGCGTCCAGGGCAAGGGCTGGCAGTGGCGCGGCGATTTGGATTTCGAGACCAACCTGTCGCTGTTCCCCAAGCTTCAGATTGGTGTCCGGTGGACCGATCGCGATGCCTCGCTGCGTCAGGGCAATCGCTATGCCTATACCGAATGGCTGGCGATCCCGCTGAACCAGACGCCGACCGGCGACCTGGCGCTGACGCAGAACGCCTTCCGCGGCAATCAGGGCTTCACCAGCTGGCTGATGCCGACGCGGGAGGGGATTGCGGGGAACGCCGCCCAGCTTCGCCAATTCTCCTATGAAGCGTTGCAGAGGATCGTCGCGGGCAATCCGACCGACCAGGGTTATCGCGATGCGTTGAACCGCTTCGCCTCGCCGACGGTCCAGCTCGATCCGCTTTCTACCTTCCTGGCCCGCGAAAAAACCTATGCCTTTTATGGCCAGACCAAATATGAATTCGATATTGGCACCTTCCGCTTCGACGGACTGATCGGTGCGCGCGTGGTCAACACGGTCGGCCGCTATAGCGGCGTGTCGAACGTCACGTTCAACGGCGTGACCCGCGCCGAGCCGCGTAGCGTGAAGGCCAATTATGTCGACATCCTGCCTAATGTCAGCCTGCGCGTGCGTCCGACGGACAAGTTGCAGGTCCGCTTCGGCTTCACGATCACCCGGACGAAGCCGGAATTCGGCCAGCTGAATCCGGCCATCTATATTTCTCAGAACACCGCGACGCCGGTGGCCGACCCCGTGCCGGACACGCGGTTCGGACCTGGGCTTCAGGGGCGTCCCGATGCCTATGGCAATGGCGGCAACCCGGACCTCCAACCACTGACGTCCAAGAACTTCGACGCGACGGTCGAATATTATTTCTCGCCGACGGCTTCGATTACCGCGGCGGCCTTCTACCGCGATCTGAAGGGCTTCATCAGCAACTATACCAACCGGACGCTTGACCCGGTCTATGGTCTGCTGGAAATCACCCGTCCGGAAAATGCGGGCAAGGGGCGGATCAAGGGTTTCGAACTGGGCGCACAGACCTTTCTCGACTTCCTGCCGGGCCTGTGGAGCGGGATCGGCGTCCAGGCCAACACGACCTTTCTGGTCGGCGAACAGCAATATCCCGCCAACGTCTTCCGCAGCGTAGGTGGGGCCACCGAGCCGCCCTTCGTTCGTATTCCGAATCTGTCGCGCTGGACCTATAACGTCGCGCTGTTCTACGAAAAGGGGGACATCTCGACCCGGCTGTCGTTCAACAATCGTGATGCGTTCCTGAACAGCAACTTCGTCAACCCTCAGGGCGTGTATAACGGTGAGGGCACGACCCGCATCCAGCGGCTGGATTTCTCTTTCAACTACAACATTATGAAGGAAGTCACGATCACGTTCGACGCGGCCAATATTCTGGCGCAGCCATTCAACAACTATGCGCAATATGGCGATGGTCTGTCCTATCCACGCGATATCCGCGACGAGGGCCGCTATTACGGCGTGGGGCTGCGCTTCCGCTTCTGATCCCTTTCCGTAATGGGATAAAGAAAGCCCGCCGGTCACCATGGGACCGGCGGGCTTCTTCGTTTCGCTGAGGAATAATCAAACCAGCGCGTTGCGGCGGATCAGTTCCTTATACCATTGCGCGCTCAGCTTCGGAGTGCGCTTCTGGGTGGCATAGTCGACATGGTGCAGGCCGAAGCGCAGGGCATAGCCATCGGCCCATTCGAAATTGTCCATCAGGCTCCACAGGAAATAGCCCTTGAGCGGGTATCCCTCCGCCGCCGCGCGACGAAACTGGCCCAGATAGTTGCGCAGATACATGATCCGGTCACCGTCATCGACCATCCCCTTGTCGTTCAGCACGTCGTCGGCCGAGGTGCCGTTCTCGGATATGTAGATGGCCTTGGGCTTCCACATCTCGCTGACCGCGCGCACGCCCCAATAGGCGGCTTCGGGACCGACATAGAGCCAGGGCGAGGCCATGCGCGGCGAGTGCGCCAGATGGGGCAGGGGCGTATAGCCGCGCGGATCGTCGGGGTTCGCCTTGACGAAGGTCGGGGTGTAGATGTTGAGCGCGACGAAATCGAGCGGGCTGCCGATCGCGGCCATGTCGCCCGCCTGCACCTTGGGCGCATCGGCCCCCGCCGCCGACAGATAGCTGTCGATATATCGGCCTTCCATGACGGCGGTCAGGAACATGGCGTTTTCGTCGCGCATCGCCTTCTTGGTCGCCTCGATATGCTCGGGCGTCTCGATGACGGGCACGAAGATGCTGGCATTGTCCGCGATGCCCACCTCGGTCCCGGCCTTGGCATGGGCGCGGATCGCCTGGACGCCCAGGCCATGGGCGAGGACGCCGTGATGGCGGACCTGGTTCACCTGGCCCTGCGGCAGTTTCAACCCCGGCGCGTGGATGCCGACCATATGCCCTAGATCGGTGAAGCAGCGCAGTTCGTTGACCGTCATGAAGCGGTGCACTCGATCGGACAGCTTGCCGGCCATGAACCCGGCATAATCGGCGAACGCCTTGGCGGTGTCGCGATTCTGCCACCCGCCGGGCAGCGCCTGGGGCAGATCCCAGTGGAACATGGTGACGTTGGGCTGGATACCCGCCGCCAGCAACCCGTCGATCACGCGGTTATAATAATCCAGGCCCTTCTGATTGGGCTTGCCGCGCCCCTCGGGGAAGATGCGCGACCAGGCGATCGACATGCGATACGCCTTGACGCCCAGATTCTGGAGGAGCGCGATGTCGTCCTTGTACCGGTGATAGCTGTCGCAGGCGACGTCGCCGGTGTCGCCATTGGCGACCTTGCCGGGGGTGTGCGAGAAGACGTCCCAGTTGGTCTGCCCGCGACCGTCCTCCTTTACCGCACCCTCGATCTGGTAGGAGGCGGTGGCGCAACCCCAGAGGAAGTCCTTGGGAAAGCTCAAATCCTGTCCTTGAGCGGCGGCGGCCCGAGCGGCGGCCAGGCTGCCTCCGCCCGTGGCGAGCGCGGCACCGCCCATCGCCATGCCGGTCTTCATGAAATTGCGACGGTCCATCTAAAATCCTCTCTGCAAATGATATGGCTTTGTGATTGGAACAGGGGTGGCGACGGGGTCAGCGCGTAGGGGCCAGCGGGCGGGTCAGGTCGGTCGCGACCCAGACCAGCGGCGCGTTCCAGTTGATCGCGACCTCGTTATGGGCATAGGCGCGCGCATCGTCGATCCAGCAGCGTTGGCCGATGCAATGCCCCTTGAGGGGAGCCGATGCCGGTTCGGGAAAGCTGGTGCTGTTCGCGCCCCCGCTCAACACGCCCGGCGGCGGTCCGGGGGTCTTCGCATCGAACTGATGCGCCCAGAAGCGATGATGGGGGTTGGTCATCGGTTTCCACCCGAAGCCGCTGACATAGCTTTGGTCGAGCGGGTTGCGGCCCAGCACATAGTCCATCGCATCGACGGCGGCGTCGCGATAGCGTTCCTCGCCGGTGAACCGCGCCGCCAGCGACAGGATCATCGCGCGACCCATCAGGACGCTGTTCGAGCCCCAGCTATAGGCGGTCGAGGCGTAGGGGATATGATAGCCCGACCGGGTTTCCTCCTCCACAAACCGGTCGGCGAGCGCGATCAGTTTGGTCCGTGCCGCCGCCCGTTCGGACGGGACGACGCCCGTGGCGGTAGCCAGGGTGATGGTGCCCAGCGCGGCGGTCCCGGCCCAGCTCGGCTCGGCGGTGAGCGGCGCGTCGTGTAGCGGCATTCGCTTCAGCGCCTCGGCCAGCTCGGGCATGCCGGTCGCGGCATAGAGTTCGGCGGTCGCCCAATAGAGTTCGTCCGACAGGTCGCCATCGCCATAACCGCCGCTGCCATTGAATGCCTGCGCGGCATAGATGTCGGGGTTGCGCAACGCGGCCCTATAGGCCTTGCCCGCCGCGACGAGGCAACGCTTGGCAAAGACGTCATCGATCCCCCGCCAGATGCGGGCGCATTGCGCGGCGGTGGCCGCAAGGTTCAGCGTCGCCGCCGTGCTGGGCGGATAGAGCAGCCGCTCTTCCCGGTCGTCGGCGGGCGCGGTGGGCAGCGTGGTCCAATTGCGGTCGGCGATCTTGTGATGCGCCATGCCCCCGGCATCGACGGGCGTCAGCCGGTATGGCCCGCGCCCCTGTCGCCCGACCGGCAATGCCAGCGTCTGCCCATCGGGCACCTGCATGGCGAGCAGGAACCGCATTTCCCACCGTGTTTCGTCGAGCAGGTCGTTGATCCCGTTCCCGGCCTCGGGCAGTGCGGCGCTGCCATCGGGGAAGGGGGGCGATCCCGCGTCGATCTCATAGAGATTTTGCAGCATCCATAGCGAGATGCCGCCATTGACGACATATTTACCCTGGTCGCCCGCATCATACCATCCGCCGGTCACGTCGAGCCTATAGGGGCAGCCCGGCCAGTTCGTGCCCGCCAGATCGGGGCCCTTGAAGCAGGTCACGACCTCGCGCACATGACCCGCCGCACGCGCCCATTGCGGGCCACCGGCAAAGCGTGCCTCGATCGCGACACCGGCGCGCTGCTGATAGAAGAAATTGAGCGCCGCGCGTGCCAGGGGACGGTAAAGCCCCGCCTCGATCGCGAAGGGGTGGCTGACCTGACCATCGACCCGCAGGCGATAGGTGCCGGGCGTGGCAAAGCTGCCGAAGTCGATCCGATGGACCTTGTCGCCCGATGCCGCGTCGGGCCCGAAGGGCGTGGTCCGTCCTTGCGCGACGATATGACCGCCTTCGTCCAGCAACTGCCATGGCAGCGGCGCCGATCCGCTGGCGGCGAGGATCGCGCGCTTGGCCGTGTCGGGGCGGAATCCGATCTGGTTGAGATGCGGGCCAGGGGCGTCGCTGGCGCCGATCCCGATCAGCGCCAGCAGGGGAAGGACGATCCGTTTCATAACAGGGGACCTCGCGCGCCCGTCGCGCCTGGTGCGGTGCGGGTGAAATCGAAACCGCCGCCCGGTGCATCGGACGCTCCGGTCAGGCCGGGGGCCAATGGGGAGGGCGCGGTCATGCGCAGGAAATCGCCATGGCTCGGCAATCGCGCCGCCGTATCGGCATAGCCACCGCGTATCTGCTCCAGCGCCTGCGCGACCAGATCCTCGTCCAGCGCATCGGCGGCAGGCTCCCAGCTTTGCGGGACCAGACCCTGACCCAGGCACACCGCAACCCAACTGGGATTGGCGAACAGGTCATAGCCTTCGCGGAACAGCCGCCCCTTGCCCGCCCACAGCGCCATCTTGCGCGACAGGCTTTCCGGCACCTCCATGGTGCGGACCCGGTTCCAAAAGGGTGTGTCGGTGCGCCGTGTGGCCTTGTAATGCAGGATGATGAAGTCGCGCACATCCTCGTACAGGTCGTGCATCTGGCGATTGAATTCGTCGCGCTCGGTGGGATCGAAGCGCGTGTCGGGGAATAGCGCGATCAGCCGCTGGATCGCCGCCTGCACCAGATGGATGCTGGTCGACTCGAGCGGCTCCAGAAATCCGCTCGACAGGCCAAGCGCCACGACGTTGCGGTTCCAGCTTTTCCGCCTCCGTCCCGCGGTGAAGCGCAACTGGCGCGGTTCGCCCAGCAATTCGCCCTCCAGGCTGTCGACCAGTTGCGCGCGCGCCGCTTCGTCGTCCAGAAATTCGCTGCAATAGACCAGGCCATTGCCCATCCGGTGCTGCAGCGGGATGCGCCATTGCCACCCGGCGTCGCGTGCGGTGGCGCGGGTGAAGGGATCGGGCTCGCGCGGGTCGGGCAGGGCGCACGGCGCCGCGACCGCGCGGTCGCAGGGCAGCCACCGGGCATAGCTTTCATACCCCGTCTCCAGCGCCTCCTCGATCAACAGCCCGCGAAAGCCCGAGCAGTCGATGAACAGGTCGCCCTCGATCCGCCGTCCATCGGCCAGCGTCACCGCCTCGACATGGCCATCCTCGGGACGCAGATTCACCGCGTCGATCCGCCCCTCGATCCGGGTGACGCCGCCGCGCTCGGCATAGCCGCGCAAGTAACGGGCATAGAGCGAGGCGTCGAAGTGGAAGGCATAGAACAGCTCGCGGATCGGCGAGCGGGCATCCGCCTTGGCGCGGCCGAAGCGTCCCTGCCGCGCCGCGACCGCGCTCATCGACCAGTCAGCGATGTCGGGAATCGCCCGTCGGTTGCGCTCGCGCAGCCAGAGCTGGTGGAAATGCACGCCCTGAAGGTCGTGGCCGAACCGACCAAAGGGATGGAAATAGCGCTCGCCCTTGTCGCCCCAGTCGACGAACTCGATCCCCAGCTTGAACGTACCACCGGTCGCGGCGAGAAAGTCGTTCTCGTCCAGCCCCAGCATCTGGTTGAAGGTGATGATCGGCGGGATCGTCGCTTCGCCGACGCCGACCGTACCGATCTCTTCGGATTCGATCAGCGTCACCTGCGTATAGCCGTTGTTCAACAGCCGGGCGAAGGCGGCGGCGGCCATCCAGCCGGCGGTGCCGCCGCCGACGATGACGACGCGGCGGATGCTATGGTCATGGGTGGGCGTCACGCTCATCGGGCAAGGCGTCTCATCTGGGCCGCGCGCCATTCGGCGTGGGCGGGGATTTGGGGCAGGGCGTCGGTAATGGCGTCCGACAGGCGGCTCATGACCGCCTGCACCTCGGTCGCCGACACGCCATGGACGAGCGGATCGATACGGCGTGGCAGGAACCCCTGGCCCAGCAATATCGCGGCCCAGCTGTCCCGCGCGAAGGTTTCTTCCTCGTAAAAGGGCAGGCGGCCCCGCTCGGCGAACTGGCTTAGCGTGTGGGCGAGGCTGGCGGGGGGCTCGGCTCGCGCGACCGCCTGCCACATCGGCTCGGTGCGGCGCGCGGTGCGGTAATGGGCCGCGAGGAAATCGCGCACCCGCTCCGCCTCGGCCAGCGTCTGGCGGTTGAAGTCCGCCGCCTCGACCGGGGCCATGGCACGGTCGGGCAGCATCGTGATCAGCCGGTCGACCGCGCTCAACGCCAGATGGAGATTGCACCATTCCAGCGGCTCGATCTCGGTCGCGGCATCGCCGATCGCGATGCAATTGCCCCGCCAGGCCTGTGGGCGCGTGCCGGGGCGGACCGTGATGGGGGGCGCGACCGACGAGCCATCCTTCGCCAGCATTGCCGTCGCTTCGGCATCGGACAGGTTAGCGCTCGAATAGGCTAGGCCGGTTTGCTTACCGCTCGACCACTGCCAACCCGCCCGATGCGCGGTGACGGTGATCAGCACCGGAGCCCCCTCGCCAGACGGACGCGTGCCGAGCAGCACCCGGTCGCAGGGCAGCCACGCACCCCAATCCTGCCGATCCGCGTCGATCGCGCCGCGCAGCATGGCCGCCGGGCCGCTGGCATCGATGAACAGGTCCGCGGTCAGCGTCCGGCCCTGCTCCGTGGTGACGGAGGCGACATGGCCGCGATCGTCCAGGCGAACCTCCGCGACCGCACCGACCATGTCCCGCACACCGACATGCTGGCCAAAGGCCCGGATCATCGCCGGATGGCGGGTTGGGTCGAGGGTCAGGCCGAAGTCATGCGCGCCGAAGATACCGCCGGGCGCGGGCGCGGCGAAACGGCCATCGCGAGCGATCCGCGCGGCGGGGGAATAGCTATCGAAAGGCTGCGCCATGCCATTGCGTGCGGAACTTACCCAATGAAGATGGAACGCCGCCGGACCAATGGCATGGCCATAGGGGCCATAGGCATGGACATAATCGGGCAGCCCCTCCGCCCAGCCGACGAAGCGCGTGCCGAGGCGATAGCCTGCCCCGGCGCGCGTCACCCCGTCATCCACGCCGATGCCCAGGTCGGCCTGGAACCCCGGAAGCGAGGGTAGGGTGCACATGATGCGGTCCGCCAACGCCGCCGCCGCGACCGGTGTCGCCAGCAGGGTCACGTCGAGAAACGGCGCGCGGCGCTTCAGTGCGGCGGCGGCGCACCAGCCGGTCAGCCCGCCGCCGACGACCAGCACGGTCTGGATCGGTCCCGCCGCTGTCATGCCGCGTCCACCATCGGGCAGTAGCGCGCCAGAAAGCCGCGATGATCGGGCCGCCTGGCGACGTCGCGCGCAATCTCGACGCGAAGATCACCCACGGCACGCAACAGGTCGGCGCTGCCCGCCACATCGGCGCGCGGGTCCCATCCTTCGGGTACGATGCCCTGGCCCAGATAGACCGCGATCCAGCTGGCATCTAGGAACACGCCCTCGCGATACTTCACCACGCGGGCGCGTCGGCGCCAAAGGTCCAGCTTTTCGGCCAGACTATCGGGTATCTCCATCGTCCGGACGTAATTCCAGAACGGCGAATCGTCCCGGTCGGTCGCGTGGTAATGGAGGATCAGGAAGTCGCGAATTCGGTCATATTCCAGATCGATGATCCGGTTGAATTCGTCGCGGTCGGAGGCATTGGCCTGCCGGTCCGGAAACAGTTCGATCAGCGCGGTGATCGCCTGCTGGACGAGATAGATGCTGGTCGATTCGAGCGGTTCGAGGAACCCGCTGGCGAGGCCGATCGCGACACAATTGCCGACCCAGCTCCGGCGACGCCGCCCCGCCTTGAAACGGAGCAGGCGGGGGGCGGCCAGCGGCTCGCCCTCGACCGCCTGTTCCAGCGCGAGGGCGGCGTCCTCATCGGCGATGAAGTCGCTGGCATAGACATAGCCATTGCCGGTCCGATGCTGGAGCGGAATGCGCCAGCGCCATCCGGCGGGCATCGCGATCGCGCTGGTATAGGGCGTGACGGCGGTTTCGGTCCGGCACGGCATCGCCACCGCCCGGTCGGTAGGCAGCCATTTCGACCAGTCCTCGAACGGCTCCGCCAGCGTCTGGCCCAGCAGCAGCGAG
The DNA here is from genome assembly GCF_965112005.1 of Sphingomonas sp. Marseille-Q8236. Lineage (NCBI taxonomy): Bacteria > Pseudomonadati > Pseudomonadota > Alphaproteobacteria > Sphingomonadales > Sphingomonadaceae > Sphingomonas > Sphingomonas sp. Marseille-Q8236. Next base: position 143,043 of record NZ_CBCOPO010000002.1, read on the forward strand.
CGGAAGCCCGAGCAGTCGATGAACAAGTCGCCCTCGACCCGCTCGCCATCGGCCAGCGTGACCGCGCGGATCAGTCCGCTCTCGCCGTCTCGCTCGACATCGACGACCACCCCCTCGGTCCGTACCGCACCGGCCTCCTCGGCCAGACCGCGCAGATAGGGGGCGAAGAGCAGCGCGTCGAATTGATAGGCATAGCCGAAGGTGGATGGTAACGATCCCTCGCCGCGAACGGGATGGTCGAACCGCGCTTCGCGCGCCAATTTGCAGGCATAGGAGAGTTCATCCAGCGGCGGCAGGTCATGCCCCTCGCGCTGCAGCCGCGTCCAGTAATGATGGAAGTCGATCGCGCCACTGCCGCGCCCGAAGGTGCCGAACGGGTGGATATAGCTATCCCCGATTCGGCCCCAATCGCGAAACTCGATCCCCAGCTTGAAGGTCGCCCGGGTGCGCGCCATGAATTCGGACTCGGGGATGCCAAGCCGTTCGTTGAAAGCGCGAATATGGGGAAGGGTGGCCTCGCCGACACCGACGACGCCGATCGCCTCCGACTCGATCAATCGAACGGTGCACTGTCCCGAAAGGAGACGGGCCAGAGCGGCACCTGCCATCCATCCGGCCGTGCCGCCGCCCACGATGACGACCCGCACCCGTTGTTGCGTCACCTTTCGTTCCCCCTCCAGACCCATGAAAATCGGGCCGTTTCGTCATTTCATGCCGTGCCGCACGCCGCTCCGCAATCCGCCAGGGACCTAGCGTTGCAGGAATGTCGCACCTCCGACCGGATCGGACGTTTATAAGTAAAGCATCTTGTCGAAACATTGCTGGTAGCGCAATCACGAGTCCGAGGATCGCGTCGATGAGCGTGATTTCGACCTAAATAACGACGCCAAGGTGGCGCGTACAAAGGGGGGGATGACCATGATGCGCAACGTTGCGCCCTTCAATGCCAATCGTTTCCATCGGCTTCTCATCGGCGCTTCCGCCGGTGCCTTGTGCGTCGCCGGGTTGAGCATGCCCGCCATGGCGCAGACCGCTGATCCGCAAACGACAGCCGATTCGGACCAAAGCTCGACCTCGCCGACCGGCGCGGTTGCGGGCCAGGGTACTGCCGGTTCGACAACGCCGCGCACCAGCGCGAGCGCCGAGGCCGCCGGCGCACAGCCGCCCGCAGGCGACGATGTCGTCGACGAAAAGGAAGTCGTCGTCACCGGCATCCGCCAGAGCCTGGCCAATGCGCAGTCGATCAAGCGCAACTCCGACACCGTCGTCGACGCGATCACCGCCAGCGACATCGGCGCGCTGCCCGACCGCTCGGTGACCGAGGCGCTCCAGCGCGTTCCCGGCGTGTCGATCAGCCGCTTCGCCGCCGCCAACGACCCCGACCACTTCTCGGTCGAAGGCTCGGGCGTCGCGGTGCGCGGCCTGACCTTCGTCCGTTCGGAGTTCAACGGCCGCGACACCTTCTCGGCCGGCATCGGCGGCCAAGCGATCAACTTCTCCGACGTCCCCGCCGAACTGCTCGGCTCGGTCGAGGTGTACAAGAACGCCACCGCCGAACTGATCGAGGGCGGCCTTGCCGGTACGGTCAATCTGAATACCCGCAAGCCCTTCGACAACAAGGGCTTCCACCTGGGCTTCACCGCCGAGGGAAATTATGGCGACTTCAAGAAGAAGTGGTCGCCGACCGGCTCGCTGCTGGTCAGCAACACCTGGGATACGGGCATCGGCCGCCTCGGCCTGCTCGGCAATATCTCCTATTCGCGCGTCCGCAGCCGCGCGGACAGCATCCGTATCACCAATATCCAGACCCGCGACAACACGCTGGCGCTGGCGGCCAACTCGACCACGGCGCAGAACTGCCGCAATCCGCTGCCCGGCACGGTCGACCAGACCACGCTGCCCGTCGGCGGCACGACCGGTTTCGCATGCGGCGCGGCCAGCACCGCGGGCGCGGACGGCTATCTCGATCCGGCTTCGCTGCGCTACGCCCCGATCGGCGGCCAGTTTGCGACCCAGGAATTCGATCGCAAGCGTGACGGCATCGCACTGGCCGGTCAGTGGCAGAGCCGGGACGAGCGGACGGTCCTGACCGCTCAGTTCCTGCGCACCCACACGATCAACAACACGTCGGAGCGGACGTTCGAGACCGCGCCCGATCTGGCCGAATACAACACCTATCCGGTCGGCTGTCTTCAGAACAATCTGGGACCCGCCAACTCGACGATCGCGCAGTGCCCCACCGGCACGACCAAGAATTATATCTATGACGCCAATGGCCTGTTCCAGTCGGGCTATATCACGGCGCCGGGCAACGGTTATCGTGCATCGTGCAGCGGCAATGCGACCTGCTGGGTCCCGACCGGCGGTACGCAGCAGTCGCTGGCGCGCGGCATGACCCGTGACGAGAACACCGTCACCGACTTCGGCCTGAACCTGAAGACCGAGTTGAATGACCATTGGTCGGTCAACCTGGACGGCGACTATACCCGCGCCAAGAAGACCAGCACCGACCTGCGCGTGTTCGGTTCGACCTTCGCGGACTCGGAACTCGACCTGTCGGGCAACCTGCCGGTCGTGATTCCGCACAAGCCCTCCACGCTGCAGGCGAGCTGGGCGACGCCGAACCCGACGCTGAACCAGCAGAGCGATGCGGATTACTTCGCCAACCGGAACGTCCAGTTCTGGCGCGCGGCGATGGACCATCTTGAGGAGAGCACCGGCCGCGAATATGCGTTCAAGGCCGATGTCGACTATAAGTTCGACGACGGCAGCTTCTTCACCCATGCCAAGTTCGGCGCGCGCTACGCCGATCGTGCGTCGGAAGTGCGCTACACCACCTATAATTGGGGTGCGCTGTCGGAAGTGTGGTCGGGTACCAACCCGGTGTCGTTCGCGCAACAGCCCGGCCAGACCGAGCTCTACACCTTCCCCAACTTCTTCCGTGGTGCGACCAACGGCTCGCCGTCGGCCTATTACTACACCGGCAACATGACGGAGAATTATCAGCAGGCTGCCGCCTATTTCCAGTCGATCGGCAATCTGTGGAAGACGGCCAATGGTTCGACCGCCACGACTTGGTCGCCGCTGGCACAGCGTGCGGGCGTCGTCGCGGGCACGCCGTATCTGCCGTCCGAAATCCAGCTCGTGAACCAGCAGGACAAGAACGCCTATGCGCAGCTGAACTTCGCCACTCCGGGCAATTTGTTCGGCGATGTGCGGATGAGCGGCAATATCGGCGTCCGCTATGTGCTCACCGACGTGACGTCGTCGGGCTCGATCGGCGCGCCGACGCGGGATCAGACCGGCACGACCGATGCGTTCGCCACCCGTTGCGCCATCGTCACCACGACCCGTCCCGACGGTACCACCGTCACGGGCCGTCCGGCCGGCATCTGTCAGCTGGGCGAGGCCGCCTATAACAACATCCAGGCCTTCTCGACCGGCGTCACCCTGCCCGATACGGCGCGGACCCAGTATCACTACTTCCTGCCCAGCGCGAACCTGAAGTTCGGCATCGGGCGCGACGTGGTGCTGCGTCTGGCGGCGTCGAAGGTCATGACCCGTCCGGACTTCGCGAACATCCGCAACTTCCTGCAACTGGGCTTCGATTCGACCAGCGGTCAGATCACGGCGACCGCAGGCAATCCATACCTGAAGCCCGCGACCGCGTGGCAGTTCGACGCGACCGTCGAATGGTATTTCGCCCGCGTGGGCCAGCTGTCGGTCGACGTCTTCTACAAGTCGGTGAAGAACTTCTTCTACCAGTCGGTCACGACTCGCGACATCACCAGCAACGGCATCACCCAGTCGGTGCTCGTCCGTGGTCCGGCCAACTATGAGGGCGCCGGCAAGATCAAGGGTGCCGAGGTTGCCTATCAGCAGACCTTCGACTTCCTGCCGGGTCTGCTCAGCGGTTTCGGCGCCAGCGGCAGCTATACCTATATCGACAGCTCGGGCCTGCCCAACTCGTTCCTGAACGGCGGTGCACCGGCCAACAACTCGAACATCAAGCCGGGCAACCTGCCGCTTGAGGGCCTGTCGAAGCACACGGTGAACGCCGCACTCTTCTACGAAAAGGGTCCGGTCTCGCTGCGTGCGGCGTATAACTGGCGCTCGAAGTATCTGCTGACCCCGGCGGACGTGATCTTCCCCTACACCTCCATCTATCAGGATGCGGGCGGTCAGCTCGACGCGTCGGCGTTCATCAACATCAACAAGTATCTGAAGATCGGCGTGCAGGGCGTGAACCTGGCCAATCAGGTCATCAAGACCCAGCAGGCCTATATCAGCGGTTCGACCGCGACCGCGCCGCGCTCGTACATCGTCAACGACCGCCGCTTCTCGTTCGCGCTTCGCGGCACCTTCTGATCCGCGGTAAGGCCGGGCCCTTCGGAGTCCGGCCGGGATGACGAACAAAACACCGCCCGCTTCCACTTCGGAGGCGGGCGGTTTTCTATGTCAGCAAGATCCCTACCCGCCGTTCTACCCGAGCGAAGTCGAAGGCCAAGGAGCGCCCTCCGCCAAGAGGCGCGTCCGGGGCGTGCACTTCGACTTCGCTCAGTGCGAACGGCTGTTTGGAGTGGGGCGGCCGGGGCAATCACGTACCGCCCCGACCACCGGCTCAGTTACGCGGCAGCTTCGACCGGTCGAAGTTCGGCCCCAGGTCGATCAGGAAGGCCGGGCCGACCTCGATCACCTGCTTGGCTCCAGCGAGCTGGACCGAGATATTGGCCTTGCCCGCTGCAAAGGCCTGGGCCGCGACGCCGGTCACGAAATAGCGTTTCCACGTCGATCCGACCTGAAGCGGTTCGCTGGTGATCGTCGGATAGGGAGGCTCTGCGCCGCCCATGGCGACGGGGATCGTCACCGTCTGTCCCTCGGCCGCATCCGGCGCACGCAGGAAGACCATGGTCATCAGCGTATCGCCCGCCGCGATCGGCTTGATCGTCGGATAGGTCACGCCGCTGTCCCAGGGATTGGCGCCTGCCTTGGTCACTTTGATCTGCACGGCATTGCCGCCGGGAACGTCGGATGCGGGGACCTGCTTGGCGGTCTGGTTGGGGCCGTAAGGGGCCCAGCCGATGCCGGGTGCGTTCACCGCCTTGTCGAAGATGCTGGGCTGGGCCGCCGCGCTGGGGGCTGCCTGGACGGCCGCTCCCGCCGGCAGGGCCGCGATCAGCAGGGCCATAAATCCAATCATGATCCTTCTCCTCCTCTTTCGGCCGGTTTGTCCCGTCCGTCCGCAAAAACGATTGTATTCCGTGGGTTAAGAATGGCCCGGCCCCCTTGGGGAGCCGGGCCTGATCTTACTGGCCGACGATTTTGACGAGCGGTTCGACCGATTGACCGGTCGGCAGGCGACCGCTGGCGGTCAGGCGGCGGGCCTTGTCGTCCCACCGCAGCGTCGCGCTGCGTCCGCCCGTCTTGCGATAGGCGTTGGTGGTGCCGTCATCGTCATACAGCGTGAAGCTGGCGTCGCGGCCCGGATAGACGCGGATGCTCTCCAGCCCTTGCGCGGTGGCGGTGCTGGGTACCTGCACCCCCATCGGTACGATCGACCCGGCGCGCACGAATAAGGGGATATGATCGATGGGCGCGGCGGCGTCGATCCACTGGCCACCCGTGTAGCGCTTGTCGGTCCACCAGTCGTACCAGTCGGCCCCGGCGGGCAGGTACACCCGGCGCGAAGTCTGGCCCTGTTCGGTGACGGGTGCGACCAGGAAGGCGGGGCCGAACATATATTCGTCGCCCAGATCCTTGACCGCCGGATCATGGGGGAAGTCCATGAACAGCGCGCGCATGAAGGGGGCGCCGGTCTGGTTCGTCTGTCGGCCGAGCGCATAGATATACGGCATCAGCGCATAGCGAAGCCGCAGCGCGCTCGCCAGGATCGGCTCGGCGGCGGTGCCATAGTCCCACAGCGCGGTGCCCGGCCGCTGACCATGGATGCGCAGCGTCGGGGTGAAGGCGTTGTACTGGAACCAGCGGACGAACAGCTCCGGATAGTCGCGATAGGACGGTGCCATCGCAGTCGCCCCCGCCGGATCGACCAGCACCGGGGCTTTTGCCTCCGGCCCGTTGGGCCATTGCCAGCCGCCCGTATCGCTCGACCAGTATGCGATGCCGCTTGCCGTCATGCCGAGCCCTGCGGGCACCTGACGCTTCAGCGCTTCCCAATTGGACTGCACGTCCGACGACCAGAACAGGCAGTCATTGGCCTGCGTCCCCAGATAGGCAGCGCGGCACAGGATCATGTTGCGCATGTCCGGACGGTCGCGCGCCGATCCATCCGCGACGCTGGACGTGTGGAGCAGCGGATAGACGTTGCGATAGCGGTCGCCCGACCCGATGGCATAGAAATGCCCTTCCGGCACCAGATCGGGTTCGGTCTCGTCCAGCCAGGCATAATCGAAGCCTTGGGAAAAGATGTTGTCGCGGATCTTGCCCCAGAACCACGCCCGCGCCTCCGGGTTGGTGCTGTCGATCAGCGCGCCCGCCCGGTCGGAGCGGATCGGCAGGCCGTCGACCGGATTGCCGTCCTTGTCCTTCATCAGCCAGCCCTTGGCCGCCAGCGTGTCGAACCAGCGGCTCTCGCGCTCGAAGCGCGGCCAGATGCTGATGATGCTGTGCATCCCCATCGCCTTGAGATGCGCGTTCATCCCCGCCGGGTCGGGAAAGGCGGTGCGGTCGATGTCGAGCTGCCCCATCCGCGTCCAGTAGAACCAGTCGAGCACCATGACGTCGAGCGGTAGGCCGCGCTTGCGGTAACCATCGGCGATTTGGGTCAACTGGCCTTGCGTTTCATAGCGGGCCTTGCTCTGGATGAGCCCGAAGGCGGCCTTGGGTGGCAGCGGCGTCGCGCCGGTCAGCTTGGCATAGCCCGCGTAAAGTTCGTCGGTCGTCTTGCCCGCGATGACGAAGAAGGACACGCGCTCGCCCACATTGGAGGCGAATTTGGTCGCGTTCAGCAAGCCGGGCGAGACGGTGGTCGCGGAAGGATTGTCCCACAGGATCGCATAACCCTTGTCCGTCACCATGAAGGGTACGCAGACCGACTCCCCGCCGGGGCGGTCATAATCGTGACGGCAGTCGATGGTTCGCCCGCGCAGGTCGAGAACGCCGTCCTGATACTGGCCAAGGCCGTAATAATGGGTGTCGGGGGTATCGGCGAAGCTGGCGCCGGCGCGGAAGGTCTTCTCGCCCGAGACGGTGTGGGGCGCCATTTCCCACCCGTTCATCCGGGTCAGCAGCTCGCCATCGGGTCCGGCGAAGCTGATCGAGACGGGCGGGAGCGAGGGGGCGAAGTAGCGCTCCATCTGGCTGGGCGGCTTGGGCCAGGGCTGGGCGGCAACCGTCACGGTCATGCCGGGCGAGGCGAAAATGTCGCCGCTCGTATCGCTTCGGTGCGACCAGCCGCCGGTATCGCTCTTCGCGATCAGGCCATAGCCGGGCTTGGCCTCCGCTTCGGCGCGATCGGTGGCGATGGTGACGCGGACGATGCCGGGGCCGTAGGGCTCGACCGACACGAGCGCGCCGTTGCGTTCGACGGTCGCCAGCGGGTCGGCGGCCAGTGCGAGGGGCGCGACGCCCGCCAGTAGCACCGACGCGGCCCAGGCCCAGCGCCACCGACCGCCCAGCGCCTTGGCGCACGCATTGCCCCGCATATTCATCCCCTCGAATAACGAAATTGATTTGTTTGAACGCTACCCTATCGCTGCTCCGGCGAGTGGGGAAGGGGAAATGGCGTCAGGCGCGGAACGGGTCGCTGACGGTCGCGCGGCCCGGCCGGTCGTGCCGTCCCGCCAGGCGCAGGCGGTACAGCGGATCGCTCGCTCGGGTCAGCGTCACGTCGTACCAACCCAGTGCCGCATCCAGTGACCAGCGATGGCGGCCGGGCTTGAGCGGCGTTGCGACGGCGGTGGCCTGGCCGGGCTCGAGGCGGACGATCGCCATATCGGGCAAGTCTGGTGGAACGGTCAGTGTCAGGCCTGTGTCGTCGACCCCGGTTTGGACGATCGAAGCAGGATCGCGGCCCGCAAAGTGGCGGTGGAACCCGTTCGGGCCCAGCACCCACAGGTCATGTCCGGCGGCGGGATCGGTGGACCAGACATGCTCGATGCTCGTCCCAGCCGCGAGCGTATAGCGGCGCGGTGGCTGATCCAGCGCGTGCCGGTCATAGACATGGAACACCGCGCCCGCTCCCTCGGCCTGGAAGCGCAGGCGGATGCCTGCGGGATCGGCAAGCTGGATGACGTTCAAGCGATAGGGCAGGGCGCGGGCCCGGCGGATACCCGGCTCCTGACGAGGAGCGCCGATGGTCGCCGGAGCCTGCGGGCTGACCTGTCCCTTGATCGCGGCGGCGCGGATCGCGCCCCCGCGCGGATCGGGCAGTTCGGGCGTCGCCGCATCGGTGGCCGCGAAGTCGAACGCGCTGGTCAGGTCGCCACATATCGCGCGCCGCCAGGGCGAGATATTGGGTTCGTGAAAACCAAAGCGCGCCTCCAGAAAGCGGATGACGCTGGTGTGGTCGAAGACTTGCGAATTGACCCAACCGCCCCGGCTCCACGGCGAGACGACATACATCGGCACGCGGGGGCCCAGGCCATAGGGACGGCCGCGATAGGCGGGCGTGTCAATGTTCGCATCGCCGATCGAGGGCACGTCATGATATTCGCCGGTCAATTCGACGGTCGATCCGCCGAGCATCGTTCCATCCGCCATGCGCGACGGCGGGGCGGGCGGGGGGACATGATCGAAAAAGCCGTCATTCTCGTCGAACATCACGAACAATGCGGTCCGCGCCCACACCTTTGGATCGGCGGTCAGCGCGTCGAGCAGTTCCGCCGTATAGGCCGCGCCCTGGGCCGGACTGGAGGGGTTGGGATGCTCGGACCCCGCCGCCGTCGCAATGACGTAGGAGACTGGCGGCAAGCGCCCGGCGAGCGCATCGGCCTTCAGCGCGTCGAGCCCGCGCGTGGTCAGCGCCCGGTCCTTCAGTTCGGGATCGCCGCGCCCAAGATGCGCCTCGCGATAGGCGGCGAAGCCGACCAGCGGGTTGTCGGTGAAATTGTCCGCCATGTCCTGATAGATTCGCCAGTCGATGCCCGCCGCCTGCATCCGCTCGACCGTGGTGGTCCAGCGATAGGGATCGGCCGCGCCGCCATCCTCGGCGAAACTGTCATGCGAATTGCCGATGGCCGGGCCACCCGCCTTGCCCAGCGGATCGTTGGTGCCGGTCCAGAGGAACAGGCGGTTGGTGTTCGTCCCGGTCTGGATCGCGCAATGATAGGCGTCGCAGAGGGTGAAGGCCTCGGCCAGCGCGAACTGGAAGGGCAGGTCGGCACGGGCATAATGGCCCATGGCGCGTTGCTTCTTGGCTTCGGGCCAGTGTGACATCCGGCCCTCGTCCCAGGCGGCCTGTGCATCCGGCCATGTGTGCGGCGTGCCCTCCATCCGCATCAGCGCGAACTGCTTGTCCGTATCGAGATGGAACGGGGAGACCAGGCGCGGGCCGCCTGGCGCGGTGCGGTCCATCTGCTGCCACACGTTGCGCGGCACTTCGCCGGGCATGGCGGGGGTGAGCGGAATGGGGAAGCGGTCGCCAAAGCCGCGCACCCCGCGCATCGTGCCGAAATAATGATCGAAGCCCCGATTTTCCTGCATCAGGATGACGACATGCTCGACATCGCGGATTGTACCCGTCCGCCGGTCGGGCGCGATGGCGGCGGCGCGGGCGATCGCCGGGGGCAGGGCGCTGGCTCCGGCAAGGGCGGCACCGGCGGAAAGGAGTGAGCGGCGGGAGAATGTGACCATGTCCCGTCATGGCGGAAATCGTTGACGTTTTGGTGACGTCATTCTCTTCCTCCCCTGCAAGGGGAGGTGGCAGGGCGAAGCCCTGACGGAGGGGTGTCGGCCTCTCGATAGCGAGTGGCAGGCCGGATTGCCCCCGGCAATCCTCGAACCCGCGGGGCGGGTTCGACCTGCCACACCCCTCCGACGCGCTGCGCGCGCCACCTCCCCTTGCAGGGAAGGAATGTTAGGCCCGACTATATGCCGTCTATATGCGAAACCGGGGGATCGCCCTCGAATTGCTACGCGGGCCCGGCCTAATTGCCTGCCCCTGGAGGCCGCCCGCGATGCGGTGGCCTGTCCATAGGGGCACATATGAAGACCATCACCTTGAGCGCCGTCACGGCGCTGTTCCTGCTTCCCGCCACCGTCTCGGCGCAGACCGCCGAGACCGCGCCGCCGCCCGTGACGGTCAGCGGTTCGGCCGCGATCGTCTCCGACTATCGCCTGCGCGGCATCTCGCAGTCGGATGAACATATGGCGGTACAGGCCGGTATCACGGCGACCCATGAGAGCGGTGCCTATGTAGGCGCCTGGGCGTCGAACCTGGCGGGGTGGGGAACCTTCGGCGGCGCGAACATGGAGCTGGACTTGATCGGCGGGTACAAGACCAGGATCACCGCAAACGGCACGCTGGATGTCGGGCTGACCTGGTACATGTATCCGGGCGGCGCAAACAAGACGGACTATGCCGAGCCCTTCGCCAAGCTGTCGGGCACGACCGGCCCGGTCTCGCTGACAGCCGGTGTCGCCTATGCGCCCAAGCAGCAGGCGATCGGCAAATGGTATAACAACGGCGCCAGCGCGGCGGCGGGCGTCTATGACCATCCGGGCGCCAAGAGCGACAATCTGTATCTCTGGGGCGACGGCGCGGCGGCGATCCATGGCACGCCGATCACCGCCAAGGCGCATATCGGCCATAGCTGGGGCATGAACGGCCTCGGCCCCAACGCCACCGCCCCGACGCCGACCGGCGATTATTGGGACTGGTCGCTGGGCGCGGACACGACATGGCGCAACCTGACGCTGGGTCTGGCCTGGGTCGACACCGACATTTCCGACCGCAAGGCCGCCTATCTGCGGCCGAGCTTCAGCAAGGGGCAGGACGGCACCGGCAATATCGCGGGCAGCACCTTCCTCGCCACCCTCACCGCTGCCTTCTGAGGAGCCGCACTATGGACGATCTGATCTGGTTGCTGGTCATGGCCGGGCTGGTGGCGGCGACGCTCGCCTATGCCCGCCTGTGCGACCATGCATGAGGAGGGCTGAGCCATGACCCTCGACCTCTGGCTGGCGGCGCTGACCGCGCTCGGCCTTCTCGTCTATCTGGTGGCGGTGCTGATCCGCCCCGAACGCTTCTGAAGGAGGCGGCATCATGACGCTTCAAGGATTGGCCCTGATCCTGGGCTTCGTCGCGATCCTGCTCGCGCTGACCAAGCCGGTCGGCGCGTGGCTGTTCGCGCTCTATGAAGGGCGGCGCACGCCGCTCCACACCGTGCTCGGCCCCGTCGAGCGCGGCTTCTACGCGCTGTCGGGCATCGACCCGGAGGCGCAGCAGGGCTGGCGCCGCTATGCGCTGCACATGCTGATCTTCAACGTCGCGTTGATGGTCTTCACCTATGCGGTGCTGCGCCTGCAATATTATCTGCCGGGCAATCCACAGGGGCTGGCCGGGCTGACCCCGCATCTGGCGTTCAACACCGCGATCAGCTTCACCACCAACACCAACTGGCAAAGCTATGCGGGCGAGGCGACCATGTCGAACCTGTCCCAGATGCTGGGCCTGACCATCCATAATTTCATGTCGGCGGCGACCGGCATCGCGCTGGCCTTTGCGCTGTTTCGCGGCTTTGCGGGGCGTGAGACGAAGAATCTCGGCAATTTCTGGGCCGATGTGACGCGCATCACCCTATATCTGCTGCTGCCGGTCAGCATCGTCTATGCGGTCTTCCTGATCGCCAGCGGCGTGCCGCAGACCATGGCGGGCGTAGTCAATATCGACACGCTGGAAGGCGTGCGCCAGTCGATCCTGGTCGGCCCGGTGGCAAGCCAGGAAGCGATCAAGATGCTCGGCACCAATGGTGGCGGCTTCTTCAACGCCAACTCGGCGCATCCGTTCGAGAACCCGACCGCGCTCACCAATTTCGTCCAGATGCTGTCGATCTTCGTCATCGGCTTCGGCCTGACCTGGTGCTTCGGCAAGGCGGTCGGCAATACGCGGCAGGGCTGGGCGATCCTGTCGGCGATGATACTGCTGTTCCTAGGCGGCGCGGCCGTCTGTTACTGGGCGGAAGCGGCGGGCAACCCCGTGCTGCACCAGCTGGGCGTCGCGGGCGGCAATATGGAGGGCAAGGAGGTCCGCTTCGGCGTCGCCGCCTCGGCGCTGTTCGCGGCCGTCACCACGGCTGCGTCATGCGGCGCGGTCAATGCGATGCATGACAGCTTCACGGCCCTTGGCGGCATGATCCCACTGTTCAACATGCAGCTGGGCGAGGTCGTCATCGGCGGCGTTGGGGCTGGCATCTATGGCTTCCTGCTGTTCGCCATCCTGGCGGTGTTCGTCGCCGGCCTGATGGTCGGTCGCACACCCGAATATGTCGGCAAGAAGATCGAGAGCCGCGAGGTCAAGCTCGCCGTCCTCGCCATCGCCGTCCTGCCGCTGTTCATCCTGGGGCTGACCGCGCTGTCGTGTGTCACGCAACAGGGTCTGGCGGGGCCGCTCAACAAGGGGCCGCATGGTTTCGGCGAGATCCTCTATGCCTTCACCAGTGCGGTCGCGAACAACGGCTCGGCCTTTGCCGGCCTGACCGCTTCGACCCCCTGGTATGACGGTCTGCTGGGCGTCGCCATGTGGGTGGGCCGCTTCTTCATCATCGTGCCGATGCTCGCCATTGCCGGGAGCCTCGCCGCGAAGAAGCATGTCCCCGCCTCGGCCGGGTCCTTCCCGACCACGGGTGTGCTGTGGATCGGTCTGCTCGTCGGCATCGTGCTGGTGCTGGGCGGCCTGACCTTCCTGCCGAGCCTCGCCCTTGGTCCCATCGCCGATCATCTCGCGATGATCCGCGGTCAACTTTTCTGATCGGGAGCGCCATTCATGGCCAATTCCCCTACCAAGAGCCTGTTCACCGCCGAGCTGGTGCTCCCGGCGATCAAGGCCTCGTTCGTCAAACTCAATCCGCGCGAACTGATCCGCAACCCGGTGATGTTTGTGACTGCGGTGGTCGCCGCCCTCCTGACCGTCCTGCTCGTCGTCGGGCATGACGGGCTGACCACCGGGTTCAAGCTGCAACTCGTCGTCTGGCTGTGGCTGACCGTGCTGTTCGGCACCTTCGCCGAGGCCCTGGCCGAAGGGCGCGGCAAGGCGCAGGCGGCGTCCCTGCGCGCCGCCAAGGCCGAGCTGACCGCCAAGCGGTTGACGAGCGCTGGCCATGAATGGGAGAATGTCCCCGCCAGCGCGCTGAAGATCGGCGATGTAGTGCTGGTCGAGACCGGCGACCTGATCCCCTCGGACGGCGAGGTCGTCGCGGGCGTGGCGAGCGTCAACGAAGCCGCGATCACCGGCGAGAGCGCGCCGGTCATCCGCGAGGCGGGCGGCGACCGTTCGGCGGTGACGGCGGGCACCCGCGTCATCTCCGACGAGATCCGCGTCAAGGTGACGGTCAATCCGGGCCAGGGCTTCCTCGACCGCATGATCGCGCTGGTCGAGGGGGCCGAGCGTCAGAAGACGCCGAACGAGGTGGCGCTGACCATATTGCTCGTCGGCCTGACCATCATCTTCCTGATCGCGGTCGGCACCATTCCGGGCTTTGCGTCCTTTGCGGGCGGTAGCATTCCGGTCGCGATCCTGGCGGCGCTGCTCATCACCCTGATCCCGACGACCATCGCGGCGCTGCTGTCAGCGATCGGCATTGCGGGCATGGATCGTCTGGTCCGCTTCAACGTGCTCGCCAAGTCGGGTCGTGCGGTCGAGGCGGCGGGCGATGTCGACGTGCTGCTGCTCGACAAGACGGGCACCATCACCATCGGCGACCGTCAGGCGAGCGAGTTCCGTGCCGTCGGCGGCTCGGACGTGGATGCGCTGGCCGAGGCGGCGCTGATGGCCAGCCTGGCCGACGAGACGCCCGAGGGCCGCTCGATCGTCGTGCTGGCGCGCGAACAGTTCAAGGTCTCGATTGCCAACCTGCCCGCAGACGCGGAGATCATCCCCTTCACCGCCCAGACCCGCATCTCGGGCGTGAGGATCGGCGAACGCCTGATCCAGAAGGGCGCGGTCGACTCGATCCTGCGCGCCCATCCGGCTGTGGGTGAGACGGCGGCGGCGACCCAGTTGCAGCGCATCACTGACGAGATCGCGCGTGCCGGTGGCACCCCGCTGGCGGTGGCGGAAAATGGCCGCCTGCTGGGCGCCATCTTCCTGAAGGACGTGGTCAAGGCGGGCATCCGCGAACGCTTTGGCGAGCTGCGTCGCATGGGCATCCGCACGGTGATGATCACCGGCGACAACCCCCTGACCGCCGCCGCGATCGCCGCCGAAGCGGGCGTGGACGACTTCCTCGCCCAGGCGACGCCCGAGGACAAGCTGGCGCTGATCCGCAAGGAACAGCAGGGCGGCAAGCTGGTCGCCATGTGCGGTGACGGCACCAACGATGCGCCTGCATTGGCGCAGGCGGATGTCGGCGTCGCGATGAACACCGGCACCCAGGCCGCGCGCGAGGCGGGCAACATGGTCGATCTGGACAGCGATCCGACCAAGCTGATCGAGGTCGTCGGCCTCGGCAAGCAGTTGCTGATGACGCGCGGCGCGCTGACGACCTTCTCGGTCGCCAATGACGTGGCGAAGTATTTTGCGATCATCCCGGCGATGTTCGTGGCGCTCTATCCGGGGCTAGGCGTGCTCAACGTCATGGGTCTGGCGACGCCGCAATCGGCGATCCTTAGCGCGATCATCTTCAACGCGCTGATCATCCCGCTGCTCGTGCCGCTGGCGCTGAAGGGCGTCGCCTATAAGCCGATGGGGGCGGGGCCGCTGCTCGCGCGCAACCTCGCCATCTATGGTCTGGGCGGCCTGATCGCGCCGTTCGTCGGCATCAAGATCATCGACCTTGTGGTCGGTGGCCTCGGCCTCGCATAAGGAGTTACCATCATGGGTAAGGATTTCACTTCCGCCTTGCGGCCCGCGATCGTGATGACGATCCTGTTCGCCGCGCTTCTCGGCATCGCCTATCCGCTGGCGATGACCGGGATCGGGCAGGCCGTCTTCCCGCATCAGGCGAATGGCAGCCTGGTCGACGTCGGTGGCCGGGTGATCGGCTCGGAGGTCGTCGGCCAGGCGTTCGTCAGCGACCGCTATTTCCAGACGCGTCCCTCGGCGGCGGGCAAGGGTTATGACGGGCTCGCCTCGTCGGGCTCGAACCTGGGGCCGACGTCGCAAGCACTGGCCGACCGGGTGAAGGCCGATGTCGCCAAGCGTCGCGCCGAGGGCGTGATGGGATCGGTTCCGGCCGACCTTGTCACCACCAGCGGATCCGGGCTCGACCCCGATCTGTCGCCCGGAGCCGCAATGGCGCAGGCCGCCCACATCTCCCGCGTTCGGGGTATGGGTGTCGAGCAGGTTCGCGCGTTGGTCGTCGCGCATACCCAGGACTCGGTGCTGGGTGACCCACACGTCAATGTCCTCGCCCTCAACCGCGCGCTGGACGCCCTGACCAAGCGATGACGGCAGGCGAGCCGCGCCCCGACCCCGATGCCCTGTTACGCGCCGCCGAGCGCGAAGGGCGCGGCCGCCTGAAAATCTTCCTGGGGGCAGCCCCCGGCGTCGGCAAGACGTTCGAGATGCTGTCCGAAGGGGCCGCGCGGCGCCGCGACGGCGTCGATGTCGTCGTCGCGGTCGTGGAAACGCACGGCCGGGTCGAGACCGAGGCGCTGGTACGCGGCCAGGAGGTCATGCCCCGCCGCGCCGTACCCTATGAGGGGCGGACGCTGCACGAGATGGACATCGACGCCGTCCTCGCCCGCGCGCCCCGCCTCGCGCTGGTCGACGAACTAGCGCACACCAATGCGCCGGGCAGCCGCCATCCCAAACGTTATCAGGATGTCGAGGAGCTACTGGCGGCGGGAATCGACGTCTATTCGACGGTCAATATCCAGCACGTCGAGAGCCTGAACGACGTCGTCGCCAGCTTCACCCGTGTCCGCGTGCGCGAGACGGTGCCAGACCGCATCTTGGAGGCCGCCGAGATCGAGGTGGTCGACATCCCGCCGGACGAACTGATCGAGCGGTTGAAGGCGGGCAAGGTCTATTTGCCGCAGGAAGCGACGCGGGCGCTGTCGCATTTCTTCTCCAAGTCCAACCTGTCGGCGTTGCGCGAACTGGCGCTCCGGCGGGCGGCGCAGGCGGTCGATGCGCAGATGCTCGACCATGTCCGCAGCCTGGGCGTCGGCGGGCAATGGGCGGCGGGCGAGCGGCTGGTCGTCGCGGTCAGCGAACTGCCCGGTGCCGACGAACTGGTCCGGGCCGCCAAGCGCACCGCCGACGCGCTGCGTGCGCCGTGGACCGCACTGTTCATCGACACGCCGCGCACCGCCACCCTAGGCGAGGCGCAGCATCGGCGATTGGCCGCCACCATGACGCTGGCAACGCAACTCGGTGCGGTGGTCGCGACGGTCCCCGCGCCGAGCGTGGTCGAGGGCATCCGCACCTTCCTGACCGATGCCCGCGCCACCCAGCTGGTCGTCGGCAAGGCTAAGCGTTCGCGCTGGTTCGAGTTGCGCCACGGCTCTGTCGTCGACCGACTGGTCCGCGAGACGCCGGGCGTCACCGTCCATGTCCTGCCGGTCGGCGAGGCGCCGGTCGAGCGGGAGCGCATCAAGTGGCGCGGGCAATGGGGTTCGCCCACCGGCTATGGCCTGACGCTGCTCGGCGTGGCCTTGGTGACGGGCTTGGCGAGCGCGCTGTTCCATATCCTCAACTTGGGCAATGTCGCGCTGCTCTATCTGCTGCCGGTCATGGCGGCGGCGAGCCTGTATGGTCTGCGTACCGGGTTGTTCGCTGGGCTGGCGTCGAGCTTGGCCTATAATTTCTTCTTCTTACCGCCGGTCGGCACGCTGAGCGTCAGCAATCCCGAGAACGTCATCTCGATCTTCGTCTTGCTGGGCGTGGCCATCGCGACCAGCCAGTTGACCTCGCGCGTACGGGCGCAGGCCGATCTCGCGGCGAGCAGCGCGCGCGACAATGCGACGCTGGCGGGCTTCCTCCATCGGCTCAGCAGCCTTGCCGACCCGGCCGGGGCGGCGCGTGTGATCTGCGAGGACATCGCCCTGTTGTTCGAGGTGCAGGCCGTGTTGCTAACCCCGTCGCCCGCCGGTCTGGCGGTGCAGGCCGCGACCAAGTCCGACTATCGGCTGGAGACGATGGAGATGGCCGCCGCGCACTGGGCCTTCGACACCGGCACGCCCGCAGGCAAGGGTTCGGCGACGCTGGCCGCGTCCGAATGGCTGTTCCAGCCGCTCAAGGCGGGCAACCGGACGCTCGCCGTGCTGGGGCTGGCGCGCGAGGCGGGCGGCGAACCGGTGCGGGCCGACCGCCTGCCGCTGCTGACGGGCTTGATCGACCAGGCCGCGTTGATCCTCGAACGGCTGCGGTTGGAGGCGGAGGTGCGCGACGTCGATGCGGTGCGCACCCGTGACCGGCTTCGGGCGGCGCTGCTGTCCTCGGTCAGCCACGACCTGCGCACGCCGCTGACGGCGGTGATGGCCGCCGCCGCGCAACTGCGGCAGGGCGCGACGCCCGACCTGGTTTCGACCATCGAGGGGGAGGCGGCGCGGCTCAACCGCTTCGTCGCCAATCTGCTCGACATGGCGCGTGTCGAGGCGGGGGCGCTCAAGCTGAAGATCGAGGCGATCGACCTGAGCGATGCGGTGACGGGCGCGGCGCATGACGCCCGCCGCGCGCTGGAGGGCCATGCGGTGCGGCTCGACGTGCCGCCCGACCTGCCGCTGGTGCGCGCCGATCCGCAACTGCTGCATCATTGCCTGCTCAACCTGCTCGACAATGCCGGACGCTATGGCGATCCGGGGACCGAGATCGTGATCGAGGGGCGGCATCGTCACGGAACGTTGCGACTGTCCGTGCTCGACCATGGCCCCGGCCTGCCGCCGGGGCGCGAGGCGGAAGTGTTCGAGACGTTCCGGCGGCTGGAGGGTTCCGACCGGGTGGCCGGGGGCACGGGCCTAGGCCTCGCCATCGTCAAGGCCTTTGCCGAAGCCATGGGTTTGACCGTAGAGGCGGGCAATCACGAAGATCGCACCGGCGCGGCGTTCGCGCTGGTGTTTCCCCGCGATCTGATCGTGCGCGAAGGCGCGCCGGAGGGAATGGCCTGATGCCCGCGACGATATTGGTGGTGGACGACGAAGTCGCGATCCGTCGCCTGCTGCGCAACACATTAGAGCAGGCGGGGCACCGCGTAGTCGAGGCGCGCGACGGGCGTGAGGCGCTGGCGCTTGCCGCGGCCGAGCATCCGCAGGCGGTGCTGCTCGACCTGGGCCTGCCCGATCGGGACGGCTTGAGCCTGATCCCGCTGCTGCGCGCGTCCGAGCGGGTGGTGCTGGTCGTGTCGGCGCGCGAGGCGACGGAGGAAAAGGTCGCCGCGCTCGATCTGGGGGCGGACGACTACGTCACCAAGCCGTTCGACAGCGAGGAACTGCTCGCCCGGCTGCGGGTCGCACTGCGCCATGCCCGGGCGGCGGGGACCGCGCCGACCGTGGTGCGGACCGGTGATCTCGCGATCGACCTCGACCGGCGTATGGTCACGCGCGGCGGCGAGGAACAGCATCTGACGCGCAAGGAATATGACGTACTGGCGGTCCTCGCGCGCCATCCCGGCCGGGTGGTGACGCATGACAAGATCATCGACGCCGCCTGGGGCGGGGACGAGGACCCGCGTATCGATTACTTACGCATCGTCGTGCGCAACCTTCGCCAGAAACTGGAAGCGCCGCAACCGGTAGGGAGCGTCATCGCGAACGAACTCGGCGTGGGGTATAGGTTGCGGGTGGAGGGGTAGCTCGCTGTTCCCCGGCGAAGGCTGGGGCCCAGCTTCTACGAACAGCGTGGCGCGCCAGCCGATGCGGGGGAGGCGATAGCGACCGCGTCGTTGATGCCTCCCCGCATTGCCGTGCGCGCCACGGGCCGTGTCTTAACTGGGCCCCGGCTTCCGCCGGGGTACGAGCGTCAGTCAGCCGACCTTCTCGTCCGCCCGCAGCGTCAGCACTTCCACCCCGGTCTTCGTCACCGCGACCGTATGTTCGAACTGCGCCGACAGCTTTCCGTCGTCGGTCACCACCGTCCAGCCGTCATCCGCGGTCGAGACCTTGCGGGTGCCCTGGTTGATCATCGGCTCGATGGTGAAGGTCATTCCTTCGCGCAGCACCGCGCCGGTTCCCGGTCGTCCGAAGTGCAGCACATTGGGTTCCTCGTGCATCTCGCGCCCGATGCCATGGCCGCAATAGTCGCGCACCACCGAATAGCCGTTCGCTTTGGCATGGCGTTCGATCGCGGCGCCCACATCGCCCAGCCGCGCGCCGGGGCGGACCTGCTTGATGCCCTTCCACATCGCCTCGCGTGTCACGCGGACCAGCCGCTTCGCGCCTGGCGCAACCTCGCCGACCATATAGGTCTTGCTCGAATCCGCGATGAAGCCGTTCTTCTCCAGCGTGATGTCGAGATTGACGATGTCGCCGTCGCGGATCACATCCTCCGCACTCGGTACGCCGTGGCACACCACCTGGTTGATCGAGCTGTTGAGCACATAGGCAAAGCCATATTGCCCCTTGCTCGCGGGTCGCGCCGCCAGGTCATGGGTGATGAAATGTTCCACCCGGTCGTTGATCGCGAGCGTCGACATGCCCGCCAATGTCAGCCCGTCCAGCATCTCGAACACCCGCGCGAGCAACTGCCCGGAGACGCGCATCAGCGCCAGTTCTTCGGCCGTCTTGACCATGTCAGGCGACCAGCGGCTGGGGCAGGGACAGGTCGGCCGTGGCCATCTGTGCCTTCACGATCTCATGGAAGCTCAGCGTCGGGTTGGCCTCGGCCAACATGCCCATCTTCATCCAGAATTCGGCCTGCGCGTTGATCGAGCGGCACATGACCGTGCTGGCGCGGCGGACCTCTTCGTGAAGCTGGTCGTCGATTTTCACAATACCCATATACGGACCGTATATGGTCCATATATCGTTGGGGCAAGTATGATCATGATCGGGCGGTCGGCCTGGTCAGGACGAAGGCCGCGCATCCCCCCATCACGATCGCAACGAATAGCGCCAGCGGCCATCGCGGTACGGCTGTCAGCAGGAACAGGCCATAGCCAAGCGTGATCCCGCCACACGCCATCGTCTTGCCCCGGACCCCGATCGCCCCGTCCCGGCGCCACGCGCGCAAGGTCGGGCCGAAGCGCGGATGGTCGAGCAGCCACGCCTCCAACCGGGGCGAGGATCGCGCGAAGCAGCCCGCCGCCAGGATCAGGAAGATCGTCGTCGGCATCAGCGGCAGGATCGCCCCGATCACGCCGAGGACAACGAACAGGCATCCCAGGATGAGCCAGCCGAGCCGTATCATCACGAAAACCTGACGCCCGGCGGGGGCAGGGTCGGCGAAAGGCGGCGGCGGGTCAGTTCGTCGCGACCCCGAGCTGAGACAGCATGAACGCCTGCCACTCCGCATTCTGACGGATGCGTTCGAACCGGCCCGACTTGCCGCCATGGCCCGCCTCCATATTCACCCGGAACAGGAGCGGGTTGCCGTCGGTCTTCTTCGCCCGCAACCGGGCGACCCATTTGGCGGGTTCATAATATTGCACTTGGCTGTCCCACAGGCCGGTGCCGACATAGAGCGCCGGATAGGCCTTCCCCGCGACATTGTCGTAGGGGGAGTAGCCGAGCATATAGTCGTAATAGGGCTTGTTCGCCGGATTGCCCCATTCGTCATATTCGAAGGTCGTGAGCGGGATCGAGGCGTCGAGCATCGTGGTGACGACATCGACGAACGGGACCTGCGCGATGATGAGCTTGTAATCCTGCGGCGCCATGTTCGCGACGCCGCCCATCAGCAGGCCGCCCGCACTGCCGCCCATCGCCGCGACCCGGCCGGGCGCGGCATATTTCTGCGTGACCAGATAGCGGGTCACGTCGATGAAGTCGGTGAAGCTGTTCCTCTTGTTCAGGAGATGCCCGTCGTCATACCAGCCACGGCCCATTTCCTGCCCGCCCCGGATATGCGCGATGGCATAGACCACCCCTCGGTCGAGCAATCCGATCCGCCCGGCATCGACCGACGGGTCGGTCGAAATGCCATAGCTGCCATAGGCATATTGGAAGAGGGGCGCGGTGCCGTCGCGCTTCACGCCCTTGCGATAGACGATCGACACGGGGATACGCGTCCCGTCCCGCGCGGGTGCCCAGACGCGTTCGGTGACGTAGAGCGACGGGTCGTAGCCGGGGACCGGCGTCACCTTCAGCATGCGGCGCTCGCCGGTGCGGGCGTTGATCTCATAGGTCGTGGTCGGCGTGACCAGCGAGCCATAGGTATAGCGGACCCAGGGCGTATCGGGCTCCGCATTGGTCGACAGGCCCATGCGATAGGCGGGTTCGTCCGCCTTGACGGGGATGGACTTGCCCGTATCGTTCAGCAGGCGGATCATCCGGTTGCCGCCCTCTCGCTGGTCGATTGCGACGAAGCCGTCGAACGGCTTGAAATCCTCGATGAACACCGTGTCGCTGGCCGGTACCAGATCGCGCCAGGCGGCGACGCCCTTCGGCGCATCCCCATCGGCCAGCGTCACCAGCTTATAATTCTTCGCACCCCGATTGGTGCGGATGATCCAGCGGCCGCCGAGATGGTCGGCGCTGTAGCGGAACTCGCGCTCGCGCGGGGCGACGACGGTGAAGGTGCTCGGCGCGTTGGCGGGGGCGCAGCGTTGCTCGTCGCTGACCGTGCTCTGCACGCTGATGCAGATATAGCGGTCGTCGGTCGTTCGCCCGACGCCCATATTGAACGTGTCATCCTTCTCCTCGTACAGCATCCGGTCATCGCTGCCCGGCGTGCCCAGGACGTGCGCCATCACCCGGTATCCGCGCAATGTGGTGGGGTCCTTGGCGATGTAGAGGATCGTGCGGTTGTCGGCGGCCCAGACGATATTGGGCTCGATATTGGTGACCGTGTCGGCATAGATGCGGCCGGTCGCGATGTCCTTGACCTTCAGGACATATTGCCGCCGCCCGACCGTATCCTCCGCCCAGGCGATCAGCCGATTGTCCGGGCTGACCGCCCAGTCGGACAGCGAGAAGAAGTTATGGCCCTTTGCCATGGCGGGCTGGTCGAAGAGCAGGACGGCGGGCGCGGTCGGGCTGCCCTTGCGGCGTTCGATCACCGGATAGTCGGCGCCCGTCGCGAAGCGTGACGAATACCAGTATCCGTCCTTGCGATAGGGAACGCTGCTATCGTCCTGTTTGATGTGCGCGACCGTCTCGTCATAGAGGTTCGCCTGAAGCGGCTTGAGCGACGCGAGTTGCGCATCGGCATAGGCATTCTCGGCATTCAGATAGGCGAGCATTTCCGGATTTTTGCGGGTGTCGTCGCGCAGCCAGTAATATTCGTCCTCGCGCGCGCCATTGGGGGAGGGGACCTGATAGGGCTTCTTGGCCGCGATCGGCGGTGTCGCCTGTTGCGCGAACGCGGGCATCGCCAACGCCATCAATCCCGCCGTCGCCATCCACCGCATCGCCGTCCCCCGTGCATTCGTCGGGTGGCAGGATGACGTTCCGACCGGGTACAGGCAAGCGCTTATCGGGCGGCCCGGCGCAGGACGAGAAAGCCCAGTACGCCGGACAGCAGAGATCCCGCCACCACCCCCAGCTTGGCCTCGGCCTGGAGCAGCGGATCGCTGGGAAAGGCGAGCAGGGTGATGAAGATGCTCATGGTAAATCCGATGCCGCAGAGCAGGGCGGTGCCCAGTATCTGCGTGCTGCTCGCATGCGCCGGGGCATCGGCCAGCCCGGTGCGTATCGCCAGCATCGTCATGCCGAAGACCCCCACCACTTTGCCGATCAACAGCCCCAGGCCGACCCCCAGCGTGACCGGCGAGACCCATGCTCCGGCGGGCAGACCCAGCACCGGTACTCCGGCATTGGCGAGCCCGAAGATCGGGACGATCAGAAAGCCGACCGGGCGGTGCAGGATATGCTCCAGCCGGTGAAGCGGGCTGTCCTTGGTATCCGTCTCGCCATCGGGGCGGGCAGGGGTACGGGCCATGGGAATGGTGAAGGCCAGCAGCACCCCCGCTATCGTCGCATGGATGCCCGATCGTACCATGAACACCCATAACAGGATACCGATCAGCAGATAGGGCGTCAGGCGCCGCACGCCGAAGCGGTTGAACAGCGCCAGCACGCCCAGCATCGCAGCCGCCCCGCCCAGGTCGATGGGCGATAGCGACGTGGAGTAAAAGGCTGCGATCACCGCCACCGCGCCCAGATCGTCGATGATCGCCAGCGCCGCGAGAAAGACCCGGAGCGAAGCCGGCACCCGGTTGCCCACGAGCCGGATCACGGCCAGCGCAAAGGCGATGTCGGTCGCCGCCGGTATCGCCCAGCCGGATGCCGTACCGCCGCGATTGAAGCCGAGATAGACGATGGCGGGCACGACCATGCCGCCCAGTGCGGCCAGCCCCGGCAGAATGCGACGGGACCAGGTGGAAAGCTGTCCGTCCAAGACTTCGCGCTTGATCTCCAACCCGACCAGCAGGAAGAAGATCGCCATCAGTCCATCATTGATCCAATGGCTGAGCGAAAGCGGCCCCAGATGCCGGTGAAGCAGCGCGTCATATCCGGCCGCGACCGGCGAATTGGCGAGGATCAGCGCCACTAGCGCCGCCCCCATCAGCACCAGCCCGGCAGCGGTCTGGGAATCGAGGAAGCGGCGGATCGCGCTAACGTGCGCGGCACGGGAACGGGGCATGGCTTGTGGCTCCGGCAGGATCGGAACTCGCTGGCGGCCCGACCAGCGATCATCCTGCCCGTGTCTGGTTCACGAACACCCTGCGGCCCGTCTCGCATGAGCAGGGGGCGGCCGCAACATCATTTCTCCGCTCGCATAGGGGGAGACGCGGTTTCTGGTTCCTGTCCTTTGCGGCGCGTTTGGGCAAAGCCGATGGCCATTGCCAGCAGCCCGGCAGCGGCGACGCCCGAGGCGACCTTCCAATGTCCGCCATCGTCCTCGCGATCGACGAACAGGTCCAGAAGATGGCGTGTCACCGCTTCGGGATTCTCCCGTTGTGGAAAATGGCCGACGCCGGGCAGCTCGACCATCGTGAACGACCCGGTGAACTTGCCCGGCACCTCCCGCGCGGTGGAGGGCGGGTTCACCCCGTCTACTTCGCCGTGCAGATACAGGGCAGGCAGCGAGAGCGTCTTCGTCGCCTTCACCCGGTCGGCCAGCCAGGCCCCACGCGGATCTGGCTGTGCCTCGTCCCAGCGCGCGCGGTAGCTGTGGATGGTGACGGCTGGCCAGTCGGGATTGTCGAAGGACCTGGCAACCCGCGCGAACGTCGCCTCGACGAACCAGCCGGGGGGCGACCAGTCGACCCAATGGATATGCGCAAAGCCGCGCCGATCGTCGCGCACCGCCTGCGCGCCACGTCGGGTCGCCATGAACCAATGATACCATTGACGCTGGACCTGGTCGAAGGACGGCGTCGCCATGCCGCCCAGGCGTGGCGGCGTGCTGAGCATCGCCAGCCGCTGGACGCGCTCGGGCCAACCTACCGCCAGCGCTTCGGCGATATTCGAGCCCCAATCGTGCCCCGCGACCATGAATCGGCCGATGCGCAGCGCATCCATCAGCGCGATCGCATCCAGTGCCAGGATCGCGCTGTCGCCGGTGCGGGGCGTATGGTCATGGTGGAACCGGGTTGCTCCGAACCCGCGCAAGGTCGGTACCACCACGCGCAAGCCCGCCTGGGCCAGACGCGGCGCGACCTTGTCCCAGGTCGTCGCATCGTCGGGCCACCCGTGCAGCAACAGGACGACCGGTGCGCCCTCCGGGCCGTACAGGTCATAGGCGATGGACAGATGGTCGGTGGAAATGCTCGGCATCCCCGGGTAACCCCCGCGTCTCACCGCCGTTCCGTCGGCAGGGCGGTGATGCTGTCGAGCCGGGGTATCGGCACGATGGTCGTCAAGCGGCTTCGGCGGTGTTAGCGTTGCGGGCATGATCCCGCTGAACTGCGAACTTCTGGACCTGCGCGCGCTGGTCGCGATCGCCGATGGCAAGAGCTTCCTGCGCGCCGCCGAGCAGTTGAACCTGTCGCAGCCCGCGCTCAGCCGCCGGGTGCAGAAGCTGGAGGCGACGGTGGGAACGCCCCTATTGGAGCGGACCACGCGCAGCGTCCGGCTGACCCCGGCGGGACAGGAGGTCGTACCGCTGGTTCGTCGCCTGCTGGAGGAGATGGACGGATCGCTGCTCGGCATGATGGCGCTGGGCGAGCGACAGGCGGGGCGGCTGACGGTGGCCAGCATCCCCAGTGCCACGGTCCGCTTCCTGCCCGACGTGCTGGAGCAGTTCGCGCAGGAATATCGCAATGTCCGGGTCCGCGTGCTCGACCTGTCGGCGACCGAATGCGCCGAGGCGGTGCGGACCGGCGAGGCGGAGTTCGGCATCACCTTGCCCGTCACGTCGGACGGGGACCTGGTGTTCGAGCCGTTGACCGATGATCCCTATGGCCTGGTCTGCCGCAAGGACGATCCCCTGGCGGATATACCCGACCCGAGCTGGCAGGACCTGGTCGGCCTGCGGCTGGTGACGGTGCATATGGGTAGCGGCAACCGGACCGCGCTGGAGGCAGGGCTGGCGCGCGCGGGGGTGGAGCTTCGCTGGTTCTATGAGGTGACGCGGCTCACCTCGGCGCTGGCGCTGGTGCAGGCGGGGTTGGGGCCGTCGGTGCTGCCGCAACTGGCCTGTCAGGGGCCGGACGCGCGCGATCTGGTCTGGCGGCCGCTGAAGGGGGCGGAGGTGACGCGGACGATTGGCGTATTGCGGCGCTCCTCGGCACCCTTGTCGCCCACCGCCTCGCGGCTGATGGCGCTACTCGTCGCGGCGTGGGTCACCGGTTAGCCGCCCGCCGCTCCAGCGGGTGACGAGCAGCGAGGCGGCGACATTGGCGGTGCCGCTGGTCAGCGCGCGGATTTCCGACAGGAAACGGTCGACCGCGATCAGCATCGCGGCGGCCCCGACCGGCACGTCGGGGAGCAGCGACAGCGTGAGCAGCAGCGCCGAAAAGCCGCTGCCCGTCACCCCCGCCGCCGCCTTGGACGTGATGAGCATGACGCCCAGATAGACCATGATCCGCTCGGGCGAGAGCGCGACGCCCAGCGCCTCGCCCAGGAACAGCGTGGCGACGATCAAATAGACCGCCGTTCCCGCCAGATTGAGCGAATAGCCCAGCGGCACGGTCAACCCGACCACGCTGCGCGGACAGCCCAGCCCCTCCAGCTTTTCGATCAGGCGCGGCAGCACGACCTCGGTTGAGGAAGTACCCAGCACGATCAGTATCTCGTCGCGGAAGGTACTTAGCAGCGTTCTGGCCCGCACGCCCGTGGTCAGGCGGACGGTCAGCACCAGCACCGCGATCAGCAGACCGCAGGCCAGCGCCAAGGTCGCGATCAGCAGGCCCAGCGAACCGATGAAGCCGATGCCATAGGTCCCGACCGTATAGGCGATCGCCCCGAAAGCTCCGACCGGCGCAGCGCGGATCAGGAAGCCGAAGATGGCGAACTGCAACCGGGTCAGCGCCTCGATGGCGCGGACGATCGGCGCGCCCGCCTCCCCGATGCGCAGCAGGCCGAACCCGACCAGCCCCGCGACGAACAGCACCGGCAGGACGTCCCCCGCCGTAAAGGCGGAGAACAGCGTGTCGGGGACCATCCGCACCAGAAAGTCGCCCGGCCCGGTGATATGCCGCCCCGCCAGTTGCCGCTGCACTTCACCCGCTGCTTCGGCATAAGTGGGCAGGGGAAGCCCGCGTCCCGGCTGCATCAGCACCGTCACCCCCAGCCCGATGCCGAGCGCCGCGATGGTGATGCCTAGAAAGACGATCAGGCTGCGCAGCACCGTCGCCCCGGTCTCGCGCGCGGCGCCATGGCGGACGATCCCTTCGACGATGGTGCAGAACAGGACGGGTGGCACCATCATCCGCATCGCCTTGACGAATGCGATGCCCAGCGCGCCCAGATCGCGGCCGAAGCCAGGTACCAGATAGCCGATCGCGGTCCCTGCGGCGATGCCGAGCAGCATCTGAACATACAGGTGACGGAACAGGCGCAGCTTGGTTCTCCAGTTATGCGTATCGCGCATAAAGCGGACCGATCATTGCATTTGATCGATTGGCCGCCCGTAGTGCTTATTGGCGCGTAAGGCGTGGCGGCTCAAGCCTCCGCCCGAAAGAGAACCCGCCGGAAGCGGGGCGGAAGAGAGGTTTCCGATGAAAGTTGAACCATTTGAGCCGAAAACCCGGCGACCGCGGCGATCCCCGCGGCGCGGCGCTTTGCGTGCCGTCCTGCTATTGGGGCTGGCATCGCTCGCCGGCCCGGCCTTTGCCCGCGATACCAAGCCGGTTGCGGTCCGCGAGCTTCATGTCGTTACCTCGGGCGGCTTCACCGCCGCGTTCGAGGCGCTGGCCAAGCAATATGAACGCGACACCGGCGTTCATATCGTCACCGAACACGGCCCCTCGATGGGCGACACCCCGCAAGCCATTCCGAACCGCCTCGCCCGGCACGAAGATGCCGATGTGGTGATCTTGGCGCGCAACGGACTCGACAAGCTGGCGCAGGCGGGCACCGTCACGTCGGGCACCGTCACCGATCTGGGCCTGTCCAAGATCGCGGTCGCGGTGAAGGCGGGCGCGCCGACGCTGGACATCAGCACGCCCGATGCCGTGCGCGACACGCTGATCCACGCCAAATCGGTCGCCTGGTCGGACAGCGCCTCGGGCGTGTATATCCAGACGGTGATGCTCGACAGGCTGGGCATCGCCGATCAGGTCCGCCCGAAGGGCCGGATGATCCCCGCCACGCCCGTGGGCCAGATCGTCGCCAAAGGCGATGCCGAGATCGGCTTCCAGCAGTTGAGCGAGTTGAAGCCGGTTCAGGGCATCCACATCATCGGCCTGCTCCCCGACGCGCTGCAAAAGGTCACGCCCTTTTCGGCGGGTGTCGTCGCCTATTCTCCGCATCAGGCCGAGGCGCGGGCGCTGATCGCCTATCTCGCCTCCCCCAAAGCCTATCCGATCATCCGCGACAGCGGATTGGAACCCGCTTCGCAAAAGGCCAAGCCATGACCCAGGCAACCGCATCTTTTGCCACCGCCACCCCGGCGGCGGCACCCATTTCCGCCGAACGCCGCAAGTCCGCCTTTAAGTCGATCTTTATCGTTGCCAGCGGCAACTTCCTGGAGATGTTCGACTTCATGGTGTTCGGCTATTACGCCACCTATATCTCCAAGGCGTTCTTCCCGACCGGCAGCGACTTCGCCTCGCTGATGCTGACGCTGATGACCTTTGGCGCCGGGTTCCTGATGCGGCCGGTCGGCGCGCTGGTGCTGGGCGCCTATATCGACAAGCATGGGCGGCGGCAGGGCCTGCTGCTGACGCTGGGCCTGATGGCGCTGGGCACGCTCGCCATCGCGGTCACGCCCACCTATGCGCAGATCGGCGTCGCGGCCCCCATCATCATCCTGGTCGGGCGGCTGGTGCAGGGCCTGTCGGCGGGTGTCGAGGTCGGCGGCGTGTCGGTCTATCTCAACGAGATCGCGCCGCCCGACAAGAAGGGCTTCTTCTGCTCCTGGCAGTCGGCCAGCCAGCAGGCGGCGGTGGTCTTCGCCGCGCTGATCGGCCTGCTCGTGTCGACCAGCCTGGACGCGGAGACGATGCAGGCCTGGGGCTGGCGCATCCCGTTCATCATCGGCTGCGTGATGATCCCGTTCCTGTTCGTCATCCGTCGCCACATGGAGGAGACGGAGGTCTTTCTGAAGCGCAAGGAGCATCCGCAACTCTCGCAGATCATGCGGACCATCGGCGGCAATTGGGGCGTGGTGCTTCAGGGTGCGCTGATGGCGGTGATGACGACCGTGTTCTTCTACATGATCACCGCCTATACCCCGACCTTCGGCAACAAAGTGCTGTCGCTGACCCCGGGTTCGGCGCTGTTCGTCACGGCGTGCGTCGGCGTCACCAATTTCGTCCTGCTGCCGGTCATGGGTGCGCTGTCCGACCGGATCGGGCGTCGCCCGCTGCTGATCACCGCGACGCTGCTGGGGCTGGTGCTGGCCTATCCGTTGATGAGCTGGCTGGTCGCCGCGCCCAGCTTCGGGCGGCTGCTGACGGTCGAGCTGCTGCTCGCCGCCATCTACGCCACCTATAACGGCGCCTTCATCGTCTATCTGACCGAGGTCATCCCGGCGCATGTCCGCACCGTCGGCTTCAGCCTCGCCTATAGCCTGGCGACCGCGATCTTCGGCGGGTTCACCCCGGCGATCAGCACGGCGCTGATCGGTGCGACCGGCGACAAGGCGATCCCCGGCGCCTGGTGCGCCGCCGCCGCCCTTCTGTCCCTGCTGGCGCTGGTCATCGGATCGCGACTGACCAAGCGCGAGGTCCGCTAAGGACCGCCCCGGTCGCCGCGTCCTGCAAGGTCGGGCGCGGCGACCCAGGAAGAGGCGGCGGCGACGATCCGCCCGCCCACCCCTTGAGAGGATGCCGTCATGTATCGAGGAGCCATGCTTGCCATGGGCCTGTGTACCGCCATGCCCGTTGCCGCCGAAACAGGACAGGACGATGTCGCCCGGCTGACCTGGCTGGTCGAGCAGCAACAGGCGCAGATCGCCCGGCTGGAGGCGCGGCTGGCGGCGGTCGAGGGGCAGAAGGTCGCGGCCACGCCCGCGCCACTTGGTCAGCCGCTCGTCTCCGAGGCCCATCCCGCGCCGCCGCCGCAGGTGGTGGGCCAGACCGTTGCCCCGCCGCGCATCCCCTTGCCGTTGGGTCAGGCGCTCCCCTCCGACGCGCATCCGCCTTCGCTCGACGCACGGCTCGCACGGATCGAGAAGGCGCAGAAGGACGGCGTCCATGTCGACTGGTCGAAGGCGACGCCAGAGTTCACCAGCGCCGACGGCAAATTCTCGTTCCGGCCGCGCGGACGTATCCTGGTCGACCTTGGCACCACCATGGGCAGTGACGTCGCAGCGCGCAACATCACCGCAACGCAGGCCCGATCGCTCCGGCTGGGGTTCGAGGGATCGGTCGGGCAGCATCTCTCCTATCTGCTGGAGGGCGATTTCGCCGACAACGACATCGCGATCAAATCGGCCTATCTCGCCTGGACGACTAGGTTCATGGGCCAGCAGGCCGAGTTCGCGCTGGGCAACCGGCTGAACGATCGCGCGCTGGACGGGTCGAGCGGCACCATCTCGGTCCCCTTTCTCGAACGCAATTTCGTCGCGCAGGGCATCATCCCGGTGCGCGGCTTTTTCGGGCTGGGCGCGGCGGCGCGCATCTATGGCGGTCGCTGGCATGTCGGCGTGCAGGTGTCGGGCGACGACATCAACAATCCGGGCACCGCCGGCGACGGCCTGACCATCGCCGCGCGGGCGCATTGGAATCCGGTGAAGACCGCGGACTGGCTGCTGCATCTCGGCGTCTGGGGTTTTCACGAGGACCTCGCGACCGACGTGACCCGCCCGACCCGCGCCATCGCGGTCGGGGGTTTCTACAACGACAATCTGCGCATTTCGGCGGGCAGCTTCCCCAATGCCAGGTCGGGCGACGGCTATGGATTCGAGTTCGGCGCGTTCCACAAGTCGCTCTGGGCCTATGGCGAATATGGCACGCGGACGCTTCGCAATGTCGCCGGGGTCTCGACCGACCAGGTCGCCTGGGCGGTGCAGGGCGGCTGGTTCCTGACCGGCGAGACTCCGCCCTATCTGACGCGCGGCGGGGTGTGGAGCCGTCCGCGCGTACTGCGCCCCTTCACCTCGGGCGGCAGCGGTGCGGTCGAGCTGGCCACACGCTATGAGGAACTGGATTATAGCGACAATCCGACGGCGGGGCGCGGGACCGCGCTGACGCTGGGCGTGAACTGGTATCTGAACAATTTCGTTCGCCTGCAATTGAACGCTATCGACTGGTCGGTGGCGAACCCCGTCGCGGGCCTTTGGACGAAAGATCATGGCCAGACCTTGATCGGTCGGGCGCAAATCGCGTTCTAGGGGGCACGCGGCAGACGAATGGAACGAGATGCGGTGGAGACGGCGTAATTTGGCCTCGATGAGTGCGGACGTGAATGACGGCCTGGCCCCCGGAGTCGAGGCGGTGACCAGCGGCGCGCCCAAGTCGGAGCCGGCGCAGACGCGCGGCTACCGTGTCATCGCGCTCGTCGTCGCCTCCGCACTGTTCATGCAGCAACTGGACGGCACAGTGCTGACCGTCGCGCTGCCGACGATGGCGCGCGACCTGGCGACGCCCGCGGCCAGCCTCAGCCTCGCCTTGACCAGCTATCTGCTCGCGCTCGCCCTGTTCATCCCGGCGAGCGGGACGCTGGCCGACAAATTCGGGTCGCGCACCGTCTTCTGCTCGGCGATCGGGGTGTTCCTGATCGGGTCGATCCTGTGCGCGCAGTCGGGATCGCTGCCGACGCTGGTCGCCGCACGGTTCCTCCAGGGGATTGGCGGCGCGATGATGGTGCCGGTCGGGCGGCTGGTGCTGCTGCGCAGCGTCGCGAAGGAGGATATGGTCCAGGCATTGTCCTGGCTGGTCATGCCCGCCTTGATCGGACCGATATTGGGGCCGCCGCTGGGTGGTTTCATCGTCACCTGGCTCGACTGGCGCTGGATCTTCTATCTCAACATTCCGATCGGCATCATCGGGATGATCGGTGCCTGGATGCTGGTGCCCGAGGTGCGCGGCGATGCGCGGACGCGGTTCGATGTGTCGGGCTTCGTCATGTCGGGCATTTCGCTCGGCTGCCTGTTGTTCGGTTTCGAACTGGCGAGTCGACCGGGCACGGGCTGGGTCGCGCTGGGGCTGCTCGTCATCGGGGCGGCTTTCGGGTGGATCTATATCCGTCACGCCCGGCACACCGACGACCCGATCCTGGACCCGACGCTGATGCGCGTGCCCACCTTCCGCCTGTCGGTGATCGGGGGTTCGCTGACCCGTATTACGCAAGGGGCGCAGCCCTTTCTGTTGCCGCTGATGTTCCAGCTCGGCTTTGGCCTGAGCGCGGCCAAGACGGGCACCATCACCATGGCGGGCGCGATCGGCGCGCTGGCGATGAAGGCGCTCGCCCCCCGCGTCCTGCGTCGATGGGGCTTTCGCCGCAGCCTGATCGTGTCGGGACTGGTCAGCAGCGCGGGCTATGCCACCTGCGCACTGTTCCGGCCCGACTGGCCGATCGCGGCGATCACTTTCGTCCTGGCGCTGTCGGGCTTCTTCACCTCCTTCCAGTTCACCGGGTACAACGCCATTGCCTATGCGGATGTCGACAAGGACCGGATGAGCGCGGCGACCAGCTTCTATGCGACGTTCCAGCAACTGACCCTGTCGCTGGGCATCTGCACCGCCGCGACCGTGCTGGAGCTGGGGACGCTGGTCGAAGGGAAGGGCGGACCGACGCTGGGCAGCTTCTCGGCGGCGTTCGTGGTGGTGGCCGCGATCTCCACATCGGCGATCGTCTGGAACCGCCGCTTCGCCCATGATGCGGGCGCGGAGATGAGCGGCCATCATGGACGCGACGGGCACGAAGAATGACGAATCGGTAATGTCGTTCTTGCCCAGCAACGATCCAGGTTAAGAACCGTTACCGGCATTCATCCATAACGGGAGTATGCCGGTGGTATCGCAGACGGTGATCGTGACGGGGGCAGAGTCGGGAATCGGCGCGGCCTGTGCCGAGGCGTTCGGCGCGACGGGCGCAAGGGTCGCGGTGCTGTTCCACAGCGATCAGGCCGCCGCCGACGTGACGGCGCAGGCGGTTCGCAAGGCAGGCGGCGAAGCGATCGCTGTCCAGGCGGAGGTGAATAACGAAGACTCGGTGGAGAAGGCCTTCGCCGCTGTCGAGGCGCAATGGGGCGCGGCGGATGTGTTGGTCAATTCCGCCGGACTCAACATGTCGGGCGTGACGGTCCGCGACATGATGCTGGCCCAGTGGCAGCGGCTGATCGACACCGACCTGACCGGCGCCTTCCTGACCTCTCGCCGCTTTCTGACCGGGCGGGGTGAGGCCAAGGGCGACGCGGCGATCCTGCATATCTCCTCGATCCACGCCTATGCGGTGCGCGCGGGGGGTGCCGATTATTGCGCCGCCAAGGGTGGGCTGTCCAACCTGGTCGAGACGCTGGCGATCGAGGAAGCCCCGCGTGGCATCCGCGTGAACGCGATCGAGCCGGGCATGATCCTGACCCCGATGAACGCCAAGGCGCAGGCCGATCCGGTCTATCGCCGCACGCTCGAACAGAATATCCCGATGGGCCGGGCCGGAAACGCCTCGGAGGTGGCGGATCTCGCCGTCTTCCTGGCCTCCGACAAGGCGCGCTATATCACCGGCGCGCGGATCGTCATCGATGGCGGTCTGTCGCTGATGCAGGCGCTGGGCGCATGATGACGCCCGACGCCAACGGCCCGGTCGCCGATCCGCATCGCAAGGATCAGGTCGCCGATGCGCCGCTCGACCTGGACTTCAACGTCAAGCGTATCGAGCAGGTCACGCTCGACGGGCCGCCCGCGCTGATGGCTCGCGACCTGATGAGCCCGTATGTCTGGCGCGAGGCCGATGGCCGCTGGGGCATGATGGTCCGCGCGGTGGTGCGGCCCGGCGAGGCGCTGACCGACACCGGCGTCATCTGGTCGGGGTGGAGCGAGGACGGGCGGCATTTCACCATGCTGGATCGCCCGTCCATCATGCCGGGGCCCGGCGATCATGACGCGGGCGGGGTCGAGGACCCGACCGTGGTCCGGTCCGAACAGGGCTACATCGTCTATTATTCGGGGGTGCTCGCCGATCACGCGCATGGCGAACTGTCCTATGCGACCGGCCCCTCGCTCGATCGGCTGGTGAAAAGCGGTGTCGCGCTGGCGTCTTCCAAGTCGGAGGGCAATACCAAGGAGGCGACCGTCGACCGGACGGCGGATGGGCGCTGGCGGCTATTCTATGAATATGCCGCCGATAATGCCTCGCGCATCGGGCTGGCGATCGGTGCGGATGTCGCAGGCCCCTGGACCGAGCAGCCTACGCCCTTCATGCCGCGCGAGGATAGCTGGGACGACTGGCATCTGTCGACCGGGCCGCTGCTGACCGACGACAAGACGTGCCCCGTCATGTTCTACAATGGTGCGACCCGCGATGCGCGCTGGCGGATCGGCTGGGTGGCGTTCGACGAGCATTACACCTGCGTCGTTGCGCGCGGGATCGAACCGCTGATCCTGCCGCCCCCCGCTGATGATCGTGGGGCGACCGACATCGCCTTTGCTGCCTCGGTGGTGGTCGCACCGGATGGCATCTGGCTGTACTATTCGCTCGAAGATCGTCGCTTGTCGCGGGCGCTGATCCGCCGCAGCTGATCCGTCTTGCCAATTGCCCCAAGCCTCGCCTAGCTTCGCATACCGAATACGAAACTGCACGGTTGAGAACGAGATCGGCGCGCCCATGGCGTGACGCTGGCGAGATCGATGCAAGGGGAGGGGGCCGCGTCGGACGCATGTGGCCGCCAGAATATTGTTGGTCGAGAAGGGCGGATATGACGGCGAACAGACGCGAGATGATCGGCGGCAGCCTGGCGGCGGCGGCTATGGGACCGGCGATCGCGTCGGCGGCGACCCTTCCCCAGCAAATGGGGGCGGGGCGCGCGCTGAAGGTTCCGCCTCCGGCGCGCTTCACGGCGAATTGGGGATCGTTGACCGCCGGATACAGCGTGCCCGACTGGTTCCGCGACGCCAAGTTCGGGATGTGGGCGCACTGGACCGCGCAATGCGTGCCGGAAGCGGGCGACTGGTATGCGCGCAACATGTATCTGCCGGGCACCCGCGCCTATGATCATCATCTCAAGACCTATGGTCATCCGGCCGATGTCGGTTTCATGCAGATCCAGAATAGGTGGAAGGCCGACCGCTGGGACCCTGGCCGGTTGCTCGACCTCTACAAAAAGGCGGGCGCCAAATACTTCATGGCGCTGGCCAATCATCACGACAATCTCGATGCCTATGATTCGAAATATCATCCCTGGAACACGATGCGGGTCGGGCCGCGCAAGGATATCGTCGGCACCTGGGAAAAAGCGGTGCGCGAGCGGGGACTTCGCTTTGCGGTATCGAACCACTCGGCCCATGCCTGGCACTGGAACCAGCCCGCTTATGGCTATGACCCCACGGCCCCCGCGCGGGCGAACGCTATGACGCATGGAAGCTGACGGCGGCGCAGGGGCGTGGCCAATGGTGGCAGGGACTGGACCCGCAACAGCTTTATGTCGGGCGGCACATGCCCATGCCCGACGGCATCCGCACGGTCGAGGAAGCCAATGCCTGGCACGACGCCACTGACCTGATGTGGAACGAGGGGGTTCCGGCGGGCACGAACTTCGCCAGCAACTGGTTGCTGCGCGCCAAGGACCTGGTCCAGAAATACCGGCCCGACATGGTCTATTTCGACAATTTCGACCTGCCGCTGGAAAATTACGGGCTGGAATTCACCTCCTGGTTCTACAACCAGTCGATGCAGTGGAACGGGGGCAAGCTCGACGCGGTGGTGACCGCCAAGGTGACTCCGGCGCAGCGGCGCATGGGCATCGTCGATGACGTGGAGCGCGGCGGCAAGAATTATATCGAGCGCTTCCCGTGGCAGACCGATACCTGCATCGGCGGCTGGCATTACGACATCGATACCTACCGGAATGATGGCTATAAATCGGCGGCCAATGTTCTCCATACGCTGTGTGACGTCGTGTCGAAGAACGGCAATCTGATGCTGTCGGTGCCGATGCGCGGCGACGGGACGATCGACGACAAGGAAGAGAAGGTCGTCGAGGAGATCGCCGAGTGGATGGGCCGCAATGGCGAGGCGATCTATGGCAGCCGTCCGTGGAAGATTTACGGCGAAGGCCCGACCAAGCCGAATGCGGGCAATTTCTCGGAAGGTGGGCCAAAATCGGCCTATGGCGCCAAGGACGTGCGTTATGTCACCCGCGACGGAAATCTCCATGCGCTGGTGCTGGGCTGGCCCGCGGACGGCGTCGCGCGGATGACGTTGCTGGGCGGCGACAATCCGACCATGCCGGGGCAAGTCCGCCGCGTGACGATGCAGGGGGACCATAGCCCGCTGCCCTTCAAGCGGACCGGCCAGGCGCTGGAGGTGACGCTGCCGGAGCGGGCCCGCCACCCGATCGGCGTCGCGCTGATCATCGCGGGCGAGGGCGTCACCGCCTGAACCTCATGCCAGCGCGAAGGGAATAGAGAAAGTCCGGGGCCGAGCGGTGTTCCTTTCGATCCGGTGACCGGATGGGACAGCCCGTCCATCCGCTTCGTCATTTCTTGCCGCCGGTGGACCAGCCTGTCGGTACACCCCGGCGGCGGGGCGCGCGGGATCGTCGGCAGCACGGCAAAATACGAAGCCTATCCGTCCTGAGGAGGGTTTCTTCGCCCAATTCCGTGTAAGGCTCGCAGGAAACTACAAACTTCACGGGAGAGGCTTGCCATATGCACATGGCGCGCAAGGGCACCAATGCCAGCGGAATGCGGCGGTATAACGAGCGGCTGATCCTCTCGGCGATCCGG
Source organism: Sphingomonas sp. Marseille-Q8236 (assembly GCF_965112005.1). Lineage (NCBI taxonomy): Bacteria > Pseudomonadati > Pseudomonadota > Alphaproteobacteria > Sphingomonadales > Sphingomonadaceae > Sphingomonas > Sphingomonas sp. Marseille-Q8236. The sequence goes on from NZ_CBCOPO010000002.1 coordinate 179,756, forward strand.
CGGATGAACGGCGCATCAAAGGCGGAATTGGCGCGCGTCACCGGTCTGTCACCCCAAGCGGTCGTGCGGATCATCGACGAACTCGATAGCGAGGGCCTGCTGTTCCAGGCGGAGAAGCGAACCGGCGGCATGGGACAGCCGGCGACGGTCTACCGCATCAACGGCGCTCGCGGCTATACGGTGGGCGTCGAGATCGGCCGCAATGCGATGACCTTCGTGCTGTTGGATTTCGATGGACAGCAACGGGCCGTGCATTGCGATACGGGGGCCTTTCCCAGCATCGAACTGGCCGTGCAGCGCATCGATCGCTTTCTGCACGACCATTTGCCTGCTTCCCTTCAGGACGCGCGGACCTTTTTCGGCGTCGGTATCGCGATGCCGTGGTTCCTGGGCGAGTGGCGCGACGAACTGGGCATTTCGGAGCATCAGGCGGCGGAATGGCGACGGGCCGACGTCGCGGACCGCCTGCGCACCGGGCTGAACTGGCCAAGCTTCTTCGACAATGACGGCAATGCCGCGACCCTGGCCCATCTTCTGGGCGGGGCCGGTGTCGATCTGCAGAATTTCATGCTCATCAACCTTGGCATCTTCGTTGGGGGCGGGCTGGTGCTGAACGGACAGGTCGTACAGGGGCGGCATGGCAATGCGGGCGCATTGGCGTCGATGCCGATCATCGCGGATGGCCGCCGCGACGCGCTGATCCACCACGCGTCCCTCTATGATCGCGATCGCGCCAAGACACCGCAAGCCCTGGCGGCATGGCAAAGCCGCTGTGCGGAGGCGTTGGCCTTTGCAATTTCGGGTGCGAACAGCCTGCTCGATCTAGAGGCGGTGATCTTCGACGGATCGCTAGACGCGCGGGAACTGGCCGAACTTGTCGGGGCGGTGCGCCTGCATTTGCAGAAGGATGCGCCGCCCGACTTTTTCCTGCCCGATCTGCGTACCGGCTCGCTCGGAAGAAATGCGGCTGCCATCGGCGCCGGGCTGCTGCCGCTTCATGCCCAATATGCCCCCGATCTGAGCAGCTTGTTCAAGCGAGAATGATCCCGAAGGGAAAATCGGACGCAATCCGGCAAACGATTGCAATCCATGTCGTTGGAAGTCAAGGATTTTCCTGCTTGACCTATTAAATCACACCAGTAGATTTAGTCCCATCGACCGTGGTAAGCGGCGTTGATGGGAGATGGATGATGGGAATGGCTTTGCCTGTTTCCGCGGCCGTAGATTGCGCCGCATGAGCGAGCCACTGCTTTTGGGCGGTATCGAGGCCGGGGGCACCAAGTTCCTGTGCGCGGTCGCCGACCGCGACGGATCGACGCTGACGGAAACCCGGATCGCAACGACCACGCCCGCCGAAACGCTCGGTGCCGCGAGTGCCTTTTTCCACGAAGCGCAGCGTGTTCATGGTCGCCTGTCGGCCCTGTCGATCGGCAGTTTCGGGCCGCTATCGCTCAATCCGCTCGCCCCCGATCATGGCTGCATCACCTCGACGCCCAAGCCGCATTGGGAGAATGTCGATCTGCTCGGTCATTTCCGCCAGAGCATCGACGTGCCGATGACGCTCGACACCGACGTGAATTGCGCGGCGGTCGGGGAAAGACTGTTCGGTAGCGGGCAGGGGCTCGACAGCTTCGCCTATGTCACGGTCGGGACCGGTATCGGCGTGGGCCTGCTGATCGGCGGGGTGCCGCATGGCGGCGCGAACCACCCGGAGGCGGGGCATATCCAGGTACCGCGCGCGGCGGGGGATCAGGACTTTGCCGGTATCTGCCCATTCCATGGCGATTGCCTGGAGGGATTGGCGTGCGGTCCGGCGATGCGCGCCCGCTGGGGCATTCCCGCCGAACAGCTTCCCGCCGATCACCCTGCTTGGACGATCGAGGCCGACTATATCGCGGCCCTGTGCGCGACGCTGACCTATGTCGTCCGTCCCGACCGGATCATCCTGGGCGGCGGCGTGATGCAGCCGGCCATGTATCCGCGGGTGCGCCAGGCGCTGGTGGCGAAGCTCTCCGGATATGACGCCAGCATGCGGGCGATCGACATGGACGATTATATCGCCGCACCGATGGCGGGGGCTTCGGCGGGGCTGACCGGCGCACTGGCGCTCGCCTATCGCACCGTCACCCGCCAATGGCCGATGCATTGGCGCACGGCCGAAGCCTTTCAAACACACAAGGAGACGGTCGATGCATAGCATCACCACGCCGGCAGGGCGGCAGGACGGGGACGATGCACGGGCGACGGTCGCCATCATATTGAGCGCGGCCGGGGCGGCGCTGGGCGGATTGCTGTTCGGCTTCGATACCGCCGTCATCTCGGGCGCGACGCAGGCCTTGCAAACGCGCTTCGCGCTGACCGATGCATCGCTGGGCTTCACCGTCGCGTCCGCCCTGATCGGCACCGTCATCGGATCGCTGGTCGCAGGCGCGCCCGCCGACCGCCATGGGCGCAAGGCGATCATGCTGTCGGTCGCGATCGCCTATGTCATCTCGTCGCTGGGCACGGGTCTTGCGCAAAGCTGGCCGATGCTGATCGCGTTCCGCTTTCTGGGCGGCCTTGCGATCGGTGCGGCGTCGGTGGTGACGCCGATCTATATCGCCGAAGTGTCGCCTGCGCGTTTTCGCGGACGGCTGGTCGCGATGAACCAGCTCAACATCGTGCTCGGCATCCTGATTGCGTTCCTGAGCAACTATCTGATCGCGCAGGCGCTGCCGCCCGAACAGGCTTGGCGATGGATGTTCGGAATCGTCGCGGTGCCCTCCGCCCTGTTCCTGGCGGTGACCTTCGTCCTGCCCGAAAGTCCGCGCTGGCTGGCGATTCACAACGATCGCGCCAAGGCGGCGGCGGTGATGACCCGGCTGGGCTTTCTCGATCCGCAGGCCGAACTGGTGAAGATCGAGGCCGCCGAGCGCCGCGATGCGGGGCAGGGCGATGCCCGGCTGTTCCAGAGCGCGTACAGCTTCCCGGTCGCCTGCGCCATCGCCATCGCGATGTTCAACCAGCTCTCGGGCATCAACGCGCTGCTCTATTATGCGCCGCGCATCTTCGAACTGGCGGGGGCGGGGGCCGACAGCGCACTGCTCCAGTCGATCGCGGTCGGGGGGACCAACCTGCTCTTCACCGTTGCGGCCCTGTTCTTCATCGATCGGTTCGGGCGCAAGCCGCTGCTGATCGTCGGGTCGATCGTGTGCGCCGCTGCGCTGCTGCTGGTCGGTTGGCAGCTCGAACGCAGCGTTCCGAACGGTACGCTGATCCTGGGCGGCCTGCTCGCCTTCATCGCCGCCTTCGCGATCAGCCAGGGGGCGGTGATCTGGGTCTTCATCTCCGAAGTCTTCCCCAGCGCGGTGCGCGGCAAGGGACAGGCGCTGGGGTCCACCACCCATTGGGTCGCGGCGGCGGCGATCACCTGGCTTTTCCCGATCGTGGCGAGCGCGGTCGGCGGCTGGGTCTTCGCATTCTTCGGCGCGATGATGCTGCTTCAGCTGCTCTGGACGCTGCGCGTGATGCCGGAGACCAACGGCGTCGCACTCGAAGACATGAACCTGAAGGGGCAGGCGGCATGAAGACCATCGCCATGCTCGCCATGACCGGGATCGCGCTGGCCTCCGCCGCGTCGGCGCAACGTCCCGATCCGCGCCCGACCTATCACTTCGCGCCGCAGCGCAACTGGATGAACGATCCCAACGGGCTCGTCTATTATGACGGCGAGTATCACCTATTCTTCCAGTATAATCCACATGGCGATCGCTGGGGCCATATGAGTTGGGGCCATGCGGTCAGCCGCGATCTGGTCCATTGGCAGGAACTGCCGATCGCCATCCCCGAGACCGCCGATGTCATGGCTTTTTCGGGCAGCGCGGTGGTCGACTGGAACAACACGACCGGCTTCGGCCGGGACGGCAAGCCGCCGCTGGTCGCCATCTATACCGGGCATAATCCCCAGGCGAAGCTGCAATCGCAATATGTCGCCTATAGCAATGATCGCGGCCGGACGTGGACGGTGCATGGCGAAGTGCTGAGCGTCGGCTCGCCCGAGTTCCGCGATCCCAAGGTGTTCTGGCACGCCCCCACGAAGCGTTGGGTGATGGTGGCGGTGATGGCGCTGGAGAATCGCGCGGTCCTGTTCACCTCGCCCGACCTCAAGCAATGGACCTTTGCCAGCAGCTTCGGGCCCGTCGGCGGGCGGGGCAAGAACTGGGAATGCCCTGATCTGTTCGAACTACCGGTCGAAGGCGGCGCGCCGGGCGAGAAGCGCTGGGTGCTGGGCATCAATCTCGGCGACAATGCGGTCGGCGGCGGTTCGGGCGGGCAGTATTTCGTCGGCGATTTCGACGGCACGCGCTTCACCCCGGTGCCGGGCTGGCCCGGCGAGGCGCAGTGGATGGACTATGGCGCGGACTTTTACGCCGCCGTGTCGTGGAACGACCTGCCCAAGGATGACCCGCGCCGCATCTGGATCGGCTGGGCGAATGACTGGCGCTATGCCGAGGCCATACCGACCTGGCCCGCCCGCGGACTGATGACCGTCCCGCGCGAGGTGACGCTGAAGAAGACGCCCGCCGGTTATCGCATCGCCCAGGCGCCGGTGCGCGAGGTGGCGAGCCTGCGCGGGGAACGACGGGATTTCGCCGCCACGCTCGGCGAAACGCCGGTCGATCTGCCGATCGCGGGCGGCTCGGCCGACCTGACGCTCGATCTCGACACCGGTACGGCCGAGCAGGTGACGATCGCCCTGACCGACGAACAGGGTTACCAGACGCTGATCGGCGTCAACCCGACCGTCGACGAGGTGTTCGTCGACCGCACCCGCTCGGGCCCGCATTTCCATGACGGTTTCGCCACCCGCCATATCGCGCCGGTCGATCTGAAGGGAAAGCGGGTGCGGCTGCGCGTGCTGGCCGACCAGTCGATCCTGGAGGTGTTCGTCGGGGACGGCACGCGTACCATCACCGATCGCTTCTTTCGCGGTGGCGGCCCGCTTCGCTGGAGCGCGAGCGCAAGGGGCGGATCGGCCCGACTGACGATGCAGGCATGGCCGATGACCGGGGGCTCGCGCTGATATGTCCGACTTCGTCATGACGGTGGAAGCGGCCGCGCCGGGCTGACGCCCACCCCGTCGACCCTTTAAAATTCTGAAAAAACATAACGGAAATCTGGGAGGATTTATGCCGAAGACCTTGCTCGCCCTGCTGACATCGAGTGCGCTGGTGCCGCTCGCCGCCATTCCCGCCGCCGCGCAGCAGACGACCGCCCAGGCGGAGGCCGATGCCGCGCCCGAAAACGACGCCAGCGCCGATATCGTCGTCACCGGCTACCGCGCCGCACTGGGATCCGCGCAGGAGATCAAGCGCAACTCCGCATCGATCGTCGATGCGATCGTGTCGAACGACATCGGCAAGCTGCCCGACAACAATGCCGCCGAAGCAATTGCACGCGTCACCGGCGTCACCGTGCAGCGCTATAATGACGAAGCCGGGGTGATCCTGGTGCGCGGCCTGCCCGATGTCGCAACCACCTTCAACGGCCGCGAATTCTTCTCGGCCGAGGACCGGGTGCTGCACCTTCAGGATTTTCCGGCGGGCGTCGCGGCGGGGATCGAGGTCTATAAGTCGGGCACGTCCGACCTGATCGAACCGGGGCTTGCGGGCCTCGTCAATCTGCGGTCGCGCCGTCCGTTCGACGTCAAGGATACCGAGATCGCGGGCGAATTGCGCGCGTCCTATAATGATCAGGCACGGGCGTTCGATCCGGCGGGCAATCTGCTGCTGACCAAGCGCTGGGATACGCCAATCGGGGAGGTCGGCGCGCTGATCAATGTCAGCTATGTCCGCACCACCTATCGCAACGCCGATCGCTATGCCGATTCCGCGATCATCTCGCCGCGCGGCTTCGGGGCGAACGACGCCGCCGATGACCTGACCGTGACCACGCCGGGCGTGGGCATGGATTTCCGCTTTCCCGCCAATGCGGGCAATTTCTATGAAAAGGGCGTGCGCCACCGCCCGGCTGTCAACGGCACGATCCAATGGCGACCGACCCCCAATCTCGAAGTCTTCGCCGAGGGGCTGTGGCAGGCCTATCGCGGCGAGGTTCTGCGCGATGCGTTCAACGTCAATTTCGAACGCCGCGATGCAAACGGCGTCGCCCCGACGCTGAGCAATGTCGTGCTGGTGCCGGGCGAGCCGGACAAGGCGGCCAGCTTCACCAAGACCGGCGGCTATGTCCCCGAATTTTATCGTTCGACCCAAAATGACCGTACCGATACGTGGCAGGCGGCGGCGGGTTTCAAATGGACCACCGGCCGCGCGACGCTGTCGGGCGACTTCGCCTATACCAACAGCAAATATCAGGCGTCGGAATATAGCCTCGACGCCCAGCTCGCCAGCGCGCCCACCATCAATGTCGATTGGGATGTGCGCGGATCGGCGGTGTTCGATCTGGGCGGCTATGCCATCGACAATCCGGCCAATAGTCGCTGGCGGGGCTATTATCAGCGCGACTTCGTGACCAAGGGCGATGGCGTCCAGGGTCGCATCGACCTGGATCTGGAAACCGACTGGGGTTGGCTGCCGCGGCTGCAATTCGGTTTCCGCGCCAGCGATCGCAACGCCTATTCGCAGAATAACAATCGCTATGCCTATACCGCCGGGCTAAACATCCCGCTCGACAGCTTGCCGACGGGGGCGCTCGGGCTGATCACCGACGGGTTTCGTGACGATCCGCAACGCTTCAAGAACTGGCTCGCCCCCAGTCGCGATGCGATCCGCGACAATGGCGAGGCCCTGCGCCTGCTGGCGCTGCAATCGGTCCAGCGCGCGACCCTATTGTTCCCGTCGGACAATGGCATTCGCGAAGCGGTGACCAAGTTCGCGACCGCCGAAATTCCGTTCGATCCGCTGGGCGGCTTCACCGCCAGCGAGGCAAGCTATGCGGCCTATGGCCAGGGGAAGTTCGATTTCGACTTGGGCGGGGTGCGGATCGACGGCACGGTCGGCGCGCGCATCGTCAACACCGACGGCACCTATCGCGGGTTCAGCCGGGTGCAGGCTGCCGACGGCACGGTCGGCATCGTCCCCAGCGTCACGCGCCAGAATTATGTCGATGTGCTGCCCTCCGCGATCGCGCGGATCCGCTTCTCGAACGAATGGCAGATACGGCTGGGCTATACCCAGACGCGGACCCGGCCGGGCTTCGGGCAGCTCAATCCGTCGATCAACATCACCCGTAACAGCCCCGGTCCCGACGGCACGCCGCCGGTGTTCGACGCCAGCGGTTCGGGCGGCAACCCCGATCTGCGGCCGCTGACGTCGAAGAATTACGATGCCTCGCTCGAATGGTATTTCTCGAAGAACGGATCGGCGTCGGTCGCCGCCTTCTATCGCGACCTCAACGGCTTCATCGGCTATTATACCCAGGTCGTGAACGATCCCATCTATGGCCGCGTCCAGCTCAACCGGCCGGAAAATGCCGGCGACGGGCGGATCAAGGGGATCGAGGCGTCGCTCCAGACCTTTTTCGACTTCCTGCCCGGTGCGCTGTCGGGCTTCGGCGTCCAGGGCAATGTCACCTATCTCGATGGCACCAATCAGTTGCCGCAGGTGCTGGGCGAGGGTGATCGCCAGGTGGAGATTACCGGCCTGTCGAAATGGGCGTATAACCTGACCGGCTTCTACGAAAAGAACGGGATTTCGGCCCGCCTGTCGTATAATTGGCGCTCGCGCTCAACCAGCAGCTACAACCGCAACATCAACGAAGAACAATATGCGGGTGAGCTGGTGCGGCCGATCTCCCGGCTCGATTTCTCGGCCAGCTATGATGCGTTCCGCAATATCTCGCTCGTTGCGAACGTCAGCAATATTTTGGCGCAGCCGTTCAAGAATTATCGCTTCTACAACGAAACGCAGTTCTTCGGCCGCGATCTGCGGGTGGAGGGGCGCTATTTCAGCCTGGGCGTCCGCTTCAAGATGTAATCCGGGCGGCGGACGTGCCTCGCCGCGTCCGCCGGGCCGTCCCGATGCGAATATCGTGCGATCGCTCGAAGAAGCGATGCGCGGAGGATGACGTGCGGCGGCTCGTCGCACGCGGAGAGGAAGCAGATGGCATCGATATTTTCGCGTCGTCAGACGCTCGGCTTCATCACGACGCTGCCCATGCTGTCCGCCTGTCGCGGATCGGGCGACGGGGGAGGGGGCAGCGCCTCGGCCGCCGGACTCGCCCCGGTCCCGACGCCGACCCCCAGCCCGACCCAAAGTCCCGCCCCGGCGGCGGTCGGCGGCCGTCCGCGTTATCATATCGCCGCGCCCGATGGTGGTTGGATCAACGATCCGCAGCGCCCGGTGCGGATCGGCGATAGCTGGACGATGTGGGCGCTCTACAATCCCACATGGCCGAATGGCGGCACCGAATGGCGCCGCTGGACCTCGACCGATCTCGTCACCTGGACCGATCGCGGCGTGTCGATCCCGCGTCGGACGACCGCGTTCGGCGATGTGTGGAGCGGCAGCGCGGTGATCGACACCGACGACACCGCCGGTTTTGGGGCGGGGACGCTGATCGCGCTGGCGACCATGCCCGCCGACAATGCCGCCGGACAGAACCAGTCGACCGCGCTGTGGTATTCGCGCGACGGCGGCGCGACCTTTGCCTTTCACGCGATCGTCCACCCCAATTTTCCGGGCAACAAGCCGTTCCGCGACCCCACCGTCTTCTGGCACGCCCCGACCGCGCGCTGGGTGACGACTTTGTCCGAAGAGGGGAAGATCGGTTTCTACACCTCGCCCGACCTGAAGCAGTGGAGCTATGCCAGTGGCTTCCTGTCCGACCTCGTCGGCGGGGTGATGGAGTGTTCGCATCTCTTTCCCATGCATCTCTACGAAGCCGATGGAACGAGCGCGACCGACAAATGGGTGCTGCTGGTCGGCGGCGACGGGACGGCGAGCGGCTTTACCGGCGGTACCTATTACTGGGTCGGTACGTTCGACGGCATCGCTTTCACCGCCGACAGCACGACCGGCCAGTGGCTGGACGGCGGGGCCGATTATTATGCCGCCGTGGTGTGGCGCGATCCGCGAGCGCCCGATCCGCTTGCCTCCGCCTGGACGATCGGTTGGATGAGCAACTGGGCCTATGCGAACACCCTGCCGGCGCCGCACGGGTATCGCGGGCAGTTGAGCATCGTCCGACAACTCCGCCTGGAACGGATGGGCGGCACCCCGCGCCTGCGAATGGCACCGATCGCGGCGCAGAATGCGGTGTTCGCCCGTACGGTGAATGGGGCGGACCAGACGATCACGGAGGGGACGGATTACGTCTGGCCTGTCGATGCCGAGGTCATTGCGGGGCGTATCGACCTGACGTTGAGCCGGACGGCGGCCGAATGGCCCGGCGGCGCATGGCTGTCGGTTCGCGGTGGCGACGGATATTTCACGCAAGTCGGCTTCGAATTGCGGGATAACCGCGTGTTCGTGAAGCGCGATACCAGCGGCCCCAATCCGCCCGACAATGCGGCCTGGCGCCAGAACCGCTATATCGCCTGCGACTTCACCGCGGGTATCGCAAAGGTCAGCGTGTTCCTCGATGCCGGGTCGATCGAAATATTCGTAAACGACGGTCAAGCCGTCCTGTCCGAGCTGATCAACGCCCCGCTGACGGCCGGTCGCGTTCACCTGAACGCCGCCGGTGCCGGTGTCCGTGTCTCCGGTGTCAGGATATGGTCGACGACCTAGCCGTGCTCTGCGGCTGTCCCTGATGGGAGTCCTCAGCCGAGCCGTCGGAGCCGTTCGACTGCGGGCGGCTCGGCGAGCAACGCGTCGAAGCGCGCGGCGAGGCGGGTGAGGGCAGGCGCGCGCCCATGGGCATCGAGCGCGGCTTGGTCTGCCCAGGCCTCCACCATCACGATCACGCCCGGCGTGTCGCGGCTCTCATGCGCGTCATAGAGAAGGCAACCCGGCTCTGCCCGCACTTCGTCGAGCATCTCGAGTAACGCGCCGGCCAATTCCTCGGCTTTGTCGGGGCGTGGCACGAGGCGGGCGATGACGTGGACGATTCGGTCAGTCATGCGAGGTCTTCCATCCTTCCAGAACGATCTTGCCGCGCGTGGTGGCGCTTTCGATGCGGCGGTGTGCCTCCATCAGTGAGCGGGTGAATATCACCTCCCAATGGACCTACCATCTTTATGGCTCGCTCGCCTTTGCGCCGGGCGGCATCTGCCAATCCATGATCGGCCCTAATGGGCGCGATTGCGCTCGGCCGGCTTATAGACCGGCCCCAATGCCAGCGATCATCCTCGTTAGATGGAGTAAGATCCTGAGCCACATGACATGGCTGGTCCGCTCCGGCCCGCGCTGACCAATCCGGTAGTGACAACGCTCGATCGGGTCGCCGCAACCGGGGGACTTTGCCACTTGTGCAGGTCTGACGCTACACGGTCAGGCAGTGGCAATCTGGAGCATTGCTCCATGATAATGTCCTTATAACAAGGGTTTAATCCTGTATTTACGCTCCAGGCCTAGGTCGGTTTTGCAACGTCGTTGATGCGAGAAGGCGCACGGCGATGGTATCATCCGGGGGCCGTATGAAAAACCTGTCCTTACTGAACAAGCTGTTGCTGGCGTTCGGCTGCTGCATGCTGATCGTGCTGGGTCTGAGCGGCGTCGCCGTGTCCAAGCTGTCGACAATGAATGACAGCGTAAGCGCATTCGCAGACAATCGCTTGCCCAAGGCGATCGCACTGGGGCAACTCGAAGGGAAGTTCGCCGCCTATCGAACCTCGATGTATCGCCATATCGCGGCGGGGGCGGATCAGATGCAGGGGGCCGACGACGCCGTAAAGCAAGCGCGTCATAGCACCGAAGCGGCGCAACGACGCCTCGCTCAACTCGTAACGGCACCCGAAGCCAAAGCGGCCGTAGCGCGGATCACAGACATCCTCCCGGAAATCACTCGGCGTGATGAAGCAGCGTTGGCATTGTCCCGCCAAGGCGATGATGTCGCCGCTTTAAGCGCGTTGCTTAGCGTGCGCGGCGAGAGCAACAAACTCGCCCAGGAAGTAGAGCGGCTCCGGTCCATCTTCGAACGGCAAGACGCTGAGGCCAAGGGGGCTGCCGCCGCGAATTACGCCAGTTCCAAGCTGATGATCGCCGCTGCGGTCCTTGCCGCCTTTTGCGTCATCTTGGCGACCCTGTTCGCGATGGTGAAGCTTGTGTCGCGGCCGCTGCACGATCTGAACGCTGCCATCGGCGATATGGCCGGAGGGAGGTTGGACATCGTGCTGGACCAGAAGGATCGCCGGGACGAGGTCGGCATGCTGGCCCGCGCGGTGACTTCCCTGCGCGACCAATTGATCGCCGCCGAGCGTGCGAAGCAGCAACAGGCCACGCTGATCGTCGAAAGCGTCGGCACTGGCCTGTCCGCGCTTGCGCAAGGTGATCTTCGGTCCCGCATCACCGCCGACCTGGCAGAGCCGTTCGCCAAGCTGAAGGAAGATTTCAATGCCGCCATGGCGTCGGTGTCGGCGACGCTGTCGGCAGTGAACATCAGCGCGGGCGAAATCACCAATGGCGCGGGCGATATCCGGCAGGCGTCCGACGACCTGTCACGACGCACCGAACAGCAGGCAGCGAGCCTTGAGGAGACGGCTGCCGCAATGCATGAAATCACGATGACCGTGCAAAAGACGGCGGCCAACGCCGTGCGTGCAAATGGCGTGGTTGAGGACGCACGCATCGATGCTGTGCAATCGGCGGATGTGGTCGATCGCGCCGTCGCCGCGATGACCGGTATCGAACGATCATCGAACGAGATCAGTGACATCATCGCCGTCATCGATGGCATCGCCTTTCAAACGAACCTGCTGGCGCTGAACGCCGGAGTCGAAGCCGCACGGGCAGGCGATGCGGGCAAGGGTTTCGCCGTCGTCGCCAGCGAAGTCCGCGCGCTTGCGCAGCGTTCGGCGGAGGCGGCAAAGGACGTCAAGAACAAGATCACCGCATCGACGGAACAGGTTGAGGTCGGCGTGACGCTGGTCGGGGAAACCGGGGCGGCGTTGACCCGGATTACGGGGCGTATCGGCGAGATCAGCACCCTGGTATCCGAAATCGCTTCGGCGGCCGAGCGACAGTCCATCGGCTTGCAGCAGGTGAATATTGCCGTTTCCGAGATGGACGGCGTCACACAGCAGAACGCCGCGATGGTTGAAGAGGCTACTGCCGCCGCACGAAGCTTGGCCGACCAGACCGCGAACATGGCTCGACAGGTCGGTCGCTTCCGACTGACGAACGAAGACGGAATGAAGCGTATGGCATCGGTGCACGAGCTGCAGGACCTTGTGGCGAAGGCCGGTGCGCGGGTCGCGGCGGGCGCACGCGTTCGTACTGCCCCGGCAATTGCCGTGGCGCAGGACGACTGGTCGAGCTTTTAAGAAGCCCCGAAACTCCTCGGCGTGCCGATCTGCCCGATCGTGCTTGTCGGCACATGAGCCAATGGCTGACGTTTCGTCAAAGCACGGATCAATGATCTACTGCGGGCCCCCTCTCGTCCTGCACGCATATACTGACCGTGGACGCGCCACGGATCGTGCGGGATGCTGTCCGTGACCGGTTATGCTTTCTCCGAGGCGATCGGCCAGCCGGTCGACACCGTCATCCTGGCTCGGTTCCAGACCAAATATGCGTCGGCGTGAGGGCGGTTGGCGGAGACCGATACCACTATTGCCAATTTGCTCTTGCGAGTCACTGTCAATAGCACTAGTGCGCCCCTTGTTTATAAGGGGGACGGTTTCATGAAGCTCATCATCACGGCCGGCGTCGCGCTGGCAGCGCTTTGCAGTACGTCGGCGGTGGCGGCCGAGCCCGAGGATTCCGATCGCCGCACCCCGGCCGAGGTAGCGGCGGACAAGGAACGTGAGATTTTGGTCGAAGGGCGCCGCGATCAGGCGATTGCCGGAACGAAGACCGAAACACCGCTGATCCAGGTGCCACAGCCGATTACGGCTATTCCTGACGATGTCTATCTGGCGCAGGGTGCTATCAACATCGCTGATACCGTCCGCTATGCCGCTGGTGTCAATTCCGACGCTTATGGCCGCGACACTCGGGTCGACAGCTTTACCATTCGCGGTGTCGATGCTCTGCAGTTCCGCGATGGCATGCGCGACATCTTCAGCTATTATGCCAGCATCACGTCCGACCCCTATAATTTCTCACGGGTGGAGGTGGTGCGTGGCCCCGCCTCGGTCCTTTTCGGGCAGGGCTCGATCGGCGGGATCGTCAACCTCGTGTCCAAAACGCCGCTGTTCACCAACAGCGCAGACCTGAACCTCGTCTATGGCAGCTATGACCGCAAGGAAGTGCTGGCCGATATCAATGGCGTAGTCAGCGATACGCTGGCGGCCCGGATCGTCACGCGGGTGCGCGATGCCGATACCTATGTCGATCATGTTCCGGACGACCGGGTCATGGTCGCGCCGTCCGTCACCTGGCGGCCGAGCTTGCAAACCGACGTGACGTTGCTGGGCCTCTATCAGAAGGACCAGACCGGCTCGACCGCGAACTTCCTGCCGATCATCGGCACGTTGCGCGACAATCCCGGCAACCCGCGCCTGCCGCGTTATCTTTTCATCGGCAAGCCCGGGTACGACCGGTATGATGGCAGGTTGCTCCAAGGATCCGGCATCATCACGCACCGCTTTACCAATGACCTGAAGTTGAGCCTGAAGGCGCGCTACATCGACAGCGACCTCGACTATTTCACCCATTATCCCGACAGCTACACCAACCCGACCGATCCTTATATATCGGGCAGCGCGGGACGACGCATCGGCCTGTATGCGGGTTCCTCGGTCGCGCGGCTCAACGTCTTTTCGACCGACAACAACGTCCAGTGGCGTTTCCAGACCGGCGCAGCGGTGGAGCACACGCTACTCGCAGGCGTCGACTATAGCTGGAACCGCGTTCGCAAGAGCGACAATTACGACTACCAAGTCATTGATCTCTACGACATCGACTATGCCTCGATCGTCGAGCCGCCGCTCCTCAAACCCTTCACGCGCGACACCCAAAAGCAGCTCGGCCTTTATGTGCAGGACCAGATCCGCTTATGGGACCGGGTCTCGGTCGTACTCGGCGCGCGACGTGATCGGGTGCGCACCGCCAGCCTGGACACCACGACCGGCGTGACCAGCCGTACCACGGATACGGCCACCACCTTCCGCGCCGGTATCATCGGGGAGGCAGGGGCAGGCCTGTCGCCCTTCTTCAGCTATACCGAAAGCTTCCAGCCGGTTGCCGGCCAGACGACGGCCGGCACCCCCTTTCGCCCGCAGACGGGCAGGCAGTTCGAAGCCGGCGTGAAGTGGCAGCCGGACCGGGCCACGCTCGTTACCGTGACGGGCTTCGATATCAAGGAACGGAACCGCCCCGTTCCCGATCCTACCAATCCGCTGGGTCAGATCCAGGCGGGGGAACTGACGACCCAGGGCTTCGAGTTGGAGGCCACCCGTACCCTGCCGGGCAATTACGATCTTTCGCTTGCCTATGGCTTTAATGACGTGGACGGCGATACGGGGGGGATTGGCTATCTGTCGCGTCACACCGCGTCCGCCTGGGGGACCAAAACGATCGAGGGCGACTGGGCGACCCTGAGATTGGGAGCGGGCGTGCGCTATCTGGGCCAACAGGTTTCGGGCAATAGCGCCTGGACGATCGTGACACCCGCACGCACGATGGTCGACGCGTTGGTCGAGCTGGAGCGTGACCGCTGGCGCATCCGCGTCAATGCCACCAACCTTCTCGACAATCGCGCCTATGCGTCCTGCCTCGCCCGCGGCGACTGTTTCGTGTCCGCACCGCGCAATGTGATGCTTTCGCTGGGCTATCAGCTATAGCCACTTACAGCGGTTCTGACGGCGGTCGGGTAAGTCGCCATCGTGACCATACGGGCCGCGCTTGGCCCACAGATGTCGAGGGCGTGAGGATGGGTAGAGACACGCGATACGGCGACCGCCATCGCGACGTGGTTTTTACGAAAGCGGAGCGATCTCTGCCCCTTCCGCGCCATTCTCCGTAATGATCCAGACCATCGCGGGCGGCAAAGTTCACGATGAACGAATGCCACAGGACAGGTAAAGGCGGGGAAGGGGTAAGCGACCTCTTCTAAGCGTCCAATGGTGTCACGGTAAGCGGCCAAGGACACCGGGGCCTCGACACTATACTATCTCCTCGACCTCACGCATCTCGACCACGCGGTGTTCGCGGGCGCTGATTTCCGCTGCGACACCCATCGCCACCGCCCGAAGACCGTCCTCGGCGGACACCTGGACGGGGCCGTCGCCGCGCACCGCGTCGGCAAAGGCGAGATGCTGGTAATAGGTCGCGCCCTCATGGCTGCCCGCCGCATGGGCCATCGGGTCGATCGCGATGCGGGTGCGCTCGACGCGCTTCTCTCCGCCGAAGCCGACGCGCGGGCTGTAGACAAGTTCGCCGGGTGGGATCAGGGCGTCGAGGCGAGCGATGTCGCCGGTCGCGCTCATTTCCTCCTGGTGCTCGGCCCCGTCCGCGAACATCGACAGGTCGAGCATGGCGCGCACGCCATTGGCGAAATCGATGGTGGTGAAGCTGTTGTCGATGATGTCGGGCGTGCGGCCGTCATAGCGTTCGTCGAGATGGTTCACGTCCATCGCGCCCGAGCAATAGACGCGCACCGGCTCCGCCTGGACGATCAGCCGCATCAGATCGAAGAAGTGGCAGCATTTCTCGACCATCGTGCCGCCGGTATTCGCCGCGAACCGGTTCCAGTCGCCGACCTTGGGCAGGAAGGGGAAGCGATGCTCGCGGATCGACAGCATCTGCAACCGGCCGACACGCCCGCGATGGATGGCATCGATAAAGGAGGCGGCGGGGGGCATGAAGCGATATTCCATGCCGGTCCAGAAGGGCCGGGCATGACCGGCGGCGCGCTCGACGATCCAGCGCGCGTCGGCGAGGGTGGTGGCAAGCGGCTTTTCGCACAGGATCGCCGCATCCATGCCGAACAGAGGCTCTAGGACTGTGCGGTGGGTGTGATTGGGTGAGGCCACCACGACCGCGTCGACACGAGCGTCGCGGGCAAAGGCCTCCACGCTGTCATAGGCGGTGACGCCCGCCGCTGCCGTCCCCAGCGCGTCGCGGGCCCAGTCGAGCGATTGCCGCACCGGGTCGGCGATTGCCACGATCTGTGCGCCCGGGACCAGCGTGATGTTGCGCAGATGCTCGACGCCCATCATGCCCGTTCCGACGATCCCGTACCGAATTGCGGCTACCATTGCCCGTGTCCCTATGCCATTCCGACGCCCGATGACGACCATCCGCCTTTCCCGCGAAGCACGGCCGCTCGGCAAGAGTGCAATCCTTGTGTCCCCAATAGCTTGGGGCATGTGGCGTTTTACCGGCGACGACGTCTCGGCGGCGCGTGCCCGCGTCGAGGCGGCGCTGGATGCCGGGATCAACCTTTTCGACACCGCTGATATCTACGGTGCCGACGATGGCGGGTTCGGATCTTCCGAGGCGCTGTTAGGACGGGTGCTTGCCGAGGCGCCCGAATTGCGTGAGCGGATGGTGATCGCGACCAAGGGCGGCATCTGGCCGGGCTTTCCCTATGATTCGAGTGCCACCTATCTGGCGGGAGCTCTCGACGTGTCGCTGGCGCGCATGGGCGTCGAGCGGGTCGAGCTGTACCAGATCCACCGCCGTGATTTCCTGAGCCATCCGCAGGAGGTCGCCGCCGCGCTGACCCGCATGGTCGAGACGGGCAAGGTCGCCGGGATCGGCGTGTCGAACCATAGCCCGGCCGAGGTCGATGCACTGGCGGCGTTCCTGGGACTGCCCATCCTGTCCACCCAGCCTGAATTCTCGCCGCTGCATCCTGCGCCGCTGTTCGACGGCACGTTGGACCAAGCGATGGCGCGCGACATGGCGGTGCTCGCCTGGTCGCCGCTGGCGGGTGGGCGGCTGGTCGCGGGGGATCATCCGGCGGGGGTGTTGCTGGCTGAGCATGGCCAGCGCTGGGGCGTCGATGCTGCTACGGCCGCTTTGGCCTGGGTCATGGCGCATCCGGCGCGGATCATCCCGATCATCGGATCGCAAAATCCCGACCGCATCCGTGCGGCGGCGGACGTGTACCGCGTCGAGTGGAGCCGCGCCGAATGGTATGCCGTGCTTCAGGCCGGAATGGGGGAGCGCTTGCCATGACCGATACGTTTGGCCCTTGCGAGATCAGCTGGTTCTCGGCGTTGTGTGACGACGATTACGAGTTTCTGGGCGTACCCGACCCGGCCTTGCGTTCGAGCTGGGAGCATTGTCGCGACATCGTGCTGCAGGCGGAAACCGCGGGTTATGACAATTGCCTGCTGCCATCGGGCTATGCGCTGGGCATCGACACCACCGCCTTTGCCGCCGGGATCGCCCCGCTGCTCCGGCGGATGCGGTTGTTGATGGCGGTGCGGATCGGCGAGAGCTGGCCACCGCAACTGGCGCGCCAGATCGCGACGATCGACCGGATGCTGGGTGGGCGGCTGACCGTCAACATCATCTCCAGCGACCTGCCCGGCGAAACGCTGGACAGCGCGCCTCGCTATGCCCGCACGGTCGAGGCGATGCACATCCTGCGTGCCCTGCTGGACGGCAAGCCGCTCAATCATGACGGCGAATTTTGGAAGCTGAAGCTCGATCCGCCGCGCGTGACGACCGTATCGGGGCGGTGCCCGCCCTTCTATTTTGGTGGCCTGTCGGAGGCTGCGCGCGAGGCGGCGGCCGAGGGTGCGGACGTCTATCTGATGTGGCCCGACACGATGGAGGGGGTGCGCGGCATCGTCGCCGACCTGCGCGCGCGGGCCGCGCGGCGCGGCCGGAGCTTGCGCTTCGGCTACCGCGTCCATGTCGTGGTTCGCGAAACCGAGGCGCAGGCGCGCGCCGCCGCCAACCGGCTGCTGTCCAAGCTGGACGACGCCACCGGCGCGGCGATCCGGTCGCGGTCGCTGGACTCGCAATCGGCGGGTGTCCGGCGACAGGCCGAACTGCGCGAGGGGAGCGACGACGGCTATGTCGAGGCGAACCTGTGGACCGGCATCGGTCGGGCGCGTTCGGGATGTGGCGCGGCGATCGTCGGCGATCCCGATCAGGTTCTCGCCAAGCTGCAGGCCTATTGCGAAGCGGGCATCGATGCGTTCATCCTCTCGGGTTATCCGCATGCGGCCGAGGCCGACCTGTTCGCGCGCCATGTCCTCCCACGGATCGATCATGCCCCGCTGACATTGTGAATGGCTTGGCGGCGCGATAGAGAAACTGTCTCGCCGCTATGCCCGGCGCCTCGCCATGATGCGGGCATGAGACATGTCGGAGAATTGAGCGCGCGCCATCGCGGGCTGTTATTTGCTTTGGTCATCACGGCCGGTGTTCTGAACCTCGTCGATCGGCAGGTCATCGCGGTACTGAAGCCGGTGATCGCCGCCGATCTCGGCTGGAGCGATGACGATTACGGCACGCTGGCCGCCTGGTTTCAGGGCGGCGCGGCGGTCGGTTTCCTGTTCAGCGGATGGATCGTCGACCGGCTGGGTGTGCGCTGGGCCAATCCGATCGGGGTGGCGGCATGGAGCGTTGCGGCCTTGCTCCACGGCTGGGCGCGGTCGATGGGCGCGTTCATTGCGGTGCGCGTGGCCTTGGGGGCGACCGAGTCGATGGGGACGCCCACGGGCATCAAGACGGTCGCCGCCGTCCTGCCGCCGCGCTGGCGGTCCGCCGGATTCGGTGCGGGCAATGCCGCCAATAGCTTGGGCGCGATCCTGGCGCCGCTCGCCATTCCATTATTGGGCCTGACATTCGGCTGGCGGGGCACGTTCATCGTGGTCGGGCTGGTCGGGCTAGGCTGGGCCCTGACCTGGCTGATAGTGGCGCGGGGAATCGTCTTTGCCGCGCCCAAGCTGGCAGACGCCGCGCCGCCGTTGCCCGACGCGCGGCTGCTGCGCGACCGGCGGACCTGGGCGGTGGCGGGGGCCAAGCTGTTGTCCGATGCGACCTGGTGGCTATTGCTCTTCTGGCTACCCGACTTTTTCCACCGACAATTCGGCTTGTCGGGCGTCGCGCTCGGCGTGCCGCTGGCGCTGGCCTATGGCGGCGCGGCGATCGGCTCGCTGGTCGGCGGAGCGGTGCCGACCCGGCTGCTCGGGCGTGGCTGGTCGGTGAATGCTGCGCGCAAGGCCGTGCTGCTTGGCGGCGCACTGGCCGTCGTCCCGATCCCGCTGGCGCTGCTGACGCACAGCTATCCGGTCGCGGTGTCGCTGATGGCGTTGGCGCTGGCCGGGCATCAGGCCTTTTCTACCAACATCTTCGCGATGATCGCCGATATCGTGCCGCAGCACCGGGTCGGTCGGGTGACGGCGTTCGGGTCATTTTGCGGCAACATGGGGGGCGTCGCGATCGCGAAGATTGCCGGGCTGACCCTGGCGGCGGGGCTTGGCTATCTGCCGCTGCTGTTGTTCGCGGCGGTGGCCTATCTCGCGGCGCTCGGCTGGGTGCAATTGCTGTTGCCCCGGCTCAGGCCGATCGAGACCGGGGGCTAAAGCCGCGCTGCTAACGGGCGAGGTGCTTCTTTATTTCCCATGCAATGAGTGGGCATTAGCCTCCGCGTCGATCTGAAAGGGGACCAGATGATCGATCGACGCCTGTCCGTGCTGCTTGTCGGCACCGCTTTTACCCTGATTGCCACGTCCGCCGCCGCACAGGATGCGCCCACCGCTAAAAATGACACCAAACCCGCCGACGGCGAGGTGGTGGTGACCGCGCGCTTTCGCAACGAGACGCTGCAACAGGTGCCGATCGCGATCACGGCCCTGGAGGGCGGTGCGCTGGCGGAGCGGCAGCTCAACAATCTCGAACGGATCGCTGCCTCGATCCCATCTGTGGGCTTCCGCAGCGGCGCGTCCAACAAGGATCGCACCATCTTTATCCGCGGGATCGGCACGATCACGACCTCGCCCGGGGTCGAGCCATCGGTATCGACCGTACTCGACGGTGTGGTGCTGACCCGCCCGGGCCAGTCGACGCTCGACCTGGGCGAGGTCGAGCGGATCGAGGTGCTGCGCGGGCCGCAGGGCACCCTGTTCGGCAAGAACGCGTCGGCGGGCGTGGTCAATATCGTCACGCGCAACCCGACCGACGAATTCCATGCCTTTGGCGAGGCCGGGGCGACGACCGATCAGGAGTATCGCATCAAAGCAGGCGTGTCGGGTGCGATCGTGCCGGGCAAGGTCCAGGCGCTGATCGGGGGCCTCTATAGCGATTTCGACGGCAATCTTCGCAATGTCGCGACCGGCCATGATGCCAATGGCTCGCGCCGCTACGGGGCGCGGGGCAAGCTGGTGGTGACGCCTTTCGACGCGCTGAAGATCACCGCGATCGCCGACTATCTGAACACGCGCGAGACGGTGGCGGCGGTCTACAGCTCGACCCGGCAAATCGCCTATCCGACGAACGTAATCACCGATTCCGCCGCCCTGGCCGCCGCGCTGGCCGGGCAGGGGATCGTCGCGTCGCCGTCGAACCGGCGGCTGGCGACCGATATCGACACCCATGTCCGTGACGAGAATTACGGCGGATCGCTGACCGGCGAACTGGCGCTGGGCGACTATCACGTCACATCGATCACCGCCTGGCGGCTATGGCTGAACCACCAGCGGCAGGATTACGACGGCCTTGCCCAGCTGACGGCCGCCTTCCCCTCGGGCGCGGACGACGGGAGCGTCAACAGCCGCCAATTCTCGCAGGAGCTTCGGCTGACCTCGCCCAAGGGCGGCCTGATCGACTATGTCCTGGGAGCCTATTATCTGCGCGCGCGGACCGACGAGCAATATCAACGCGCGCTGACCACCCTGTCTGGCACGACGCGGACCAGCACCACCGGCGTCGCCAATTACGGCATCACCAACCACAATTATGCGCTGTTCGGCGAGGCGAACATCAACTTCACCCCGCATTTCCGGGGGATCGCGGGCTATCGTTCGACCTGGGATACGCTCGACTTCTATCACGTCCGCACGTCGACCAACGACCCGACGAACAGCGGCGCGGCGTCGCTCGACCGACCCGGCATTCGCGCCTATCACAATGCGACGGGCCGCACCGATGCGCGTGGCGACAGCTACCGCCTCGGGCTTCAACTCGATCTGGGCGACCATGCTCAGACCTATTTCACCTATTCGCGCGGTTACAAGGGCCCGGCTTACAACGTTTACTTCAACATGCGCTCGCTCAATGCGACGACCCTACTCGACGAAGTGCCGCTGAACCCGGAAACGTCCAACTCCTATGAGGGCGGGATCAAGGGCAGCACCGCCGACCGCGCGCTCAGCTATGCACTGGCGGTCTATACGACCGATTTCGATGGCTATCAGGCGAACTTCACCGACTCGGTTGGCGGCGCGCCGGTCACGCGGCTGATCAACGCCGGATCGGTCCGGTCGCGCGGAATCGAAGCGGACGTGACCTTACATCCTACCAGGGGCTTCACCGTCGACCTGTCCGGCGCGTTCACCGACGCCACCGTCCGCAACTTCAACTGCCCGGTCGGCGCACCGGTGAGCTGCAACATCAACGGCCAGCCGCTGCCCTTCGCGCCGCGCATTCGCCTGTTCGAGAACGCGGCCTATCGCTTTGCGCTGTCGGACGCGCTTTCGATGGAAATTCAAAGCGACGTGTCGTTCAGCAGCAAGGTGCAATATTCGCTGGCGGAGACGCCCAACACCGTCCAGCCCGCCTTTGCCGTCTGGAACGCCAGCGTCGCGCTGATCCGTCCCGGCGACGGGTGGCAGTTGCGCGCCTATGTGAAGAATATCGCCAACACGCCCTATGCCAGCTTCCTGAGCAACGGCACATTTGGCGGGACGGTCCGCTTCGTGCCGCGCGACGACCGGCGTTACGCGGGGCTTCTGCTGCGGAAGGACTTTTGATGAACGGCGACACGACGCGGCGCGGGGTGCTGCTCGCCGGGACCGGCGGTGCATTCGGCCTCTATTCGATGGCGGCGGGCGCCGCGCCAGAGCCGCGCCGGTCGCGCCGCCTGCCGCGTCTGCCGGGCATCAGGCCGCGCAACATCCTGGTCGTGCTGACCGACGACCATCGCTACGACGCCATGGGTTTCATGAAGTCGCAGGATTTCGGCGACACGCCCACGCTCGACCGGCTGGCGCGCGAGGGGACGCATTTCCGCAACGCGTTCGTCACCACCGCGCTCTGTTCGCCCAGCCGGGCGTCGATCTTCACCGGCCTTTATGCCCATCAGCACAAGGTGGTCGACAACAACCATCCGATCCCGCCGGGCCTCATATTCTATCCCGAATATCTCCAGGACGCCGGGTACGACACGGCCTTCATCGGCAAATGGCATATGGGCGACGACGGCGACGGGCCGCAGCCCGGTTTTGACCATTGGGTCAGCTTCAAGGGGCAGGGGAGCTATTTGCCCAGTGCCGACGGGCTGAACGTCGATGGCCGCCACGTACCGCAAAAGGGTTATATCACCGACGAGCTGACCGATTACGCGATCGACTGGATCGGCAAGCGGCCCAAGGGCCGCCCCTGGATGATGCATCTAGCGCATAAGGCGGTGCATTCCGAGTTCATCCCGGCCGAGCGCCACAAAGGGCGGTACGACGGGGAGACGTTCCGCTATCCCGCCTCGATGGCACCGAACGCGCCGGGGCGGCCGATGTGGGTGGAGAACCAGCGCAACAGCTGGCACGGCGTCGGCTATCCCTATCACGGCACGCTCGACATCGGCGACTATTACAAGCGTTACATGGAAACGCTGCTCGCGGTCGATGAGGGGGTGGCGCGGATCATGGACCTGCTTGAACAGCGCGGCGAGCTGGACGACACGTTGATCCTGTATCTGGGCGACAATGGCTTCATGTTCGGCGAGCATGGGCTGATCGACAAGCGCACCGCCTATGAGGAATCGATGCGCATCCCGATGCTGGCGCGCTGCCCGGCGCTATTCCCGGCCGGCAGCGTGGTGGAACAGGTGGTCGCCAATATCGACATCGCCCCCACGCTGCTCGCCGCTGCTGGACTTCGCGCGCCGGACGGCATGGCTGGGGCCAACGCGCTGCCGCTGGTGCGCGATGCGAACGCGCCGTGGCGAGACGAACTCCTATATGAATATTATTGGGAGCGGAATTTCCCCCAGACTCCGACCGTCCACGCCCTGCGCGAGGACCGGTACAAATATATGCATTTCCACGGCATCTGGGACATCGACGAACTATACGATCTGGCCGAGGATCCGCACGAGACGAACAATCTGGTTGCCAGCCCCGGTCATGAGGATCTCGCCGCGCGGATGAGTGGCAAGCTCTTCGCGCTACTCGAGCAAAGCCACGGCATGGCCATCCCACTAAGTGCCGATGCGGGGCAGCGAAACGAACTCCGCGATCCGAAGGGGGCATCACAGGCCCCGTTCCCGCCACGATTTTATCAATCGGGCAGGCCGGCATGAACGTGAACCGGGACCTGCTATGCCGTATGGCCCACTTCGATTGTCGGACAAGTTGCCACG
This sequence comes from Sphingomonas sp. Marseille-Q8236, assembly GCF_965112005.1. NCBI lineage: Bacteria > Pseudomonadati > Pseudomonadota > Alphaproteobacteria > Sphingomonadales > Sphingomonadaceae > Sphingomonas > Sphingomonas sp. Marseille-Q8236. Next base: position 203,339 of record NZ_CBCOPO010000002.1, read on the forward strand.
AGATGCATATCTCGACACCGTGATTTCCAGGTGTTTGATCCCAGGGTTTGGTGGTGCGATCCTTTCGTTTGGAAGGAAGCCGTATGGGACAGGTCCGTCATGGGTGCGCCACGACCACGGACGCCCCGGCGAAGGTCGGTCGAGCGGCTGAACCGGACCATCAAGGAGGCGACCGCCAAACGCTTCCACCATGAAACCCATGATCAACTGCGGACACACCTCGCTGACTTCATGGCCGCATGGAATTTCGCCCGTCGGCGCAAGACGCTCAGCGGTCTCACGCCCTACGAGTACATCGCCGAGCATAGAATGTCTGCACATTGGGATCAGAACTGTCGCGAGACATTCATGCTAATATAGACCCCTCGCGTTCGCGTCCGCTGCTCGACACGAACCAATTCGCCTGCGCGATCCGGTGCGTAGAACATTCGCAACCGATGTTCCCGTTCGCCCGTAATGCCGGAGGCGGTCAGCGTCGTCTTATAGCCTGGTACCATGGCCGTCTCGACATAGGCGACCAGATAGGGGCGGTAGCGCGACTGTTCATATTGACCGACATACCATTCACGCTCCGACGAGGTGATGTCTGCGCTGATGCCGTACGCCGAGCGCAGCCGGACGATGTCGTGCCGGAAGGACGCTTCGAGAAAGTCGAAGTCGCGGCGGTCTGCGCGGCGTCCGCCGAACGGATCGGGACGGCGTGCCTGCGTCATGCTGCCCTTGGCGGTAAGCCGCGCGCCCGCCATCCAGCGATCGAGAGGCAGGGTAGCTTCGCCGGCAAGGCTCCACAGGTTCACGGTGCCGAAATTCAATAGTGCCTCGCCCCCCGACGACAGTGGGACATAGGTCAGGGCGTCCTTGATCGTCTCTTGCGACAGGGTGAGCGATAGCGCCCCGCCATTCTTGCCGAAGCGGTGATCGAGTTTGAGTGATGCGCTTTCGGTAACTTCCGGCCGCAGCCGTGCATTGCCGGCGATCGGCCGATCATCGATCAGGTTCCCGGTTGCGGCAAAGCCGGTAAGATCGAGCTGCCCGACCGTTCGCCGCCATCCCAGCCGCAACTGTGTTTTCGCACCCGCATCCCAGATCAGGGCGGCCGACGGTTTCCAGAAGGATAGCGTTCGCCGCTCCGCCTGTTGACCGCCGACTTCGAGACCCGCGCGTTCATATGCCAGTCCGGCTTCCGTCCGCAGGACCGGCGTCAACCGTGCCGACAGGTTCGCGGTGACATCGGCGCGTAGTTCACCGACCCGCACATCCGATCCGGGAAGATCGAGCGCCACGCCGTCCTCCATCTGACCAAAGCGTCCGTTCAGCCGGTTCCATGCCAGTTCCGCGATCAGTTCGGGCAGGAGCCAATGCGGGCCCTCCCGGTGCAGCGACGTGCGTGCCACCAACTCGGTCGTTCGGTTCCGTGAGGTGAAGCCAATTTCTGTCGCGGTTCCGGCGGAGGCTTCGAAAAACGTGTTCGTCGCGGTGCGGGCCAGACCTACGAATTTGAGGCCCCAACCCCGCGACAGGGAGCGTATCCAGTCGATGCCGAACTCGCCGTCATGATCGCCCTCCCGACCGAAGATACGGGACCCCGGCTCGCCGGACATGTCCGACGTCAGTGTCTGGCGGTAGCGTTCGCGTTCCCAGGCGTAACGGACGTTTGCGTTCAACTGCCCGCCCAGCACAGCGCGCGACGCGGTGGCGTTGGCGGCGATCTTCGTTTCGTTCTGGGGGAGCCTTTCGTTCTGCACGGCAGTCATGCGACCCGCCTGATCGAAGTGATCGTAGCGCCCGGTATAGCGGTTCCGTTCATAAGACGCGGTCAGTCCGGTGGAAAGTTGCCAGTCGCCTGCGGCAAAGGCATAATTCGCCTCCATGCCAGGTGTGACCCCGTCGCTCGGCGCGCCGCGGAGCTGGACGTTGGCATTGCCCGATGCGTCCGCGCCCTCGACCAGCACCAGATTGGCAACCAGCGTCTGCCCCTGCGCCTCGCCGGTCATCGCCCCACGGATCAGCTCGACCCGTGCCACGCGCGCGGCACTTATCCGCCCCAGAAACGCCTTCAACCCGCCCGACTTGAAGGTCGGACGCTGGCCATCGACCAGAACATTGCCCGCATTGGCCGCAAAACCGCGCACCATGTCATCGGTGTCCGGCGCGACGAGCGTAAAGCCTGGGGTGCGCCGCAGCAGGTCGAGCGCGGTCTGCGGTTCGAACTGGGTATAAAAGGATGCGGGATAGGCGATGCTGTTGCCCGCCCTCGGAACGGTATCGTCGCTGTCCTGGCTGGGCGCGAGTGCCGCGCCGGCCGGTTGCTGAGCCGCGATCAGGCCGGCGGGAAACGAGAGCACCACGAGAACCAGTAGCGAGCGGGCAGAGTAGTTGACCGCCCGTTTCACCGGATCACGAACTCGACCGGGACGACCAGTTCGATCGTATCGCCCTGCACCTCGGCCGGTGGTTTGGGCAGTGGTTGCGCACGTTTGGGAAGCGCGATCGCCGCGCTGTCGAGCGCGGCGACGCCCGACGAACGTTCGAGGCGCGCCGACAATACCCGGCCGTCACGATCCATGACGAAACGGATATAGGGTACGCCCTGCTGACGGCGAAAACTCGCCTCGCGTGGGTAACGCCGCACCTTGTTCAGGGCGGCGAGCACCTGACCCTGCCATGTCGGCGGAGCGTTGGACGGTTGCGGAGCAGGGGGTATGGGTCGCGCTTCGGGGGCGCTGGTCTGTTCGACCGGCGGCACCGGATCGGTCACCGGCTTTGTCGGCGCAACGCTGACCGGATTTGTAGTGGGCATCGGTACCAGTGGGGTCTCGACGATCGTCTGTTCGCGCGGCTGCTCGGGGCTCACTTTGGGCGTCTGTTCGGGGCTGGGGGGCAGTTCGCGCACCGGTGCGGGCGGTGCCGCCGGCGGGGCGACGTCGAATACCGCCATCGGAGGAGCGGGCGCGACGGGCCGATAGCTGGTCCATGTCACCAATGCGCCACCGAGCGTGACGAGCGACAGAGCTATCACGCCGCCCGCCCCGGTCAACCGGGCGCGCAGGCTGGGCGGTCGATCGGCATAGCGCAACGGTGGCGGCCACGTCACCACGCTGGCGTGCCGTGATGTCGTGGCGGCCATCGGGCTGGCATCGACGCCGGCCGGCGGATCGGCGACCGCCGTCAACGACCCGTCCGAAACAAGGATTGTGGCCATGGTCATCGCTCCATCCGTCGATCAGAAGCGCGCTCGAAGCGTGCCGACGATCCGCCGGGCCTCACCGAACGTCGCGAACCAGTCCATGTTCGAGTAATAGCGTTTGTCGAACAGGTTGCTGGCGTTGACCGAGAGCGATAGCTGGGGTGTGAGCGCATAGCGGACAAAGGCGTCGACGACCGCATAGGCCGGCTGCGTCGCACGGGTCTGGCCCGACACCCATCCGCTGATATCGGTGTAGCTGCTGCTGTTCCACAACAGATTGCCGCCGACGTTCAGCCCGTGGATGCCTGCTTTGCCAGCATCATAGCTTGTCAAAAGCTTGACGCTGTCGCTCGGGAGGTTCGCGTTCAGTCGCACGCCATCGCGATCCTTCGGCTCGACATGGCTGTATCCCCCTGAAACCTGCCAGCCGGGCAATATCTCGCCGGACGCCTCCAACTCGACACCTTCGGAGCGGGTACCGTCGAGCGCCTTGTATACATAGTCGCCGGTCGGCCCGACCACGCCCGGAACATAGACGGCGAAGTTCGATTGCTGGATACGGAACCATGCGGCCGACAGGTTCAGCTTGCCGTCGTTCAGCGCGGCTTTCGCCCCTAGTTCGTATCCCTTGCCGACCAGCGGATCCAGGAAACGGCCCTGGACGTCGCGATAATCCTGCGGCTGAAATATGTCGGTATAGCTTGCATAGAGCGAGACCTGTCGCGTGACGTCCAGGACCAAGCCGGCATAGGGCGTGAATTGTCCCTTCTCCTCGATGCGTGAGGTCGTGCGCGTACCCGTGACCCGAACGTTCCATGTGTCGCGAAGCCAATTGGTAATGCGTCCGCCGGCGATCAACGACAATGGTGACACGGGCTTCAAGCGCAGGGTGCCGAAGGCTGCCGTCTGCCGTTCCTTATTGCCCGTCTCACCCCGATAGACCCAGTCCGGCTCGGCTGGGCCCTTGCCTTGCCATGTGTAATAGTTGGCGATCGCGGTGTCGGGATAATCCCAGTTCTTATAGGCCGGACCGTCCTCCTTGGTCTGGTAATGGGTCGCGCCCACCATCAGTAGATCATCGTCGCTGAAAATCTTCAGCGGGCCGGAGGCCGTGCCGATCACGGTGGCCATGCGCTGGGTGGCGGCCCAGCGGCCTGGATAGATTCCGATGCCGCTGCCATCGGGATTTAGCGCGCCGTCCAGCGCATAGCCGAATACCATGTCGTAATTTTTCTGCGTACGATCGACGTCGAGGCGTAGCGACCAAGCGCCGACCCGTTGTTCAAGCGAGGCGAAGGCGCTGAGCGAGTCGCGATCATACCGGGTCCAGTCGGTCACGGTATTGCGCGACCGGGCAAATCGCGTCGGTTTCCCGTCGGTGGTGATGATCGGCACGCCGTTCATGTTGGACTGATCGGCCTGCCGTCGCAGGTAATCGATACCGACGCGCAGCATCGTCGTATCGGTCAGTTCGGTCTCCGCCGTCGCATATAGGACGTTGCGATGGGTGGTGGCGCGGTCGATGTTCAGCCCGCCGCCCTGATAGGCTCCGACGAAGCGCGCGCGTACCCGGCCGTCGCCATCCACCGGTCCGCCGATATCGATCTGGCCGCGACCGTAAGACCATGACCCGCCTTGGCCCTCCAGCAGGATCTGCGTCTGCGCCGTGGCGCGTTTGCGCACGAGGTTTACGGTCGCCGCCGGGTTCCCCGAGCCATTGAGCAGGCCCGACGCGCCCCGGATCAGTTCGGCACGGTCGTAGATGGCCAGGTCGGCATAGGAGTCGCCAAAGCCATAGGCGGTGGGACGGGCAATGCCGTCGACCTGCCAGTTGCTGACCGCGAAACCGCGTGAATAGAGGACGCTTGAGTCCGAATCCGGCGAACCGCTGGCATTGAACGTCACGCCGACCGTCTGCGCCAGCGCCTGCGTAATTTCGGTCAGATTCTGGTCTTCGATCCGTTGCCGGGTGATGATCGTCACCGATTGCGGCGTCTCTTTCAGCGTCGTCGGCATTCGCAGCGCGGTTGTGGTGACGGGCGAGGCGTAGGAGCGGGACGCCTCCGTCGTGCCCGGATCGCTGGTGGTGGAGCCAAGGGGGATCGATGCGCTTTCTCCGCGTCCTTCCACCCGTACCGGGCCAAGCTGGATCGTGCCGTTCGCGACTTGCGGTGCAGCCTCCAGTGTGAAGGCCCGCTCACCGGTCTGGCGGAAGCTGAGACCGCTGCCGGTGAGGATATGCGACAACCCCTCGGCGAGAGCGAAGCTGCCTTTCAGGCCCGGACTCGTTCGGCCGGTGGTCAGTTCCGCGGGATAGGCCAGCTCGACACCGGCCTGCTGAGCATAGCGGTTCAGGACATCGGCCAGATTGCCAGCGGGAATGTCGTACCTGCGCGTGGTCTGCGCTGCGGCGGCGCTTGCCATGACCATTGCCGCCGCGCCCGTTGTAGCCAGCAGCAATGTCTGCGGCAGCACCACACGCATGCCGCTGCGCAGCATCCCCGAAACCTTCATGTTCAAACCCTCGAATTCATCCTGCCAGCAACTGCTAATGCGAGTTGCTTGCATTATGGACGATCGACCGATGGGAAACGAGAGGTCGGGAAATGCAATTTTTGTGGTTCAGGCCGAAATCAGTATCAGTCGCTCGGTCAGATGGATGCTCTTGAGCCCCAGAGAGCGTTGCAACTGATCAAGCGTTGCCACGGGGCGGTCGGTGCGGAATACGCCGCTGACACGCAGCCGGCGTGCCGTGCCGATTACACGAGCGTAGCCAACATGATAGCGACCGATCTCGGCCACGACCTGTTCGAGGGGCGCATTGTTGAAGGTCAGGACCCCATCGGTCCACGCCATTGCGGTAATCGCATCAACATCGGTAACGGCGGACAGGCCGTCCGGGCCGTAGCAGACACTCTGCCCCTGGCGAACCAGCCGCACGCCGCCCCCCGGCGCCGGATAGGTGACACGGACGGTGTGTTCGGTGACGGTCACGTTCGCGCCTATGTCGCTTCGGGACACCAGGAAACGGGTGCCGAGCGCGGTGGCGGAGCCCTCGGCCGTTTCCACGGTAAAGACACGCTTCGCATCGCGCGCCACGGAAAAGGCCGCCTTGCCGGCCAGTAGCCGAACCACCCGCCGGTTGGCGTTGAAATCCACGGCGATGGCGCTTTGGGTATCAAGCTGGACCAAAGATCCGTCTGCCAACGTAATTGTTCGTCGCTCCCCGGTCGCGGTCCGCTCGTCCGCGCGTAGCCATGTGGGCCAGTCCTGCACGGTGCCGATCGCAACCAATGCCAAGCTCGCCGCCACCGCCATCGCCGTCAACGGACGCCGCCGGTTGTGTGGGCCACGGCCGTGCGGGGCGGCGTGCGCGGGAATGCCAGCACGTAACATGGGGGTATCCCGGACCGCACCCATTTGCTGCCAGACATCCTCCATTTCCGCAAAAGTCTGGCGGTTTCGCGGATCGGTCGCCAGCCAGCGTTCGAAGGCCGACTGTTCATTGGGGGACAATGGGCCGGTATTGACCAGCGTTACCCAATACGCCGCTGCATCGGCGGAATCGGTCGGCGGCCCGCCCCGTTCGGGATCGTTCATCGACGTTCCAGTTCCGCCATCGACCTTATCCTTATGCAAAACGCCCGAGCCACGAGAGGGGATAGGTCGCCCATCACCCGCCTATATGGTTTCGTCGTCCGCGATCGCACGTTGGCATAGTTGCAAACCGTGTCGCAGGTGCTTGCGAACCATGTCGTGGCTGATGCCGAGACGATTCGCCGTGTCGGCCACGCTCAATCCATCCAGCCGTACCAAGACGAAAACCTGACGACAGCGTGCTGGCATATGGTCCACCGTTGCCGCGATGCGGCGCAGCTTCTCGCGATCGAGCAGATGGGCTTCGATATCGGGTGTGGCGTCGGCCATGTGCGACACGTCATCGGCGGCGGCGAACAGCCTGTCATGCCGACGCATCGAGCGGAGTTGATCGAGTGCCAGATTCGAAGCCAGTCGAAACAGGAACGACCGCTTATTGCGGATCGGTGGAACGTCCTTGACTGTCTGAACCCGAAAATACAGCGCCTGGGTGATGTCTTCCGCTGTCGGTTCGTTGCCGATGATTCGACTGATCCACCGTATCAGCGTGGCACGCTCGGTCACTAGCAGGCGGGACAGGACGATCGCGTTCGTCGACATGGCGGCGTGCCTATTGGAGTTGCGATAGATTCGCAACATTGCTCTATTCAGGGGCGGGAGTGGTCGATGGTGGCGAGAACCCGCCTGCTGTTATGACCGGCAATATCTGCCGCTGCTTTGCGATCCGGCACTCGTTCTGCTTGTCGACGATGACCACGATGCGCAGCCGTCGCCATGGGCGAAGAGTTGCCCTTGCCTGCGACGAACTGCTCAAGACCTTCGTCACTGTCGCAGGAAGCTTGTGCTCGGCAGGTGCGGATAGAGCAAGTTGCCGGCAGCGCGGGTTTGAGGAGGCATATGCCGGGGGGAGGGGACTGGCGGCATAGTTATCGCTTTGCCGGCTATCCCTATTGGCACGCTCGCTTACGCGGGTGTCACGGGCCGGATATGCCGATGCACGCCAATGAGGCCCGTACCAACATCAAAACGAGCGACCCGAATTTCCCGCCGTTACGATCCACGCCGCGCCACGGATCAGATTGGCGCGCCGGCCAGGCAGGGCGGCCAGGGCTGCACGCACGGCATCGGCCGCTCGTGTCCGAACGTCTTTGGGTTGATCCTGCAATGCGCGTGCGAGCGGACCGACATCGAACGCAAGCGCCAGCCCATCGTCCACCGCCTGCGCACGTGTTTCACCCCGGCCAAAAGGAATGACCCGGTCGAATGGCGTCAGCGTGATGGCTGTGAACCCTGCCTGTTGGAGAATCCGCGTCACCCTTGCCGCATCACCGAACGAGAAGGGGCCGGGCGCTTCCGGATTCGGCGAGGGAGGGGGTGGTACAATATCGGCAATGGCGCGCAGCGGCAGGCGGACCCAGTCATTCTCCGACGCCTGACGCCAGGAGACGAATGCCAGCCTTCCGTCCCGACGCAAAGCGGTCCGCAATCGGGCGAAGGCGGACACCGGATCGTCGAAGAACATGACGCCGAGGCGGGAAAACAGGAGATCATAGGCACCATTTCCGAGATCGGCGGTCGCCGCATCCGCAAGTTGGAACTCAAGCGGCAGTCCGTGCGGCGCCACAGCGCATGCGCGAGCGATAAGGGGTTCGGAAATGTCGATACCCAGCACATGTCCGGTCAGCCCGACATATTTGGCGAGCGCGATACTGGTCGCACCCGCGCCACAACCGATGTCGAGGATATGCTCGCCTACCGCCGGTGCCGCCGCCTCGATCGCTGCCGTGCCGAACGATCGCAACATCCGGTCGAGCCGGACCTGATGCATGACCCAGCGCTCGCCGTTGCGGCCGCTCCAGTCGGCGGCCTGCCCAGCATTCGGCGATGAAACACCGACCTTGTGTGACATGTCAGTGCCCCCCGCCGATCACCATCCAGAGCGCCATGGCGATCATCAGGACATTTTCGGTCAACGACAGAAAGCCGAGCGGCACTTTGGTGCTGCCACCGACGCACGCGCATTTCAGGGTGCGACGTTCGATATAAACTGCTTTCAGCACGGACACCGCGCCGATCGATCCGATCGTCAGAGCGACGGGCACGGAAACCCATCTCAAAATTCCGGCCGCCATCAGGACGCCGGCCAGGCCTTCGGCGTAAGGATAGATATAGGCATAGGGCACCCAGCGTCGCGCGAGCAGGTCATAGTTCAGGAACATCGACGAGAAGCGCTCGACATCCTGAAGCTTCAGCATCGCCAGCACGCACATCGAGAAGGCGACGAACCACTCGGCCACGCGGATCGACAAGGGCGTACCATCGACGGCGATACCGGCCGACATCGCCATCAACGCCGTCATCCCGAAAACGGCGATGACAGGACGATAGCTCGTCGCGTCCGGATCCGCGACGCGCTTGCCCAGAAAGCGACGCAGGTCGGAATAGCCCCCGATGCGCTGTCCATCGATGAAGATTTGCGGCGTCGTCGACACCCCGTGTTCGGCCTTGAACGCATCGACTTCCGCACGGGACGACAGCAGATGATCGTCGACCGCGTAGCCCCCCCGCCGCAAGACGTCGCGGGCCTTCAGCCCGAACGGGCACATATGTCCGGGTAGCGCCATACGGTACAGCGCGGCGCTTTTCATAGAGTTCATTATTGCTTCTCCGTCATCGCCGGGGAGTATAGCTTCCGTACCGTGGTACGGAGTCAAGCATGTGAATATGACGATCGCAGGTTTAGCTCGCGCAGGTGGCGTCGGTGTGGAGACGGTTCGATTCTACCAACGGCGGGGGTTGCTCGACATCCCCCGGCGCGGTGAAGGGACGGGAAGGTCGGGCGGTATCCGTCGCTATGGCGATGCGGAGCTTGCTCGGTTGCGTTTCATCCGGGCCGCGCAACGGGCCGGATTTACCCTTGATGAGGTCGGCCAGTTGCTCAGGCTGGATGCGATAGATGACAAATCGCGTATACGTGCGATGGCCGATGCCCGGTTGGCCGCGCTTGATGTTCGCATTGCCGAGATGCAGGCCGCGCGTGCCGCGCTTTCCCATCTATCGTCGGCATGTGATGCATCAGGTCTGGATCCATGTCCGATCATTACCGCATTCGAGCACTGACTGCCCATGTCCTGCCGATCGAACACCGGACATCTAACCCAGCGGGCTGAGCTGGCCGATCAACCAATCGTCCAGCATCCTCGCCTGCAGGGCCGCTTCAGTGACCAGTTCGCCATGTATCCTGCGAACGACGGGGTGCTTGAGCGCAAGCGGGGAGACTTGGGAACGCGGAACGGGATCATGCCTCATGATGCTTCCCTTTCATGATCAGGTGCGTATCCGCAGCGCGGAACCGAATTTGGTGGCAGCGCCGGCGAGTTGGGATGCCATGTCGTCCGAGACGAGGCTGGTCGCGATGCGCATCAGGCTCGCACCCTCGACGCGCGCAACGGAGAACAGGGTCAATATCCTGGCTTCGTCATCGCCGACGCCGTGATAATAGGGCGGCGCAAACCGCATCGTGCCATGGCCATGTCGATCCACCAAGGTCATCGCGCATTGAAAGGCGAGCAGGGCGGCATCGATCTGCCTCGCGACAAATCGGCCGCGCAACGTAACCTGTGCGCAGCGCCCGGAACGGATGGCCGCGACCCAGTCACGGATGGCGTACAGAGTGAAAGCATCGTCCTGCGGAAGTTCTTCCACCAGCCGATCGAGATAGCGGTAGAGCTGGAGCATGGCGATCAGGCCAAAGCAGGGGTTGCGAACGGGAGCTTGTCTCCGTCAACTCTCGTCGCGTGCGACGTGGCCGTGACGACCTCGCCGCATAGCTGGCGTACGCTCAGCACCGCGCAGTGCAATGCCCCGTGCAGCCCATGCGGCGCTTCGGTATCGCAATTGCAGAAAGACGCTTTTCCCGGGCTGGACAAAAGGCGAATGACCGCACGCTCGTCACAACTCAGGCAGCGTGAAGAGCAGGATTCCGTCACAAGCTTCCGCTTGAGCACCGCCTCCGCCAGTTGGAACACACTCGCCAAGGCGATGCTTCCGGCTGGCAACAGGGTTAGACTTTGCCCGAACATGACCAGCCGTGACAGGTTCATACCGTCACCGTTTCTGTCCCGCACCGCGCAATAGTAGCGCAATAATCGGACGACCGTCAGTTCGCCGTCTCTGATAGGTGCGATGATGCGTTCCATCAAAACCATTGCGCTTCTCCCAGATAAGGTTTGTTCTTGGCATCGCGCTCCAGCGCCATATCATTCTCGCCGCCGAGCGGGGCGCTCACGCGCCGAAACTCGTCATCAGCGGCGACCGGCGCAGATTGCCGAGCGATACGCATGCCAATCCGATAGCGATCGACGCGAAGGGTGCGCGCGGATCGATGGTGTATAGGGCGGTGCCGAGCAGGGGAGCTACGACCACGGCCATGCCCTGCACGGCGGAAACGGTGCCCGCCGCTACGCCTTGTTCGTGGGCCGCCACCGCGCTCGTCGCCAGCGCGAGCACCGAGGGAAAGACAAAGCCCATGCCAAAGGCAATGACTGCATAGGCCGCACAGAGCTGTACGGCAGACGTCGCCAATCCTGCACCGCCAAAGCCTGCCGCACCGACGAACATTCCAACACGGATCAGATGCTTAGCTGTCCAGCCGACCTGGCGAATCAAGAGTTGCGCCGCGATCAACGCAACCCCGACACAGCCAAGCGCAATCCCCGCGATGCGGGCGCCCTCCATCGGCATCAGTTTCAGCCGGTCGATCGCGTAGAAGCCGACGAGAACCTGCGCGATCGTGACGCTACCCATCGCCAGGAAGGCGCTGGTCATGGCGTGCCGCAACCGGGGATCGAACAGACGGAGTGTCGACGGCGCGGGTGGCAGCTGACGTTCGTAACGGGGCAGCATGCGCCATAATACGACCCAACCAATCATGGGCAGGATGCCAATCAGGATCAGCGGCAAAACCAGCCCTGCTGTGGCCAGTAAACCAACGGTGGCCGGACCGATGACGATGCCGAAAGCGCCTGCAGCGCCGAGCGTCGCCATCGCCTTCGCGCGATCCTCGACCGGCAGGTGATCGGCGACGAGAGCCGCGCTCGTCGCCGGAACGGCGGCGTAGAAACCGCCGGCGAGCCCGCGTGTTGCCAAAAGGCCGATGAAGACGATGGCCGGCGACAATGGCATTGCGATGGCGACATGTACCAAGGCGGCCATCGCAACGTAGCAGGCGGCGAACCCTGCGACCCCTATCAGTATAACCGGCCGCCGTCCTAGCTTATCGCTCATCCTCCCCCATGGCCGTGCCATGAGCATCCATCCGATCCCCGCTACAGTGATGACAATTCCGATCTGCCACGAAGCGACACCGGTCATCCGCGCGATCGAACCGGCCAATGCCGCGAAAGCCATCATCGCCATGGAACAGACGAACGTTTCGAACATCAGCGGTCGAAGGTTGAAGGGCGGTGGGCATCGGGTAGGCAGCATCACAACGACAATCCATGTATGCGACTCACTCGCATTAGCATATAGTGGATCGACTGCCAACATGGTGCGCGTTCGAGTTTTGGCCGCGTTGCCATGCTCACCTGTCGTTCACAGCGGCCCGATCCTTTTGTCGAAATGGAAGGAATTCATATGGCCGTACGTAAATCGTCGACGAGTTACGGTCGCGTAACTCGAACATCGCTCAATCCTCGAAGACAGTGGCGATGGTCGGTGTAGGAAGCGTCGAGGCGCCTGCCCCGGCGCGAGCATGCACTGCGAAGCTGATGCCGTTCTGACGGGAGAGCGGATGGCAGGATGCGCAGGCGGCCCGGATCGGTCCTCAGCGCGCAAGCGCCGCAAAGTCTGTCGAAAGAGGCGCGACCGATCGCGTCGTAGAGTACCTGCTCGATCGGGCGGGCGACACCGCTGTCGAACGCAACCGATGGCGTAATCGATGGGATCGAAGCTCGGCAGGGCGGCCATGCGTCGCAGCGTTTCGAGCCAGGGCAGGGGGCTGAACCCGGGATCGCCTCGGGTACGGTCTTGCGGTCGCCGACGTTCTGGAGCTTGTTCCGGTCGGGTGGGCTGCCAAAATGATAGCGCGCACCGGGGTCATGATCGACGAGATTGTGCGCATACCAGAACGCGTCCAGTTCGAGTGCGGCACGCTTCTGCGCCGTGACCTGTCGCTGTTGCTCGCTGACGCCGTTCAGACAGGCATCGACCATGGTCTGAGCCGAGCGAAGCTGCTTGCTGGCAAGGCTGCGTCGTCCCGCTTCGAGCTTCTGCTAATAGACGACGGCAGATTCGGGGTAGAGCTGTCGCGCCTGAGCAGCATGCCGAGTGTTGGGCGTTCGCTTATACTCGCTCGACGGGCCGTCGAAGAACGGCCGGAGCGCAGCGGTGATGATCCGCCGGAAGTAGACGATGCCAGTGCGAGAATCTTTTGAAGGGACTGACTATACGGATCACTTCGTACGCATCCTTTGCACGCAAGGATGGGTAAAGTGTCCATGAAGACCGTCAAAACCACGCAAATCCGCCATTCTGGCGAGTGCTGGTGACCCCTACGGGAATCGAACCCGTGTTTCAGCCGTGAAAGGGCCGCGTCCTAACCGCTAGACGAAGGGGCCGCCGGGTGGCGTGGGGGCCTCTAAGGGAGGGTGGGGATTGGGTCAAGGGCTTTTTAGTCTGCCCATGCCGCGTCCTCGACATGGAGTTCGGCGACGTCGCGGCCCGACCAGTCGGCCACCTTAGCACGACCGGCCAGCCACAGGCGACGACTGCTCCCCGCGCCCAGCAGCGCCTGGCCCAGTGCGGTATCGGCCTGGCGGAAGGCCATGGCCTTCAGGCTGCGTCCGTCGGGTCCGGCCACGATCGCGCGGACGTGATGGGTGCCGACCAGATCCGCGCGGATGACGCGGAACGGGCCCGCCGCCACGCGTGGGGCGGGCCAGCCCATGCCATAAGGCCCGCCGGCATCCATCGCCCCGACCAGCGCCGGATTGACGCCGCCGGGGGCCAGCACGGCATCGACCAGCAGCGCGCGTCCGGCGCTGGCACGAACCACCGCCTCCGCCAGTCGCTGTTCCAGAAAATCGGCGAGTTTGGCGATACGGGCCGCTTCGACCGTCAAGCCTGCCGCCATCGCATGACCGCCGCCCGCAATCAGCAGGCCATGTTCCTTGGCCGCCAGGATCGCCGCGCCGAGATCGACGCCGCTGATCGAGCGGCCCGAGCCCTTGCCGATGCCGTTCTCGTCCACCGCGATGACGATGGCGGGGCGATCGAGCTTTTCCTTGAGCCGCCCCGCGACGATGCCGATGACGCCGGGGTGCCAGCCTTCGCCGGAAACCACCGCCACCTGGCGGCTCCGGTCGACGCCGTTTTCGGCCACCGCCTGGACTCCCGCCTCGATCGCGCGGCGTTCGTCGTTGAAATGGTTGAGCTCCTCCGCGATCGCGCGCGCCTCGGCGGGGTCGTCGGTCGTGAGCAGCCGAACGCCCAGATCGGCCCGGCCGACGCGCCCGCCCGCATTGATGCGCGGGCCCAGTGCAAAGCCCAGATCGGTGCAGGTCGGGGCGCGGGTCAGTCGCGCCGCCTCGGTCAGCGCGACCAGGCCGATATTGCGACGCTGCGCCATGACCTTCAGTCCCTGCGCCACGAATGCGCGATTGAGACCGCGAAGCGGAGCGACATCGGCAACCGTCCCCAGCGCCACCAGATCGAGCAGGTCGAGCAAGCGCGGTTCGGGGCGATCGGCGAAAAAGCCCCGCGCCCGCAAGGTGCGGATCAGCGCCGCCCCCAGGAGGAAGCACACGCCCACCGCCGCAAGATGGCCGTGCGCCGCGCCTTCGGTCTCGTCCAGCCGGTTCGGGTTCACCACGGCATGGGCACGGGGCAGTTCGGTCGCGCATTTGTGGTGATCGACGACCATGACTTCGATCCCGGCGACGTGCGCGGCGGCGAGCGGCTCGAACGCCTGCGCGCCGCAATCGACCGTGACGATCAGCGTCGCCCCCTCCGCCTGAAGCCGGAGCAGCGCCGCCTCGGTCGGGCCATAGCCCTCGGTCATCCGGTCGGGGATATAGGCGCGCGGGGTCAGCCCCAGGTCGCGAAGCAGCCGCACCATCACCGCCGCCGAGGTCGCGCCATCGACGTCGTAATCGCCGAAGATCGCCACCGCTTCATTTGCGATCACCGCATCGGCGAGGCGATCGGCGGCGCGGTCCATGTCGCGAAAGATCGAGGGGTCGGGCATGAACCCCCGGATCGAGGGCAGGCGATGCGCCTCCACGGCGTCGGGGGGACAGCCGCGCGCGAGCAGCAACTGCGCGACCAGATCGTCATGCGCCATGCCGTCCCGCGCGTCGGCGGCCAAGGCACGCCAGCGCCAGGGTTGTCCCAGGATCGACTGGGCGATGCCGAGAACCTCGGTCATGAACGGAATATCGCAGGGGAGAACGTCACGCGAACGCCATGCCATGCGCGGCAGAGTCGGGACAAGGGGGCGAAGCTGCGCCCGCCCTTAGTCGGCGGGTACCCAATTGCCTTCGCGAAACCATTTGGTGATGACGTATTTGGTGCCCTCGACCACCGGCATCCCTTCGTGAAGGGTCATTTCATTGGGGCTGCCGTCCCGTTTCATATTGTTCCAGGCAAGCAGCAGGCCCCGGCGCGGGGCGACGCGGATGCCCGCCTGCGGAAACCAGGTCGCGCCGCCTTCCGGCACGTCGTTGAGGTAGATCATCGCGGTCCAGGTCCGCTGTCCGCCATGGACGCGGACTTTTTCCCAATAGCTTTCGCTCTCGTGGAAATAATCGTGATGCGCGCGGAATTGCTGGCCGGGGGCGTAACGCTGGCCCTGCATCGTCTCCCCCTGTTCGGGCGAGATGCCGAGCAGCGCCGCGATCGATTCGTCGATCGGCTGCACATCGGGCGACCAGCGCGCCATGTCGCAGCTTTCCGAGGTGCGAAAGCCGTAATCGGGCCGGTCCGAGAGCAGGGTGGATGGCCGCCGATTGGAGTCGATCATCGCCATCAGCTTGTTGCACTGATCGGGCGTCAGAAAATCGGGATGATAGTAGATCTGCGCCAGATCGCTCGTCACGCGGGTGACCGCCGGATGGGCGTCGAGATGCTCGGCGACGCTCACCGCGAATTGCGCACGGAGGGGAGAGGCGGCGGGATTGCCCTTCGGCTTCCTCGAGAAGAACGACATGGACGGGATGTGTGACGATCCGCGGACAAAGACAAGAGGATAGAGGGGAGGGGGCAGCCAAGCCCCCTCCCGCAAGCATCACCAGAAGATGTCGTAGACGACGTCGACGACCAGCCCGCTACGCAGATCGACGAGTATCGCGTCGTTATAATAGCGGACCCAGCGATAGGAGCCATAAGCGGGCGGCAGGCGATAGCTATAGGGATCGTCCAGCCAGTAGCTCTGCCCGAAAAATTCCGGGTCGATGATCACCCCGCTGGAAAAACGCTGGTAACCATAGCCGCCAAAGGGCGCATAATAGCGGGGCAGGTGATAGGCCCCACGGTTCAGCGAACGCCATTCCAGCCAGTCATAGCGCCGGTCGCGACGCCAGCTGCGATTCCACTGGTTCGCCCAGGCGCGCCGTTCGGCAAAGCCATAGGACTGGTCGGAATGATCGCGCCAGTCATTATAGTTGCGGCCCCACCGGTTGCGATCCTCGCGCTGGCGACGCGCTTCGTCGCGCCAGCGCTGGTCCTGGCCAGGGTCGCGCCAGCCGCGATCGACTCGTACGCCGCCGGGCCCGCCGCGATCCGGGCGAATCTGGTCGGGCGCGGGCCCCGGCCGCGGGCCGCGGTCAATATCCCCGCGCGGGCCCCACTCGCCACGGTCGCGGGGCGCGGGAGGGGGCGCCGGTTGCTGGGGACGTGGCGCCTCGGCATGGTCGGGGCGGAAGGCGGGGCGATTCTCGGGAAAAGCCGCGCGATCGTTGAAGATCGGACGGCCTTCGCTACGTTCCAGACGACCGGCCGGGCCGCCCGGACCGCCCCGACCGCCTGGCCCATCCGGGCCACCGCGCCCCGGACCCCCGCGCCCTGGCCCGCCTTCGGGCCGGGCGCGGGGGCCCTGGTCGATCATCTGCTGCGCGCGCGCCATGGCGGGCATCGCACCCGACACCATCGCGGTCGCCGCCAGCAAAGCCGCCATCCAATGCCTGTTCATCTCGTCCAACCCCATGTGCCGGCGCACGAGCCGACCCCTATGATGCGATGAACTCTGCCCCATGCGCGTTGAGCGGACGCTGAACCTCTTTGTCAGCTATCCGAAAGAATCGATTCCTCATGGCTCGTCGCGTGGGGTGGCTATGGCTGTCAGTGCAGGCACGGCGCGCGCCGCATCGGCGGAATCGGTGCCGGGCAGCGGGGCGGCGGGGATCGTCTCCTCACCGCGAGCGGCCCGTGCGGCGCGCTGGATCGCCTCGACCAGCCGGGGGTAGATGCCGCAGCGGCAGATATTGGTGATGCCGGTGCGGATCACCTCCTCCGACGGGTCGGGATTGTGCTGGATCAGCACGGCGGCGGCCATCACCATGCCGGGGATGCAATATCCGCACTGACTGACATTGGCGGCGAGGAACGCCTGTTGTACGGGATGCGAGCGGTCGCGCGACAGCCCCTCGATGGTGGTGACGACACTTCCTTCGATCCGGCCGATCGGAACCTGGCAGCTTCGCACCGCCCGGCCATCGACATCGACCGTGCAGGCCCCGCAATCGCCCGTGCCGCAGCCATATTTGGTGCCGGTCAGGTTGGACGCATCGCGCAGCGCCCAGAGCAGAGGCGTGTCGGCGGGCAGGCGATAGCGAACGGGCTGGTTGTTGACGGTCAGGCTGGTCATCGCGGCTCTGCCCTACGCGATCCGGCCGAGCCCCTCAATCGGACCGCTCATCATGCCGCCCATCATGGTCCTTCAGCATCGGCGCGGCGCGGTCGAGGATCAGGTCCGCATCGGAGAATCGGATCGGGGTCCGCACCCCCGGCACGGTCGAGCCGTCGGGCCGCTGCGGCTGAATGGCGAGGCCGCGCGCCACGATCTGCGGATCGGCAAAGGCTTGCTCGACGCTGTTGATCGGCCCCGCTGGAATGCCCGCGGCCTCCAACGCGGCGAGCAGGTCGTCGCGGAGCCAGCGGACGGTCGTCGCCTCGATCACCGAGGTCAGTTCGGCGCGGTGTTCGCACCGCAAGGCGTTGGTGGCATAGCGCGGATCGGCGGCGTCGATTTCGACCAGTGCGGCAAAGCGTCGGAACTGCGCATCATTGCCCACCGCCAGGATGAACCATCCATCGCTGGCCGGGAAAGCGGCATAGGGCACGATATTGGGATGCGCATTGCCCAGCCGGGTCGGAGTCACGCCCGAGGCCAGATAGTTCATCGCCTGGTTGGCGAGTACGCCCGTCATCGTATCGAGGAGGGCCATGTCGATCTGCTGCCCCCGCCCGGTCCGATCGCGCATGTGAAGCGCAGCCTGGATCGCGATGACGGCATACAGGCCGGTCATGATGTCGGCCAGCGCCACCCCGATCTTCTGCGGCGCGCCCGATGGCTCGCCGGTCAGGTCCATGATCCCGCTCATCCCCTGCACGATGAAGTCGTAGCCTGCGCGCGCCGCATAGGGCCCGTCCTGGCCGAAGCCGGTGATCGAGCAATATACGAGGCGCGGATTGATCGCGGAGAGGCTGGCATAATCTAGGCCGTAGCGGGTCAGGCCGCCCAGCTTGAAATTCTCGATCACCACATCGGCGTCCGCGATCAGGTCGCGCACCATCTGCTGTCCCTCGGGGGTGGCGAAGTCGGCGACGACCGACGCCTTGCCGCGATTGGCCGCATGGAAATAGGCGGCATCGCGGCTGCCGTCGGGATTGGTGACGAAGGGCGGTCCCCATCGGCGGGTATCGTCACCCTCGGGACTTTCGACCTTCGTCACCTCCGCGCCGAGATCGGCCAGTACCTGACCCGCCCAGGGACCCGCAAGGATGCGGGCGAGTTCGACGACCTTCAACCCGGCAAGGGGGGCGGGTTTCGTCATCTCAATCTTCCCCAGGCTCGCTTGGGGAGAGAAGGATGGCGAAGGACCTCAAAACGCCGCGATCCCCGTGATCGCACGGCCCAGGATCAGCGCGTGGACGTCGTGCGCGCCTTCATAGGTGTTGACGGTCTCCAGGTTCAGCATGTGGCGCATCACCTGATACTCGCCCGAAATGCCGTTGCCGCCATGCATGTCGCGGGCGGCGCGGGCGATGTCCAAGGCCTTGCCGACATTGTTGCGCTTGATGATCGAGATCATCTCGGGCGCGAACCGCCCCTCGTCCATCAGCCGCCCGACGCGCAACGACGCCTGCAAACCCAGCGCGATTTCGGTTTCCATATCCGCCAGCTTCTTCTGGTAAAGCTGTGTCGCCGCCAGAGGCCGTCCGAACTGCTTGCGGTCGAGGCCATATTGGCGCGCGGCGTGGAAACAGAATTCGGCCGCCCCCATCGCGCCCCAGCTGATCCCGTAGCGCGCGCGGTTGAGGCAACCGAACGGCCCCTTCAATCCCTCGACATGCGGCAGCAGCGCGTCTTCGCCGACCGCGACATCGTCCATCATCACCATGCCGGTGATCGAGGCGCGCAGGGACAGCTTGTTGTCGATCTTGGGCGCCGACAGCCCCTTCATGCCCTTTTCCAGCACGAAGCCGCGGATCGCTCCCCCATGCGCCTCCGACTTGGCCCAGACGACGAAGACATCGGCGATCGGCGAATTGGAGATCCAGGTCTTGGCGCCGGACAGGATATAGCCACCGTCGACCTTCTTCGCGGTGGTGCGCATCCCGCCTGGATCGGACCCCGCATCGGGTTCGGTCAGGCCGAAACAGCCGATCCATTCGCCGCTCGCCAATTTCGGCAGATAATGGCGCCTCTGTTCGTCCGAGCCATAGGCATGGATCGGATACATGACGAGGCTCGACTGCACGCTCATCATCGAGCGGTAGCCGCTGTCGATCCGTTCCACCTCGCGCGCGATCAGGCCGTACGCGACATAGGATGCCCCGACCCCGCCGAACTCCTCCGGGATGGTCGGGCCGAGCAGGCCGAGCGCGCCCATCTCGCGGAAGATATCGGGATCGGTATGCTCCTGCGCGAACGCCTCGATGATGCGCGGGGCCAGCCGATCGTCGGCATAGGCGCGCGCAGTATCGCGGATCATGCGCTCGTCATCGGTCAATTGGTCGTCGAGCAGGAACGGATCCGCCCAGTCGAACTTGCCCATTCGGGACATCGGTATCTCTCCTTATGCCCCGCTTCTCCCGAAGGCCGGGGGCTTTGTCCACCCCCGGCAGCGGGTCAGAAGCTTCGCTTCGCCGTCGTGCCAGCGGGAGCCGTGGCATCGGCCGGAGTCGTCGACGGATTGGCGGTCAGGAAGGCGTCGATATTGCCCAACACGCTCGACCACCATTCGACCGTATCGGTGAAATTGGCATAGGTGACGCCGCCGATCGTCGTCATGTCATGGGCGAGACGCAGGTCGCCGTCCTTGGTCAGCGCCATCTGGGCAAGACGCTTCTCGCTGTTCCACTTGTTGACGAACGCCAGGTCGCGCGGCTTGGACGGGGTCACCCGCATCGAGAATTGCAGCGAGGCGCATTGCCTATGCGCTTCGCAGTCGTAGAAGAGGATGTTGAACTTATAGCCCGCGGCGGCGCTGACGATCATCGGATCGCCTTCATTGTCCGTATCGATCAGCCCCTGATAACCGGCACGGATCATCGCGCCGCCGACCGTTTCGGGCGCGCTGGCGCAGATCAGATTCTTGGGACAGGGCTCGCCATCCTTGGCCGACGCGGCGCTTGCGCATCCCACGAGAAACGCCGAACCAATCCATCGCCACCATGCCATTTCAGTCCCCCGATGATAAGGCGGCAAGGCTATCATCGATGCTTCGTGACGCAAGCCGATCGGGCATGTCGGCCCCTTCCCGCCGATGCGGGAAGGGGCGGGCACCGCTTACAGCTTGAAGCTCAGCGTGGCGCGGAGGTCGCGACCCGCCAGCGGGGCGAAGTCCTTCAGCACGCTGGCATGGCGGCGCGCATCGACGTCGAAGATGTTGTTCGCCGACAAGGTGAGCGTGGTCGGGTTCAGCGCGCCCCAGGGCTTCAACTGCACCGAGGCGTTGACCAGGGTGAACCCGTCGGTCGGCGTTTCCAGACCCAGCACGCGGGTCTGCTTGAAGCTGCGCTCCACCTCGACCCGAGCGTTCACGCTGTCCGACTGCGCCTCCAGTCCGCCAAGCAGGCGGAGCGGCGGGATGCGCGGCGCGGGGCCCGTGCCGATGATCTGGGCATGGACGTAATCGCCCAGCAGGTCCGCGTTGATCGCGTACGTCCCGATCGTGGCAAGACGAAGCGAACCTTCCGCCTCGATGCCGTAATAGCGTGCATCGGCCTGGGCATATTGGAAGCAGGGCAGGTCTACCTCGCGACCCGATGGCGCCGCCGCGGCTTCGCACGGCCCCTGGGCGACCAGCGCGTCATAGATATAGTTGGAGAAGCGGTTGTAATAGGCCGAAGCGTCGAAGCTATAACCTTCGCCATGACCATGGACGGTCGCCTCGATGCCCCAGCTCGATTCCTTCTTGAAGTCGGGGTTGCCGAGTTCATAGGCCTCGGTCCCGGCATGGGGGCCGTTGGCGAACAATTCCTCGGCAGACGGCGCGCGCTCGGTCCGCGACAGGTTCAGACCGGCGCGCCAGTCGGCCGCGAAGCCATAGCTGGCCCCGATCGAACCCGAAAAGGCGTCGAAGCTGCGCTGGCCCCGGAAGAAGCGGTCGTCGTCCACGGCGGTGCGTGCGGTCAGCGTGGTATGCTCGAACCGGCCGCCCGCCTCCATCTTGAACGCGCCGCGATCCAGCTGTTGCAGGGTGAACAGACCGACCTGCGCCGTGTTGTTGCGCGGCAGGAACGCCTCGTCCCCGCGCACGTCGAAGTCGCGGTTCAGGAACTGAACGCCCGATGCGCCCTGCCATCCGCCGCGCTTGGACTGGACCAGTTCCAGACGGCTTTCGATCCCCTTGTTGTAGAAGGCCGTACCGACCTCGCCATCTTCTTCCAGCTCGAAGTGGCGATATTGCGCCGCGCCTGCGCGCAAGCGAATGCGATCGAGGAAGCCGCCGCCCGTCTCGATCTCGCCGCGCAGGTCGAGACGATTCTGGACGAGGCTGAGGCGCGGAGCCTCGGGCTCTTCGCCGCCGGGGGCCAGGCTGTAGCGGATCGGCACGCCGTACAGGCTGTCATAATGGCTATAGGCGATGCCCAGCGACCCGGTGTCGGTGATCAGCGATCCGCCGACGCCTGCCGTCCAGGTTTCGCTGGCCGTATTGGGCAGGCGACCGCGCAGATTGGCGACGCTGGCGAAGTCGAGCGGATCGTTGGGGGCCTGCTGCGCCGACGTCTGCGCTTCGGCACGGGCGCGGGGGGACAGGACATAGCCGCCGATCTTCAGATCGTCGGTCTTCAGATAGGAGCCGTCGGCGTGCAGCACGAACTGCTTGCCGACCGCGACATCGGTGGCGCCCGCCACCGAGCGTTCGGTCGCGGCCGAGCCATAGGAGGCGATGCCCGACAGGCGATAGCCCTGCTCCGGCACCGAGCGCGGGATGCGCGTGTCGATCACATTGACCACGCCGCCCACCGCCGACGAGCCGAACAACAGGGCGGAGGGGCCCCGGAGGACCTCGACCCGGTCGGCGAGCAGCGGGTTGATGACGACCGCGTGATCGACACTGGTGTTCGACACGTCGATCGAACCGATGCCGTCGGTCAGCACGC
Organism: Sphingomonas sp. Marseille-Q8236; assembly: GCF_965112005.1. NCBI lineage: Bacteria > Pseudomonadati > Pseudomonadota > Alphaproteobacteria > Sphingomonadales > Sphingomonadaceae > Sphingomonas > Sphingomonas sp. Marseille-Q8236. The sequence goes on from NZ_CBCOPO010000002.1 coordinate 225,954, forward strand.
GGATACGCTCACCCTGGAAACCACGCAGCACCGGGCGCGAGGCATTGGGGCCGAACGAGGTCGCGGATACGCCCGGCTGGCGCGCCAGCGTCTCGCCGATGGTCGGACGGATCGAACGCTGCAATTCGTCACCGGTCACGATCGAGGTGCCCGACAACACGTCGGTCTCGGACTGCTGCACCGGCGCGGTCACCACGATCTCGCGACCCCGGTTGGCCGATGACGGCGCAGTCTGCGCGGTGGCGGGGGCGGCGAGCAGGCTGACGAGCGCGGTGGCCGAAAGGCCGGACAACAGAACGGACTTGAACAAGACAGGGCTCCGACATGTGAAGCCCTGTCGAGTACAGTAGTGTTACAACATATCAAGCATTAAATGACATTTGCTTGAGCGTCCGCTGACGGTCGCGTCACCCATTGGCCGCGTCCAGGCAGAGCAGGACGCGCAGCCACCATCCACCGTCGACCCTCTCCACCGCTATGTCGGCCACCAGGTCGCGGCCGAGCGGAATGTCGCTTTCCGGCAAATCCCGGAGCCAGGCCGATAGCGCGGACCCCGGCGCAGCCGCTAGCGAGAGGGCAATTACCGAACCGCTGAACGTCGCCGACGACCAGGGCTCGACCGTAGCGACGGTCAGCAGGACGGTGCATCCCGCCCGCGCTGCGTGCGCCATCAGCGCGCGGGCCAGTCGTTCGCCGCGATCGGTCGGGCGGCGGAGCGGCGATCGGCCGGGGCGGATAGGATCCGACCGGTCCGCGGCAGGAGCGAGCGCGCTCATGCGGAGCGACCCGCGATGAAGCGGGTGACGCGTCGGATCATCTCCGATCCCGGCTCGCGCCCCTTGCGCAGGTCGCTGACCAGCCGGGGGTCGTTGACCGCCAGCCGCCCGAATTTGGTCTCCGGCATCTGGCTGTCCTTCAGATAGCGTTCGATCACTCCCAACAATTCCATGGACATTCTCCCATTGCCCGATTCTTCGATGATGTTCATGATCTGTTCTGATTTCCAACTTGTCTAGGAAAAATCCTATGCCTATATTCGACAGCATGTCGGGAACGGAAATTAGGGCGGTTTTGCAGGAGCTTGCGGCAAAGGCCGGGGTCAGTCTCGCGGCGCTGTCGCGGATGCTGGGGCGGAACGACGCCTATCTTCAGCAATTCGTGCAGCGGGGAACGCCGCGCGTTCTGGCCGAGGGAGACCGGCGGCAGCTTGCCGAATTCTTCGGCGTGCCCGAAACGCAATTGGGTGGTTCGACGGCGACGGGGCCGATGCTGGTCCGGCGGCTGGCGGTGGCGGCATCGGCGGGGCCGGGCGCGACCGTCGATGACGAGGTGATGGTCGGCGTCGAGGCGATCGACCGCCAACTTGCCCGCCGGCTGGGGCTGAGTGACGGCGGCGCCTCGGTCATCCGGGTCCGGGGCGACTCGATGGCACCGGGCCTGATGGACGGCGATCATCTGGTGGTCGACCAGAACGACACCCGCCCGACTGCGCGGGGTGGGCTCTATGTCATCCGGGTCGGGGACGCGCTGATGGTCAAGCGTGTCCGTTCAGTCCGGGAGGGGCTGGTCGCGACCAGTGACAATCCCGCTGCGCCGCCGGTGCCCGACGGGCCGATCACGGTCATCGGGCGCGTCGCATGGCAAATGCGCTTGCCAAACTGACGCCCCCCTGACGGGGCCGCGACCCTAGCGCCCGCGCCACCACAGGAGCAGCGCGACGACGATGCCCAGCGCCAGGCCGATCAGGACACCGACCGTGACCTGTCCCGTCGCCAGGCCAGCGACGATCCCTGCGACCACGCCGAGCGCGATGAAGAATCCGCCTGCGGGAGAGGTACTGCGCGGCGGGCGGGGTGGCGGGTGGTCGGTCATGCCCCAAGTCCTGCCACGCCGGACGAGGCTAAGCCAGCCGCAGCAAAAACCGGAAAACACACCATATGGTGCATTAACCATTTCGGGGGGTGGCAAATTTCATATCCCGGGCTTAGGGCAGCCGCTCTTTCCGGGGGTAGGGGCCAGGATGTTCATGCGTGATCGCGGCGGCGAAATGGAGGTTGTTCCCTTTGTGAGTGGGACCGACGTCGAGACGGCCGCCGAACTGATCGAAACCTTCGGCGAATCGGCGGGCGACGAAGCCGCCGCGCGGGCCGGGCATAGTCGCGACATGGGCAATCACATTCATTTCTGTCGCTGGCGCCAGATCGAGCGGCTGATCGGCCTGCTCTCCATCGAAGAGGCGTTCGGGACCGTCCACTGACATCCCGGCGATGACGGGCGCAGGGTTTGGGGTTTCGCGACGACCGGCATGGCAAATCTGGTCGGTTGATGGCGCTTTGGGGTGTTGCAAACGCCTGCGCACGGCTAGGGATCAGGCATGATGGTCCGCGTCGGGCGGCCGTGCCGCTCGGTCGCTATCATAGTCTTCGCAATGGGTTTTGGCGGCACGGGCTGGGCCGGCCGTGCGGTGGCGCAGACGCTGGTCCCGTCACCTGCGTCGTCTGCACCCGCGCAGACGACGGTGCAGACGAGCCCGCAGACCGGGACCCAACCTGCGATCGATGCCGACGATCCGACGATGCTCGATCCCACCGCGCCGCTGGCGCCCTTGCCCGAGATCGGCGTCGCCTGGCCCGATCTGGCGCAGGCGCCGGGCGATCCGGCCGGGGCCATGGCGGCGACCGTCGATGCCGCCGCCGAGCGCCGCTATCGCTGGCGGGTCGAGGGGATCGAGGGCGCGGGCGCGCTGGTGCGGCAGCGTTTCGAACAGCTCTCTTCGCTCGACGCCAATGACGGCGAGCCCGCCAATGCGGCGCAGCTCGACCGGCGCGCGCGCGAGGATTCCGCGTTGTTGATCAGCCTGCTGCGCGGGGCGGGCTATTATGACGCGCAGGTCTCTACCCGGATCGAGCCCGGCGACGAACCGACCATGGTGTTGCAGGCGGTGCCCGGCAATCTCTATCGCTTCGCCGACGTCACGCTGGCAGGCGTTCAGGCGGCGGGGCGCAAGGCCGCGCCGCTGGAAGAGGCGTTCGGGATCAAGCCGGGCGATCCGGTCGACGCCGACACCATCGTGGCGGCCGAGGCGTCGCTGAAAGCCGCGGTGGGCGAGGCGGGGTTCCCCTTTGCCAAGCTGGGCGAGCCACAGATCGTCGTCGACCGCGCGGCACGGACCGCGACGCTGGACATGACCGTCGATCCGGGCTCGGCGCGGCGCTATGGCCGGATCGTCATGGCGAACGATCGGCTGTTCGATGCCAACCATGTCCAGGACATTGCCCGCTTCAAGCCGGGTCAGCCCTATGACTCCGCTGGGCTGGACGATCTCCGCCGCGCGCTGGTGCAGACCGGGCTGGTCTCCTCGGTCGAGGTAAAGCCGGTGCCAGGCGACACGCCGGAGACGGTCGACATCGCGGTCGCGCTGGAGCCCGCACCGCCGCATACCATCGCGGGCGAACTGGGTTACGGTACGGGCGAAGGCGCGCGGGCGGCGATCAACTGGACCGATCGCAACCTGTTCCCACCCGAAGGCGCGCTGACACTGCGCAGCGTGCTGGGCACGCGCGAGCAACTGGGCGCGGTCGTCTTCCGCCGCAACAATTTCAATGGCCGCGACCGCATATTGAACGCGCAGTTTTCCGCCGCGCACATTCTTCGCGACGCCTATGAGGCCAAGACGCTGTCGCTGTCGGGCAGTCTGGAGCGGCAGACCAATATCTTCTTTCAGAAGACCTGGACCTGGTCGCTGGGGGCCGAGTTGCTGACGTCGGACGAACGCGATGTGATCGAGGCGACGGGCGAACCGCGACGGCGCACCTTCTTCATCGGCGCACTGCCGACGAGCCTGAATTACGATGGGTCGGACGACCTGCTGAACCCGACGCGCGGTTTCCGGCTGGGCGGTCGATTAAGCCCCGAATTGTCGTTGCAGGGCAGCGCTTTCGGCTATGCGCGCACGCAGATCGATGCCAGCCTTTATCACCCGTTCGGCGATCGGGTGGTGCTGGCGGCGCGGACCCGGCTGGGCACCATATTGGGGGCGCCGCGCGACCAGATCGCGCCGTCGCGGCGTTTCTATGCGGGCGGCGGGGCGTCGGTGCGTGGCTATGGTTTCCAGGCGATCGGGCCGCGCGATGCCAATAACGATCCGATCGGCGGGCGCAGCCTGGCGGAATTCTCGATCGAGGCGCGGGTGCGCACGTTCGGCAATTTCGGCGTCGTGCCGTTTCTGGATGCGGGCAATATCTCCACCTCGCCTCTGCCGCGCCTGACCGGACTGCGCTTCGGAACCGGACTGGGCGTGCGTTACTATTCCAATTTCGGGCCGATCCGCCTCGACGTGGGCACGCCGCTCAATCCCCAGCGCGGGGATAGTCGGGTCGCCGTCTATGTCTCGCTGGGACAGGCATTTTGAGCGAGGAGGGACCGATCGCGCCCGAACAGGCGCCGTCCCCGCCGCCGCGCCGGGGCATGCGCTGGTGGCGGATTCTGGGGATCGCGCTGGCGTCGCTGGTGGCGATCGTGGCGGCGGCATTGATGATCGTCGATACCTCGATCGGGCATCGCTGGGTCGCGGACCGGATCGGCGCGATCCGGACCGAGACGGGGTTGCGCTTCTCGGTCGGGCGGATCGACGGATCGGTCTATTCCGACATGCGGCTGGTCGATGTGCGCGTCTATGACCTTGACGGCCTGCTGGTACAGATACCCCGCGCACGGCTCGACTGGCGGCCCCTGGACTGGGCGCGCGGGACGCTGGACATTCGCCGGGCCGAGGCCCCGCTGGCGACGCTCTACCATGTGCCGCGCACCCGGAAGACAGGGCGGCAAAGCCCGATCCTGCCCGATTTCGACATCCGGATCGACCGGCTGCATCTTCAGCGTCTGATCCTCGCCAAGCCCGTATTGGGCCAAGTGCGGGTGGCCCGTGTCGATGCGCAGGCGGATATTCGCGACGGACACGCGCTGGTGACCGTGAACGGCGCGGTGGCGGGAAGCGACCGGTTGCGCCTGAAGTTGGATGCGCGGCCCGACCATGACCGTTTCGATCTGGCGGTCGAGGCACAGGGACGGCGCGATGGCCTGCTCGCCAGGATGGCAGGCGTGAGGGCGCCGGTGTCGCTAAGCGTCGCGGGGGCGGGGCGCTGGTCGCGTTGGGCGGGCCGCGCGCAGGGGGCAATCGGATCGGCACGGGCAGTCGATCTGTCGCTTTCGGCGCAATCGGGTCGCTATGCCCTGTCGGGGGAGGTCGCATCTTCGCTGGTCCTGCATGGTCGCTTGCAGCGACTGACCAGCCCGCGTGTCGTCGTTGCGGGGCAGGGGGATTTCGCCGACCGGCGGCTGAGCGGCGCGCTGGTGCTGCGCTCCCCGGCCTTGCGTCTCCGGACGCGGGGGCTGGTCGATTTAGGCAAGCGCCGGTTCGAGGGGGTGCGCATCGACGCCAGCCTGCTTCGACCCGAAGCGCTGTTCGCCAATATGAGCGGACAGGCGATCGCGCTGACCCTGCGGCTGGACGGCGCGTTCGAGCGGGCGGCGTTCGATTATCGCATGGCGGCGAACCGTTTTGCGTTCGACCGAACCGGGTTCGAGCAGGCGGCGGCGGTCGGCAAGGGGCAGCTTGCCGGGGGCTGGCCGCTGACGCTGCCGGTACGCTTCACGGCACAGCGCGTGACGGGGGTTGGCGAAGCGGCAGGCGGCATCCTTCATCGCCTGTCGGTGGCGGGCAATCTGCGCATCACCAAGCGCGAGATTTTGGGCCAGGGCTTGGCGCTGCGCTCCGACAAGCTGGCGGGGCGGCTGAACCTGCGTATCGACCTGACCAACGGCCGTTACGATGTCGGGCTGGACGGCGCGTTGCAGCGGTACCTGATACCCGGCCTCGGCATCGTCGATGTCCAGTCGCGCCTGACCGCGGTTCCGGGCGCAAATTGTCATGGGACGCGCATCGTCGGGCGGGGAGAAGCGCAGGTCCGGCGGTTCGACAACGCCTTTCTCCGCTCGCTGGCGGGGGGATTGCCGCATCTCACCACCGATCTGGAACGCGGGGCGGATGGGGTGTTCCACTTTCATCGCCTGGTCCTGACCGGACCCGACATCCGCCTGACCGGCGAGGCGATACGACGGAAAGACGGCACCTTCCGCTTCGTCGGCGGTGGGCGGCAGAAAAGCTATGGCCCGGTCCAGCTCGTGCTGGATGGGCATATCGAGCGCCCCGCTTTGGATCTGGTCCTGACCGCGCCCAACGCCGCGCTGGGCCTGCGCGATGTGCGCGCGCACCTGGACCCGACCGATCAGGGATATGCTTTCCGCGCTGCCGGGGGATCACGCCTTGGGCCGTTCCAGGCGGCGGGCGCGATTCTGTTGCCCAAGGGGCAGGATGCGGTCGTCCAGATCAATTCGCTCGACGTCGCGGGCACTCGCGCAACCGGGGCGCTGACCGTCGTGCAGGGCGGCTTTGCCGGTCGCCTGGGCGTGGCAGGCGGCGGCCTGTCGGGCGAGCTGCTGTTCCGGCCGGTGGGGGAGGTGCAGCGGATCGAGACCCACCTCGCCGCGCGCCAGGCGCAGATTTCGGGCATCGCCGTTCGCCAGGGGCGGCTGGACCTGATCGCGCTGCTCGATCCCGCCGGGGCCTCGGTCGAGGGGACGGCCAATGCGCAGGGGCTGCGGCACGGCGCCTTCAATATCGCCCAAATGGGCGGGACCGCCAAACTGCGTGGTGGCACCGGCGAGGTTCGCGTCGGTATATCCGGATCGCGCGGTCGTGCCTTCTCGATCCAGACGGTGACCCAGGTAGCGCCGAACCGTTTCGCCGTGACGGCGCAAGGGACACTCGACCGTCGCCCGCTCCAGTTCCTGTCGCCCGCCATCGTGACACGCGACGGCGATGGCTGGGTGCTGGCTCCGACCCGGTTGAGCTTCGCGGGCGGTGAGGCGAAGCTGGCGGGGCGGCTGGACCCGGACGGAACGGAGGTGCAGGCCAGCCTGACCCGGATGCCGCTGACCGTACTCGACATCGGCTATCCGGGGCTGGGGCTGGGCGGCAGCGCGACGGGGACGCTGGTCGTGCGGCAGGGGGCGGGCGCGCCGACGGGCAAGATCGACCTGACGATCCGGGGACTGACCCGCGCCGGGCTGGTCCTGACCTCGCGTCCGATCGACATGGGCGTGGCAGGCGTCCTGTCAGCCGACCGGCTGGGCGTTCGCGCCGTCATGGCGTCGGGCGGGCGAATCATCGGACGGGCGCAGGCCCTGCTCGTCCCGACCGCCGAGGGCGATTGGGCCAGCCGGATGCAGGCGGGGCGGCTGATCGCGCAGCTTCGCTATGCCGGGCCCGCCGATACGCTGTGGCGGCTGACCGGCGTGGAGATGTTCGACCTGTCCGGCCCCGTCGCCATCGGCGCGGACGTCAGCGGGTCGCTGAACCAGCCCGTCATTCGCGGCGCGGTGAAGGCGATCGGCGCACGGATCGAAAGCGGCACCACCGGTACCGTCCTGACCGATGTTCAGGCCAGCGGCAGGTTCGGTGGATCGCGCCTGGTCATCGATCGCTTCGCGGCACAGGCAGGGCGCGACGGCCGGGTCAGCGGGACCGGCCAGTTCGAATTCGCCGCCGCCAACGGCGTCGGCCTCGACCTGTCGCTCCAGGCGAGCAATGCGACGATGATCGCGCGCGACGATATCGGCGCGACGGTGACGGGGCCGTTGACCTTCCATTCGGACGGGGCTGGCGGCACGATCGCGGGCGATGTGGTGCTGAACCGCAGCCGCTATCGCCTGGGTCGCGCCACGGCCGCTACGGCGGTGCCGCAGCTCAACATCCGCGAGATCAACATTCCCGGTGGCGGGGAGGAAGACGACATGCCCCGCAAGCCATGGACACTGGCGATCCGCGCGCGGGCGCCCAATGGACTGATGGTCTCCGGCCTGGGACTGAACAGCGAATGGTCGGCGGAGTTGAAGATCGGCGGCGCGCCCGACAATCCGGCTATCACTGGACAGGCCACCCTGATCCGCGGCGATTACGACTTTGCCGGACGCGACTTCGATCTGGCGCGCGGCGTGATCCGCTTCGGCGGCGAAGTGCCCGCCAACCCCGCGCTAGACATTGCGGCCAATGCCAATGTCCAGGGCCTGAGCGCCTCGATCCGCGTCACGGGCACCGCGCTGAAACCCGAGATCGGTTTCTCCAGCACGCCCGCCTTGCCCAATGACGAGCTTTTGTCGCGCCTGCTGTTCGGGACCTCGATCGCCAGCCTGTCCGCGCCCGAGGCTCTGCAACTGGCGGCGGCAGTGGCGGCGTTGCAGGATGGCGGCGGCGGGTTGAACCCGATCAACGCGGTGCGACGTGCGGCGGGGCTCGACCGGCTGCGTGTCCTGCCCGCCGATGTGCAACAGGGGCGCGCCACCTCCGTCGCGGCGGGGAAGTATATCACCCGGCGGCTCTATGCGGAGATCATCACCGATGGGCAGGGTTACTCGGCCACTCAGGTCGAGTTCCAGGTGACCCGCTGGCTCTCGCTGCTCTCCAGCATATCGACACTGGGGCGGCAAAGCGTGAACGTTCGGATATCCAAGGACTATTGAGGCGTTGCCGCGCGCAACCGAACAGGAGCATCGCATGGAAAAGATCGCCTTCATCGCCCGGACCGGCGGGCCCGAGGTCATCGAATGGCGGGAGGCCGAACTGCCGCCCCCCGGCGCGGGCGAGGTGCGGATGCGGCATCATGCGGTCGGGCTGAACTATATCGACACCTATCACCGCAGCGGACTCTATCCGATCGATCTGCCCGGCGGGCTGGGGTCCGAGGCGGCGGGCGTGGTCGAGGCGGTGGGCGAAGGCGTCACCGACTTTGCGGTCGGCGACCGGGTCGGCGTGTTCGGCCCGGCGCGGGGTGCCTATGCGACCGCGCGCAATGTCTCCACCGATCTGCTGGTGCCGCTGCCCGAGAGCGTCGATGACCGGACGGCTGCGGCGATCCTGCTGAAAGGCGCGACCACCGCCTTCCTGATCGAGGATTGCGCCGAGGTCCGGACGGGCTGGACCGTGCTGGTCCATGCGGCGGCGGGTGGCGTCGGGCATCTGGCGGTCGGCTGGCTGAAGGCGATCGGCGCGAGCGTGATCGCCACGGTCGGCAGCGAGGCGAAGGCGGCGCGCGCTCGGGAAGCCGGGGCGGACCATGTCATCCTCAACCGGCAGGAGGATGTGGCCGCGCGGGTGCGCGACATCACCGGCGGGGCGGGCGTGCCGGTCGTACTGGACGGCGTGGGCAAGGCGACGTGGCAGGCCTCGCTCGACAGCGCGGCACGGCGCGGGCTGGTGGTCAGCTTCGGCAATGCCTCTGGCCCGGTCGACGGGGTGAATCTGGGCATATTGGCGTCCAAGGGATCGTTGTTCGTCACGCGCCCGACGCTGTTCGATTATGCCGTGTCGGCGCAGGACAAACGCCGCCTGATCGCGCGTGTCTTCGCGATGCTGGAGAAGGGGGCAATCACGCCGGAGATCGGGCAGAGCTTTGCGCTGACCGATGCGGCGGATGCGCACCGCGCGATCGAGGCAGGGGAAACGGTGGGGAGTACGGTGCTCATTCCGTGACGACACGGGGAAAGCCCAGGGGATATCCCTGGCCCCCAGACCGCAATAAGCTGACACCCAATTGATGTTCGGAGACCCCCCATGATCCCGCTCCTGTCGCTTGTCCTGCTGGCCGCCCAAACCACGGCGGTGTCGCCTCCTGCGCCCGCAACGACCGAGGCTCCCAAGCCCGTCATGGTCCGCGTCGCGATGCAGACCAGCCTGGGCCCGGTCGTCCTGGAGCTGGATCGCACCCACGCGCCCATCACCACGGCCAATTTCCTGCGCTATGTCGACCAGCATCGGCTGGACGGCGTGACCTTCTACCGGTCGGTCCGGCCCGCCGCGAATTTCGGCTTCGTCCAGTTCGGTATCCAGAACGAGCCCAAGCGCATCCTGCCCCCGATCGCGCATGAGCCCACGACCAGGACCGGCATCAAGCATCTCGACGGCACCATCTCGGTCGCACGGCTAGCGCCTGGTTCGGCACGCGGCGACTTCACGATCATGGTGGGCGACCAACCCTCGCTCGACGCCGATCCCTCCAAGCCCGGCGACAATCTGGGCTATGCCGCCTTCGGCCATGTCGTCGAGGGGATGGACGTGATCCACAGAATCCTCGACGCGCCCGCTGACCCGGCCAAGGGGCCGTTCAAGGGAGAGATGCTGGCCGCGCCGGTCAAGATACAGTCGGCCAAACGGGTGGCGGCGACGAAGTGAGCAAGACGCTTCTGATCCTTGGAACCGTGCGGCTGCCACCCGAGAACCTGGCGGCGGCTCGGCCCATCATGCGGCGCATGGTCGAGGCGAGCAGGGGGAGGATGGCTGCCTCGAATATGTCTATGCCGAAGATGTGCTGGATCCTGGTCTTATCCATGTGAAGGAAATGTGGGTCGATCAGGCGGCGCTGGACCGACATTTCGAGGCAGCTCACCTCACCGAATGGCGGGCGGCATGGCCCGGGCTGCGCATCGGCGACAGACGTTTGCGGATTTATGATGTCGGCCAAGCGCGTGACACCTGATCGACCATGGGATTGCCACGCGGTTTGAGCCGCTCACGGTCGTGATGGCCGGAGGATCATGCCGTAGACGGTATATGGAACAGGAATGCGGAAGAAGTGCGCGGGACGGGCCAATGGTGGAGGCCGCCCGCTGACAGCGATCAGCTGGCTTCAGACCGGCGCAGCGGCGTCGGTTTTCGTCCGCGTCATCAGGATGGGCCGATCGGCGACGCTATGGGCTGCGGTCTTGCGCCAGGACGCGTGATGCATGGAGCGCCTGGCGATCAAATAGAGACCGATAGCCCTAAGACCCAGGCTACATGTCCTGTCGTGATCGAAAGTCGAGTCTGGCCACACCACGACAGCGCGCGATATGTTGGCGCAACGCTCCGGTCCATGCCGCAATTGTCGGGCTTGCTTCCGAACCTATAGGCAGTTTTGGCGGTTCAGGCCGCGATAGAAGGCCGGATGCGGGCTCGACGCTGACGGATCTTGATCGGGACGGCAATCGCCACGAAGACGATCATGCCGATAAAGGCGAGGGCGGCGTCGGTCTGCTTTTCGGCAAGCGCCAAGGCGACCGCGCTGGGCAAGGCGATGATCGGGGTGATTTTGGTCATCCACCACAACCACGAACCCCAGCCCGGACGATCGCGGGCGTCCTGGCCGAAGAGCAGGAGAGCCATCGTACCCATGGCCTTCGCGCCCAGGGACATGATGACGATCGCGCTCACCATATCGGTCAAAGTGGCGAAGCCGAAGGCGACCATATGGCGTCTCCCAAAAAGAAAGGGGCCTTGCGGCCCCTTTCCCCGTAGTGACATCGTGCAGGGGCTGGATCAGCCGCTGTAGTACATGTCGTATTCGACCGGGCTGGGGGTCATTTCCCAGCGCATCACTTCGCTCATCTTCAGCTCGATATAGCTCTCGATCTGATCCTTGGTGAACACGTCGCCCTTCAGCAGGAAGTCGTGGTCGGCGGCCAGCGAATCGAGCGCTTCGCGGAGCGAACCGGCGACCGTGGGAACCTGGGCCAGCTCGGCGGGGGGCAGGTCGTACAGGTTCTTGTCCATCGCCTCGCCCGGATGGATCTTGTTCTGGATACCGTCCAGACCCGCCATCAGCAGCGCCGCATAGGCAAGATACGGGTTCGCCAGCGCGTCAGGGAAGCGCACTTCGACGCGCTTCGACTTCGGACCGGTGCCGTAGGGGATGCGGCACGAGGCCGAGCGGTTGCGCGCCGAGTAGGCGAGCAGCACCGGCGCTTCGTAACCCGGCACCAGCCGCTTGTAGCTGTTGGTGGTCGGGTTGGTGAAGGCGTTGATCGCCTTGGCATGCTTGATGATGCCGCCGATGAAGTACAGGCAGGTTTCCGACAGGCCGGCATAGCCGTTGCCGGCGAACAGCGGGGTCTTGCCTTCCCAGATCGAGAAGTGGGTGTGCATGCCCGAGCCGTTATCTTCCTTGATCGGCTTCGGCATGAAGGTCGCGGTCTTGCCATAGGCATGGGCGACCTGATGCACGACATACTTGTAGATCTGCATGCGGTCGGCGGTCTGGGTCAGCGTGCCGAAGGTCAGGCCCAGCTCGTGCTGCGCGGCGGCGACTTCGTGGTGGTGCTTGTCGCAGGGCAGACCCATTTCGAGCATGGTGGTGACCATCTCGCCACGGATGTCGACGGCCGAGTCGACCGGCGCGACGGGGAAGTAACCGCCCTTGGCACGCGGACGGTGGCCGAGATTGCCGCCCTCATATTCGCGGCCGGTGTTGGTCGGCAGCTCGATATCGTCGATCTTGAAGTAGGACGACGAATAGGTCGTGTCGAACTGCACGTCGTCGAACATGAAGAATTCGGCTTCCGGGCCGACATAGACGGTGTCGCCGATGCCGGTGGTCTTCACGAACGCCTCGGCGCGCTTGGCGGTCGAGCGCGGATCGCGCGCATAGAGCTCGCCAGTCGACGGCTCGACCACGTCGCAGAACACGATCAGCATCGGGGTGGCCGAGAAGGGATCGGTGTAGACGGCGTCGAGGTCCGGCTTCAGGACCATGTCCGACTCGTTGATCGCCTTCCAGCCCTCGATCGACGAACCGTCGAACATCAGGCCGTCGGTGAACTCGTCCTCGCCCAGGATCGAAGCGACCATGGTCAGATGCTGCCACTTGCCCTTCGGATCGGTGAAACGCAGATCGACCCACTCGATCTCTTCATCCTTGATCTTCTTCAGGATGTCGCTGGCCGTATTCGCCATGTGCCGTTCTCTCTCTGCTTAAGGCCGAGCCCCGGAAAAAGACCGGGACCGGTGAAAAGGTTTTAATTATCCCGGGTGTCATCCCGGTGACGATAAGGTGTCGGACGGGTCAGATCGCCGCGTCGTCGCGTTCGCCGGTGCGGATGCGGAGCGCCGTTTCGACCGGGATCACGAAAATCTTGCCGTCGCCGATGCGGCCGGTCTGCGCGGCGGCGGCGATCGCCTCCACCACGCGTTCGGCCAGACTGTCCTCGACGACCACTTCCAGCTTCACCTTGGGAAGGAAGTCGACGACATATTCGGCGCCGCGATAGAGTTCGGTATGACCCTTCTGGCGCCCGAAGCCCTTGGCCTCGGTGACGGTGATACCGGACACGCCGATCTCGTGCAGCGCTTCCTTCACCTCATCGAGCTTGAACGGCTTGATGATCGCCTCAATCTTTTTCACGAGCCTGAATGCCCCCGATGTTGTTCGAACCCTCGCCCGGCCCTGCGCGTAGCATGGACCGTGCCAACTGCCTTTCCCTCCTTAGAGGGTAAGAAATCGATAAGATCGGCGCCCGAAAAGCGGGCAGCAATCGGTATGATGCTCAAAATATGAGCACCGATCACAGGATGCTCCGAACGGCTTCGGGCGGACGGCCGATCACGACGCCCTTGTCGGTTTCGACCAGAGGGCGCTCGATCAGCATGGGATTGGCAGCCATCGCAGCCAGGATTGCTTCGTCCTCCGCGCCCGAAAGAACCTTGGCCTCCGCCTCGACCTTGCGCAGACCATCGTGCGGGGACAGTCCGCCCTTGGCATAGAGTCGCGCCAGTTCCTCGGCGTCCAGCGGTGTCTTGAGATATTCGATCACCGTCACATCCGCGCCCGCTTGCTTCAGCAGGGCCAGCGCCTCGCGCGATTTCGAGCAGCGCGGATTGTGGAGGATCGTCGCCTTCATCGCCACTGCTTGTGGCATGGGTGGCGGGCAATGTGGAGGGGTAATCCCGGCCTTTGGGCATATAAAAAGTCCCCTCCCGGATGGGGAGGGGGCCTTAAACCACTCTTTCCTGGTGATGGGGAAGAAAGGGGGCTCAAGCGTCCTGCTTGGCCAGCCATTCCTCCAGCCACTTGATCGTATAGTCGCCGGTCTGGAATTCGGGATCGTCCAGCAGCGACTGATGGAGCGGAATGGTGGTCTTCATTCCCTCGATCACGAATTCGTTCAGCGCGCGGCGCAGACGGCGCAACGCGCCTTCGCGGGTCGTGCCGTACACGATCAGCTTGGCGATCATGCTGTCGTAATAGGGCGGGACCTTGTAGCCCTGATACAGCCCGCTATCGACGCGGACATGCATGCCGCCCGGCGCATGATACATCTTCACCGTGCCCGGCGAGGGGGCGAAGGTGCGCGGATCTTCCGCGTTGATGCGGCATTCGATGGCGTGGCCGCGGAACTGCACGTCTTCCTGGCGCAGGGTCAGCGGATGGCCCTCGGCGACACGAATCTGTTCTCGGACCAGGTCCAGCCCGGTGATCATCTCCGTCACGGGATGTTCGACCTGAAGGCGGGTGTTCATTTCGATGAAATAGAACTCGCCGTCTTCCCACAGAAATTCGATCGTGCCCGCCCCGCGATAGCCCATATCGGCCATCGCCTTGGCGACCACACCGCCCATGCGCGAACGCTCCTCGGCCGTGATGATCGGCGAGGGGGCTTCCTCCAGCACCTTCTGGTGGCGGCGCTGCAGCGAGCAGTCGCGCTCGCCGAGATGGATCGCGTTGCCGTTGCCGTCGCCGAACACCTGGAATTCGATATGCCGGGGGTTGCCCAGATATTTTTCCATGTAGACGGTCGAATCGCCGAACGCGGCCTTCGCCTCCGAGCCCGCCTGCTGCATCAGCGTTTCGAGCTGATCTTCGGAGGGCACGACCTTCATGCCGCGACCGCCGCCGCCGCTGGCCGCCTTGATCAGCACGGGATAGCCGATCTCCGCTGCGAGCGCCTTGGCTTCCTCGACATCCGAGATCGCGCCGTCCGAGCCGGGCACCAGCGGCAGGCCGAGCGCACCCGCCGTCCGCTTGGCTTCGACCTTGTCGCCCATGATCCGGATATGTTCGGGCTTGGGGCCGACGAAGATCAGGCCATGCGCCTCGACGATCTCGGCGAACTTGGCGTTCTCCGAGAGGAAGCCATAGCCCGGGTGGATCGCGTCCGCGCCCGAAATCTCGGCGGCCGAGATGATGTTCGGGATGTTGAGATAGCTGTCCGTCGCGGAGGGCGGGCCGATGCACACCGCCTGGTCGGCGAGGCGCACATGCATGGCATCGGCGTCGGCCGTGGAGTGCACGGCGACGGTCTCGATCCCCATTTCGTGACAGGCGCGGTGGATGCGAAGCGCAATCTCACCGCGATTGGCGATCAGGAGTTTCTTGATCTGCGCCAAGGCGGCTTACTCGACGACGACCAGGGGCTGGTCGAACTCGACCGGCTGGCCGTTCTCGACCAGCACGGCGGTGACGGTGCCCGCCTGGTTCGCGGTGATCGGGTTCATCACCTTCATGGCTTCCACGATCAATAGCGTGTCACCGGCGGCGACCTTCTGGCCGACGGCGGCGAAGGGCTTGGCGCCGGGTTCCGCCGACAGATAGACGGTGCCGACCATCGGCGACTTCACCGCATTGGCCGAGACGGCCGGCGGGGCGGCTTCCGCCGGAGCAGCAGCGGCCACCGGGGCAGCCGCCGCCGGAGCGGGCGCGGCGGCGACGGGCGCGGGCGCATAGGCGACCTGCGCGGCGGGAGCCGCCTTGCGTGCGACGCGGATCTTGCGGTCGCCATGCTCGACCTCGATCTCGGTCAGGGCGGTGGCGTCGAGCAGCTCGGCGAGCTGACGGACGAGGTCGACATCGACCTTCATCGCTTGTTCAGTCTTTTCGGTCATGGGCAGCGCTCCTGTCAGAACCGGGCCGCGGCTTCAAGCGCGAGCAGATAGGATTGCGCGCCAAAACCCGCGATTGTGCCTTTTGCGGCACGCCCGATGAAGCTCTCATGACGGAATGGCTCCCGTGCATGAGGGTTGGATAGGTGAACCTCGATCACCGGGGTCGTCACCGACTTGATCGCATCATGGATCGCGATCGACGTATGGGTGAAGCCCCCGGCATTGAGCAGCACGGCCTTGGCCTCATAGGCCTGGGCCTCGTGCAGCCAGTCGATCAGATGGCCTTCATGGTTGGACTGGCGCATGTCGATCGCCAGGTCGAGCTCGCGCGCCCGATCCTCCAGCAGTCCCGCAATATCGTCCAGCGTGTCATGGCCATAGATATGCGGCTCGCGCAGGCCGAGCAGGTTCAGGTTCGGCCCGTTGAGGACATAGACGGTCGCGGACATCCGCACTCCCATGGTTGCGGCTCGGGGTGGCCGGGCCTAGATCGAAGGCCTTCCTTAACCGCATGCCCTATCCCACGTCGAGCGGGCAGCGACTTGCATGGTAAGTGACACTGATATGCCCCATACCGACGGAACCGTGACGATCACCGTGAATGGCGAGCACAAGCGCGTCGCCGCCGGCCTGTCGCTCGCCGATCTGGCGAGCCAGTTGGGGCTGGTGCCCGAAAAGGTGGCGGTGGAGCGCAATCTGGAGGTGGTGCCGCGCTCGACGCTGGCGCAGGTCGAGGTCGAGGATGGCGACGAGATCGAGATCGTCCACTTTGTCGGCGGCGGAGACCATGGCGCGGCCATCGATGACGACTCATGGGAAGTCGCGGGGCAGCGTTTCCGCTCACGCCTGATCGTCGGGACTGGCAAATACAAGGACTTCGCGCAGAACGCAGCTGCGGTCGAGGCGGCGGGGGCCGAGATCGTCACCGTCGCGGTCCGCCGGGTCAACGTGTCGGACCGCAACGCGCCGATGCTGACCGACTATATCGATCCGAAGAAGATCACCTATCTGCCCAACACGGCGGGCTGCTTCACCGCCGAGGATGCGATCCGCACGCTGCGTCTGGCGCGCGAGGCGGGTGGCTGGGAGCTGGTCAAGCTGGAGGTGCTGGGCGAGGCCCGGACGCTCTATCCTGACATGGTCGAGACGCTGCGCGCCACCGAGATCCTGGCCAAGGAAGGCTTCAAGCCCATGGTCTATTGCGTCGACGACCCCATCGCGGCCAAGCGGCTGGAGGATGTGGGCGCGGTCGCGATCATGCCGCTGGGCGCGCCGATCGGGTCGGGGCTGGGCATCCAGAACAAGGTGACGATCCGCCTGATCGTCGAGGGGGCAAAGGTCCCCGTGCTGGTCGATGCAGGCGTGGGCACCGCGTCCGAGGCGACGGTGGCGATGGAGCTGGGCTGCGACGGCGTGCTGATGAACACCGCGATCGCGGAGGCCAAGGACCCGGTGCTGATGGCGCGCGCGATGCGGGCCGGGGTGGAGGCAGGGCGCATGGCGTATCGTGCGGGACGCATGGGAATGCGGCGCTATGCCGACCCGTCGAGTCCGCTGGCCGGCCTTATCTGACGTTAATTTCAGGGAACTTGCCGCGTAACGAAGTGTTTTGTCTCCGAGTGTTCAACGGGATCGATCGATCCCCAGTAAATGGAGGCCGCGATGGGTGAGCTCACCGACAAGATCAAGGGCAACGTCAACGAACTGGTTGGCAAGGCCAAGGAAGCGATCGGCGATCACAATCACGACGCCGACCTGAAGGCAGAAGGCGAAGCCCAGCAGCTTAAGGGCAAGGGCCAGGAAATGAAGGGTTCGGTGAAGGGCGCTCTTGGCGACAACATCTGAACCTGCTAACAGTTTCTGACTAAAGCGATCAGCAACGAACTCGCCGCTCCGGTTATACCGGGGCGGCTTTCTTTTTTTGTGCAGCCAATAATTGTTGGTAAATCGATTGCATGATAGCGTTATCTTAAGTTTCAAAGTCTTGCAGGTCTCCAATCGTTCTTTGCTGTGTACGATTGCAGAGCAGCAGATGAGGGCTCGAAACTCCTGTTTCCGAGCCGTCCAAGTCAGCGTTGCGCGATCCGGGGGAGGGTCATGGCGGGCGTAATGACTTCGATGTCGGTTTTCAGATGGAGCAGCCGCACACCGGTTTCTGCCATGGCGCGAAGCAGGGCAGGGACGAAATCCTCGGTTCGGGTCACCGTTTCGCTCCAGCACCCATAGGCACGCGCCAGCGCCGCGAAGTCGGGATTGGCCAGCGTCGTTGCCGCCACCCGACCGGGATATTCGCGTTCCTGGTGCATTCGGATCGTGCCATAGCCGCTATTGTCGACGACGATCACCAGCATCGATACGCCATGCTGCACGGCGGTCGCCAGCTCCTGGCCGTTCATCAGGAAACACCCGTCGCCCGCCAGCGCGACGACGGTTCGCCCGGGATGGCGCAGCGCGGCGGCGGTGGCGGCGGGCACGCCATATCCCATCGCGCCACAGGTCGGGGCAAGCTGGCACCCCGGCTCATACCGCCAATAACGATGCCACCAGCCGGAGTAATTGCCGGCGCCATTGCAGATGATCGAGTCGGCGGGCAGCGCCTTTCGCATCGCGGCGACGCATTGGCCCAGGTCCAAGGTGACGCCGTCCCGCGCGGCCGGGTCGGACCAGGCCAGATAGTCGGCATGGGCTTCCGCGCCGGAGGGATGAGGCGTGCCCGCCTCGCTCGCCTGCAATTCGAGCAGGCCGACCGCCCGGTGAATGTCGCAGCATAAGGCGAGATCGGTGCGGTAGACGCTGTGCAGTTCCTCCGGGTCCGGGTGGATATGGACCAGCGTCTGTCCCGGATGATCGGGCGTAATGATGGCATAGCCATCGGTGGTCGCCTCCCCCAGACGCGCGCCCAGCCCGATCAACAGGTCGGCCTCTCGCACCCGCTTCACGAGGGCCGGGTTGGGGCCATAGCCCAGATTGCCCGCATAGACCGGGCAGGTGGCCGACACCGCATCCTGACGCCGAAACGCCGCGACCAACGGCACGCCCGCCGCTTCGCCCCATTGCTCAACCAGCGCGACCGTTTCGCTGTTCCAATACGCGCCGCCGATGATGGCGACGGGGCGCTGCGCCTTGGCGATCAGGTCGTGCACCGCGAGCACATCCTCGATCATCACGTCCTGCGACGGCCGTTCGATCCGGGGGCGGGGTGTAGCCTGTACCGGATCGCACAGCATGTCCTCGGGCAGCGCGAGGACGACCGGCCCCGGCCGCCCGTTCATCGCGGTGGCATAGGCACGGGCGACATATTCCGGAATGCGCGCGGCATCGTCGATACGAGCCGCCCATTTGGCGAGCGGCGCGAAAATCGCCTGAAAATCCACCTCCTGAAAGGCTTCGCGGTCGCGTGTGCCTCGGTCGACATCGCCGATGAACAGGATCATCGGCTGCGAATCCTGTCGCGCGACATGCACGCCGATCGCCGCGTTGGTCGCACCCGGTCCGCGCGTGACGAAGGCGACGCCCGGCCGCCCGGTCAGCGTCCCGTCGGCGCAGGCCATGAAGGTCACGCCGCCTTCCTGCCGACACGTGATGAGGTCGATGGTGGGCGTGTCGTGCAGCGCGTCGAGCACCGCCAGGAAGCTCTCGCCCGGCACGGTGAAGATACGTTCGCACCCCTGTTCGAGAAGCGCATCGACAAGCAGGCGTCCGCCGGTTCTGGTGGTCATGGGGCAAGCCTAGACCCGCTTCTTTCCAAAGCGCAAACGCTGGCCCCGCGCAAAGCGCAAATGCTGGCCCAGGCAAAGCGCAAGCGCTGGGTTGACCCGGCTCCACGCCTCCGCCTAACGCAACGGCAACCCTAGGGAGGACGCCCATGCAGAAGCTTTATCCCGACGCCGCCGCCGCGCTCGACGGCCTGCTCCATGACGGCATGACGATCTGCGCAGGGGGCTTTGGCCTGTGCGGTATCCCCGAACGGCTGATCGATGCGATCGAGGCGGCGGGGGCCAAGGACCTGACCATCGCCAGCAACAATGCCGGGATCGACGGCGTGGGGTTGGGCAAGCTGCTCCGCTCGCACCAGGTGAAGAAAATGATCTCCTCCTATGTCGGCGAGAATAAGGAGTTTGAGCGGCAATATCTAAGCGGCGAGCTGGAGGTCGAGTTCTGCCCGCAGGGCACTTTGGCGGAACGCTGCCGGGCGGGGGGCGCGGGCATCCCCGGTTTCTATACGAAGACCGGTGTCGGCACCAAGGTGGCCGAGGGCAAGGAAGTGAAGAGCTTCGACGGAGAGGACTATATCCTCGAGCGTGGCATTCGTGCCGACCTGTCGATCATCAAGGGGTGGAAGGCCGACGAGGCCGGGAACCTGATCTTTCGCAAGACCGCGCGCAACTTCAACCAGCCCATGGCGACCGCCGGACGCATCTGCGTCGCCGAGGTGGAGGAGGTGGTGCCGGTCGGCAGCCTCGATCCCGACCAGATCCATCTGCCCGGCATCTATGTGAAGCGGATGATCGTCGGTGCGCCGTACGAGAAGAAGATCGAGTTCCGCACGGTGCGCGAGCGGGCTTCGGCATGAGGAGGGCCCGTTTCGGCGCGGGCTTCGCCACGCTCGCGGCTGCCCTGACCCTGTCGGGTTGTGTCGTGGCGGTCGGCAACAACAGCCCGGCTTCACCACCCGTTGCCGCCGTCAATCCGAAGCTGGCGGGCATGCAGTATCTCTATGGCTCGGCGGAGGCGGACGCGATCTCGCGCCAGGCGTGGAACGCGCTCGTCACCTATGCGGCCGACCGGGTGCGTCGTCCGCCACGCGACAGCGTCGTATTGGAGCAAGGCGCGACGCCCGATAATCCACGCTTCGCATCCTGCGCGAGCAAGCGCCCGGCGGCGGTGTTCGACGTGGACGAAACCGTGCTGCTCAACCTCGGCTTCGAGCAGGACGATCTGACGGGCCGCGCCGACCGCGCCTTCGCAGGCCGCTGGCGCTCATGGGAGCAGGGCGATGGCCATGCGGTCTTGCCCGTGCCCGGTGCGGCGGCGGCGATCGCCGATCTGCGCACCATGGGCGTGACGGTCATTTTCAACACCAATCGCGACGATGCCGCCGGCGCGGCGCGGGCGATCGAGGCGGCGGGGCTGGGCCCGGCGGTCCATGGCGACACGCTGTTCGTCCGCACCGACACGAACACCGGCGATGGCAAGGATGCGCGTCGTTGGCGGATCGCCGAGCGCTATTGCGTCATCGCGATGGGCGGGGATCAGCTTGGCGATTTCAGCGACCTGTTCAACGTGCCCGGCACGGTTTCCCAACGTCGCGCCCTTGCCGATGGCCCGCGTGTCGCGGCGCTTTGGGGGCGCGGCTGGTTCGTCTTCCCGAACCCCGTCTATGGCAAGGCGCTGAAGGGCACCCCCGACGACATTTTTCCCGCCGACCGGCGGTGGCATCCGACAGGAGAGCAGTGACGATGGCCTGGACTCGTGACGAGATGGCCGCGCGTGCGGCCAAGGAACTGAAGGACGGCTTCTACGTCAATCTGGGCATCGGCATTCCGACCCTGGTGGCCAACCATATCCCGCAAGGGGTTGAGGTCACGCTGCAATCCGAAAACGGGATGCTGGGCATCGGGCCTTTCCCCTATGAGGACGAAGTCGATCCCGACCTGATCAACGCGGGCAAGCAGACGATCAGCGAACTACCGCACTCGGTCTATTTCTCCTCCGCCGACAGCTTCGCGATGATCCGGGGCGGGCATATCGACCTGACCGTGCTGGGTGCGATGGAGGTGTCCGAAGGCGGCGACATCGCCAACTGGATGATCCCCGGCAAGATGATCAAGGGCATGGGCGGCGCGATGGATCTGGTCGCGGGCGTCAAGAAGATCATCGTCGTCATGGAGCATAACGCCAAGGACGGCAGCCCCAAGTTCATTCCCGAATGCACGCTGCCGCTGACCGGGCGCAATGTGGTGGACATGATCGTCACCGATCTGGCGGTGTTCCAGCGCCCGGATCACGACAGCCCCTTCCGCCTGATCGAGTGCGCCCCCGGCGTGACGGCGGACGAGATCGCCGCCAAGACCACGGCCAGCTTCGAGCGCTGACACCATGGCCTATACCCTCATCACCGCGAACCGGAACTATTCGAGCTGGTCGCTGCGCCCCTGGCTGCTGATGAAGGCGCTGGGGATCGGCTCTGCCGACCGGATCGAACCGTTCGCCGCGACGGAGAATTACGAAGCGTTCCGCGCCTTTTCGCCGACCGGACAGGTGCCGGTGCTGCTGGATGGGGAGCGGGTGATATGGGATTCGCTGGGTATCGCGCTCTATTTGGCCGAGCGGCATCCGGGCGTCTGGCCGGAGGATGACGCCGCGCGCGCCTGGGCGATGTGCGCGGTGACGGAAATGCATGGCGGCTTCGCCGCGCTCAGGGCGGAACGGACGATGAATGTCGGGGTGCGGGTCGATGCCCGGCCCGCCTCCCCACGCCTGGAACGCGACGTGGCGCGGCTTGCCGAGCTATGGGGCGAGGGGCTGACGCGGTTCGGTGGGCCTTGGTTGGCGGGAGAGGTGTTTTCGGCGGTCGATGCCTTTTATGCCCCGGTCGCCTTTCGCGTGCGGACCTATGGCATCGACGTCGGCGCAGCGGGCGCGGCTTGGGTCGAGACGCTGCTGGCGCATCCTGCGGTTCGCGACTGGGAAGCGCAGGCCCTGGCGGAGACGTGGCGGGAGGAAGGCCATGAAGCGGAGTTGTTGGAATGTGGCAGCGTGCGCGAGGATTTCCGCGCCACGCCCTGAGCGCAGTCGAGGGTTCAGCGAGTCCTTATAACCGCGCCGTCTCCGGCATCACCAGCCGGTAGAGCACCAGCCCGCCGCCTGCGATCGCCGCGAGCAGCCAGAAGGCGGCGTGATAGCCCGCTCCGACGATCATCACTCCGGCCAGCGAGGTGCTGAGCGCGCCGCCGATCCCCTGGATCGTGGTCACCGCGCCCTGTGCGACATTGAACCGTCCGGAACCGCGCATGATCGCCGCGACGATCACCGGACCCAACGCTCCCAATATCCCCGCGCCCACGCCGTCGAGCAACTGGATGGCCAGCAACCAGCCGGGCGCGTCCGACAGGGTATAGAGCAAGCCACGCGCCGCCAGCACGGCAAACGCGACCAGCATGATGGGTCGGTGCCCCCAGTCCTCTGCCTTTCGTCCGACGATCATCGCCATCGGCACCATGACGAGTTGCGCCCCGACGATGCAGGCGGAGGTCAGCGAGGTTGCCTTGTCCCCGCCTACCTCACGCGCCAGCAACTGCCCCACCGATGGAAGCATCGCGGCGTTGGAGAGGTGGAACAGAAATCCCGTCACGGCGAACCAGGCCAGTGTCGGCGCGCCCTTCAAGGTCTGCCACAGGGAAGGGGGATCGCAATCCTCCTGCTCCTCTTCCTCTTCGGTACAGCCGCGCGCCATGGCATGATTGATCCGATTGGCATCGAGTGACAGGGTCGCGCCGATACTCAGCGCCGCCAGTCCCGCCATCAGCCAGAAGACCACCACGGGGCCAAATTTCCAGGCGAGCAGACCCGCCAGCGCGGCGGACACGGCGTTCCCGGCATGGTTGAACGCCTCGTTCCGCCCGATCCGCGCGGTGAAGGCCTTGGGCCCGACGATACCCAGCGAGATGGCGGCGATCCCCGGCGCGAAGACCGAGGCCGCGACGGCGGCCAGCGACTGGCCGGCGGCCACCGCCCAGAATCCGTCGACGAACGGTAGCGACAGGGACGCCAGCGTCACCGCGACCGCCGCGGCAACCAGCACCGCACGCTTGGCATGGACCCGGTCGATCAGCGCACCGGCAGGGGCATTGGCGATCAGCCCCGCGATCCCGGCGATGGTCATGACGACCCCCGCGCTTGCTTCGTTCCAGCCATGGCTCGGCCCGCGCACCGCGACCAGATAGATGGCGAGATACGGGCCCAGGCCGTCGCGGACATCGGCCAGGAAGAAGTTCATGGCATCCAGCGCGGGCAGGCGCTCGCGCCGCGCAAGGGGAGGCCGGTGCGGCGCGGCATTGGCCATGATGTCATACACCTGGGTTAAGGAAGAGGGACCGCCGGAACGCGGGATTCCGCCCACGGGTTCATGACAAATTCGACATCCGAAGCGCGACAACGAAATAACATTGCGTCCGGCCTTTGCCTCGCGCATGTTTTCGGATAACAGCGCCCCCATCATGGCCCAACGACCCCAGACTCTGTACGAGAAGATCTGGGCCGCCCACGTTGTCGAACGGCGGCCCGATGGCACCTGTCTCATCTATATCGACCGTCACCTCGTCCATGAGGTGACGAGCCCACAGGCTTTCGAAGGGCTTAGGGTCGCAGGACGCAAGGTACGGCGTCCCGAACTGACGCTCGCGGTCCCTGACCATAATCTGCCGACCACGCCGCGTGTCGGCGCGGATGGCCGGTTGCTGCCCATTGCCGACCCGGAAAGCGCACAGCAGTTGGAGGCGCTCCGCCGCAACACCGCCGAGTTCGGCATCGACTATATCGATGCGACGGCGGCGGCGCAGGGCATCGTCCATGTCGTCGGCCCCGAACAGGGCTTCACCCTGCCGGGCACGACGCTGGTCTGCGGGGACAGCCATACCTCCGCGCATGGCGCGCTGGGTGCGCTGGCCTTTGGCATCGGCACGTCGGAGGTCGAGCATGTGCTGGCGACCCAGACGCTGCTGCTTTCGCCGTCCAAGACGATGGAGGTCCGCGTCGACGGCACGCTGGGTTACGGCGTTTCGGCCAAGGACGTGGTGCTGGCGATCATCGGCAAGATCGGCGCGGCGGGCGGGACCGGCCATGTCATCGAGTTCACGGGCAGCGTGATCCGCGACCTGTCGGTCGAGGGACGCCTGACCATCGCCAACATGTCGATCGAGGGCGGCGCACGCGCCGGTCTGATCGCGCCCGACGAGACGACCTTCGCATATCTGAAGGGGCGTCCCATGGCGCCGCAGGGCGCGGAATGGGACAAGGCGGTGGCCTGGTGGCGGACGCTGCCCAGCGATCCGGGCGCGGTCTACGACAAGGTCGTGACGCTCGACGCCGCCGATATCGCACCCAACCTGACCTGGGGCACCAGCCCGGAGGATGTGGTGCCGATCACCGGCATCGTCCCCGATCCCGACAGCTTCGCCGATCCGTCCAAGCGCGAAGCGGCGCGCAAGTCGCTGGACTATATGGGTCTGGCGCCGGGCACCGCGATGCGGGACGTGGCGATCCAGCATGTCTTCATCGGCAGTTGCACCAACAGCCGGATCGAAGACCTCCGCGCCGCCGCCGCCGTGGCGCGCGATCGCAAGGTGGCCGATGGCGTCCGCGCGCTCGTCGTTCCCGGCTCGGGCCTGGTCAAGCGCCAGGCCGAGGCGGAGGGGCTGGACCGCGTCTTCGTGCAGGCGGGCTTCGAATGGCGCGAGCCGGGCTGTTCCATGTGCCTGGCCATGAACCCGGACAAGGTGCCTGCCGGCGAGCGTTGTGCCTCGACCTCCAACCGCAATTTCGTCGGGCGGCAGGGACCGGGCGCCCGCACCCATCTGCTTTCTCCCGCCATGGCGGCCGCGGCGGCGGTGACCGGGCGCCTTTCCGATGTTAGAGAGTTGATGCATCACGATTATGATCGTGAAGGCGTTTGATCGGCAAGGCAGGGGAGACATTCTATGAAGCACGTATTGGTCATGCTCGTCACCGGCGCGGTTCTGTGCGGCGCCGCCGCCTATGCCGCAGGCATCGCATCGCGCCCCGCCACGGCGGAGCAGCGCCGCTGACGCGGACGCTTTGAAGACAGGATAATCGCATGAATCCGGTTACGACCGTTTCCGGCACCGCCTATCCCTGGGGTGCCAAGAATATCGACACCGACGTCATCATTCCGGCGCATTGGTTGAAGACCATCACGCGCGCCGGGCTGGGACGCGGCGCGTTCGAAACGGTGCGGGCGCAGCCGAGCAATATCTTCGACGATCCCGCCTATGCGGGCGCACCGATCCTGATCGCGGGCGATAATTTCGGCTGCGGATCCAGTCGCGAGCATGCCGCATGGGCGCTGGCCGATATGGGCATACAGGCGGTGATCGCACCGAGCTTTTCGGACATCTTCTCGGGCAACGCCTTCAAGAATGGCATCGTGCCCGTGGTTCTGCCGCAGGAGGCGGTGGACCGGTTGCTGGATGTGGCCAAGGACCAACCGATCACGGTCGACCTGGAAACGATGAGCGTGACCACGCCGTTCCAGGATCGGTTTGCGTTCGAACTCGACCCTTTTCGTCGCGAGTGCCTGATGAACGGGCTCGACGAGGTGGGGCTGACCCTAGCCCGCGACGAAGCGATCGGTGCGTTCGAAGGACAGATGGCGACGGGCCGTCCGTGGATCGAGGGTCGCGCACGGCTTTCGGCGGACGCTGCCCAAGGCGCTTGAGCGGGGCTCGATAGCCCGTGCGCGTGGCCGTTGCGGCGTCCCGTTAAGACGCAGCGATCACCATCGCCGCGATGACGGCCCAGATCGCCAGCGATCCGATGATGCCATTGATGATGCCGATCATCGGGCCGCCATCATGGGGCGCGGGAAAGGTGTTGGGCATGGCTCTCTCCTAACCGGGAGACGAGGTCTTCACGGCTGTCGGGGCCGGGCGCTTCGTCTCGTTTTGCTAGTGATTACAATACGATCAGGGTGCTGCCCTGGTTCCCGTCGTTGCAGCTTCGTAACGACAATTGACCTGCTGTCTCGATGCCGCGCGGAGCATCGGTTGCGCGGGGCGGCGGTGCGCCCTATCTCGGGCGCATGATTATATTGCCCTTGGCGGGCAGGGGGATGGCGGATCGATGGACAGTTTTGACGAACGCAGGCGAGGGTATGAGGCCAAGTTCGTGGCGGATCAGGATATGATGTTCCGCATCACGGCGCGGCGCAACCGACTGGTCGCGCAATGGGCCGCCGAGCGCATGAAGCTGACCCCCGCCGAAACCGATGCCTATGCCAAGGCGGTCGTCCAGGCCGATTTCGAGGAAGCCGGTGACGAGGACGTGATCCGAAAGCTGCTGGGTGACCTGACCGCTGCCGGGATCGATGTGGACGAGGCCGAGGTCCGCCGCGCGCTGGACGAGCAACTGGTCGAGGCGCGCCGCCAACTGATGGAGAGCCGCTGACCATGCCGATGGCTGCCGACGATATTGCCGCGATGATCCGTGCCGCCATTCCCGATGCCCAGGTCGACATTACCGATCTGGCCGGCGACGGGGATCATTATGCCGCGCATGTGACCGCCGCCAGTTTCGCGGGCATGAGCCGGGTGGCCCGCACCCGTGCCGTCTATGCCGCGCTGGGCGGGCGCATGGGGGGCGAACTCCATGCGCTGCAACTGACGACCGCCGTGCCTGCCGGGGCTGACCCCGCGGCGCCGACCATTTCCTGAGGACGAATGATATGACCGACGATACGAATGCGCGCATCGATGCGCTGGTGAAGGACAATGCGGTCCTGCTGTTCATGAAGGGCACCCCGCTTTTCCCGCAATGCGGTTTTTCCAGCCGTGCGGTCGCGATCCTGAACCATCTGGACGTGCCGTTCGAAAGCGTTGACGTGCTGCAGGATCAGGGCATCCGCCAGGGGATCAAGGCCTATTCGGACTGGCCGACCATTCCGCAGCTTTATGTGAAGGGCGAATTCGTCGGTGGATCGGACATCATGATGGAGATGTACGAAAGCGGCGAACTGACCGAACTGGTCCAGGATGTGAAGACCGCATGATGCGATAGGGCCGGGTTTCGATCCGGCCCTTTCTTTTTGCGGTCGCGACACGATCGTCGCCTATTGACTACGCCTGTAATCGTAGTAGGATTACGTCTGTAGTCATGAGGAGGCGAGTCGATGGCCGAGCGTATCAGCGATGCCGAGCATGCGGTGATGGAGGTGCTTTGGGACGAAGCGCCGCTGACCGCGCAGGACGTGGCGGAGCGGGTCGATCCCGAACGCGGTTGGAGCACCAACACGGTCAAGACCCTGCTTGGCCGGTTGCTCTCCAAGGAAGCCATCGCGCATGAGGAACAGGGGCGGCGCTACCTCTATCGCCCGCTGGTCGCGCGCGACGATTATGTCGTCGGCGAATCGCGCCGTCTGATCGACCGGCTGTTCGGTGGGCGTCTGACTCCGCTGGTTGCGCATCTGGCAGAGCGTGACGAACTGACCGCGCAGGATATTTCCGAGATCGAGGCGCTGCTCAAGGAGCTGAAGGCGTGAGCGGCGAGGCCCTGGGCTGGATGGTGGAGGCGATGGTCGCCTCGACCCTCCTCATGGTGCTGGTCCTGCTGGCCCGCCGCCATGTCCGCGCCGCCTTTGGCCCGCAGATCGCCTATGCGCTCTGGGCGCTGCCGCTGCTCCGCCTGCTATTGCCGCGTATGCCGCATCAGGTCGCCGAACAGGCGACCCCGCCGCTGTCGGCGATGGGCGAGACGCTGAATACCTATGTCGTCCTGCCCGTGACGACCCAGCTCCCCGAACCCATCGCCGGGGCGAGCCTTTGGCCCAGCCTAGGGCAGGGGGTTGCGCTGTTCTGGATCGTCGGGGCCGCCGGTTTCCTGGCGTTCCAGTTGCTGCGGCACTGGCGGTTCCGCACGCGGTTGCTCGCCACGGCCGAGCCGCTGGAGGCCGTGGACGGCGTGCGCGTGGTCGCCAGCGACGGTGCACCAGGACCGCTCGCCTTCGGCATCTGGCATCGTTACGTCGCCTTTCCCCGCGACTTCGCGGAACGCTACGATGCCGATGAGCGCGACCTGGCGCTGGCGCATGAGCTGGGCCACCATGCCCGAGGCGACCTGATCGCCAATTGGATCGCGCTGGGCGTGCTGGCGCTGCACTGGTTCAACCCGGTGGCGTGGCGGGCCTTCCATGCCTTTCGCAGCGACCAGGAACTGGCGAACGACGCCCGCGTCCTGAAAGGGCGCAGCCGGGCCGACCGGCATGTCTATGCCTGCGCCATCGTCAAGGCCGCGCATGGCCGTGCCCTGTCGGGTGCATGCCATCTCCACACCATCGATGATCTGAAAGGGAGGCTGAAGATGTTGACCACTTCTCCGAAATCGCGTCGTCAGCTGGCGCTGGGCGGGGCGACGGTGTCGCTGCTGGTGCTGGGAGGTCTGGGGGCGACCGCATCGGGTACTCCGGCGGCGGCGGCATTGACCAAGAAGGTCGAACGCACGATCGGCGTAGACCTGACTACGCTGGCCGCGCCCGAGCAGATCGAAGCGCCGGAAACGCGTGAGACGCTCGAAGCGCCGGAGGTTCCCGAAACCGTCGCCGCCGTTGCGCCAGCCGCTCCGGTCGCTCTCCGTGCGCAAGCCGCATCGCCAGCCATGGCGGAAGCCCCCGCCGTACCGGCGGTCCCGGCCAAGCCGCATGCCTATGTCATTCGCAGCACAGGTTCGAAGACGTTGCGTATGGTCATGCCCGATGGCGACGAGAAGGTGATGACGGTGCATATCCCCGACATCCGTTCGCAGAAGTGCGGCGTCGGGGGCAGCGATAGCCGAACCAGCTTCACGACCAGCGGATCCAATGGCGGCACGGTCACGATCATCTGTACCGACCGGATCGAGGCGTCGGCCAAGGCTGCTTCCTTCTCGGTCCAGATGGCGCAGCGGATGGTGCGTGGCAATGTGGCCATGGCGTTGGCGAACATCGATATGGCGCGTCGGAATATCGAGCAGAACCGCACCCTGTCCGACGAAGCGCGCACCGAGGCGCTGGCCGGACTGAACAAGGCGATGACGGAACTGAAGGCCCAAATGGCCACGTCCGAGCGCGACTGATCGAACCCTTTACCCCAACTCGACCCCCGTACCCGTCAGCGGTACGGGGGTTGCCCTTTGTCCGCGGCTTGCCCACATGATTGATGATGGCTGAGCATCCGACCGGCATTCCGATCCTGCTTGAGCCGCTGGTCTCCCGCGTGCTCGCTCCCAATCCCTCGCCCTTCACCCATACAGGGACGCAGACCCATATCGTCGGCGACCGAGACGTGGCGGTGATCGATCCGGGGCCCGACGATCCCGTCCATCTCGATGCACTGCTCCGCGTGATCGCCGGGCGAAGGGTGGCGGCGATCGTCATCACCCATCATCACCGCGACCATAGCCCGGCCAGCCGTCCGCTGGCGCGGGCGACCGGTGCGCCGATCGTCGGGGCCGCTCCCTTCGCACCCGACTATGAGAACGGGCGCTCCGATGCGGCATTCGATCGCGACTATGCCCCCGACCTGATCCTGGCCGAGGGGGAGGGCGTTAACGGTGATGGCTGGACGCTGACTGCGCTGGCGACGCCGGGGCATACCTCCAACCATCTGGCCTTCGCGTTGCCCGAGACCAAGGCGCTTTTTTCCGGCGATCACGTCATGGGCTGGTCGACCAGCATCGTCTCGCCGCCCGACGGCGATATGGGCGACTATATGGCCAGTCTAGAAAAGCTGATGGAGCGCGACGATCGCATCTATTACCCTGGGCATGGCGAAGCGGTGGAGAATCCGCAGCGGCTGGTGCGCGGGATGCTGGGCCATCGCAAGCAGCGGGAGGGCCAGATATTGCGGTTGCTGGCGAGCGGCGAGGGGATGGCCGTCGCGGCGATGACCGCGCGAATGTATGTCGGATTGAACCCCAAATTGCTTCCGGCAGCGGAACGATCGGTCCTGGCGCATCTTTACGACCTGCGATCGCGCGGGCTGGTCCGCGAGGAAGGAGTATCATGGACGAGCACGGCGTAACTCCACCGACCATGGCGGCGCGATCGCGCGGCGGCGTCGGCCTGTTCCTGACCAAGGTCGCGGGTGCGCTGATCCTGCTGGTCCTGGCGGGCCTGATCGCGGTGTGGGGCGTGCAGCGTTATGTGGCCGACCGGCTGACCCCCGATCCCACGACGATCGCTCGTGCGAGCCTGGATGGGCTTCGCGAGCAGAACCGGCTTTCCGCCTTTGCCGCGCGCTATGTCGCGGTCGTCACCTCGCGCCAGTCGCAGCTCGGCTTTTCGACCGAGCGGACGCTGATCATGCCGGGCATGGTTCGCTACGAGGTCGATCTGGGCAAGCTGCGGCAACAGGATGTCCGCTGGGACGCCGGGACACGGACGCTTGCGGTCACGCTGCCCCCGGTGGAGATCGACGGGCCACAGGTCGATCTGTCGGCCATCCGCGAATATGGATCGGGCGGGGTGCTGACCACCTTTACCGATGCCGAACAGCGGCTGGACGCGGCCAATCGGACCGCCGGGCAGGTGGAGTTGATGCGCCAGGCGCGCGCGCCCTCGCCGATGAAACTGGCCCGCGACGCAACCCGGCGCGCGGTGGAGCGCAGCTTCGCCATGCCGCTCCGCGCCGCCGGAGTGGACGCGACCGTCAAGGTCCGCTTTTCCGACGAGCCGTCCAATGACGAACACTGGGACACCAGCCGGTCGATCCAGGAGGTTCTGGGCAACGCCGGATAATGTCGATGATTGTCGGCGCATCGCCTTGCGCCTAGGGGAGGTATCATGACCATCCAGACGAATCTGACGGGCCTCGACTTGCGCGCCGAGATCGATCGCCTCCGCAAGGAGCGCAACGCCGTCATCCTCGCTCATTATTACCAGAAGCCCGAGATTCAGGACCTCGCCGATTTCGTCGGCGACAGCCTGGACCTCAGCCGCAAGGCGCAGGCGACCGATGCGGACGTGATCGCGTTTTGCGGCGTGCGCTTCATGGCGGAGACGGCCAAGATCCTGTCGCCCGACAAGATCGTCGTGCTGCCCGACATGGCCGCCGGATGCAGCCTGGAGGATAGCTGCCCGCCCGAGCAGTTCGCCGAGTTCCGCGCGCAGCACCCCGACCATATCGCGCTGACCTATATCAACTGCTCGACCGAGGTGAAGGCGCTGTCCGACATCATCGTGACCTCGTCTTCGGCAGAGCAGATCCTGGCGCAGATCGATCCAGGCCAGAAGATCATCTTCGGACCCGACCGCAATCTGGGCGGCTATCTGGCGCGCAAGACGGGCCGTGACATGCTGCTGTGGCCGGGCGTGTGCATCGTGCACGAGGCGTTCAGCGAGACCGAGTTGCTCAAGCTGCGCGCCGAGCATCCCGATGCACCGATCGCCGCGCACCCCGAATGCCCGGCGGTGATCCTGGACCATGCCGATTATGTCGGATCGACGCGCGGCATCCTCGAGTTCGCGCAAAGCATTTCCGGTGACACGCTGATCGTCGCGACCGAACCGCACATCATCCACCAGATGCAAAAGGCGATGCCGGGCAAGACCTTCATCGGCGCCCCCGGCGCGGACGGCAACTGCAACTGCAACATCTGCCCCTATATGGCGCTCAACACGATGGAGAAGCTGTATCTGGCGCTCCGTGACCTGACCCCGCGGGTCGAGATCGAGGAAGGGCTGCGGCTTCAGGCGAAGAAGAGCCTGGATGCGATGCTGACGCTGGCCAGCGCTTCGGTCGGGCAGGGTGATCTGGGCCCGGTCCGCGCGGGATGATCGCCCCTTTCCACCTCGAGGGCTTTGATCTGGAGGCGTTCGTCACCGCAACGCTGGCGGAGGATTTGGGGCCGGGCGGCGATATCACCTCCGCTGCCGTGATCCCGGCCGATGCCCGCTTCGTCGGGACCATGGCCAGCCGGGATGCGATCACCGTCGCGGGCTTGCCCATTGCCGAAGCATTCTTCCGGCGGCTCGACCCCGATGTCACGATCGAACTTCTGGTCGAGGACGGTGCGGCGGTGCCAGCGGGCACGGCCTTGATGCGGCTTTCGGGGAGCGCCCGCGCGATGCTGACCGCCGAACGCTCGGCGCTGAACACCGTGCAGCATCTGTCGGGCATCGCAACCATGACGGCGGCCTATGTCGCGGCGATGGCGGGAAGCGGCGCGACGCTGCTCGACACGCGCAAGACGATCCCCGGCCTTCGCCTGATCGAGAAATATGCCACCCGCATGGGCGGTGCGCAGAACCATCGCTTGGGTCTGTGGGATGCGGCGATGATCAAGGACAATCACGTCGCGGTCGCGGGCGGCATCGGGCCTGCGGTCGCGGCAGCCAAGGCGGCGGGGATCGCGCGGATCATCGTCGAGGTCGATGAACTCGACCAGATCGAACCGGCGCTCGCGGCGGGTGCGACCCATCTGCTGCTCGACAATATGGGGCCGGACAGACTGGCCGAGGGCGTGCGGATCGTCGATGGTCGCGTCCCGACCGAGGCGTCGGGCGGCGTCCGCCTCGATACGATCCGCGCGCTGGCCGAAACCGGGGTCACCTATGTCAGTGTCGGCCGCTTGACCCAGTCGGCCCCGGCGGCGGATATCGGGCTGGATTTCGCGACCGCCTGAGACTGGCGGGTGGGAAAAGGGGAATGGGTGTGCGACCGAAATCGGTGATACTGGGCGAGCGATTGTCGTTCCTCGCCATCCTGTTGCTGCTGGTCCTGGCGGTGCTCGGCTGGTCCGATACGGTGGCGCAGGTCGGGATGGCGATCGCGGTGATCGCCAATGGGCTGTTGATCGGCCTGTTTCTGCTGGCGACGTGGCTCGTCACGCGGATGGCGAGCCGGGGCGGCTTGGTGTTTCTGATCGTCCTGACCGTGCTCAACCTGCTCGGTTTCCTCAATCAGGTGTCCGAAGGCGTCCTGGCCCAGGGGCTATTCGGCGTGCTGACCACGATACAGGCGGCGGCTTCGCTCGTTGCCGTCGTGATGCTGATGCGGCCCAATGCCATGGCCTGGTATCGAACGATGGCGGAGGTGGAAGCATGAAGAAGACCTTGATCGCGCTGGCGATGCTGACTGCGCCCCAGCTGGCGGGGGCGCAGACGCTGCAATGCGCCGCGCCATCGGGTGCGCAGAGCATTCGCCCCGATCTCGCGACCGACAGCCAGCCGATGCGTGTCCTGCCCATCGGCGGCTATACGCTGGCGATTACCTGGAGCCCGCAATATTGCCGCGATCCCAAGGGGGACAGCCGCTTCCAGTGCGGATCGGGCAACCGCTTCGGCTTTACCCTTCATGGCTTGTGGCCTGACGGCGAGGGCAAGGAGTGGCCGCAATATTGCCGCTCGACCGCGATCCTCCCGCAGGCGGTGGTCCGCCGCCATATCTGCGCCACGCCTTCGGCGCAGTTGATGCAGCATGAATGGGCCAAGCACGGCACCTGCATGGCGGGATATAGCCCGTCACGGTATTTTCGGCAGTCCAATGCGCTGTATTACCGGCTGCGCTTCCCCGACATGAATGCGCTGTCGCGGCGGGGCTCTCTGACGGCGGGCGATCTGGCGGCGGCGGTCGCGGCGGCGAACCGCGGAATGACGGCGGACATGATGCGCGTCACCGCCACGCGCGATGGCTGGCTCGACGAAATCTGGATCTGCCTGAACAAGGCATTCCGCTACAGCCGCTGCCCGGTGCACCAGGGTGGGCTGTCCCCCAATGCGCCGATCAAGATCTGGCGCGGCGGTCGCTGATCCCCTTATCCCTCCACCGTCACGGTGGAGGGGTGATGCTTGTCGAGATGCTTGCGGATGATCCGCAAGTTGCGCGTGTTGGAACGGAACAGCACATCCGCCGCGTCACCGACGAGCGGCACGAAGCCCAGCACCGCATCGAACCCGACATTGCCCATCATCCGCAGCATCTGGAACTTCGACAGGCCCAGGTTGCGCGCCTCCCAGATGATATAGCTGCCCAGCGCGGCGGCGGCGATGTCACCAACGACGGGGACCAGCCCCAACATCACGTCCAGCCCGACCGGGCGATTGATCCCGGGGATCCGAACGACGCGTTCGAGCAGCTTTTCCATCGCCTCGATCCGGCGACGGCTGGCGGCGATTCCCTTGTCGAGGGTAAGCGCGTCGAAGGCGATCGGGTCGATACGGGATGCGTTGGCCATGACTGTCAGTTGGGGGCACCCCGGAGATGGTTCAATGGATGCCATGCCCGGATATTGGGCTGATATTGCCGCAGCCGGTTGGTGACGAGCGACCAGCGCAAGGGGCGGGCCAGCGGAATGAACGGCGTATCGGCATTCAACGCCGCATCGGCCAGCGCGATGGCGCGGCTCCGTTCTGCTAGGGTCGGGGCGAGCCGTGCTCGCTCGATCGCGGCCTGTGCCGCTTCGCCGCACGGCGCGCAGGCGGTGGCCAGATACCAGCGCGCGCTGTCGAAGGCGGCGACCGCATCGATCAGGCGCAGATCGGCCTGGGCATCATCAGCCACCCGTTGCGGCGTGATCCCGATCCTTCGCAAGGTCGCGCCGATCTGCCCATATAGCAGATTGGCACCGGGGCCTTGGGGGAGCGCGATACGAAGGCTGACCGGCCGCCCCCAAGCCGCCACCCGAGCCCGAGCCGAAGCCCGCCGCTCGTCCAGCGTCAAAAGCGCCCAGCCCGGAATCTGCGGCGGTCCATCCGAATCCAGTGCATCGGGCAGAAGGCGATCGGTGGCCTCCCAATTGGGCGCCACGGCCGCGAGCAGGCTCGCCCGGTCGAAGGCCGAGGACAGGGCCTGGCGATTGGCGGGCTCGCCCAGAAATCCGTCGCGACTGGCGATCGCAAGCCCAAATAGTCCGGCGGCGGGATCGACGCGAACGGCGGTGGGGTTGATCTGAACCGCGTCCAGGAAAGGCCAGTCGGTAAACCGCCCGCCCAGCATCAGGTCCGATCGGCCCTTGGCAAAGCGCAAGATCGCCCGAGCGGGGCTTTCGGCGATCAGGCGGACATCGTCCTCGGGCGCCGGGGTCGCATCGTCATCGGGCTCGACACGCCTTGGATCGGGTATGGGACGGAGCAGGGGCGGGGGACCCGCGCGTACGATATGAAACGGGCCCGTGCCATGGCGGGATCGGTCGATGATCGCCATTTCGGGCTGGGCGAACAGCTTGAGGAGATCGGGACGGGGGCGCGAGAGCCGAACCTCGATCACTTGCGGCGTCATCACCACAATCTCGTCGATCGCGGTCAGAAAGGGGGTCAGCAGGTTGCCCGAGCGCGGCGACGCCAGGCGGCGCAGGATCGCCACGACCTGATCGGCGGTAACGGGGCTGCCGTCATTCCACTTGGCCTCACGCAACCGGAAGATGAAGCTGCCACCGTCATCGATGACGATCCAGCGCTCGGCCAGCCCCGGTTCGATCTGTCCATTGGCATCGAAGCGCACCAAGCCCTGCGCCAACGAGTCGCGCAGCAGGCGATGCGCGGTGTCGCCCTCGGTCGATGCCAATGGGCCATGGCCCGGTCCGGCATCCTGTCGCTGAACCGCACTGACGACGACGGCACCCGTATCGGCATGGCGGTCACAGGCACTGACGGCCAGCAGGGCGGCACCCAAAGCCATGGTGCGGACGGCGGGACTCGAACCCGCACTCCATAGGAAGCCGATTTTAAGTCGATGCTGGGCACTTGCCCTGAAGTGCCCTTTTCGACCTAGATTCATGCTCTTAGCGCTCTTCCGTGGTGAATGTGGGTGACCGGGAATACCCGCTTTTACCCCCATTTTCCTGGATCGATTACACCAAAATTACACATGGTTTGCCGTAGCAGGGCATCCGACCTTTGGGGCAGGGGCGTGATACATCCACCTACCACCAGGAGGGGTGTTGTGGCCGTTCGCTTGCACTTCGATGCTCCAATCTGATTTTTGCATCCGATCAAATGCCCTTCATGCTACCTCATATACAGACAGACGCACAAAACGCTGGCTTTTTAGGGCCGGTTGGCGACGATAGTATCCCTTAAACGGAGGAACTTCGAGTGAGCAACAACCGGCGTGTGTTGGCACAAGCGCTTGCTATCGATGCTTGGCACGAGCCAATGCGGTTCGATGGACAAACTTTTTCCGTGCATGTTGAACTTAGCTTTAAGAGTGGACGGATCGGTGGAGACGACCCAAATTTTCCGTTTACGTTTAACATAGCTTTAAAGCGCGCCCTTCTCATACTGAAAATGGAAGAGCCTTTAGTTATTGATAGAAGAACGGTAGCTAGAAGTATTCCTGCTAATACGGCAGAAATGACGCGGATTGTCGATGCTAGGGTCAGGACTCGTTGATCACAGCCAGAAGATGACGGTGGCAGCGAGGGTGACGGCGGCAAAGAAGGCAGTGGGGCAGCGATCGTAGCGGGTAGCGACCCGACGCCAGTCTTTGAGGCGGCCGAACATGATCTCGATGCGGCTGCGGCGCCGGTAGCGGCGCTTGTCGTATTTGACCGGCTCGTTGCGTGATCGCCGGCCCGGGATGCAGGGCTGGATGCCTTTGGCCTGGAGGGCGTCCCTGAACCAGTCGGCGTCGTAGCCGCGGTCGCCGAGCAGCCACTGCGCCTTCGGCATGTCATCCAGCAGCGCTGCCGCGCCGGTGTAGTCGCTGACCTGGCCCGCGGTCATGAAAAAGCTTAAGGGGCGCCCGTTTGCATCGGCGACGGCATGTAGCTTGGTATTCATACCGCCTTTGGTGCGGCCGATCAGGCGGCCAAGATCCCCTTTTTTACCCGCAGGCTTGATGCCGTGCGGTGCGCCTTCAGATAGGTTGCGTCGATCATGACCGTCTGCGGCTCGGCGCCAGCTGCAGCCAGACCTTCCATCATTCGCGTGAACACGCCGGCCTCGCCCCAACGCTTCCACCGATTGTACAGCGTCTTGTGGGGGCCATACTCGCTAGGCGCATCTCGCCAGCGAAGCCCGTTGCGATTGACGAATACGATGCCGCTCAGCACCCGCCGGTCGTCCACCCTCGGCTTGCCATGGCTCTTGGGAAAGAAGGGCCGCAGCCGCTCCATCTGCTCGTCCGTCAGCCAAAACAGGTCACTCATCTCGGTCTCCTTGCGGAGCCTGAATCAGATCGCGACGCTCACATCAATGGGTCCTGACCCTAGCCTTGCAGCAGCAGCAAATGACAATGGTTATATGTGGTGCTGCGCTTTTTCTGTCCGGTGTAGTGCTTCACGCTTTCGATGTGGTCCGTACGGGGCAGACGGATCAGTCCGGTAGGGATCGGCGGTCCGTATGGCGGGCTTATCGTGACGAAGTAAGCCGTATCGATGCCCAGGCTAGCGAAGATGGGCACCGGAAGCAGTGATGACCGTATGAGCTACGGACGATGGGGGCAGGAACGATCCTGCCCCTCTCTGTGCTATTCGCCCGATGTACCCAAATGCGCTTGGGCAGCAGCCTTAGCATCCGAAATCGACTTGCCCTTACGAACGGGCTTAGCACCCGCCTTATTAGTTTGCTCTGCCTTCGGGCTTTGACCGGGCTTACGACCGAGACCAATCTTCTTCGCCATGGCACGACGGCTTTCCGAATAGGTTTCGGACACCATCGGATAATCCGCCTTAAGGCCATAGCGATCCCGGTATTCTTCCGGGGTCAGGCCATTGGTCGCAAGGTGACGGCGTAGCGTCTTGTAGGGCTTGCCGTCGATCATCGAAATAATGTGATCCTTTGACGCCAGCGACTTTCGAACTGATACAGCCGGGATGTATTCGGTAGGAGCCTGTTGTTCAGTGCCTTGGGTGTCGCCGCCGCCGAGCAATGCTGAAACCGTTTCGTGCATCTTGCCAAGGAAGGCCGGAACCTCATCGGCAGGGGTGCGGGTGTTGGGATTGCCTAACCACGCGACAGTCAGGTCTGTTGCCAACTCTACGGCATTCACGTTTACGGCTTCGTCCGCCATGGTCGCTCCTTTGCTATGACCCTGTAATCATAATGGTAGCGGAAGGTTGCGGTCACGTTGATTTCGGACGTTCCACCCATAGGTAGGCTGACGGTCGACACCGCTAACCCATTGCAAATTGTTCATGCTTTGTTCTAACCTGTTTGGAACAATGGAGCATAGGTCATGCAGCACGATATGCAGCTAAGGGCAGCGGCAGAGGCGATCTACAACGAAGTATATCCGTCCGAGGAATGGAGCCCGCTGCCATTCGAGGACGCCGAGCGGTATGGCACGATCCATTACCGACAGGCGGTAGGGGCGGCACAGCGGGCAAGGGCCGTATTGTCCGCGGCCGGGGTGCAGTTGCAGCTAACCGCCGTCCTGTAAGCCGGTGTGCTGAACGATGACGAATATGACCATCTAAACCGGAAGCTGCGGAACCTAGAGCATTGCGCCCTTCATCGGCGAACGATTGAGGTTACCTGTTTACGATGTAGCCGGATTAAGCGGTTCGATGCCGTTGCCCTGTGGTGGCTCTTTCAGAGGCGGCATTGGGATGATGGTCAACGGATGCCGCCAAACGTTTTCGGTGCTCTAGCTGCCCTAAAACGGCAAATAGAGGGGCGATACGTTGGCGGATAACCCGTGATTGTCCAGACGACCAGCCGCCGTATCCTGATGATATAACACAGAAGCGGTCGGTTTCGCCGGTTAGGTTTGTGACGGCCATATGCTGACGGGCTAGGCAAAGCATCACAATATTAGGCGGCCGCGCTCTGGCTTATAAGCTTTGAGAACGACGAAGACCGTTTCCCCGCCGTTCCGGCCAATTTTTGATAATCAAAGCATATGGATAGACAAATATCAATTATTATAAAAGATGTTGATATAAATCTCTCAATCTCGTTGCGTATTAATGATGGGCTTTCAAATATTGTCTCGCGCTTTCTCCAATCCCCTATCTTGTTCATCATATATTCGAAGCTAGGGTTTTTCTTTGAAAAGGGAAACCATACGCCATGGGAGGATTTATAATTCACGTCGTTTCGAACGACAGATAGCCAGTTGCCAGCAGGAAATCGCCCTCGTGCAGTAAGAGCGTCGGCAATGTCAGAAAAAAACTTAGATAAAGTCTCGCGACGATCTTTGCTGGCTATACCTTTAAGCAATTCGGATGATATGTCTTGTATTAGGGCATGAAAGCATTTCCATAAGTCCTTATGGCTTTCATCATACTTAAAGAAATCGATATTATTCTCTTTTTCTTTGAAGCTCATCAAGTAATACCCTGATGAGAGCTTAGGGTCATATCCGGCTTCTGTAGAGCATCTCTTATTCAAAAATTTAACATGACCCGTTTCGAGATGGGAAAAGGATTTTCCAAAGAACCTCAGTATGGCGTGTGCCGAAAAAAAGGATGCATAATATGTCTGAATAAGTCGCCAAGCCGTAAAGTTTGGATAAGCCTTACTGCATTCTATCTCGAAAACAGTCTGGGCCGAATGAGTTGCGAATCGGAAGGCATCGATAGACAATGCCCCCTTTAATTCATTATCTATTTGGGCATAGAGCGAAAATACTGGCTGTAAATTGTTTACATAATAATTTCCGTCTATAAGCCACGTTTTCAATGGATCAAAAAATTTTTCACTATCAGTAAAACTTTTGTCAATCCAAAGGGGGCGTAGCAAATTCAATTCCAGAGCATTCAAAGTTGAAACTCCCCCTTGAAATGCTTTTCGAGGTATTCCATAATCTTCGATTGCGAAGTGCCGGAAAGCCTTGCTACCTGAATATTGTCAAATAGAGGCCCTAAGACGGTATCAAAATTATCAACAGAGTAGTCAGGGCCAAATCTATCTTTAACACGCCGAGCTGCTTGTATAAAAAATCCAACAACAGCCCGAAATGTTACACTATTGCATAGTATATCTGGATCACCATTGCTTCTGATTATCTGATCCCTAATGCTAGCCAAGTATTCAGATAGGATGGATTTTACTTCCAAACTGCTTCTAGCTGCTAGGGCTGGATATATACTTTTCAAAGCGGCGTTAAATGTAACTCTAGATATCTTTGAGCTAACGCGCTTCGCCGGGGAAAGTTTGCCAAATAGAGGGCTATTTGGATCAGAATTCATTAAGTCAAATACTTCCCTGAAAAGCTGATCTTCCGAATTCTCGTATTCTGCCTGTTTTTTTATGTCCAAAAGCAATTCGGACGGAACACCCCTTTGCTTAGAGTTTATATCAATAAACAATCTAGATTCGTCTCGTCGGCTAAGTCCATCATAGACTATAACAGGAACCCTAATTTTTGTTTCGGCAATCTTAAATCCGTAAACTCGATGCTGGCCATCTAATATTAGAAAAGAATTGGGCAAGACCTCGAAGCTTATTGTTTTATTGCGTGACTCATATTCCAGCCCGCAAATTTCCTGGGCAGAAAGAATTATTGACGTCGGGATCGTCCCATGCCCGGAGTCAATGTAAGCTGCTATCTCTTTAGCCCTCTTCTTATCGAGTAGGCGTTGGAATCCTGTTTCTGGGTCCGTTTCTCTCGTTGAAACGGACGTGCAGCCCGCGAGTACGTCGCTAGGCATGGCTAGTTGATAAAACCTATGTTCGCCCTGCGTTAGCAGTACGGCGGAGTAGCTTTCTCTTGCCACGGAGGCTCCAATTCGAAATATTTGAAGGTAAATTGACGCTTCTTGTCCGGTTACGTCAAGTCGGCGCTCGCGGTTCTAACCGCGCCTTCCTAACCACCGGCTATGACGGCGATCCGGCTGCCCATGTCGTTGGGGCCGTCCACCCCAAGGCTATGCCGATTATAGTCGATGATGATGACTATGAGCGCTGGCTAACCGCACCTGTTGAGGATGCCCTGGGGCGGGCTGTGCCGTTTCCATCGCAATTATTACGCGATGCCAAACTTAACACCCTTTAAATTGCCATTAGAGGGCCTTGGGGTACAATTCTATTGCGTCGGCTATCATGCAGCCAAATATTCAAAAGGGCTCTGTGCGGCCTTTAAAATCGGATATCAGCGTTATCGAGCCTTATTCATCGATGTTGAGGCGTATTCGTAAAGCAAAGGTCGAAGTCCCAGGGCGGATTTCGACCCTGCTTTCCTGTTCATCCAGATTTTTAAGGTGAAACTATCTGTATCCTCACCATCCTTCTGATTCCTTGATCGTGCTAAGGTCTATTGGAATGAGGAGAGAAGAGAGAGATAGATAGAAAATCACTTAATTATAGGTCTAATGTTTGTATTTTTGAAAAACATATCACTTAACACGGCTTTGGCAACAGCTGCATAATCAACAGGCGCTCTGATGGCGTCATGGACGGGTAGGGCGGTTATTCCATGGTCATAGGCCAAGCAATGAACCGCATCTATGACGATGGTACTTTCAATATAGAACAGGTCAGCCCAGCTATGGGAGCTATCTACCCATTCTTTTATAATGGGAAGGTTTTTCAATACGTTGTCTCTTACTAGATCAATTGAAAATCGAGCCCGCACATTGGGTATGCCTTTGTTTTTTTCAAGGAAATCAACCGTCTCCTTAGGCCATGCCTTATGGTAACCGGAATTGCCTATGGTCAGGTTGACCCACGATTTGACGATCTCGCGCGGGTAAGGCGAAAAATCATACAAATCGACGTTGTTGGAAAACGATTTGCCAAGGAGGAAGTGCAGCAGTGTCAAAAAGCACGCGCTAATATCCACTTCTAAAGTTTCCTGACCATTGATCTTGATCTTTCTGCGCTCTTCGCGCTCAAGGCTTTGGAAGTCGGCATATGCTCGACCACCCTTTTTGAAATCGTGGCCGGGCTGATCCCCAAGATTGAAGCCGCGATACAAGGCGATATCGAGCTCTTCGCCATTTGGCCCAGTGATGACCTGTTTGGCGTAATGGCGGTTGATTTCCCGGATTTGGCGGGCGTGATCCTTGACGGCTGGGTTTGTCCAATCGACCGGAAGCAGCGCGCCGCGCTCACGGTTGCGCCCCTTGCGTTTCGAGGTGGCTCGAAGCTGGATCGGCGGAATGTCATCGGCTGCGCGGGGGTACGTAAAATGGGAGCGACGATTAGCGGGGGTGATCCCGTGGGTTGCTAGGTGGTCGGTTAGCTTGGGCGTCGCGTAAATCCGGGTAATGACGCCCAGGATATCATTAAAGCCACGTTTTCCTGCATCGATGCGGGCAAAGCCGTTCCGCTGCATATCGTCCATGACACGCTTAAAGGATTGATAGCCAACCGCATCGGCCTTGGATGCGTCAGGGTCCGCGGGGGTGAAGGTGTTTGCATCCATCGGGCGGAAGCAAGGGCGAACAGGGGCATACGACGCAGCCCGTACAAGCTCGGCAATGGCTGCCCCAAGGGCAAGCATGTATTGGTCACTTGGCTTTTTGCGATTGCCCCGAAGCTCAATGATTTGGCTTGCCAGTGCATCGGTCGCATTCATTGCCGCCTCGCTTCGGGGGCGAGACGTAAGGTGCATGGGGGCGGTAGGTTGGTCGCGTAGGTTTGGCGCTGTGGGGCTAGGCTGTTCGGCGTTAGGTAGCGGTAATTCAAGTGCTGTATCGGTCATTTGAGGATCCGCAAGCAGCAGGATCGCTGCGGGAGCGCATTCATCTACACATATTCCACACCGAGAAAACAGATCGTGGCGGGGTTAGTGACCGGGTTACTGACAGGTTTACTGGTTTTCTATTCCGATACTCGTATTATGTTTGAATATATTTAGTAAAATTTAGGAATTTCGTATGATTTGATGTTAAGTTTGCTCGTATATTGTTAAAATGCTGCCATGCATAAACTTATGAAAAATCAAGAGTTCTAACTGATTAGGGTTGCAGAAGGCATTTCGGGTCAGTTGGAAAGGGTGTTGGCGTGGGATCGCGGCGAAAAACCACGATCCTCACGGGCCAAAGATGAAAACCGAGTTGCAGTTGCTATAGGGCTGCCGCTTTCAGGTCTAAATCTTGCCCCTCTACGAAGGCTTGAAGTTCTCTGAGCCAATAGAACCGCCTGCCGCCCACGCGGAATGAGTGCGGCGGCAGTCCTCTGCCGTTTCGGTTCGCAAGCGTTTTTACAGATAGGCCAAGGAATGCAGCTGCGTCGTGTCGGGTGAGCCGTCCGTCCGGTGTGACCTTCACTTTCACCATTTCCATTCTGAAAATCCAGTATTAGTCGATGTCGTGCGAGTCGAGTCGCGAATCGACGGATATCGGGTCAGTCTAGAGTCGCAAACCTTTAGTCGTAACGATGCTTGCGCGGCTATTATAGGGATTATTGGTTTCTTTATAGGCCAGATATTTGACGAATTTCTATCAGTGATCCTGATGGAATGAAGAGGTATTTTATGGCGCTCACGTTTTCAGTTTTGAATCGAGCTGCAATTCGAGTTTTAACGGCAGGTAATAAGCTGTCCGAGCATGGGGTGATTGTAGAGCGTCTTTCGAACGGCGATTTGCGATGGAAGGTCAACGTCATGGTCGATGGGCAGCGTATCCACCGTACCATCGGCCGCGAGAGCGAGGGCGTGACCCGCGAGCAAGCCGTGCGCGCTATTGAAGCGTTCCGTACGAAGGCGAGGGAAGGGCGGTTGGACCTGCCGAAGGGTAGGAAGAGCCACGCTACCTTTGCCGAATTGGCACCGGAATACGTCAAGCGGCTTGAAGAAATTGGGGGCAAGAACATGAAGGCCAAGCGCCAGCATGTCGCCAAGCAGTTGGTGCCTTTCTTCGGTTCGTACCGCGCTGACCGCATTACGACCGCATTGGTCCAGGATTATACGCATAGTCGCTTGGCTACGGGGTTGAA
This sequence comes from Sphingomonas sp. Marseille-Q8236, assembly GCF_965112005.1. NCBI lineage: Bacteria > Pseudomonadati > Pseudomonadota > Alphaproteobacteria > Sphingomonadales > Sphingomonadaceae > Sphingomonas > Sphingomonas sp. Marseille-Q8236. The sequence continues at coordinate 270,233 of NZ_CBCOPO010000002.1, forward strand.
GCAAGCGACCGTCAACCGGGAGCTAGCGACCTTATCTCACCTCCTACGGCGTATGGTCAAATGGGGATGGATTAAGCCCGAAGCCATTCCTGACATAGAAAAGGGGCAGGAGCCTCGAAAGCCGATTGTTGTCCTTTCCGAACAAGACGCCCAAGCCCTAATGAAGGCCGCTATCGCGGATCGAGATGATCGGCTCTGGCTGTTCGTCGCATTCGGGTTGAACACCGCTATGCGACACGGAGAAATCCTGACGGTGCGCTACGAACACATCAATTTTGAAGCCCGTCGTATTTTTATACCGAAGGCCAAAGCGGGTGAGCGAGAGCAGCCTATTACGCCTGCCCTGGCTGCCATGATAAAGCGCCAGCAAGAGGCGGACGGGAAGGATGCAACGTGGCTGTTCCCGAGCAATAGCGTGCGAGCCAAGCAGCCTCATAGGTCCAACATGGCAAAGGCATTCTTAAGGGCAGTGATTCGCGCTGGCCTATCGCCCGACAAGGTGACGCCACACGTTATGAGGCATACCGCTATAACCCGGCTTGTTAAGGCGGGCGTAGACCTGCCAACCATCCAGCGGATCAGCGGGCATAAGACGTTGGCGATGGTCCTGCGCTACGTCCACATTCATGGAACGCATATCGACGCCGCCATATCGGCCATCGACAATTCCTTTGAAGGCGCAATTACACCAGAATTACACCAGCTTTCGAAGCCCGTCTCCGCCTTGGGATCGCTGCCCGCCTAAAAGGGCAGCAATATCAAAGCGGTAGGCCATGGTGCGGACGGCGGGACTCGAACCCGCACTCCATAGGAAGCCGATTTTAAGTCGGCAGCGTCTACCGGTTTCGCCACGTCCGCGCACTTCGACAGGAAGAGACGAGGTCGCCGCAAAGGTCAAGTCGCGAGCGACCCTTCGTCAGCAGGACTCGGTACTGCCGCGTCGAAATGCCGTTTGGGCAGGAGCGATCAACCCGCCTCGACGTTCAGGCGGGCACGCATTTCCTTGCCGGGCTTAAAATAGGGAACGCGCTTGGCGATCACCGCGACGGTCTCTCCGGTCCGAGGATTGCGACCCGTCCGTGCGCCGCGCGAGCGGGTCGAAAAGGCACCGAAACCCCGCAATTCGACACGGCCGTCATCCGCGAGACGCTTGGTGATCTCGTCGAAGAAAATGGTCACAATCAATTCGACTTCGCGCGGGTTGAGCCCCGGATTGTGGTGGCTGATTTTTTGCACAAGTTCCGAACGGATCATCGTCTAGTCCCAAGATACAGACGAGGCGTTCTTAACCTGTGTTTCTCGCTGCTGAAAGTTTTTTTATTATACGATTAAGCCACTGAACAGGCTAATTAAGTTCCTGTCTAGGCAAAACCGGGACACGTTGTGAGAAACGTGTCCCGGTCCAGTAGCTTACTTCTGGGTACGCGCCTTCAGCGCTTCGCCCAGAATGTCGCCCAGCGACGCGCCCGAGTCGGACGAACCGTACTGAGCCACCGCCTGTTTCTCTTCGGCGATCTGCATCGCCTTGACCGAGAAGGTCGGCTTCTTCGAACGATCGAAGCCGGTGACCATCGCGTCGAACTTCTGGCCGACCTGGAAGCGCTCGGGGCGCTGCTCGTCACGGTCGCGACCCAGATCGGTGCGCTTGATGAAGCCGGTCGCACCATCGTCGCCAGCCTGGACTTCGAGGCCCGCGTCGCGGACTTCGAGGACGATCACGGTGACGACCTGGTTCTTGTTCAGACGATCGCCAGCCGCAGCCACGCCGCCGGCGACGGGGCCGCCGCGCTCGAGCTGCTTCATGCCGAGCGAGATGCGCTCCTTCTCGGGGTCGATGTCCAGAACAACGGCCTGAACGACTTCGCCCTTGCGGTGCAGGTTGAGGGCATCCTCACCCGACACGCCCCAAGCGATGTCCGACATGTGGACCATGCCGTCGACATCGTTGTCCAGGCCGATGAACAGGCCGAACTCGGTCGCGTTCTTGACTTCGCCCTCGACGGTCGAGCCGATCGGATGAGCGGCGGCGAACGCCTCCCACGGATTGGCCTGAGCCTGCTTGAGGCCGAGCGAGATGCGGCGCTTTTCCTGATCGACCTCGAGGACGACCACATCGACTTCCTGCGAGGTCGACACGATCTTGCCCGGATGGACGTTCTTCTTGGTCCAGGACATTTCCGACACGTGGACCAGGCCTTCGATGCCCGGCTCCAGCTCGACGAACGCACCATATTCGGTGATGTTCGTGACGCGGCCCGACAGCTTCGCACCGACCGGGTACTTGGCGCCGGCGCCATCCCACGGATCGCTCTCGAGCTGCTTCATGCCGAGCGAGATGCGCTGCGTGTCCTTGTTGATACGGATGATCTGGACGCGCACGGTGTCGCCGATCGCGATCATCTCCGACGGATGATTGACGCGCTTGTACGACAGGTCGGTGACGTGCAGCAGGCCGTCGATGCCGCCCAGGTCGACGAACGCACCGTAATCGGTGATGTTCTTGACGACGCCGTCGATGATCTGACCCTCGGCCAGGCTCTGGATCAGGCCCGAACGCTGCTCGGCGCGGGTCTCTTCCAGGACCGCGCGACGCGACACGACGATGTTGCCGCGCTTGCGGTCCATCTTCAGGATCTGGAACGGCTGCGGGATGTCCATCAGCGGGGTGACGTCGCGGACGGGGCGGATATCGACCTGCGAACCCGGCAGGAACGCCACGGCGCCGTTCAGGTCGACGGTGAAGCCACCCTTCACGCGGCCGAAGATCACGCCTTCGACGCGGGCCGACTTCGAGAATTCGAGCTCCAGCTTGTCCCAGGCGGCCTCGCGGCGCGCGCGGTCGCGGCTGAGCATCGCTTCGCCGTGCATGTTCTCGACGCGGTCGACATAGACCTCGACCTCGTCACCGACCTTCAGGTCGGCCTTCTGGCCGGGGGCAGCGAATTCGCGGAGGGGCACACGGCCTTCCGACTTCAGACCGACGTCGATGACGGCCATGTCGTTTTCGATCGCGGTGACGGTGCCATGCACGACGCGACCCTCGAAGCTGTCGGCACCGCCGAACATGTCATCGAGCATCGCCGCGAAATCGTCGCGCGTGGGCTGGGGGTTGGTTGCCATAAAAGGGTTAGGTTCCTGATAGTTTTCCGCCTCTGGCCGGGGCATGCCCCAAGCCTTCGACGATGGCCGCGCCGACCCCATGCCGACGCCACCAGGCCCGAAGATTGTGCTGAAACACGGAAAAGCGGCGGTCCGCGAAAAATGCGGAAAGGACGCTGAGGACAGGGCCTCGCGTCAGCCTCTCCGCGGAACAGGGTCCGCGAGCGGGGCGCCTATAGCCGAAAACGGGTTTCGGCGCAAGGTAAGGGCTATCCTCCCCGGCACGGGGAGGGGGACCAAGCGCAGCATGGTGGAGGGGGCGTGCCGATAGGGGCGTCCTGTGCGGCTGACCGCCCTCCGTCAGCGCTGGCGCGCTGCCACCTCCCCATGCTGGGGAGGATTAGATCAGCGGACCTTGGCGGCCACTTGCGCGTCGACGAACTGGATGGCGCGGGCGACGGCCGCGTCGATCGTCAGGCTGGACGTATCGAGCGCTGCGGCGTCCGCGGCCTGGGTGAGGGGGGCCGTCGCCCGCCCGCTGTCGCGCTCGTCGCGGGCGCGGATGTCGGCCAGCACCTGTTCGAAGGTCGCGGTCGCACCGTTCGCGGCCAGTTCGTTATGCCGACGGCGCGCGCGGACCTGTGGGCTGGCCTTGACGAACAGCTTGGCATCGGCGTCCGGCGCGATGACCGTGCCGATATCGCGCCCGTCGAGGATCGCGCCGCCCGGCTGGTTGGCGAACCGCTTCTGCCGCTGGAGAAGGGCTGCGCGAACTAGGGGATGCGCCGACACGACCGAGGCGAGCTTGCCCGTCTCGTCGTCGCGAAGGATCGGATCGGCGAGCAGGCCATCATCGAAACTGCAGGCGGCGACGGCATCGGCTTCCTTGGTCGGGTCGAGGCCCATCGCCCGGACCGTCGCCGCCACCGCGCGATAGAGCAGCCCGGTATCCAGATGCGGCAGCCCATAATGTCGGGCGAGCGCGCGGGCGATGGTGCCCTTGCCGCTGGCCGCCGGACCGTCGACCGCAATGATCATGCGAAGGCCCCCAGCGTCTCCAGCGTATCGAAGAACACGGGATAGCTGGTCGCGACCGGGGCGGCATCGTCCAGCGTGATGGGCTCGCGGGCGTTGAGCGCGGCGATCGTCATGCTCATCGCGATGCGGTGGTCGAGCAGGGTGGCGATGGTGGCGCCGCCGGGAATGGGCTCCCCGCCGGTGCCGGTTACGGCCATGCCGTCCTCAAATTCCTCGCAGGCCACGCCGCACGCGCCGAGCGCATCGGCCATCGCGGTGATGCGGTCCGACTCCTTGACGCGCAATTCCTCGGCGCCCCGCGCGATGGTCGTGCCGCTGGCATAGGCCGCCGCGACGAACAGCACGGGATATTCGTCGATCATGCTCGGCGTCAGTTCGGGCGGGACTTCGATCGCCGAGAGGGGGGCGTGACGGACTCGGAGATCGGCGACCGGCTCGCCACCGACGATGCGCGCGTCGAGCTCGGTGATGTCGGCGCCCATCATCTTGAGCGCGGCGATGATACCGGTGCGGGTCGGGTTCATGCCGACATTGGTGATCGTCACGTCCGCGCCCGGCACGATCGAGCCCGCGACCAGCCAGAAGGCTGCCGATGACGGATCGCCCGGCACGACGATATTCTGGGGCTTCAGCTCCGCCTCGCCGCGAATCGTGATGATCCGGCCCTCGGCGGAGGGGGTGACGGTCAGGTCCGCGCCGAATCCGGCCAGCATGCGCTCGCTATGGTCGCGAGTCGCGATCGGTTCGATCACCACCGTCTCGCCCGGCGTGTTGAGCCCGGCGAGCAGGATCGCCGACTTCACCTGCGCCGAGGCGACGGGCAGGGTGTAGCGGATCGGCACGGCGGGGCTGATCCCGCGGACCATCAGGGGCAGGCGGCCGCCCGGCGTATCCTGGAACTGCGCGCCCATTTGCGACAGCGGTTCGATGACGCGGCCCATGGGGCGCTTGGAAAGCGAGGCGTCGCCGATAAAGGTCGCGGTGATCGGGTGGCTGGCGACCAGACCCATCAAAAGACGTGTGGACGTGCCGGAATTGCCCATGTCGAGTGCCGTCTGCGGCTGGAGCAGGCCACCGACCCCGACACCGTGGATCACCCACACCCCGTCATCCTGACGGACGATGTCCGCGCCCATCGCGCGCATCGCCGCGGCGGTGGCGAGCACGTCCTCGCCCTCCAACAGTCCTTGCACCCGGCTTTCACCGACCGCCAGCGCGGAGAGCATCAGCGAGCGGTGGCTGATCGATTTGTCGCCCGGAACGGCGATGGTGCCGCGAAGGGCGGCGGCGGCTCGCACGGTGCGAGGCTGGGGAAGGTTATGCGCCATGATGGCGCGGGCTTTTGACAGGGGCCTTGCGCTGTGGCAAGGCGCGCCCACTTTTCGCTCCGGCGGAAAACCCAATCCGAAAGGTATGAACGGCATGATCAAGCCGGAATGGGGCACGAAGCGTACGTGCCCGAAATGCGCGACGCGCTTTTACGACCTCGAAAAGGACGACCCCGTCACCTGCATCATTTGCGGGACGCAGTGGGAGCCTGAGCCCATCCTGAAGTCGAAGCAGCCTCTGCCCTTCGAGCAGAACAAGCCCGAGAACAAGGAAGCCGACAGTGATCTGGCGGGCGGCGACGACGAAGATCTGGACATCACCGGTGAGGACGAAGAGCCCTCGCCCGACGATGAAGTCGATCTGGGCGGCGACGACGATCTGGGCGTGGAAACGTCCAGCGAGGACGACGAACACTAAGTTGTCCGATGGGCTCGGCGGGCGCTCGAAAAAAGTGCTTGCCGAGCCCCGGCGGCCCCGCTAGTGGGCTGCCTCCACAGCGGAATGGGGCCGTAGCTCAGCTGGGAGAGCGTCGCAATGGCATTGCGAAGGTCAGGGGTTCGATCCCCCTCGGCTCCACCATTCCGCCGGAACGCCAGCGTTTAGCAGAAGCGCTGACAGGCAAGCCCGCTTCCCGCCGGGACTTCGCCAAATCGATGGGGCCGTAGCTCAGCTGGGAGAGCGTCGCAATGGCATTGCGAAGGTCAGGGGTTCGATCCCCCTCGGCTCCACCACTTCTTCGACATCTCTAAAGTGATCCCGCCGCCCTGGTGATTCCTGGGCGGTTTCCTGTGTTCGGGCATCGACGGCGCGGCGAGCAGGACCGATCGGCATCCTGCCCTGCAAGCCGATCTCCTTACCCATCGCTCCGGCGAAGACTGGGGCCGGGGCCCCGTCAAGACCGGACTGATGCGACGTGCCAGCGTCTACCCGACCGGATCCTCGCCTTCGCTGGGACGGAGTGCCGGAATTGCAGTGATTGGCCGCAAGGGGAGGCCCGTAGACGCCGGTCGGCGCTATACCAGCGCCAGCCGCCGGTGCATCTGATGGACCGGGTTCTGAATGTCGCCTGTCATGTCGCCCAAGCAAAAGCGGGCGACCTCGCGTGCCAGCGTTTCGGCTTCCTGCGCCAGGGCCCGCGCGGAGTCGGTGGCTTGCTCGACCATCGCAGCATTGCGCTGGGTGACGCCGTCCATCTCCGCAACGGCGCAGTTGACCTGTTGCAAACCGACCGACTGCTGACTGGCCGAAGCCGCGATCTGCGAGACCAGTTCGCTGATTTCGCCGATCCGGCTGATGATCCGTTGCAGTGCTTCGCCCGCCTCGTTGACCAGCGCCACGCCAGCCCCGACCTGATCGGATGAGGTCAGGATGCGGGTCTTCACGTCCTTGGCCGCATCGGCCGAGCGCTGCGCAAGCGCGCGGACTTCGCTCGCGACCACCGCGAAACCCTTGCCCGCTTCCCCGGCCCGGGCCGCCTCGACCCCTGCATTCAGCGCGAGGAGATTGGTCTGGAAGGAGATGCCGTCGATGACGCTGATGATCTCGCTGATTTCGGACGAGGATCGTTCGATTCCGCCCATCGCCTCGACCGCGCGGCGGACGATCTGACCCGATTCCTCGGCCTCCTGTCGCGCCTCGCCGACGATCTGGTTGGCGCGGGATGCACCTTCGGCGGTCTGGCGGACGGTGCTGGTGATCTGCTGCATCGCGGCGGCGGTCTCCTCGAGCGAGGCGGCCTGCTGCTTGGTGCGATCGGACAGGTCGTCCGATGCCTGGCGAATGTCGCCCGATCCGACCCGGATATGCTCGCCCGACTGGGTCACGACGCCGAGCGTCGCGCGCATCTGCGCGCGCATCGCCTCGAAACTGTCGGCCAGCGCCTGATATTCCTTGGGCAGACCGACGAGCGAGGCGGTCAGGTCACCCTTGGCCATCCGGTCGAAGACGTCTCCGCATCGCTCGATCACGGCGCGGCGTCCGGCCTGCTCGGCCTCGAAATAGGCGGCCAGCGCGATGTCCATGTCGATCAGCGACGCCTTGACCAATGCCGTCGCCGCACGGGCGCGCCGCCGCGCGCCGAACGGCCAGAACAGCCGGCCGAGGATCAGCTTGGGCAGGACATATTCGAGCATCCGGGCATAGCCGCTGATATACCATGTCGGCGCCAGCCCGATCCGCGCATGGACCTGCCCGATATGGGTCGAGGCGGCGGCATAGTCGCGGTCGAGCGGGCGGGAGAACAGCTTGCGCCAATGCTCCATCTGCTTGTCGCGGGCGTGATCCATATGCGCCTGCGACGCGAAGAGGTCGCGAATCTGCGAGGTCCCTGCGATATGCTGGTACAGCCTGGTCAGCGCGGCCGGTGCATGACGCTCGATCGCGCGCTTGATCGTCGGAAACGTCGCGTAGCTTCGCCCATCATAATCGAAGGCGGCCAGCCGCTGGTCGAAATTGATCTGCTCCGCTCCGCTCATAACCCCCTCATTCCACTCCTGATTTGCAGCGCTACGCTAAGGCGGAGATGGTTAAGGAGCGGTGGGCGACTTCGGGGCTGGAAATGGGTTTCTTACTGATTTAGGTCAAATGCGCGGACGGGCCGGGGCGGTTTGCGCGCCCCGGCTTTCATGCTCAGGCTGTCAGCCCATGATGGCGAAGCAGCGCGTCCGGCTCCGGCGCACGTCCCCGGAAGGCGCGGAAATTGTCGGCCGCCGGACGGCTCGCCCCGCGCGCCAGCACCTCGCGGCGAAAACGGTCGCCCGCCGCCTGACCTTCCTCGGCAAAGGCGGCAAAGGCATCCGCCGACAGCAGCTCGGCCCAGAGATAGCTGTAATAGCCCGCCGCATAACCGCCCGCGAAGATATGGCTGAAGCTGTGCGGGAAACGATTCCATTCGGGCGGGCGGATCACCGCCACCTCGTCGCGTACCGCGTTCAGCACCTGTAGCACCCGGCCACCCTGAACGGGGTCATAGTCGCGGTGCAAGCGCAGGTCGAAGGTCGCGAACTCGACCTGGCGCAGCAGGAACAGCCCCGCCTGGAAGCGTCGCGCCGCCAGCATCTTGGCGAACAAGGCATCGGGCAAAGGCTCGCCCGTTTCGACATGCGCCGACAGGTCGGTCAGCGTCGCGCGGTCCCAGGCGAAATTCTCCATGAACTGGCTGGGCAGCTCGACCGCATCCCATTCGACGCCCGAAATCCCGCCGATCGAGGGCAGGTCGACCTCGGTCAGCAGATGGTGCAGCACATGCCCGAACTCGTGCAGCAGCGTGACGACATCGCCATGCGCCAGCAGGGCAGGGGTGTCCCCCGTCGCGGGCGGAAAGTTGCAGGTCAGATAGGCGATCGGCCGATGGAACCGATCGGCATCGCGGAAGCGCGGGCGGCACACATCCATCCAGGCTCCGCCCCGCTTGCCCGCGCGCGCATGGAAGTCGCAATAGACGCCCGCGACGATCTCGCCGCTCGCATCCTGCACGTCATAATAGCGGACATCGGCATTCCATACCGATACGCCCGGCCGCTCGACCAGGCGGATGCCGTAAAGCCGTTCGATCAGGGCGATCGTGCCTTCCATTACGCGGGGCAGCGGGAAATAGGCGCGGATCGCCTCACGATCGACGCCGAACCGCTCGCGGCGGATATGCTCGGCGATATAACCTGTGTCCCAGGGCTCCAGCTTGGCGATGCCGAATTTCTCAGCGGCATAGGCGGTCGCCTCCGCCAGCTCGCGTTCGGCCAGCGGCCGGGCGCGGGCGGCCAGGTCGGACAGGAAGGCCAGCGCCTCGTCCGCGGACTGCGCCATCTTGGTCTCGACAGACCGCGCGGCGGCATTCTCGAACCCGAGCAGCCTTGCGGCCTCGTGTCGAAGCGCCAGGATGCGATCGATCCGTGCGCTATTGTCATGGGCCGGATCGGCCGCCTGATCCGAGGCGCGGGTGGCATAAGCCTTGGCCACGCGCGCGCGCAGATCGCGATTGTCGGCCTGGGTCAGGATCGCCTGTACGCTCGGTTCGCGCAACGTCACCAGCCAGCCGTCCAGTCCCTTTTCGGCGGCATAGGCGGCCAGGATCGCCTTGGCATTGTCGGTCAGGCCCGACAGCAGCGCCTCGTCGATGATATGCTCGCTCCACGCTTCGCTCGAATCGAGCACGGCATTGCCGAATTCGGTGGTCAGCTTGTTCAGCTCGACCCCGATCTCGCGGAACCGCGCCTTGGCATCATCGTCCAGCCCGACGCCCGACAGCGTAAAATCCCGCCGTGCCAGCGTGACGGCGCGCGCCTCGGCTTCGGTCAGTGGGGCCAGATCGACCCGGTTGAACGCGGCGAACAGACGCGGATCCTGTCCCGCCTCCAGCCCGTATTCGGCCAGCTTGGCCTGCGCCTCTGCAAAGGCAGCACGCGATTCGGGGGTGTCGGCGACCGAATGCAGATGCCCAGCGGGTGACCAGCCGCGCGCGATGGCAAAGCCCGCGCGCTCGCTGGCCAGCATGACATCGCCGAAGTCGCTTGCGTTAAACCCGCCGATGCGGTCGGCGGCGGCACGGGCATCGGCAATCATCTGGTCCACCGCGGGCACCAGATGCTCGGGCCGGATCGCGGCGAAGTCAGGAAGGTCGGTATCGGCGAGAAGCGGATTCATGGTCATTCGGCATCCTTGAGCAACATGGTGCGCAACGCCATCTCGGCAGCGTCGACGCTTTCGGCAAGTCCCTGCGTCGCCAGCCAGTGCCGATCATGATGACAATCGGCATAGCGGGCGCCGTGGTCGCAGATCAAAGTCGCGATCGATCCGCACTGCCCCGCCGCGGTCATTTCCAGCGCCAGCATCGCCGCGGCCACGAAGTTGGTCCCCGTCGACGGACCCACCGGCCGACCGAGCATTTCGCTCGCAATCCGCATCCCGGCGATGGAAACCGCATCGGGCAGCTTCATCATCCGGTCGATCGTGCCGGGCAGGAAGGACGGCTCGACTCGGGGGCGGCCGACCCCTTCGATCCGCGAAGGGCGGGTGCAGAGCGCCGCAGGGTCCCGATCGCGATAGCCCGCGAAAAAGGCGCTATGTTCGACATCGGCGACGCATAACCGGGTGGGCAGGCCGCGATGGCGGCAGTGGCGGCCGATGGTCGCGGCCGTCCCTCCCGTTCCCGCGCCGACGACGATCCAATCGGGGACCATATGCGGCTCCCCCGCCATCTGGGTCAGGATCGCCGAGCCGATATTGTCGCACCGCCAGTCGGTGGCCGGCGCGGCATTGGTGAACTGGTCGAGATAGACGCCGCCCAGCGCGTCGGCCAGATCGCGCGCTTCGTCATAAAGGTTGTGCGGCTCGACCAGATGGCACTGGCCACCATGCGCGGTGATCGCGCGGATCTTGGCGGGGGCGGTGCTGGCGGGCATGACCGCGTGGAAAGGCAGGTCGAGCAACCGGGCGAAATAGGCCTCCGACACGGCGGTCGAGCCCGAGGACGCCTCGATTAGCGGCCGCCCCTCACGGATGACGCCCGCGACCACGCCGCTGGTGAACAGCGAACGCGCCAGCCGGTGCTTTAGGCTGCCGGTGGGGTGGGCCGACTCGTCCTTCATGTACAGGTCTATGGATGGTGCCGCGGGAAGGCCGACGGCCAGCAACGGCGTTTCGGGACAACGCCGACGATCGCGATCGAGCACCGCCAGGGCCTTGGCGACGAACGCCCGGTCCACCGCTCGTTCGGCGGTTTCTATCCCCAGCATCTCGGCAATCGAAAGATCAGGGGCAGGGCGGTTCTCGGCGGTCATCAACATGGCATTCCCCTTTGCGTGCGATAAGGATATGCCGTTCGGCGTGCCAAATCATACCAAAGTTCCCGGCTTCGCGCGGGTTATGGTGTGAGAATTTTGCGGATAAATGCGATATGGTCGATAAAATTGATAGCGCCATTCTTGCCGAGCTACAGTCCGATGCCAGTCTGTCCGTCGCGGAAATCGCGGCGCGCGTGAACCTGTCGCAAAATGCCTGCTGGCGGCGCATTCGGCGGTTGGAGGAAGAGGGATATATCCTGCGGCGCGTCGCGCTGCTCGATCCGGAGAAGCTGGAGGCGGGGATGGCTGTCTTCGTCAGTGTCCGCACGGCCGAGCACTCCGCCGCATGGCTGGACGAATTCGCCCGCGCCGTCAGCGATATGCCCGAGGTGGTGGAATTTTATCGCATGGCGGGGGAGGTCGATTATCTGCTGAAAATTCGGGTCGCGGATATCAAGGCCTATGACCGCGTCTATAAGCGCTTGATCGAGCGTGTCCGCCTCATCGATGTCAGCGCCGCCTTCGCCATGGAAGAGATCAAGCACAGCACGGCGATCCCGTTGCCGGGCATGGGGCGATAGCCCAATTCAGCACAAATTGCATTTCGTGCAATTTCGTTTGCTAATGTTGCAATTGCGTCAACCATCGCTGCGGTGCACAAGGAACACGCCTTTCAGGCATCCTCTCCTAAAAACTTTTCGGCCGGTCGCTTGACCGGCCTTTTTTTTGGTCCGCATTTCCCCTAGGGAAGCTTTGCATCGTCGGCCAAACACACAAAAGAATCGACAATCGGGAGCGGAAGCCGCCGGGAAGACCGGCACCGGCAGGACGATCGGGGCGGGGGTTGAGCGATTCGGGCATCGCTCCCCCCTCTTCAGCCAAAAAGCGATGAAACGGCGACGGTGAAACACCTGTCCGGCTTTTCGCGCGATGGCGGGTGATCCAAAGATGACTTTACCGGCCATCAGGGCCTATCGGTTGGATTTGACGGCGCTTTCGAGGTGGCAAAGCCCCTGCGCCTTATG
>NZ_CBCOPO010000002.1:287500-920000 GCF_965112005.1 Sphingomonas sp. Marseille-Q8236
GAAGTGCGAATGCAGACATGAGTAGCGATAAAGAGGGTGAGATGCCCTCTCGCCGAAAGACCAAGGGTTCCTGCGCAAGGCTAATCCGCGCAGGGTGAGCCGGCCCCTAAGACGAGCCCGAAGGGGGTAGTCGATGGGAACCACGTTAATATTCGTGGGCCTGGTGGTGTGTGACGGATCTCGTGTGTTGTACGTCCTTATCGGATTGGACGTGCCTCGAAGAGGTCCCGGGAAATAGCCCCACCGTATAGACCGTACCCGAAACCGACACAGGTGGTCAGGTAGAGTATACCAAGGCGCTTGAGAGAAGTGTCCTGAAGGAACTCGGCAAATTGCCTCCGTACCTTCGGAAGAAGGAGGCCCCATGTAAGCGCAAGCTCTCATGGGGGGCACAGGCCAGGGGGTAGCGACTGTTTAGCAAAAACACAGGGCTCTGCTAAGTCGGCTTCAAGACGACGTATAGGGCCTGACGCCTGCCCGGTGCCTGAAGGTTAAGTGGAGGAGTGCAAGCTCTGAAATGAAGCCCAGGTAAACGGCGGCCGTAACTATAACGGTCCTAAGGTAGCGAAATTCCTTGTCGGGTAAGTTCCGACCTGCACGAATGGCGTAACGACTTCCCCACTGTCTCCAGGACATGCTCAGCGAAATTGAATTCTCCGTGAAGATGCGGAGTACCCGCGGTTAGACGGAAAGACCCCGTGCACCTTTACTGCAGCTTCAGAGTGGCATTGGACAAGAACTGTGTAGCATAGGTGGGAGGCTTTGAAGCATTGGCGCCAGCCGATGTGGAGCCATAGGTGAAATACCACCCTGTTGTTGTTTAATGTCTAACCTCGTACCGTGAAACCGGTACAGGGACCCTCTGTGGCGGGTAGTTTGACTGGGGCGGTCGCCTCCTAAAGAGTAACGGAGGCGCGCGAAGGTTGGCTCAGGCCGGTTGGAAACCGGCTGTTAGAGTGCAATGGCATAAGCCAGCCTGACTGCGAGACTGACAAGTCGAGCAGAGACGAAAGTCGGTCATAGTGATCCGGTGGTCCCTCGTGGAAGGGCCATCGCTCAACGGATAAAAGGTACGCCGGGGATAACAGGCTGATAACCCCCAAGAGCTCATATCGACGGGGTTGTTTGGCACCTCGATGTCGGCTCATCACATCCTGGGGCTGGAGCAGGTCCCAAGGGTTTGGCTGTTCGCCAATTAAAGTGGTACGTGAGCTGGGTTCAGAACGTCGCGAGACAGTTTGGTCCCTATCTGCCGTGGGCGTCGAAATTTGAGAGGAGTTGACCCTAGTACGAGAGGACCGGGTTGAACGTACCTCTGGTGTACCTGTCGTCGTGCCAACGGCGCAGCAGGGTAGCTATGTACGGACGGGATAACCGCTGAAAGCATCTAAGCGGGAAGCCTCCCTCAAGATAAGATTTCTCAGGACGGTCGAAGACCACGACCTTGATAGATCGGATGTGGAAGTGCGGTAACGCATGGAGCTAACCGATACTAATTGTCCTATTCGCGCTTGAGAGCTCCACACCCCCACCATCAGCCCTGGGCTAGATGGCAGGGTGCGGTCATTACCAAGCCAGGTGCATCGATTTTATACCCAATCCCCCGAAGCGAGGTCTCCTCCCCTCGGGGCCCCCATCAAGTACCACTTGATGGGGATTGTTATTCGCGGACTCTATTGCCTGGTGGCCATAGCGTCGGTGTCCCACCCGATCCCATCCCGAACTCGGCCGTGAAACCCGACTGCGCCAATGGTACTACTGCTCAAGCAGTGGAAGAGTAGGGCGTCGCCAGGCATTACAGCCCGCGAATACAAAAACCCATTCACTCGTCCTTGCCCCTATACCCAGTGTCGCGGGGTGGAGCAGCCCGGTAGCTCGTCAGGCTCATAACCTGAAGGCCGCAGGTTCAAATCCTGCCCCCGCAACCACCGCCATAGAACTCGATACGCCGCCCTCACGGGCGGCGTTGTCGTTTAGGGCATACGCGCTGGCGACGCCGCGCTGGCCACCACCTCCGCTGCGGGACTGACGTGACCCCGGTCTTTCATCCAGCGGCAACCAGAGACCGACCTGTGTTGTCGCGCCTGAGCGCAGGTGAAGCAACGGGCGGGGTTAATCCCGCCCGTTGCTGTTCGAGCCCGGCAGCGAAGGCTGCCGGAGTGGCGTAGCCGAGCGACTAGTGCGGTCGCTCGGTGTTGTAGTCGTCGATCCAGCGGGCAAGGATCGAGCGGGCCTGACCGATGGTGAAGAACAGCGTCTCGTTGAGCAGCTCGTCGCGCATGCGACCGTTGAAGCTCTCGACGAACCCATTCTGCGTGGGCTTGCCCGGCGCGATGTAATGCCATTCGACGCCTGCATCGCCCGACCAGGCGAGCACCGCGTTCGACGTCAGTTCGGTCCCGTTGTCGCTGACGATCATCTTCGGCTTGCCACGCTCGGTGATCAGATCGGTCAATCCGCGCACGACCCGCCGGCCCGAGATCGACGTATCGACCACCGCCCGGAGGCATTCGCGCGTGACGTTGTCGACGATGTTGAGCACGCGGAACCGTCGGCCACCGACCAGCCCGCCGCATGCAGCAGCGCGGTCACCCGACGGTAACCGTAGCGCCCGTACTGCTTTGCCACCGCGACGACGTCGTCGGTGAGCGCCTGCTCATCATCTGCCCCGCACGGCACTTTGCGCTGCGTTGACCGGTGCTGGCCAACCACGCGGCACACGCGCCGCTTGGACACGGCCAGCACCTCCCGGACCTGGTCGATGCAGCGCCGGCGCCGTGCGGGGCTTAGAAGTTTCCCTTTGCCGCCTCCTGCAGGATGAGCTCGTCCAGCATCAAATCCGAAATCGCACGCCGCAGCCGGGCGTTCTCCTTCTCCAGATCCTTCATCCGACGCGCCTGGTCCGTCTTCAGGCCACCATATTCCTTGCGCCAGTGATAGTAGGTCTGTTCGCTGACCGCGATCCGCCGGCACGCCTCGGCGGTCGTGCCGCCTTGGCCCAGCACGATCTCCACCTCACACAGCTTGCCGATAATCTCCTCGGGCTTGTGCTTCTTCGAAGGCATTCGTTGTCCCTTCCTTGACGTCCTCCCTATTTTTTCATCCAAGCTGAGTGAGAGTTTTCCGGCCCTTTGAAGCCTGCGGGCAAGGAGCTGGGACATGAAGAAGTCGAGATACACGGAAGAGCAGATTGCGTTTGCGCTGAAGCAGGCGGAGACGGGCACGCCGGTGGCGGAGGTCATCCGCCGTATGGGCGTATCGGAGCAGACCTTTTATCGCTGGAAGAAGGTGTATGGCGGGCTGGGCGTCGGCGAGCTGCGGCGGGTCAAGCAACTCGAGGACGAGAACCGCAAGCTGAAGCAGCTCGTCGCGGATCTGAGCCTGGACAAGCATATCCTGCAGGATGTCCTAGCAAAAAAGCTCTGACGCCTGGGCGACGGCGCGAGATCGTCGCGTACGTCCAGGCGTCCCACGGCGTCAGCGAGCGGCGCAGTTGCCTCGCGCTCGGCGTCGACCGCTCATCGGTGCGCTACGTGTCGCACAAGCCGGACCAGGCGCCGCTGCGGCTGCGCATCCACGATCTGGCGGCAGCACGGGTGCGCTATGGCTATTTTCGGATCTACATCCTGCTGCGCAGGGAGGGCTGGCTGGTGAATCACAAGCGGGTTTACCGGCTATATCGGGAGGATGGATTGAGCCTTCGGCTCAAGCGTCCCCGTCGCAACGTCAGCGCGGCGAACCGCGAACGCCAGCCTGCGGCCTCGGCGCCCAACGAGATGTGGTCGATGGACTTTGTCTCGGATGCCTTGTTCGATGGCCGGCGGCTGCGGGCACTGACGGTGGTCGATGCGTTCACCCGCGAGGCGCTGGCGATCGACGTCGATCAGGGCATCAAGGGCGAGCAGGTTGTCGCGGCGGTGACGCGGATCGCGTCAGTACGTGGTGCACCGAAGACCATTCGGGTGGACAATGGCCCGGAGTTCATCTCGAAGGCGCTCGACCGATGGGCGTATGAGAACGGCGTCACGCTCGATTTCTCGCGGCCGGGCAAACCGACCGACAACGCCTTCGTCGAGAGCTTCAACGGCCGGCTTCGCGACGAGTGCCTGAACAGCCACTGGTTCCTGTCGCTGGCGGACGCTCGTGCCAAGATCGAGGCCTGGCGGCGGGACTATAACGAGAGCCGTCCTCACACGGCGCTTGGCTGGCTCACGCCAGCCGAATATGCTGCATCCGTCGGGGTTAACCCCGACGGATGCAAACCGGAAACTCGCATCATGCCCGGATGAGAAACCGGGGGACCGTCATCCTTGGTCCAGACTGTCATAGTCGATGGACCACTCAGAAGGGGGCAGCTCATTCATCGTCAACCCGATCCACCAGATGCCGGGACTGAACAGCTAGGGTCAGGACCCATTGATGTCAGCGTCGCGATCTGATTCAGGCCCCGCAAGGAGACCGGAATGAGCGACCTGTTTTGGCTGACGGATGAGCAGATCGAGCGGCTGCGGCCGTTCTTTCCAAAGAGCCATGGGAAGCCACGGGTGGACGATCGGCGGGTGCTGAGCGGCATCGTGTTCGTCAACAAGAACGGGCTGCGCTGGCGTGATGCGCCGAGCGCCTACGGCCCGCACAAGACGCTATACAATCGGTGGAAGCGTTGGGGCGAGGCCGGTGTGTTCACACGCATGATGGAGGGGTTGGCGACTGCAAGCGCGCAGCCAGGAACGGTCATGATCGACGCGACCTACTTGAAGGCGCACCGCACGGCATCGAGCCTGCGGGTTAAAAAGGGGATCTTGGCCGCCTGATCGGCCGCACCAAAGGCGGCATGAACACCAAGCTCCATGCCGTCGCCGATGCGAACGGACGCCCGCTGAGCTTCTTCATGACCGCAGGCCAGGTCAGCGACTACACCGGCGCGGCAGCGCTGCTCGATGACCTGCCCAAGGCACAATGGCTGCTTGGCGACCGCGGCTATGACGCGGACTGGTTCAGGGACGCTCTCCAGGCCAAAGGCATCCAGCCCTGCATCCCGGGCCGCAATTCGCGCAACGAGCCTGTCCGGTACGACAAGCGCCGCTATCGGCGCCGCAGCCGCATCGAGATCATGTTCGGCCGTCTGAAGGACTGGCGTCGCGTCGCTACGCGCTACGACCGCTGCCCCACCGCCTTCTTCTCGGCCATCGCCCTCGCAGCCACCGTCATCTTCTGGCTGTAATCAACGAGTCCTGACCCTAGTGGGGGAGCGGCGATATGAAAATCTTGGTGCCCGTCAAACGCGTGGTCGATCACAATGTGAAGATTCGCGTCAAGAATGACGGATCGGGTGTCGATCTGGCCAATGTGAAGATGGCGATAAACCCGTTCGACGAGATCGCGGTCGAGGAAGCGGTCCGGCTGAAGGAAGCCGGTATCGCAACCGAGATCGTCGTGGTGTCGATCGGCCCGGCCCAGGCGCAGGATGTGCTGCGCAGCGCGCTGGCGATCGGTGCGGACCGTGCCATACTGATCCGTACCGAGGTGCCCACGGAGCCGCTGGCGGTGGCGAAACTGCTGAAACGGATCGCCGAGCGTGAGGGGCCGGAGTTGATCCTGCTCGGCAAGCAGGCGATCGACGACGATGCCAACCAGACCGGACAGATGCTGTCGGCGCTACTGGGTTGGTCGCAGGCGACCTTCGCATCGCATATCGCGGTTGCGGATGGCACAGCCGTGGTGACGCGTGAGGTCGATGGGGGACTTCAGGTCATCCAGGCCCGCTTGCCCGCCGTCATATCGGTCGACCTGCGCCTCAACGAACCGCGCTACGCCTCTCTGCCCAACATCATGAAGGCCAAGAAGAAGCCGCTGGAGGATCTGGCCGCGGAGAGCCTGGGCATCGACGTCGCGCCGCGTCTGACGGTGGTGGCGACCGAGGAACCGAAGGTCCGCGAAGCGGGCGTGCGGGTCGGATCGGCGGCCGAACTGGCCGGCAAGCTCAAG
Source organism: Sphingomonas sp. Marseille-Q8236 (assembly GCF_965112005.1). Classification (NCBI taxonomy): domain Bacteria; kingdom Pseudomonadati; phylum Pseudomonadota; class Alphaproteobacteria; order Sphingomonadales; family Sphingomonadaceae; genus Sphingomonas; species Sphingomonas sp. Marseille-Q8236. Next base: position 293,486 of record NZ_CBCOPO010000002.1, read on the forward strand.
GAAGCGGCCGGCGTCCTTTGATCGCGAGTGGGAGCAAGAGCGATGACCATCCTTCTGTTGGCCGAACACGATAATACGCATCTTTCCGAACTGACCGCTCGCGCACTGACCGCCGCATTGGCGATGGGCAGCGAGGTGGATGTGCTGGTGGCGGGTCTGTCCGCGGACGGTGCGGCGCAGGCTGCCGCCCGACTGGCCGGGGTGCGCCGGGTATTGCTGGCCGAGGCGGTGGCACTCGAACACCGGCTGGCGGAACCGAGCGCCGCGCTGATCCTGTCGCTGGCCAGCGGCTATGACGCGATCGTCGCGCCCGCCACCAGCAACGGCAAGAGCATCCTGCCGCGTGTCGCCGCGCTGCTGGACGTCATGCAGGTATCGGAGATCGTCGCGGTCGTCGCGCCCGACACCTTCAAGCGGCCGATCTATGCGGGCAATGCGGTGCAGACCGTGCAATCGGCCGATCCGATCAAGGTGGTGACAGTCCGCACGGCTGCCTTCGCGGCAGCAGGTTCGCGGGATGACGCGGCCGAGATCGTCCCTGTCGACGTGTCCGACACGCCCGGCCTCTCGACCTTCGTCGAGAACCGCTTCGCCGAAAGCGAGCGGCCCGATCTCGCCTCCGCCCGGATCGTTGTATCGGGCGGCCGTGCCCTGGGTTCGGAGGAGAAGTTCCGCGAGACGATCCTGCCGCTGGCGGACAGGCTCGGCGCGGCGGTCGGCGCATCCCGCGCGGCGGTCGATGCGGGCTATGCGCCGAATGACTGGCAGGTCGGGCAGACCGGCAAGGTCGTCGCGCCCGATCTCTATGTCGCCTGCGGCATCTCCGGTGCGATCCAGCATCTGGCGGGGATGAAGGACGCCAAGGTGATCGTCGCGATCAACAAGGACGAGGATGCGCCGATCTTCCAGGTCGCCGATTACGGCCTGGTCGGCGATCTGTTCGAGGTCCTGCCCGAACTCGAACGCCAGCTCTGATCTCTATCGAAAGCCTTTGCATGACCGAGAAATCCTACGTCATACGGCTGGGTTGCAAGGATCAGCCCGGCATCGTCGCCGCCGTCACCACCGCGCTGGCCGGACTGGGCGCCAATATCCTGGAATCCAAGCAGTTCTGGGACCGGCAGGCCGACCATTTCTTCCTGCGGATCGCGGTGACCTTGTCGGCCGACGTGACGCGTGACGCGATCGTGGACGTGTTGCGACCGGCGGTCGAGCGGTTCGACCTGGACCTTTCGGTCGTCGACATGGCTCAGCGTCCGAAGATCATTATCATGGTTTCGAAATTCGACCATGCCATGCATCACCTGCTGTACCAGATCAAAGTGCGCTGGCTGAATGCGGAGGTGGTGGCGATCGTGTCCAATCACGATGCCGCCAGCGCCGCCGCCGCGATCGAGGGCGTTCCCTTTCATCACTGGCCGGTCTCCAAGGAGAATAAGGCCGAGCAGGAAGCGAAGCTGCTCGACCTGGTCAAGCGGACCGGCGCCGAACTGGTCGTGCTCGCTCGCTATATGCAGGTGTTGTCGAACGAACTGTCCGAGCGGCTCTATGGCCGGGTCATCAACATCCACCACTCCTTCCTGCCGAGCTTCAAGGGCGCCAAGCCCTATCACCAGGCGCACGAGCGCGGGGTGAAGCTGATCGGCGCGACCGCGCATTACGTCACGCCCGACCTGGACGAGGGGCCGATCATCGAACAGGAGACCGAACGCGTCAGCCACATGATGACCAGCGAGGATTTCGTTGCCGCCGGTCGCGACATCGAATCCCGCGTCCTGGCGCGCGCCGTCAAATATCATCTCGAAGGGCGGGTGATGCTGAACAGCCACCGCACCGTGGTCTTCGCGCCATGAGCGCTCACCCGATGACCGACACGACCCCTGCGACGACCCTTTACCGAGAGGAATAGAAAATGGCGGCCCTTCCCGAAAAAGCCCGTGTGGTGATCGTCGGCGTCGGCGGCATCGTCGGCGCATCGATCGTCCATCATCTTGTAGAGCGAGGATGGGACGATATTGTCGGCATCGACAAGTCGGGGGTTCCGACCGATATCGGCTCGACCGCGCACGCCTCCGACTTCTGCTACGCGACCAGCCACGATTACTTGTCGACATGGACGACGCTCTACTCGATGGATTTCTTCGAGAAGATGGGCCATTATTCGCGGATCGGCGGGCTGGAGGTCGCGCGGGTCGGCGACGACCAGCGGATGGACGAAATTCGCCGCAAGGTTGCTTCGGGCAAGGCGTTCGGCACCCGCGCGGAGCTGGTCGATCCGGCGACGATCAAGGCGAAATTCCCGCTGATCGAGGAAAGCCTGGTGCAGGGTGGCCTGTGGGACCCCGATGCCGGTCTGGTCGTGCCCCGGTCGCAGACGGTGGCGGGCAAGCTGGTCGACCAGGCGGTCGATGCGGGCAAGCTGTCGGTCTTCGCCAACACCTCGGCGGTATCGCTGCTCATCGAGGAGGGCCGGATCAAGGGCGTGGAGACGACGCGCGGCACGATCATGGCCGATTACGTTGTGGTCTGTACCGGCCTGTGGGGCCGCCTGATCGCCGAGATGGCTGGCGAGGATCTGCCGGTCTTCCCGGTCGACCATCCGCTGACCTTCTTCGGACCGTACAAGGAATTCGAGGGAACGGGGAAGGACATCGGCTATCCGCTGCTGCGCGACCAGGGCAACTCCGCCTATATGCGCGACACGGGCGATCCCAGGACGACCGAGGGCGGGCAGATCGAATGGGGCTATTATGAGGAACATGCGCCCCGCCTGGTCCATCCGCGCGATCTGCTGGAGAAGGAACAGGCGCGCCTGTCGCCGTCGCAACGCAATCTGGAAATGGAGCAGGTGCTCGAACCGCTGGAGCGCGCGATCGAGCTGACCCCGATCCTGGGCGAGCTGGGCTATAACGAAAGCCATTCGTTCAACGGCCTGCTCCAGACCACCACCGATGGCGGCCCGTCGATGGGTGAGAGCCAGAAGGTGCGCGGCCTGTGGTATGCGGTCGGCATTTGGGTGAAGGATGGCCCCGGCATGGGCAAGCTGATTGCCGACTGGATGACCGACGGCCGCACCGCGATCGACCATGCCAGCATCGATTATGCGCGGTTCAATCCTTTCCAGCTGGAAGCGAAGTTCATCGAGGAGCGTTGCCTCGAAACCGCCGCCAAGATCTACAATCCGCCGGTCCATCCGCGCGAGCCCTTCGCTGGCGGTCGCGGCATCCGTAGGTCGCCCTTCTGGGAGCGGGAGAAGGAGCTGGGCGGCTATTTCATGGAACTCGGCGGCTGGGAGCGTGCGCATGGCTATGCCGCGAACGAGCATTTGCTGGAGAAATATGCCGATCAGGTGCCGGTGCGCGAGAATGAGTGGGACAATCGCCACTTCTGGCGCGTGTCGAACGCGGAACAGCTCGAACTCAGCGCCGATTGCGGGCTGATCAACCTGTCGCACTTCCATATCACGGACATTGAAGGCCCCGATCATGTCGCGCTGATGGAATGGCTGTGCGCGGCCAAGGTCGGCGGCGATGCGACGATCGGGAAGGGGGTCTCCACCCATTTCCTGGACGACGAAGGCAATGTCCGCGCCGACTTCACCGTCTTCCGCCTCGCCGACCGCTGCCGCCTGGTGAATGGCGCCGATGCCGGGCCGCGCGACGTCCATTACATGCGCCGGGTGGCACAGGATCGCGGGCTGGACGTGACCGTGACCGACGTGACGGAAAAATATGTCACGGTCGGCATCTGGGGCCCTAACGCGCGAGTGAACCTGCAAAAGGTGGTCGAGGACCCCGAGGCACTGTCGCTGGAGAATTTCCCCTTCGCCGCGATCCGTCCTGTCCGTATCGCCGGCAAGGACGTCATGGCCTTCCGCATCTCCTATGTCGGTGAGCAGGGCTGGGAACTGCACATGGCCTATGAGGACGGGCTGGCGGTATGGGACGCGCTGCGCTCGACCGGGGTGATCGCGGTGGGGATCGAAACCTATGCGAATTCGCGGCGGCTGGAGAAGAGCCTGCGCCTCCAGAATGCGGACCTGTTAACGCATTACAATCTACTCGAAGCCGATCTGGCGCGGCCCAAGGCAAAGGAAGCGGACTTTCGCGGCAAGGCCAGGCATCTGGAACATCGTGCGCGCGAGCATCAACCTGCCAAGCTGTGTACGCTGGTGATGACCGACAATGTCGATGCGAAGGGCGTGAAGCGCTATCCGGTCGGCATCCTGCCCGTCCTCGACCCCGAAACAGGGGAGACGCTGGTCGATGAATTGGGGCGTCGCTCCTATACCAGCTCGATCGCCTTTGGACCATCGATCGGCAAGAACATCGCACTGGCCTATCTGCCCTGGTCGCATTGCCAGGAAGGCCGCAAGCTGGAGGTTGAGTATTTCGGTGAACGCTATCCGGTGGAGGTGGCTTCGGTCGGCTACAAGCCGCTCTATGATCCGGAAAACCGCAAACCGAAGAGCTGATCCGGCTCATGCCCTTCCGGGCGGCACGCACCGGCGCCGCCCATGACCTTCCCCGGCGACAAGCGAATGGCCATGTATGTCATCCGGCTTAAAAACTGTTGTTTCTTCGCCCATCACGGCGTGTTCGATGAAGAGGAAAGGCTTGGCCAGCGTTTCCAGGTGGATGCCGAGTTGCATGTCGATGCGCTCGCTGCCCTGGAGGCGGACGAAATCGGCGAGACGGTCGACTATGGCCTGGTATTTGCCGAGATCGAGCGCGTCCTGTCGGGGCCGCGGCGATTTCTGATCGAGGCGCTGGCGCTCGATGTCGCACGTGCGCTGTGCGATCGCTTCGCGCAGGTCGTTCATGCGCGGATCGTCCTGCGCAAGCCCAATGCTCCGGTTCGGGGCGTGCTCGACCATGTCGAGGTCGAGGTGGTCTGGCCGCCGAGTGTGCCTGGCGTGCAGGAGGGAGATAACCGGGCGTGTCGCGAAAATCGGGGTTTGGTGGCGCAATCATCCTATTGGCTGGCGAGAGCCCGGGGATAGCCTTCATCGTTTCGAAGCCCGGCGGATCGCGACGCACGGGTGGGCAAAATCATAAAGCGACAGGAGGAGCAGAGAACATTCTCGCTCCATTTCGATTTGCTTCAACATGGCAGCGGTGATTGTTCCGGCTCAGCAACGGAAAGGATGACGAGGTGGACGCACGCACTGAAATGCTGAACCTGATCCGGTCGCGCAAGGAGGGATATTCCCTGCCGCAGCCCTTTTATGTCGATCAGGAATTCTTCGATCTGGATCTGGAGTTGATCTGGTACCGGGATTGGCTGTTCGCCGGGCATGATTGCGAATTGCTCAAGGCCGGCTGCTATTTCACGCTTCAGGTCGGGTCCTATCCGGTCGTCGTCCTGCGCGATCGCGACGGACATATCCGCGCTTTTCACAATAGCTGTCGGCATCGCGGCAGCCGGGTGTGTACCTCGGTCCGGGGGACGACCGCCAAGCTGGTCTGCCCCTATCACCAATGGACCTACAATCTCGACGGCTCGCTCGCCTTTGCGCGGCAGATGGGCGAGGGGTTCGATCCCAGCCAGCATTCGTTGAAGCCCGTCGCGTGCGAAAGCGTCGCCGGCTATATCTTCATCTGCCTGGCGAACGAACCGGCCGATTTCGCGCCGTTCCGCGAACTGATGCAGCCTTATTTCGCGCCGCATAACCTGAAGGACGCCAAGATCGCCTTTGAATCGACGATCGTCGAGAAGGGCAACTGGAAGCTGGTCTGGGAAAACAACCGCGAATGCTATCATTGCGCTGGCAGCCATCCGGAATTGTGCAAGACCTATTCGGAATCGCCCAACGTCACCGGCGTAAGCGGTGGTGGCGAGGATCCGGAGATGGCGGATCACTGGGCGCGCTGCGAGGCGGCCGGGCTCCCCGCCCGGTTCCAGATCCATGACAGCGGCCAGTTCCGTGCGATCCGCGCGCCGCTGCTGCGCGAGGCGGAAAGCTATACCATGTCGGGCAAGCGCGCGGTTACGCGCCCGCTGTCGGACGCGGTGCAGGCCGAACGCATCGGCGCGTTGATGCTGTTCAACTATCCGACGACCTGGAACCATGTGCTGGTGGACCATGCCGTGACCTTCCGCGTCATGCCGATCGGCCCCAACGAGACGGCGGTCACCACGAAATGGCTGGTGCACAAGGACGCGGTCGAGGGTGTCGACTATAAACTCGACGAACTGACCCATGTCTGGACCCAGACCAATGATCAGGACCGCCGCATCGTCGAGGAAAATGCCTTCGGCATTCGCTCGCCCGCCTATGAGCCCGGCCCTTATTCGCAATTGCATGAGGGTGGGGTGATCCAGTTCGTCGACTGGTATGCGCGCTTCGTCGAGACGCGCCTGGGTGGAGCGGGGCTGGGCGGCTCGGGCCAGTCCTATGTCCGGCGCGTTGCGTGACCGGTTCGGTGCGTTGTCTGCCATGACCCTGTCTTCGCATCGGCATCTGGATGAGCTGACCCCATGGACCGATCGCCTCCATGCGCTGGAGGTGGTCAGCGTGGTGGACGAGGCGCCGGCGGTGAAGACCTTCACCTTCCGGTCTGATGGTGACTGCTGGTTCCGGTACGAGCCGGGCCAGTTCGTCACGCTCGAACTCCCGGTCGGCGACGGCGAGCCGCTGTTTCGCACCTATACTCTGTCATCCACGCCCTCGCGGCCTTATTCGGTCGCGGTGACGGTGAAGGCGCAGGAGGGGAGCATCGGCACCCGCTGGATGTTCGACCATTTGCGCCCCGGCATGCGGATCAGGGCCTATGGTCCGAACGGGCATTTCACCCATATCGTGCATCCAGCGGCGCGCTATCTGTTCCTGTCGGCGGGGTCGGGCATCACGCCGATGATGTCGATGCTCCGCTGGATGGCCGATGTCGCACCGCAAAGCGACGTCGCCTTCGTCACCTGTGCCCGCAGCCCGAGCGACATCATCTTCCGCCGCGAGCTGGAGCTGCTCGACCGGCAGATGCCGAACCTGTCGCTGAGCGTGATGGTGAAGGCCAATTCGCTGGGCGAAAGCTGGTTCGGGCATCGCGGGCGGATCAACCATTCGATGTTGGCGATGTTCGTCCCGGACCTGAGGGAGCGGGAAATCTTCTGCTGCGGGCCGGAGCCGTTCATGGCGGCGGTCCAGGATTTCCTGCGCGATGCCGGTTTCGATCTGGCGCACTACCATCAGGAAAGCTTTGGCGATGCAGTTCCCGATGCCTCCGCCGAACAGGTGGCGGTCGTCACCGATGCGGGCGATGCCGGCGATGCGACCGTGCCGGTGGTCTTCATGGACTCAGGGGTGACGGGCATCTGCCAGCCGGGCCAGACGGTGCTGGAGGCCGCGCGGGCGGCAGGTGTGCGCATCCCGGCGGCATGTGAATCCGGCATCTGCGGCACCTGCAAGACGATGAAGGTTTCCGGCGAGGTCGTGATGACCCACAATGGCGGTATTCTGGACGAGGAGGTGGAGGAGGGATACATCCTCGCTTGCTGTTCCAGGCCGCTCGGTCCCTTGGAGGTCGAAGCCTGACGAGGTGGGGGATCCAATGTGACGGACGAACGGATCGACGGGGTCAAGGATTATGGCGGCCCGGCGGGCGGCTGGGGGGCGCTGCGCGCCGTCGCGGCGGCGGTGCGCACGCAGATGGCGGACGCCCGCGCGCTGCTGTCGGTCAACCAGCCCGACGGATTTGACTGTCCGGGCTGCGCGTGGCCCGACCCGCGCGAAGGCTCGTCCTTCGAATTTTGCGAGAATGGCGCCAAGGCGGTGACCTGGGAAGCGACGGCCAAGCGTGTCGATCCCGAATTCTTTGCCCGCCATTCGGCCAGCGAACTGTGGACGTGGAGCGACTATGACCTGGAGGATGCGGGACGGCTGACCGATCCGCTGCGCTACAATCCGGCGACCGATCATTATGAAGTGATCGGCTATGATGAGGCGTTTCGGCTGGCGGGTGAGGCGCTCCACCGACTCGACCATCCTGATCAGGCGGAATTCTATGCCTCGGGCCGGACCTCGAACGAGGCGGCGTTTCTGTGGCAGCTTTATGTGCGGGCGTTCGGGACCAACAATTTCCCTGACTGCTCGAACATGTGCCATGAGGCGACCAGCACCGGGCTGCCCCAGTCGATCGGCATCGGCAAGGGCACGGTGACGCTCGAGGATTTCGAGCATGCCGACGCGATTTTCTGCATCGGACATAATCCCGGCACCAACCATCCGCGCATGCTGTCGTCCTTGCGCGATGCGGCGAAGCGCGGCGCGGCGATTATCGTCGCCAATCCGATGAAGGAACGCGGGCTGGAGCGGTTCCAGTCACCCCAGCATGTCGGCGACATGGTGCGACCCGGTGGCGTGTTGCTCGCCTCCGCCTATCATCAGGTGCGGGTCGGCGGTGATATGGCGATGCTGAAAGGCATGATGAAGGCGTTGTTCGCACTCGACGCTACCGATCTGGCGGCGGGCGGGGCGGGGGTGCTCGACCGCGCATTCATCGCCGAGCACACCACCGGCTTCGACGCGCTGGCCGCCGATATCGCCGCGACCGACTGGGCCGAGATCGAACGCCGCTCCGGCCTGCCGCGCGCCGAGATCGAGAGCATGGCGGACACCTATGCGCGGGCCGAGCGGGTGATCATCTGCTATGGCATGGGCATTACCCAGCATCGGCATGGCACGCGCAACGTGCAGCAGATCGCCAACCTTCTACTCCTGCGCGGCCAATTTGGGCGACCGGGCGCAGGCATCTGCCCTTTACGCGGGCATAGCAACGTTCAGGGCGACCGTACCGTCGGCATCACCGAACTGCCGACCGAGGCGTTCCTCGCTCGGCTGGACAAGGCCTTCGGCATCCGCAGCCCGCGCCATCACGGCCATAATGCGGTCGAGGCACTGAAGGCGATGCGCGACGGGCACTCGCGCGCGATCCTGTCGCTGGGCGGCAATCTGGCGGTGGCCATGCCCGATCCCGAGGCGTGTTTCGCGGCGTTCCGCAAGATGGACCTGTCCGTCACGATCGTCACCAAGTTCAATCGCACCTGCCTGCTCCAGGCGCGCGAAACCCTGGTCATCCCCTGTCTGGGGCGCACCGAGCAGGACATGCAGGCGAGCGGTGCGCAATTCGTGACGGTCGAGGACTCCATGTCGATGGTCCATGCCTCACGCGGGCGATTGAAGCCTGCGGCGGATGGTCTGCTGTCCGAACCCGCGATCGTCGCGGGACTGGCCAAGGCAACATTGGGAGAGTCCCCGGTCGACTGGGACGCGATGGTCGCGGATTACGATCGCATCCGCGACAAGATCGCGGCGGTGTTTCCCGACTTCGCCGGCTTCAACGTCAGGGTCCGGCAGAAGCACGGCTTCCGCCTGACCGTGGGGCCCTTGAACCGTGTCTGGAATACGTCGGATGGGAAGGCGCATTTTATCGTCCATCCCGATGCCGACGGTGCGGGCGGCAATGCCGATGCTCCTCTCGTTCTGACGACGATCCGAAGCCATGATCAGTATAACACGACCATTTATGGCCAGAATGACCGCTATCGCGGCATAACGGGGAGGCGAGACGTGATCTTCGCCAATGCCGATGACCTTGCCGAGGCCGGACTCCAGCATGGCGACTTGGTCGATGTCGTGGCCGGGCCGGATCGAATCCTCGCCAGTCAGGTCGCGGTCGCGCATAGCATCGCACGCGGATCGGTCGCGGCTTACTATCCGGAGGCCAATCACCTGATCGCGTTGGACGATCACGACCGCGAGAGCGGAACGCCAGCCTATAAGTCGGTCCCGGTCACGTTACGCCGGGCGGCATCTGCCAATCCATGATCGGCCTTGAAGGTCGAGATTGCGCTCGGCCGGCTTATAGATCAGCCACGGTGCCAGCGGCCATCCTCCTCTGTTCCGGTTCATTCGCTCGACCCAAGCTTATGCCGGGTAGGCTCTTCGGCGAACTGGATGCCATTGTCGCTGACAATCAGGAGCGGCTTGCCGCGCTCACCGAGCAGCGCCGTCCGCTCGCGTGCGACACGGGCGCCGGACAGTGACGTGTCCGCCACCAAGGCTATTCACTCCCGGCTGAAGTCATCGACCACCGCCAGGATGCGGAAGCGCCGGCCGCAGACAAAGGCATCCGACACGAAGTCGAGGCTCCAGCGCTGGTTCGGCTCCTGCGGCACCGTCATCGGTGCGCGCATGCCGAGCGCCCGCTTGCCGCCCCCCGCCGGCGGACCTTCAGGCCCTCCTCGCGACAAATCCGCAGCAGCTTCTTGTAATTGGGCACCAGCCCCTCCCGGGCAAGGTGGTAGCCCAGTCGCCGATAGCCGAACCGACGGCGCTCCCCGGCCAGTTCCCGCAAGCGCTGGCGTAGGGGGGGGCGTCGTCGGGTCGCACCGCTTCATACCGGAAGACCCGCCGCGCAACGCCGACGATGCCGCAGTGATCTACTCGTCCGAAAACCTGCTCCGCTTCCTATGTCCGTCTCCTATCGAGGCGGGCATCTACTTTGCCTGGGCGACAACTGCGATGATGTGAACGGTATCCTACCCGGCTGGGTCATTCAAAGCGAAACCCTATCGCTTCTATAAATGTTCGGGGCGCTCTTCGGGTCCAAACCCAATCAGTATCTTGAGGCGTGATGGTTTTTCTGACTCACTGGCGTGTGGATCAGGAGGAGTGAGGCATGGCGCTGTTCTGGTTGTCGCATGAAGCGCCGGCAGCGATCGAGCCGCATCTGCCGAAGAACCAGCCCGGGGCGCGGCGGGTAGACGACCGGCGGGTAATCTCCGGGATCGTGCATGTTCTGAAGGTCGGCTGTCGCTGGTGCGACTGCCCAGCCGATTACGGGACATTCACGACGATCTACAACCGGTTCAACCGCTGGTCGCGCCGTGCTTCTGGCTCAAGTTGCTCGACGCGCTGGTGGATGCCGGCGTGGTCACGGATAGTAAGGCGATCGACAGCACCTACATCAAGGCGCAACGCGCGGCGTTCGGCGGAAAAGGGGGCGCCAGATTCAGGCGATCGGCCGCCCCTAAGGTTGTCGTTGAACTTCTAAGCGATAATACGCGTGGGTTGCGGCTCGGAGCGACGTCAATCTCGATCCTGCCATCCGTCACCGCCAGGATGGTGTCTTGGACGGGTATGCGCTGGCCCCCTTTACCATGGTCTTCCGGATGATCGGAGCGGGCCAATCGCCAGGCGATTGCAATGACTTGGTGCGTTGGACGTCATGATGCGCATCTTCTTGATCCAGCTTTTCTCGCCCCCCGGTTGTCTGATCGCACCGCCAACGCGCAGGGGCATCGACAGCCTCGAACGTTGACCCCGGCGATAGGATGTGAAGCCATCAGTGATGCGGCGTTGCGTCTGCGGGCCGCCGCCTGAGCCAAACTCCCCTCAGCCTCAATGTTGCCATTTCCTTCTCACTCTCGCGAAAGGCGTTTCCGAGCCGAAGGTTGATGATGGCACCGCCGCTTCGGGGCTGCTCTGATTTATGCAACGCGGCGTCGGAATCATTGCATTTGATCGTAAGCTTTGGACTTTGTAGGGCATTAATGCCGCTGCAAATGCGGTGGCGAGCCGTGCAAGTGGTTCGACCTGACATGCGACGGGACGAGAGGATCGATCGGGGGATCATCACGTGCTTCGTCTGCTTTCCACTGCCCTGTTGTTCGCCGCCGCGCTTATGGCGACGGGCTCCGCGCGCGCTGCGGACTGTGTGCCGGGCGGCCCCTGTTCCACGCCTTTGCCCGTCCGCGTGGTCATCGTCACCATGTTCGAGATCGGCCAGGATAGCGGCGACGCCCCCGGCGAGTTCCAGTTGTGGAAGGAGCGGCGCAAGCTCGACATGCGCATCCCGTTTCCGCAGGGATTCCACGACCTCTATTACAATCCCGACAGTCGCATCCTGTCGATCGTCACCGGCGTGGGCAATATCAAGTCGGCAGCGGCGACGATGGCGGTCGGGCTCGACCCGCGGCTGGACCTGACCCATGCCTATTGGTTGGTGGCGGGTATCGCCGGGATCGATCCGCATGATGCGTCGATCGGTTCGGCGGCCTGGGCGCGTTACCTGGTGGACGGCGACCTGGCGCATGAGATTGACGCGCGCGAGATCCCGGCGGACTGGAAGACCGGTTACTTCCCCCGCCGCCGCAAAGGCCCCAATGATCCAGCGCCGCGGCCCGAGCCGTCGGGCGAGCTGTTCGAACTGAACGGGGCTTTGCGCGACTGGGCCTATGCGCTGACGAAGGACATGACCTTGCCCGACGATCCGGGCATCGCGGCCGAACGTCGGCGCTATACCGGCTTCCCCAATGCGCAGCGTCCGCCCTTCGTGCTGAAGGGGGATCAGCTTGCCGCGATGACGTTCTGGCACGGCGCGCGGCTGAATGATTGGGCCAATGGCTGGACGCGTTACTGGACCAGGGGCGAGGGCGAATATGTCACCTCCGCGATGGAGGAGACGGGTACGATGCAGGCGATCGAATATCTCGACCGCGCCGGCAAGGTCGACCGCGACCGCGTGATGGTACTGCGCGCGGGCAGCAATTACGACATGCCGCCACCGGGTGTCAGCGCTGCCGAAAATCTCCTGCGCGAGAACGAAGGCTATACCGGCATGACCGCCGCGCTGGAAAGCCTCTATGCGGTCGGGTCCCGCGTGGTCGACGAATTGCTCGTTCATTGGGACCGCTACGAACAGGCGCCACCGAAATAATTCAGGGCTGGGCCTGCCGCCATGTGCGGCACGGGCCGCGGCACAACCGAACCGATACGAACCTTGGGGGGATATATGCGTACTCTACTTTATACCGGCACCGCCGCGATCGCGATCATTGCCACGGCACTGCCCGCCGCGGCACAGGACGTCACATCGACCATCCGGGGGCAGGTGGTATCGGGCGGCGTCCCGGTGCGCGATGCGGAGATATTGGTGACGCACGTGCCGTCCGGCACGACGGCCACGACCCGCAGCAACACGGACGGGAATTTCAGCGCGGCCGGTCTGCGTGTCGGCGGTCCTTTCACCGTCCGCATCACCGCGCCGGGCTATGCGACCACGGTCATCACCGACGTCAATCTGACCGCTGGCCAACCGCTCAGCCTGCCGGTCGAGCTCGCGCCCGAGGGGGCCGAAGTCGTCGTGACCGCGCGGTCAGTGGGGGCGGTCGATACCGCAGGCGGTCCCGCGACCGTGCTCAACCGCCAGGCGATCGAGGGCGTTGCGTCGGTTCAGCGCGACATTCGCGACATCGTGCGCCGCGATCCCTTCGCCACGATCGACGCGGGCCGGACCTCGCGTGGCGTGTTGATCGCCGGGCAGAATGCGCGACTGAACAAGTTCTCGGTCGATGGCGTGCGCTTCTCGGACAATTTCGGTCTGAACGACGGCGGCTTGCCCACCGCACGCGGGCCGGTGCCGATCGACGCGATCGAGCAATTGTCGGTGAAGGTCGCCCCCTATGACATCCGCGAAGGCGATTTCCAGGGCGGCGCGATCAACGTCGTCCTGCGTTCGGGCACCAACGATCTGACCGGTTCGGCCTTCTATACCTATAGTTCGGATGGTCTGACGGGCAGCCGTACCCGCGTGGGCCCCGGCACGCCGAGCGGCCGGATCGCGCTGGACTTCGAGAGCCGCAACTATGGTGCGTTTCTGTCCGGGCCGATCATCAAGGACAAGTTGTTCTTCGCGCTGGCCTATGAATATCTCAAGGAGGATACGCCGATCCAGATCGGCACCGCCGGCTTCCCGACGGTCGTGCCCAACCTGACCGACGCACAGATCGCCGGGGTCACCAGCACCGCGAAGAGCGTCTATAATTACGATACGCTGGGCGTGCAGTCGACGCTGCTCGAAACCGACAAGAAATATACCGCCAAGCTCGACTGGAACGTCACGGATGGCCAGCGGCTGTCGGCGACCTATATCCGGAACGACAGCGCGCAGACCTCGACCGCGGGCTTTTCCAGCGCCGTCGCGGCCAGCCCGGCGCTGGGCCTGGGGTCGAACAACTATCGGCGGCCCGAAAAGGTCGATTCGATCGTCGTCCAGCTCAATTCAGACTGGAGCTCGCGCTTCCACACCGAATTGCGCGGCAATTTCCGCGCCTATGACCTGACGCCGGTGCCCTTCGGCGCCACTCCCTTTGCGCAGATGCAGGTCTGTCTCGATTCCGTGTCGGCGGGCAGCCTCGTCGCCTGTACCCAGGGTTCGACGGCGGCACCGGGTACCGCGAGGCTCTATTTCGGGCCGGACCAGTTCCGCCACTTCAACTATGTCCGCACGAAGCAATATGGCGGCGAAGCGGTCGCGCGTTTGGAGGCGGGCAACTTCACGATAAAGCTGGACGCCGGGTACCAGCATCTCGATGTCGCCAATGCCTTCACCCAGAATGCTTATGGCAATTTCTATTTCGACTCGCTGGCGGATTTCCAGAACCGGCGCGCCAGCCAGTTGACGCTGGGCGGATCGGTGACGGGCAACCTGATCGATACGCTGGCCAGCTTCGAATATGACCAATATACCTTTGGCGGACAGGCGTCTTGGGACCCGATGGCGAACCTGAACGTCACGGCGGGCGGTCGCATCGACCTGTATGGCGGGACCACGCCGCCGCCGCTGAACACGTTCTTCCTCTCGCGCTACAACTTCACCAATACCGCCACGACGAACGGTGGGTCGGTGTTCCAGCCGCGCCTGTCCTTCCGCTATGCACCGACCGACACGCTGCAGGTGCGCGGCGGCATCGGCCTGTTCGCGGGTGGTGCGCCGAACGTCTTCCTGGGCAACAGTTATTCGGTGTCGGGCGTCTTCGCCAATTCGGTGACGTTCGAACGCCTGGCGAGCGGTGGTTGCCGCGCGCCCGTCCCGGCAGACGTCTGCGCCGCGGCGCTCGACAATGTGAACGGCAGCAGTTTCAGTTCGCTGGTCACCGACTTCCTGCGGACCAACACGACCTCCCTGTCGCTCGCCAACGTCAATGCGCTCGATCGCAACTATAAGCTGGATTCGACGTGGAAGAGCAGCCTGTCGCTCGACTGGTCACCGACGTTCGAGGGCTTCCTGGGCAGCGGATGGACGCTGGGCGGCGACGTCTATTATGGCTGGGTCAACAACGCCTCGATCTATCGCGATCTCCGCCTCGCCGCGGCGGGAACGATGCCGGACGGCCGGACCCGCTATGTCTCGCTGACCGCGGGATCGAATACCGATCTGCTGCTGACCAATACAAAGCAGGGCTATAGCTTCGTCGCCGTCGCCCGGATCGACAAGGACTTCGATTCCGGCCTTTCGCTCGGCGCGGCCTATACGTGGCAGGACGTGAAGGATGTTTCCTCGATGAACGGCACGACCGCATCGGGGACCTATGGCCAGAATGCCATGGTCGATCCGAACATCGCGGCCTATGGCACCTCGATCTACCAGGTGCGCAACAGCATCAAGTTCCATATCGATTACGACCATGCCTTTTTCGGCGATTACAAGACGCGGATCAGCCTGTTCGGCGAGCATCGTTCGGGCCTTCCCTACAGCCTGACGATGAACGATCCGGCGCTTGTCAACGGCCACTCGATCTTCGGCACGGCGAGCAGTTCCAATCGCTATCTGCTCTATGTGCCCAACGTCTCCGCGATCGGGGCGGACTCGCGCGTCACCTATGACAGCCAGGCGACCTTC
Source organism: Sphingomonas sp. Marseille-Q8236 (assembly GCF_965112005.1). Lineage (NCBI taxonomy): Bacteria > Pseudomonadati > Pseudomonadota > Alphaproteobacteria > Sphingomonadales > Sphingomonadaceae > Sphingomonas > Sphingomonas sp. Marseille-Q8236. The sequence continues at coordinate 309,169 of NZ_CBCOPO010000002.1, forward strand.
GACGCCTTCTCGGCCTTTGTTCGCGAGAATGGGCTGAAGCAGGGCGCGATCATGTCCAAGAACAGCCAGCGCGCGCCGACCTGGACGAAGATCGACCTTCACGCCGATCAGGAAGTGCCGCTGCCCCTGGGCGCGCGGTTCAAGATCTTCGCCGACATGGAAAACGTCCTGAACCTCATCAACCGCGATTGGGGCTCGTTGCGTCAGGTCGCCTTCCCCTATCTTGCGCCGGTCGTGAACGTCGCCTGTGCGGCCACCACCTCGGCGGGCTGCGCGCAGTATCGCTATTCGAACTTCTCAAACCCTGCGATCAACAATGTCGGCCGCGTGTCGCTGTGGAGCCTGCGGATCGGCGCGAAGGTCGAATTCTGAACGGCGCGGCGAACATCCGTTCGCCGAATGCCCTTGCCCCTCGAAGAGCCGACAGGACCCCGCGGGTTGGGATCACCCATCCGCGGGGCTATCTCTCACCCGGCGACTCTCCCGAGCGAGCTTAACTATTGGGGGAGGGGCCCGGCCGTTTCCGGATCGGCCATGTGCGCGGGAAAAACCGGGCCTAATTCGTCTCAGCGCAGGATGATGTCGGCACCATGTTTGTGCTCGCGGATTTCCGCCTCGGTCAGTCCGTCGATCTCGTGCGGGAAGATGAGCCAGTCATTGGTCTGATAGACGAAGAAATCGGGCTTCAGATCGGTCACGTTGCGTGACGGCTTGTAATAGACGGTCGCGACCTTCACCTCGTCCGGGATATTGTTCCGGCAACGATCCTTCAATTCCTTGAGCACCGCGCGGATGGATCGCCCCGAATCGAACACATCGTCGATCAGGAGCAGGCGGTCCTCCGGGTTGAGGACGTCGACCAGATAGCCGAGGCCATAGATCCGCACCTGCGGGTCCTGCTGGTCGATGCCGGTGTAGGAGGTGGTGCGGATCGCGATATGGTCGCTCTGCACCCCACGATATTCGAGCAGTTCCTGAACGGCGATCCCCACCGGCGCGCCGCCGCGCCAGATGCCGACGATATGGGTGGGGCGAAATCCCGAATCGAAGACCAGATTGGCGAGGCGGAAGGAGTCTTCGAGCAGACGGTCGGCGGACAGATAGAGTTTGGTAACCACGGAATTTCCATCATCATTGTTGTACGGATGGGCAGAGATACCCATGCTCGCGTCCCGCGATCATGTTGTACTCCTCCCGCCGGGAGAGCAATGGGCGCGTCGCATGTCGGCGCGACGACAGCCCTGGCAGGTCATGGGGCATTGTGTGCGAACGCCTCAAGCCGGGCGAGATGCGTCGCGATCGCGCCATCGTCCAGAAACGATCCCAGGAAGCTGTTGCGCGCCAGTGTCACCAGGTCCGCGCGCGACAGGTTTCGGGCCTTGGCGACGGCCCGGTAATTGTCGCCGACATAGCCGCCGAAATAGGCCGGGTCATCCGAGTTGATCGTCGCGCGCAGACCGAGCGCCAGCATCCGGTCGATGGGATGATCCGCCATATCCCCGACCACGCACAATTTATGGTTGGACAGCGGGCAGACGGTCAGTGTCATCGCTTCGCGCGCGAGGCGTGCGGTCAGAAGCGGATCTTCCAGCGCGCGATTGCCATGGTCGAGGCGGTCGATCCGCAACAGGTCGAGCGCCTCATGAACATAGGCCGGCGGACCTTCCTCCCCGGCATGGGCCACGCGCTTGAGCCCCGCATCCCCGGCGGCCGCGAAGACGCGGGCGAATTTCGAAGGAGGATGGCCGACCTCCGAGGAATCGAGGCCCACGCCATCGATCCGATCGAGCCATTTTTCCGCCTGGCCGAAGGTGGCGAAGGCGGCCTCTTCATCTAGGTGGCGCAGGAAGCACAGGATCAGCTTCGACGTCAGGCCATGCCGCTCCCGCGCGGCGGTCATCCCGGCCAGCAGTCCGTCCATCACCACGTCGAAGGGGATACCGCGATCGGTATGGGTCTGCGGATCGAAGAAGATCTCGGCGTGCACGACGCCATCCGCCGCCGCCCGATCGAAATAGGCGACCGATAGATCGTGGAAATCCTGTGCCGTCCGCAAGACGTCCGCACCCGCATAATAGATGTCGAGGAAATCCTGCAGTTTGGAAAAGGCATAGGCGGCCCGTACCTCTTCCACCGATCGGAACGGGATGTCGACCTTGTTCCGGCGCGCCAGTTCGAACATCAATTCGGGTTCGAGACTGCCTTCGATATGGAGATGCAATTCCGCTTTGGGCAAGGCGGTGATGAAGTCGTCGTCGGTCATGCGGGCAGGCTCCATCCGAAACAATCGGTAGCGTGATCGTCCCATCATGCGCAATCGATGACGCCTGCGATAGCCTCGGCGTGCGAATTCCGGCGTGGTTCGGGGGAAGGGGACACCACGGCGACAAGCGATGCCTTTTCTCGATCGCTCCGTTCCAGATTCGGCGCTGGTGGCGGCAGGGGCGATGTCGATACCATGGCGATCATCATCCAGCGGACATACGGAGACCCAAGCCATGCAATCGGCGACATCGGAGTTGCCCCTGGCAGGACAGGGTCTGGCGGAGGAGGGCGCGTCCCATCCGTCCGTCGCAACGGCAGGGGGCCGGGCCGATGACGGCGTTGATGCGATCCTGCCCGCACGACGGCTGGTGCCGCTGGCGTTCCAGCATGTGCTGGTCATGTATGCCGGGGCGGTAGCGGTGCCGCTCGTGGTCGGGCGTGCGCTCGGCCTGGCGCCCGCGCAATTGGGCATGTTGATCAGCGCCGACCTGGTTGCCTGCGGTTTCGCCACGTTGATCCAGACGCTCGGGCTGCCGTTGGTCGGTATCCGCCTGCCGATCGTGATGGGCGTGACTTTCGCCTCGATCAGCCCGATGCTGGCGATGATCGCCACTGGCCATGCCGATGGCACGCCGCCCGAGACGGTCTTGCGGGGCATATATGGCGCGGTCATCGTCGCGGGGCTGTTCGGCTTCCTGATCGCGCCGTTCGTCGGGCGGGTGTCGCGGCTTTTCCCGCCTGCCGTGACCGGGACGGTGATCCTGTCCATCGGGTTGAGCCTGATGCGGGTCGGTATCAACTGGACCGCGGGCGGACAGCCGACCGATCCGGGATATGGCGCGCCGGCCCATCTGTTGCTGGCGCTGCTGACCCTGTGCGTCGTGTTGTGCCTGATGCGGTTCGGCCATGGTCTTGTGCGCAGCGGCGCGGTGCTGATCGGCACGGTCGCGGGGACCGTCATTGCCGGGATCATGGGGCAGGTGGACCTGACGCCGGTGCACGAGGCGCCATGGTTCGCGCTGGTGCGGCCGTTCCAGTTCGGCCTGCCGACCTTCGACCTGCCCGCCTCGATCGCGATGTGCCTGGTCATGATGACGGTGATGATCGAATCGTTCGGCATGTTCATGGCGGCGGGGCAGATGGTCGGCCGGCCGGTCGACCGTGCACAGATGGTGCGTGGGCTGCGCGGCGATGCGGCCGGAACGCTGCTGGGCGGCGTATTCAATACCTTTCCCTATACTTCTTTCGCGCAGAATATCGGGTTGTTGAGCATCACCGGCGTCCGTTCGCGCTTCGTATGCGCAGGGGCGGGCGTGATCCTGCTGACGCTCGGCGTCTGTCCGAAGCTGGCGGCGCTCGTCGCGGCAGTGCCCCTCCCGGTATTGGGCGGCGCGGCCCTGGTCATGTTTGGGATGATCGCGGCGACCGGCATCCGCATCCTGGGTTCGGTCGAGCTGACCTTCGAGCGGTTGGTGACGATCGCGGTGTCGATCGCCGTCGGACTGATCCCGGTGCTGTCCGACCGGTTCTTCCAGGCGATGCCGACGGCGCTCGCCCCGTTGCTGCATTCGGGCATCGTGCTGGCGTCGGTCAGTGCGGTCGGGCTGAACGCGTTCTTCAGCGCGCGGACCAGCACCGACGACCCGATGGCCTAACCCGCGCGAAGCCGCTCGATCGAACGGCGGGCGTCGGCCAGGATGGTGGCCTGGCACGTGCTGACCAGCGCGCCGCCGCTGACGATGGCCCGCCCCTCGACGAACAGGTCGCGCACACCGGCGGGCGGGCAGAGTATCAGTCCTGCCACCGGGTCCCAGGCGCCGGTATTGGCGCTCCCGGCCACGTCCCATACCGCCAGATCGGCGCGGCGGCCGACCATCAGGGCTCCGCAATCATGCCGTCCCAGCATCTCCGCGCCGCCTCGCGTCGCCAGCCGGAGAGCAGCGCGCGGCGACAAGGCTCCCGCGCCGCCGGTGACGCGTTGCAGGAGCAAGGCCTGTCGTGCTTCGTTCAACAGGTGGCCACTGTCGTTCGACGCCGAGCCGTCCACCCCGAGCCCGAGCGGCACACCGGCCGCCAGCATCCGGACGACCGGCGCGATACCGGAGCCCAGGCGGCAGTTGGAGCAGGCGCAATGCGCGACCCCGGTGCCGGTCGCGGCGAACAGCGCGATCTCGTCGGCGTCCAGCTTGACCGCATGCGCCATCCACACGTCCGGCCCCGTCCAGCCGAGCCGTTCGGCATAGACACCGGGCCGACAGCCGAAGCGTGCGAGCGAGAAGGCGACATCGTCTTCGTCCTCGGCCAGATGCGTGTGGAGCATCACCCCCTTGTCGCGGGCGAGCAGCGCCGCGTCGCGCATCAGGCCTTCGCTGACCGAAAAGGGCGAGCAGGGAGCGACGCCGACGCGAACCATCGCGCCGGGGGCGGAATCGTGGAACCGGTCTATCACCCGGATGGTGTCGGCCAGGATCGCGGGTTCGCGCTCGACCAGTGTATCGGGGGGCAGGCCGCCCGCGCTTTCGCCCACGCTCATGCTGCCGCGCGTCGGGTGGAAGCGCAGGCCGATCTCCGCGGCGGCCGCGATCGTGTCGTCCAGTGTGACGCCGTTCGGATAGAGGTACAAATGGTCGGTGCTGAGCGTGCAGCCGGAGAGCGCCAGTTCGGCCAGGCCCAGCCGCGTGGCGGCATGGACGTCGTCGGGCCGATAGCGGGCCCAGATCGGATAAAGCCGCTTCAGCCAATTGAATAGCGAGGCATCGATCGCCCCCGGCACCGCGCGCGTCAGCGACTGGTACAGATGATGGTGGGTGTTGACCAAGCCCGGGGTGACGACGCAATCGCGCGCGTCGATGGTCCGGTCGGCCGCTCGCCGCAGTGGGGCGAGCGCATCGGTCGTGCCGATCTCGGTGATAACGCCGTCGCGCCACGCGATCGCGCCGTCGGCGATCTCCCGCTCGTCATCGTCCATCGTGACGAGCATGGCGGCCGAGTGCAGGACGGTCAGCGTCATTGGGGCGGCGTCTGGCCGTAGCGATCCCAATGGGCGAGTAGTTCCGTCACCACCCGGTCGCCGACGCGGTACAGGCTTTCGACCGACGCGGTCAGACCGGCATAGCCCTCATTCTCGCGCAGCAGATAGTCGGCCGCGCTGACGCCGGGGGGCGGCATGGTATAGTTGCTGCCCGAACGCAGGACGAGAACGCGATCCTTGTCGACGCGGCCGATCTTCGACAGATAGTCGATCGCCTGGAGCGTCCCGCTTTCTTCCATCGCGCTGGTGACGAACTGTCCCTGCCCCCGCGTGAAATAACGGGTGTGATCGTTGGCCCAGCGGTTGAGCAGTGCCCCATGCCAGAAGGTCATGGCCGAGAATTGGTCGCCGATCAGGACGAAGGGCGGCTTTTGCGCATTGGGATGATCGGTGTAGCGCGCACGTTCGCGGGCGATGCCCGGATCGTCGGACAGTGGCACGTCGCGGGTCAGGCGGTACGCCCATTCCGTCAGCCGGGGATTGAGCGTGAACACCTCGCCGCCGTCCTGGCGGGGCGGGGCGGGATCGTTCGGCCCCTTGCGGTCGAGCGGGAAATAGCCGCTCTTCCAGTCGGCGGGGATTTCGCGCGCATCGATCTCATGCGCCAGATCGCCGTCGACGACATAGCGGGCCCAGGCCGCCGAGCCGATCGAGGCATCCTCGGGATCGATCCCGGCGATGCCCGCGACCAGCCAATAGGCGCGCGACAGGTCGAGCCGGGTGTCTAGGCCGATTGCAGTGATTGCAGAGGCGGCCCGTATCGATCCGACGCCGGTGACGACCCCAAGGATCTGCGTTTCCGGGTTGTAATAAAGGTCGTGATAGCCGTGCGGGAAGGGGATGCGCTGGTAGAGGTTGCGCCGTGTCTTCCATAGCTGGAACTCGCCGGCGGTATCGCCCTCGTCCTTGCCGATCTCGAACATGGTGACGACGACCATTCGCACCGGCAACGGGCGGGCGCAGGGCGCGGCGATCGCGCAAAGGGCGGGCGGCGTGGCCGGGGCGGGGGCGGCGGTGACGGACGCGGCGGCTGCGAGCAGCAGGCCGGGGAGAAAAGCGGGCATGATCGATACTCCGGCCGGGCGGGGAGGCGGCCGTCCGCTCCCCCGCCCAGACCATTAGAATTTGTAGACGGCAGAGGCGAGGAAGCTGCGCGGACGTTCGGGCAGGACGATGGTGCTGCCGAACAATTCCGTGAAGTTCGCGCGGAAGTAGCGAGCGTTGGTCGCGTTCTTGACGACCACGCGGAACAGCCACGGGCCGGTCTGATACGAACTCGACAGATCGACCAGCGTATAGCCGGGCAGCCGCACCGCTTGCGACTGGCCCGAAAAGACCGAGTCCACCTTCACCACGCTGCCGCTGACCGACAGGCCGTTGTCGAAGCCATAGGTGGCGGTGGCGGAATAGAGATTGGCGGGGATGCCTGCGCGGCGGGCCTGGTCGCGGTTGTTGATCGGCACCAGGCCGATCGGCTGCCCGCCCAGATACAGCGTCGGGTTGGAGACGTTGACCAGATCCTCGATGCCGAAGAAGCTGAACAGCGAGCCGGCTTGCAGGCCGGTCAGGTTGACGACTTCCGTATGGGTATAGGCGCCGGTCACGAGTAGATGACGGTCGACCGCCCAGCGGACTTCGGCCTCCACCCCCTTTGTCTCGACCGCCTGGTTGACGGTGATCGACTGGATGTTGAAGTCGGTGCGATTCTGCTTGTAGACCGAAAGCGCGGCATAGAGCTTCTCGTTCAGCCAGCTTCCCTTAACGCCGCCCTCATACAGGCGGGAGGTCGACATGAAGCCGGACGCCACCGCTTCGGGCAGGACCTCGGCGCCCTGGCCGACGACGATCGTCGATTGCTGCGACGCGGTGGCATAGGGGATGAGGCCGAAGGGCAGCTTGTACGACGCGCTGGCGGTCCACGACCAGCCATCGTCGCTGCCTTTTGCAGCATTCCGGGTCGGCACCCGGTCCATCACACTTGCATCATAGCGCGACGATGCATCGACCTTGTCATAGCGGCCGCCCAGCAACAGATCGAGCCCGAAGCTGAAGTCGAGATCGACCAGCGCCGCAATGCCATAGTCCGTGGTGTGGCCGAAGACGCGATCGGTGTAACCGCAATTGCACTCGGTCGCGAGCAGCCGGTTCGACGCGGGGGTATAGCCTTGGGTCAGGTCGACCCGGTGGAAATATTCATAGTCGAAATCGTCGCCATAGTCGAAATTGACGTAGCGGAGCGACGGCGAGAGCTGTCCCGAAAATTTGCCGATGCTCGTTTCGATCGCCTTTGCGACGACGATCTTGTCCTCGATCACATAGGATTTGACGCGCTGCGAGAATCCGTAATCATTGTTGTTGATGTTCTGCGTATGATCGAAGAACAATTGGTTCTTGACGGTCAGGTCGCTGGGGCCATCGAAGGTGATGTCGTAATAGAGCGTCGTCTGTTTGTTGTGCAGCTTGTCGTTGACGCCGGTCAGCACGTCGCGGCGGCTGAGCGTGGTGGTACCGGTGTTGACGAGGTTGAGCTGCGGATAGGTCTGGGTGAAGCAGGCGTCGGTAAAACCGCTCGCGAACGGGCTGGCCGAGCTGTTGGGGCAGGCGAAATTGCCGAAGATTGAAAGGCCGCCGGGGATCGATGCGTTGACCTCGCCCTGCGAGATCTGGCCATCGCCATTGGTGTCGAGCGGCTTGGCGGTGCCGGTGATGTAGGTGCCGTTATCGACCAGCTTCTGCGTCAGGCGGTTCCAGCCACCATTCTGCTGGCCTTTGAAATTCTGGTACTGGCCGCCGAATTCGATGCGGATGCGGTCGGTCAACTGGTGGTCGAACGCGCCTTGCAGGATCGTCTGCTTCGTCGACATGTTGCGGTAATAGCTGCCCGAATCCTCGATTTCGGCATAAAGGCTGTAGCCGAGATCGGCGCCCGGCAGGTGCAGCGGCCCGCGCACTTCGGCGCGCAGGTTGTTGCGGTCCCAACTGCCCCCGGTATAGCTCACCTCGCCGGTCGGACGGCTCAGCAGCGCGCCGCCCGCGACCCGCGCCGATTTGGGAACGAAGTTCAGATAGCCGCCGGTCTTGGACGGGCCATAGATGGGCGAGGCTGGGCCGCGGACGATGTCGATGCGATCGGCCGCGGCGATGGGCGTCGGATAATTGCCCGCATTGTCGAGCCGACGGACACCGCGAAAATAGGTCTCGCCCGGCGTACCGCGAATGTCGAGTGCGCCGCCGACACCGAAGAAGGAGTTGGTGAAGGTGCCGGGCGACTGGGCGACCAGATCGTAGATGTCGGTGATACCGAAGCGCTCGATCTGCTCGTCGCTGATCGTCGAGGCGGAGCGCGGGGTTTCGACCAAGGTCTTGTCGAACCCGAAGACGGAGCCGACGTCCTTGACCGGTAGCGCGTCAAGAGAGCCGGTGACCACGATCTCCGCGCCGTCCTGCGCCGGAGCCTGATTGGAGGCGACAGGTGCCGCCGCCCCGGCCTGCTGCGCAAGCGCGGGCGTGGTCATCGCCGTCCCGCTAAGCAGTGAAATGAGAACTGCGAGGCCAGTGCGGCGCACCGGCTTCGGCTTGTGCGAAATGGTCGATCGCGAGCAAGTATGCGTCATCATTGTCAGCCCCCCGTGCGGCGCCCGATCCGTTCCCCCGGACCGGTCCGCCGCCTTGATCCCCGACCTCTCCCCCGTGACCGCGTCGGTGCATGCCCGCCGCCGTCACGCAGGCCGTTCTGCGCGGCTATCGCTGGTAGCCACGTTACAATTCCGGCTTGGCGATTGACGTACGGAGCCCGATCGTTGCATTCAAACGCAATGATGACGACGATCCGTTGCAAAAATTAGAACATGCCTGCTCTCTCGCGCTTCATTCGATATTTCATGGCGGTAGGGCGGCTCGGGTCGATCCGGCGGGCCGCCGATGAACTGGCGGTGTCGGCATCGGCGATCGACCGGCAGATCCTGAATGCCGAGGCGCGGCTGGGCGTTCAGCTCTTCGAGCGGCTGCCGACCGGGCTGCGCCTGACGGCGGCGGGCGAAGTGATGATGGCGGCGGGCGGACGCTGGCAGAAGCAGCTTGGCGACACCCTGTCCCAGATCGAGGATCTGCGCGGGCTGAAACGCGGCCATGTCGACATCGCCGTGATCGACGCGCTCGCGAAGGGCTATATGCCCGCGGCGATCCATGCGATCCAGCAAAGCCATCCCGGCATCACCATCGGCGTGCACGTGCTGGGCAACGAGCAGGTCCGGCGGGCGATCGCCGCCAACGACGTCGATTTCGGTATCCTGTTCGAACCGCAATCCTATCAGGATTTGACGGTCCGGGCCTTTGTCGACGTGGTGCTGGGCATCGTTTCGCCACCCGATCATCGGCTGTCGGGCAGGCCGGATATTCGCTTCTCCGATTGCGACGGGGAGTCGGTCATCCTTCCGGCCGCGCCGCTGGCGGTGCACCAGCAGGTCTCGGTGCTGGAGGCGACCTCGGGTGTCACGCTCAACCGGCGCGTGACGTCGGATAATATCCAGATGATCGCCTCGCTGATTCAGGAGGGGGATAGTGTCGGCATTTTGACGTCGCTCGACGTGGCGACTGAGGTTCGCGCCGGCACGCTCGCCTTCACCCGCATCTCCGACAAGGTGCTGCGGCCTATGACGCTGGCCTTGTGTACCGCGACCGCCCGCACGCCCTCCTATGCCGCGGCCATGGTGATGCGCGAAATCGAAGCGGGCTTTACCCAGTTCGCCTATATCCCGCCCCGGGCCTAGCGGCGGGCGGGGCGGGCCAGCAGGCGCAGCATCAGCGCCTCCAGTTTCGTGGGGTCGATCGTGCGGATCACCTCTGCGCTCTGTTCGCCGATCCCCGGCTGATAGCCCGGGCTCCACGACAGCATGTCGCCATAATTGGGTCCGAACTGCGTGTCGTAATCGACAAAGGCGGTAACGCGCTCGGTGACGATCGTCGGATCGAGCCACACCCCCGCGGCGATCTCGTCCCACATCGGAAAGCCGGGTTCCAGCGAGCCGATCCATGCGGCAACGGCGGGGGGCGACACCGCCCGCAGCCGCGCGATCAGTGCGGGCGTCAATTCGGTCGAGGTCGAGGGATCGGCCGGGATGACCGTGATGCGCCGCCACGGGCTGCGGGACACGATGCTCGCCGCCTCGGGATCGAACCGCGCATTGAACTCGCGGCGGGGGGAGTGGACGAATTCGCGGGCGAACTGCGCGGCCGACACGCCATCCCGCATCTGCCGGGGATTGAGGCTGCCGCCCATATAGACCAGTTCCTTGGCGAGGCCGGCGAAAGCGGGATCGAGCCGCTGCGCCAGCGCAAGGTTGGTCAGCGGCCCCATGGCGATGATCGTCACCTGTCCCGGATGTTCGTGCACCATGCGCAACAGGAAATTGGCGGCGATTTCGGGTGACGGGCGGGTGGTGGGATTGCCGCCGGGCAGATCGACGGGATCGTCCGCGCGATGATAGGGCGGGGTGCTCTGCTGGGTCGGTTCGACCCATTGCCGCATCCACGCGCCCTTCCAGATCAGCTTGCCGTACAGGGCTTCCCAGCGTTCGGTCAGCACCTCCGAATTGACCAGCGGATAGGTCGCGCCCTGGACGACGGGTACGGTCCGGCCTATCCGCTCGACGCCCTTGAGCGCCATGGCGGTGGCCCGGTTGACCCAGACATTGCCGGTCACCGTGGTGATGCCGAGCACCTCGACATCGGGAGCGTCGAGCAGCATCGCATGGCTGAGCCCGAAGCCCTCGTCGTCGATGACGACCAGCCGGCGCCTATCCTGCGCCTGCGCGGGCATCGCCGCCACCAGCAGGGCGATCAGGCCCCATAACAAAGTCCGCATCAACCTTCCCCCCGATCCCAGGCGCATTCGCCCATCACATAAGTCCGCCGCACGGTGCGGTCGTCGCCCAGCACCTGCATCGCGAACAGCCGCGCCGCCAGATCCGCCCCGGCGGTCCGCCTCGCCAGCAGCGGCGTCGCCGCTTCGTCGAGTAAGACGAAATCGGCTTCCTGTCCGGGCAGTAGCGTACCGACCCGGTCGCCGATATTGAGCAGCGCCGCGCTGCCCGCCGTCGCGAGATAGAGCGCGCGGAACGGATCGAGCCGCAACTCCCGTGCGAGCGCCGCCTGATAGGCGACCCCGGCGGTGTGCAGCATCGAGAAGGACGTGCCCGCGCCGATGTCGCTGCCCAGACCCAGCCGCAGCTTGTGGGCATCGGCCTGCCCGAAATCGAAGAAGCCCGACCCCAGGAAGAGATTGGAGGTCGGGCAGACCGCGATCCCCGCTCCGGTTTCCGCGAGCCGCGCGCAGCTTCGGTCGGTCAGATGAATGCCATGCGCGAACACCGATCGCGGACCGACCAGCCCGAACCGATCATAGACGTCGAGATAGTCGTGCGCGTGCGGGAAACGCTCGGCGACGGCGGCGCATTCGTGGCGGTTCTCGGCCAAGTGCGTATGCAGCAGCACGTCGGGGTTCGCCTCGAGCAAGGCCGCGGCCTGCACGAGCTGTTCGTCGGACGAGGTCAGCGCGAAACGCGGCGTCACCGCATAGCCCAGCCGTCCGCGCCCACGCCATCGGCGGATCAGCGTCTCGCTGTCCGCGCGGGCGCTCTCGGGCGTGTCCCGCAGGCCTTCGGGACCGAGGTCCATCAGCACCTTCCCCGACAGGATCCGCATCCGCCGGTCGAGCGCCGAGTGGAACAGCGCGTCAACCGATCCGGGGTGGACGGTCGGGAAGACCAGGGCGCTGGTCGTGCCGTGGCGGAGCAGCTCGGTCAGGAAGGCATCGGCGACGGCGGCGGCATGGGCCGGATCGGCAAAGGCTTTCTCGGCCGGGAAGATATGGCGTTCGAGCCAGTCGAGCAGCTGTTCGCCATGCGAGGCGATGCGGTCCATCTGCGGATAATGGACATGCGCATCGACGAAGCCGGGGACGACGAGGCCGGAGAGCTGTTCGATAGGCAGACCGGGAAAGCGCGGAGCGAGCTCTGCATGATCGCCCCGTGCGACGATTATGCCATCCTCGACCGCGAGCAGCCCGTCGGGTTCATGCCGGATCGCGCCGGGATCGTCGCGAGGGTCGGAGGACACCGAAAGGAGTTCGGCGCGAAAGAGTCGTAGGGTCATGGACATTCTATCTTGGCAGGGGCTTCGGCGTCGTTGCCGAGCGCGAGAAGCTGGGCGAGGACCGACAGCGCGATCACCTCCGGTTCCTTGCCGGGGATCGCCGCCAACCCGATGGGGCAGGTGAGGCGCGTGCGCGCCTCGCTCGATACGCCGTCGCGCGTCAGGCGGGCGAGGAAGCGGGCGCGTTTCGTTGCCGAGCCGATCAGCCCGACAAAGGCGAGCGGTGATCGAGTCAGCGCCGCCTGGGTAAGCCGATAGTCGAGACCATGGTCATGCGTCAGGATCAGGATCGCGGCGTCGGCTGGCGCATCGGCAAGACAGGCGGGCAGGCGATCGTCATCGACGATCGTCACCCCTTCGACGTCGGCCATCACCGGGCGGCTGTCGAACCATGCGAGCCGCAGCGGCAGTCCAGTGGTCCGGCGGGCGATCGCCTGCCCGACATGGCCGGCACCGAACAAATAGACCGGTCGTTGCCATTGACCGAGCCGTTCGGCCCATTGCGCGCCCATGCCGGGACGTTCGCCGCGCGCCGATAGCGGGACGATCTTCGCCTCCTGCGACCATTCACGCACGATGCCGGTCGGATGGAGCGTGGTGGTCAGCGTCGCGCCGGTCGTCGCCGAGCCGATCCAGCCAAGTGCGGCAGGATCGATCCGCTCGATCAGCAGGCGTACCCGGCCGCCGCAGCATTGGCCGAGCAGCGGCCCGAGCGGGTAATCCTGGATCCGCCAGGTGCCGGGCGGATGGGCCAGGATCGCACGCGCCTGTTCGATTGCCCGATGTTCCAGGGCACCGCCGCCGATCGTGTCGAAGCATGCGTCTTCGGCGACCACCATCCGCGTGCCTGGCCCACGCGGCGCCGATCCTTCGGTGGCGAGGACCGTGATCAATGCGACCGGCTCTTCGGGCCCGACGGCGCGCAACCGCTCCATCCATGCACTATTCATGCGCGATGCGCGGCGATCGCGCGCAGGATCGCCTCCGGCGTGGCGGGGGCGTCGAGCGGAGGGAAGGCGCGCCGTTCGGCATGGGTGGCGGCGATCGCCTCGCCCAGCGCCGACAGGACGCACTGGGCCAGCATGAACGGCGGCTCGCCGACCGCTTTCGAACGGTTGATGGTCGGCTCAACATTCTCGCCGTTCCACAGCGCGATCGACAGGCGCGGCGGGCGATCGGCGGCAGTCGGGATCTTGTAGGTGGCGGGCGAATGGGTCAGCAGTCGGCCGTCCTCGGCGAAGACCAGTTCCTCGGTGGTCAGCCAGCCTTGGCCTTGCAAAAACCCGCCCTCGATCTGGCCCAGGTCGATCCCTGGGTTGAGCGAGCGGCCGACGTCATGCAGGATGTCGACGGCGAGGACGCGGTGTTCGCCGGTCAGCGTGTCGATCACCACCTCGGCACACGCCGCGCCATAGGCAAAATAATAGAAGGGGCGGCCGCGATGCGCCGCGCGGTCATAGGCGATGCCGGGCGTCGCGTAGAAGCCGGTCGAGGACAGCGACACGCGCGCCAGATGCGCCTTGCGGCACAGGGTGGCGAAGGGGATGGTCTCCTCGCCGGCTACGACCCCGGTAGGCGTGAAGCGCACTGCATCCGCCGCGCACCCGCCGATCGACGCGGCCACGCCCGCCAGTCGCTCGCGGATCGCGCGCGCCGCTTCGAACGCCGCCATGCCGTTCAGGTCGGCGCCGGAGGAGGCCGCGGTGGCGGAGGTGTTGGGCACCTTGTCGGTGCGCGTCGCGGTGATGCGCACCTGCGTCACCGGTATGGCGAAGACGTCCGCCACGACCTGCGCGACCTTGATAAAGAGGCCCTGGCCCATCTCGGTGCCGCCATGGTTCACCTGGATACTGCCATCGGCATAGACGTTCACCAGCGCACCCGCCTGGTTGAGATGGGTGGTGGTGAAGCTAATCCCGAACTTCACCGGGGTCAGCGCAATGCCCTTTTTCAACACGGCGTGGCGGGCGTTGAAGTCGCGGATGGCGGCGCGCCGGGTGTCATAGTCGCTGTCGCTGCGCAACCGGGCGATCAGCGCGGGCGCGATATTGTCGGCGACCGTCATGCCATAGGGCGTCACGTCGCGCCCCGGCCCGTAGAGATTGGCGATGCGCACATCGAGCGGGTCGCGGCCGAGCGCGGCGGCGACCACGTCGATCACCCGCTCGATCGCCAGCATCCCCTGCGGCCCGCCAAAGCCGCGAAAGGCGGTGGCGGAGACGGTGTGGGTCTTCAACCGTTCGGAGACGATCTCGACGGCGGGCAGCCAATAGCAATTGTCCGCATGGAACATCGCGCGGTCGTTGATGGCGGGCGACAGGTCGACTGTCGCCCCGCACCGCGACGCCAGCTTAAGTGATAGCCCGACGATCCGACCCTCGTCGTCGAAGCCGACGTCGTAGGCGACCTCGAAATCGTGGCGCTTGCCGGTCAGCACCATGTCGTCGTCGCGATCGCAGCGGAACTTGGCAGGCCGGCCCGTCTTGGCCGCGACCAGAGCGGCGGCGGCGGCGAAGGGGGCCGCCTGCGTCTCCTTGCCGCCGAACGCGCCGCCCATGCGACGGACCTCGACCGTGACATCGGCGGATGCGATGCCCAGCAGGTCGGCGACCAGATGCTGCACCTCGCTGGGGTGCTGGGTGGAACTGGCGATATGAACCTGGCCATCCTCGCCGGGATGGGCGAGCGCGACTTGCCCCTCCAGATAGAAATGATCCTGGCCGCCCATCGCAAACCCGCCGGACCGACGATGCGGCGCGGTGTCGAGCGCGGCGGCGGCATCGCCGCGCGCCATGCGCTGGGTCGGCTCGATCAGCGAGGCGGCGGTGCGGGCGTCGGTGATCGACAGCAGCGCGGGGCGGGGGGCATAGTCGATCCGTCCCAGCCGCGCCGCCCGCCGCGCCGCGTCCCGGCTGGTCGCGGCGACGAGGAAGACCGGCTGACCGCGATACAGGACCTCGCCATCGGCGAGCAGCCGGTCGTCATGCGCGACCGGGCTGACGTCGTTATGCCCCGGAATATCGGCGGCGGTGAACACCGCCACGACCCCCGGTGCGGCGCGCACCGCCGACAGGTCGATGGCGACGATTTCGGCATGGGTCTCGCTCGCCTGACCGAAGGCGAGGTGAAGCAGGTCGGCGGTCTCGGGTTCGTCGTCGATATAGCGTGCCGCGCCGGTAACGTGCAGAAGCGCGCTGTCATGCGGCAGCGAGGGTTTCACGATCGGCTGGGCGGCGGTGGTCGCAACGGGATCTGCCATTAGACCGCCTCCCGGACTGAAACCGGTTCGCCCTGTTCGCGGTGCCACAGCCGCCACAGCAGATTGCCCGCCGCCTCGTGCCGATAGGCCGTGCTGCCGCGCACGTCGGTCAGCGGCGCGAAGTCGTCTTGCAGCGCGGCGACGGCGTGGGTGATCGTCGCTGGTGAGAATGGCGCGCCGGTTAGCGCCGCTTCGCAGGCCGGGGCACGGCGCGGCGTCGCCGCCATGCCGCCGAACGCGACCCGTGCCTTATCGATGATGCCGTCCCGCAGCGTCAGGTGGAACGCGCCGCACACGGCGGAGATGTCGCTGTCGAACCGGCGTGACAGCTTGGCGATGTGGACGATGGCGTCGGGGGCGGGGCGGGGGATATGGATGCTCTCGACGAACTCGCTTGGCGCGCGATTCTGTTTGCCATAGTCGAGGAAATAATCCTCAAGGGCCAGCGTGCGGCGGTCATCGCCGCGGCGCAGGGTCAGCGAGGCGCCCAGCGCGATCAGCGCGGGCGGCCCGTCGCCGATCGGCGATCCGTTGGCGATGTTGCCGCCGATGGTGCCCGCATTGCGAACCTGCAGCCCGCCGATACGCCGCACCAGCTCGCCCAGATCAGGGTGCAGCCGCATGAGCGCATCATGCGCCTCGGCATAGCGGACCGCTGCGCCCAGCGTGACCCCGAAGGCCTCCTCTACGATCCCGCGCAGTTCGGGAACGTC
Source organism: Sphingomonas sp. Marseille-Q8236 (assembly GCF_965112005.1). Lineage (NCBI taxonomy): Bacteria > Pseudomonadati > Pseudomonadota > Alphaproteobacteria > Sphingomonadales > Sphingomonadaceae > Sphingomonas > Sphingomonas sp. Marseille-Q8236. Next base: position 325,589 of record NZ_CBCOPO010000002.1, read on the forward strand.
CCCGATAAAGATCGGCGTGTCGATCGCGCGAAGCCCCTTCGTCACCCACAGCCCGACATCGGTGGCCCCGGCGATCAGCCGTGCATCGGGACGTTCGAGCAGCAGCGCGGCCAGTTCGTCGGCCGATCGCGGCGCGAACCATGTTTGACGCTCGTCAGCAGCGCCGCGCGGAGTTAGGTCGCGCAGCGTAGCAGCCAGCCGCCGGTCGTCGCGCTCGATCCCCGGCACCGCCTCCGCGGCGGCGAGGATCGGGCCATAGCCGGTGCACCGGCACAGATTGCCCGCGATCACATCGGCCACCGGCAGGGCATGTCCCGCCGCCCCCACCGCGCGGCCATAGAGCGACATGACGAAGCCCGGCGTGCAGAAACCGCATTGCGAACTGCCGTTGCGCGCCATGCACGACTGGAGCGCCGTCGGCGCTTCGCCGCACGACAGGCTTTCCACGGTCAGCACCGCCTTGCCGTCGATCATCGGCAGGAACAGGATGCAGGCATTGACCGCGCGCCAGGCGATACCCTCTCCGGCGGGCTCGCCGACGAGCACGGTGCAGGCGCCGCAATCCCCCTCCGCGCAGCCTTCCTTGGTGCCGGTGCGGCGCAGGCGATAGCGGAGATGGTCGAGCAGCGTCGCCGTCGGTTCGGCATCGGCGATCTCCACGATCGCGTCGTCCAGGAGGAAGCGGATCGTCATCGCCTTACGCCGTGCCCATCCAGGCAAAGCGGGCGACGAACAGCGCTGCCAGAAGGAACAGGAACCAGTCGGCGCGGGTCGCCTGTCCGCGCATCGCCTTCAATATGGCATGGGCGGTGATGCCGAACGCCAGTCCGTTGGCGATCGAGAAGGTCAGCGGGATCATCGCCACCGTCAGGAACGCCGGGATCGCCGCCAGCGGATCGTCCCACTTCACCTCGACCAGCGGCAGCAGCATCAGCCCGCCGACGACGATCAGCGCCGGCGCGGTGGCGGCCAGCGGCACCAGTTGCGCATAGGGGGCGGCGAACATCATCAGCAGGAACAACAGGCCGGTGACGACGGCGGTCAGACCGGTGCGCCCGCCCGCCTGCACCCCCGCCGCGCTTTCGACATAGCTGGTGACGGTGCTGGTGCCTGCCACCGCCCCGACCATCGTCGCCACCGCATCGGTCAGCAGGATACGGTTCAACCGGGGAATGCGGCCCGCCGCGTCGATCAGCCCCGCGCGCTTCGTCACGGCGACCAGTGTCCCGATATTGTCGAACAGATCGACGAACAGGAAGACGAACAGGATCTCGCACAGGCCCAGCCCATGCCGCCCGCCCGCCCCGAACACGCCGGGCAGGTCGACGCGGAACGCGGTCTCGGTCAACATGGTCAGGCTATAGGGCACGGGCTTCACCGTGACCTGCCCGGTCATCCATGCGACGAGGGTGGTGGCGACGATGCCGATCAGCATCGCGCCGCGCACATTCCAGATGCTCAGCACCGCGATCAGCAACAGGCCGAGCAGCGCCAGCGCCGCGCCGGGCTGCGTCAACGGGCCGAGCGCGACCAGCGTCGCGGGGCTGGCGACGACGATCCCGGCGTTCCTCAAGCCGATGAAACCGATGAACAGGCCGATCCCGCCCGCCACCGCCGCGAACAGATGCGACGGGATGACCGAGACGATCAGTTGCCGTACGCCCGTCAGGGTCAGGATCAGGAAACAGAAGCCGGAGATCAGCACGCAGCCCAGCGCGACCGGCCAGGGAATGCCCATCTGCTGGACGACGGTGAAACTGAAATAGGCGTTCAGGCCCATGCCGGGCGCGAGCGCCAGCGGCACGTTGGCGACCATACCCATCAGGATCGAGGCGAAGGCGGCGGCGAAACAGGTGGCGGCGGCAACGGCCGCGACCGGCATCCCGGCCTGTCCCAGGATCGCCGGGTTGACCAGCACGATATAGGCCATGGTCAGGAAGGTGGTGGTGCCAGCCAGTATCTCGGTCCGCACCGACGTGCCGCGTTCGGCCAATTGGAAACGGCGCTCCAGCGCGGTCGTTGCCGGTTGTTCCTGTATTGCCGTATCTATCATTCCGCCCTCCGGACACCGCCCTGTGGCCCTCATGCCAGCGGGGAGCCGCTCGATCTACATCATTCAATCGCATTCATCGTTGCAAAAATGAGCGCACCCCTTTGCGGGGTGCGGCAGGGCGATCGGCCATATGGGCGCACTTTTTCCGGCAACGCGACGTGCCGGATATTGCGATGGGCGAGCCGCAGCATGGCCGATAGACAGGCCGGCAGGGGGCCTGCGCCATGTTTCGCGGGCATCATAAGGGGAAAAGCGGATGACGACCCGTTGCAAGAACGGTAGCAGACGCGCGCGCTCCGGCGCGGTGAAAACGACGATGTTGGTGTTCGTGGCGGCGATGCTCGGTGGCGCAACCGCCCCGCGCGGGACGATGACGCCCGAGGCGCGGACGGCGGCATATCTTGACAGCATCGCCGACAGTCCGCCGCAGCTTCGCATCTTTCTGCAAACCATGCCCAAGGGCGGTGACCTGCATAATCATGCCGGTGGCGCGATCTATGCGGAGGACATGCTGGCATGGGCGGCGGCGGACGGGCTGTGTCTGTCGACGGATACGGCGCGGTTGGCGCCACCGCCCTGCGATGCGCCCGGCCGGGTTGCGGCGGCGGATCTGGTTCGCGACTATCCTCGCTATGCCGCCTTTATCGACGGCTTCTCCACGCGGGGTTTCGAAGCCGGGATCGGCGATCCGCGCGTGTCGGGCTATGACCGTTTCTTCTCGACCTTCGATGCGTTCTGGCCGATTGCCGCGCGCCATGGGGGCAAGGTGATCGCGCTTGCCCGTCAACAGGCCGCGGCCGATGGCGTATCCTATGCCGAACTGAGTGGCGGTTCGGCGGCGACGCAGCCCTTGCTGGCGAAGGTCGGCGATGGCGACGTAGGGGACCTGGCTGCACTCTACGCCAGGGTCGCCCCCGAACTGCCCGGCGCGGTCCAGGCGACGCGGACGCAATATGACGCCTACGAAGCCGAGATGGCGCGGATCGACGGGTGCGGCACACCCAGTCCGAAGCCCGCCTGCGCGACCGAGATCCGGTATCAATATGCCGCCATTCGCACCCGGCCGCCGGCACAGGTGTTCGCCGAACTCGCTTTGGGGTTCGCGCTGGTTCAGGCCGATCCGCGCTTCGTGGCGGTCAATATCGTCGCGCCCGAACATAATCCGATCGCGCTGCGGGATTATGCCCTGCATATGAGGATGCTGCGCTTTCTGAAGGAGCGCTATCCCACGGTCCCCCTTTCCCTGCACGCGGGCGAATTGACGCTGGGGCTGGTGCCGCCGCGCGAACTGGCCTTTCATATCCACGACGCGGTGACGGTCGCGGGGGCGCGGCGGATCGGCCATGGTATCGACATTCCCTATGAAACCGATGCCCGCGCGCTGCTCGCCCGCATGGCGCGCGACCGGGTGGCGGTGGAGATCAACCTGACCAGCAACGCCGTGATCCTGGGCGTCAAGGGACGCGACCACCCCTTGTCCCTCTATCGTCAGGCGGGCGTGCCGGTGGTCCTGTCGACCGACGACGAGGGTGTCTCGCGCAGCGACATGACCAACGAATATCTGCGCGGGGTGACCGAGCAGAAGCTGCGCTACCTCGATCTCAAGCAGATGGCGCGCGATTCGCTGCACTATTCCTTCCTGCCGGGCGAGAGCCTTTGGCAGGACCGCGCTGGGGGGCCACGCGTCCCGGCCTGTCGTGTCCTTGACGCGGAGGCGTGCCGTACCTTCACCGCGAACCATGTGAAGGCGCGCATGGAGGCGCGCCTCGAACGCGATTTCGACCATTTCGAACGTCAGGCAATCCACTGATCCCCATATGCCCAAAGCGAGCGAAAAATGTGGGCGCTGAAAGCGCAATATTGTGCTTCTGCTATCCAATTCGTCGCCGCTAACACGGCTCTCGAAGGCGGGCGGCGCGGCGCGACATTATCCGGCGGACGATCGGAGGTCGGCGCCCCGGCCAAGGGAATCACTTCCGGGGGGCAATTGATGAACTGGACGAAATGGTCGCTGATGTCGTGTGCGACGCTGCTGACCCAGCCATGCTTGGCGCAGGTCGCGGCTCCCGCCTCGGCGTCGAACGCGTCGGCGGATGCGGGGCAGGAGGCTTACCTGCCCGACATCGTCGTCACCGCCGAAAAGCGCGAGGCGGGGTTGCAGCAGGTGCCGCAGGCGATCACCGCGCTGACCGGCGATGCGCTGGTCGCGAACAACATCAACAGCTTCCAGGACCTGAGCGCGCTGGCCCCCGGCCTGACCGTCGGCAATGCCGAGGGGGAGCGGACCACGCTCTCCATTCGCGGCGTCGGGCAGGAGGCGAACCAGAATGACGTCGCCGCGCCGTCCGTCTCCTATCACCAGGACGGCGTCTATATCGTGTCGCCCTTCGCGCTGGGCGGCAACTTCCTGGATGTGGGGCGGGTCGAGGTGCTGCGCGGGCCGCAGGGGACGCTGTTCGGCCAGAACTCGACCGGCGGCGCGATCAATCTGGTCACGGTCGCGCCCGCGCTCGACCGGACCGAGGGCTATGTCGATGCGGCCTATGGATCGTTCGACTATCGCAACCTGCGGTCGGCGGTGAACCTGCCCATCGGATCGACGATGGCGGTGCGGGCGACGGGGAGCTGGCTGAAGCAGGACGGCACCACGACGAACATCCGGCTGGGGCAGAAGCTGGACCAGCGCAACGACGCGGCCTGGCGGTTCCAGCTGCTGTGGAAACCCGCCGACAATTTCCAGATCGACCTGACCGCACAGCAGTTCCGCAGCGACACCAACGGACCCGCGCGCTTTGGCCTGCTCGATCCGACCCCGCGCCGCGACGCGGACGGCCACCGGCAACTGTCGCAGGACTCGCCGTCGCACCTGTTCCTGCGCTCGCAACTGTACAGCTTGGTCGCGACCTGGGACCTGCCGGGCTTCACGGTCAAATATCTGGGCAGCCACCAGCGCGAGGATGTCCGCAAATATCGCGACAACGACTTTTCCGACGTGGCGCTGGTGGGGCCGCTGGCCGTCGACCGCAGCTTTTATGAGCGGCAGGACCAGGCGCATCGCTCCTATACCTCCGAGCTGAACCTCGTGTCGCGCACGCCCCTGTTCGGCAGCGTCGACTGGGTGCTCGGCGCCTTCTGGTTCCAGCAGAAGATCGAGGCGCATTCGTTCGAGCGGGTGGATCGCAACCGCAACGGCGTGCTCGATCCGTTCAACGCGGTCGCCAATAACGGCCTGCCGCCCGCCGGGGACATCGGTTTCCAGAGCGATTTCTTTCCCGAGCGCCGCTCCTTCTCCTTTTACGGACAGGCGACATGGCATGCGACCGACCGGCTGCGGATGACGGGCGGGCTGCGCTATACCGATGACCGGGCGACCAACCGCAACTATAATTTCTTCACCCTGTCGACCGGCCGACCGACCGCGCTGATCACGTCGCAGGGGACGGCGGTGACGGGGCGTGCGGCGGTGGAGTTCGACCTGGGCCGCAATCGCATGGCCTATGCCTCCTATACGCGCGGGTTCAAGCCGGGCGGCAACAACCTGACCTATGGCATTGCCGACGTGGCCGAGGATCTGGTGTTCCGCACCTTCCGCCCGGAACGCATCGACGCCTATGAGCTGGGGTTGAAGGCGGACTTCCTCGACGGGCGGCTGCGCACCAATCTGGCCGGGTTCGGCTATGACTATGTCGACCTGCAATATATGACCAGCGACCCGCGCAACCGGTCGAGCGGCGTCGCCAATATCCCGCGCAGCCGCATCCTGGGCGCGGAGGCGGAAGTGACCTTCGCGCCCAGCCGCGACCTGCGGTTCAGCACCGGCCTGACCCTGCTCGACAGCAAGGTCAGCGGCCATGCCCGCGCGCTGGACAGCGTGAATGCGACGGCGGCGGAGCGCAACCTGGTCGTCAACCAGCGGCTCAGCATCTTCGCGCCCGCCGTGACGCTGGCCCGCGCGGCGGTCATCGGCGACCTGTACGGCAACCAACTCGCCAAGACGCCCGCGTTCAGCGCCACGGCGGGCGTGAACTGGGACCATCAGTTCGGCAACGGGCTGCGCGGCTATGCCTCCGGCTTGTTCATCCGGCGCGGGGCGATGCAGGCGCGCGTGTTCAACAATCCCGCGATCGACCGCATCCCCGGTTACAACCAGGTCAACCTGACCGCCGGCGTCCGGTTCGGCGGCGGCTGGGATGTCAGCCTGAGCGCGCAGAACCTGTTCGACACCGACGGCATCAGCACGCGCTTCACCGACGTGTTCGGCGTCAACGCCACCTTCGACCAGCTGATCCCGCCGCGCACCGTCATCGGTCGCGTGCGGTACAGCTTCTGACCGCGCGCCGAGCGATAGGGAGACGATAGCATGACGCAGCCGACGGAAGCCGAACGCAACGCCGCCATCCTTCAGGCCGAACGCCTGGGGCTGGTCCTTCCGGCAGCGGCGCTGGACGGCGTCGTCGCCAACCAGCAATTGCTGGCGCGGCATCATGCCGTCGTGCGCGAAGCTCTGGCGGAGGATGCAAAATGAGCGTGGTGCCCGAAACCGCCTGCGCCATCGCCGCCCAGGTTCGCGAGGGGCGGCTGTCGGCCCGGCAGGTCGCGATCGACACGCTCGACCGCATCGCGCGGCGCGATGGCCTGAACGCGGCCACCCGGTTGCTGCGGGAGCGGGCGCTGGCCGATGCGGTGCGGGTCGACGCGGCGGTCGCCGCCGGGCGCGATCCCGGTCCGCTCGCGGGCGTGCCCTTTGCGGTCAAGGATTTGTTCGACGTCGCCGGGGAGACGACGACGGCGGGTGCCCGGCAACGCGCTCAGGCCCCGGCGGCGGTCCGCGATGCCGAGGTCGTCGTGCGGCTCTGCGCGGCGGGGGCGGTGCTGGTCGCGACGGCCAATATGGACGAGTTCGCCTATGGCTTCTCCACCGAGAATGCCCATCATGGCACCACCCGCAACCCGCACGATCCCGATCGGCTGGCGGGGGGCTCGTCGGGCGGATCGGCGGCGCTGGTCGGGGCGGGGCTGGTGCCGCTGGCGCTGGGATCGGATCCCAACGGATCGATCCGCGTGCCCGCCAGCCTGTGCGGGATATTCGGATTGCGGCCGACCTTCGGCGCGCTGTCGGTCGAGGGCGTCTATCCCTTTGTCGAGCGGCTCGACACGGTCGGGTGCTTTGCCCGCTCGCCCGAGGATATGGCGCTGGCCCATGCGGTGATGCTCGGCGAGGCGTTGCCGCCGTTCGCGGGCGGGCGTCCTCGCGTCGCGGCTCTGGGCGGATGGTTCACCGGGCGTGCCGATGCCGCCGTCCTTGCCGGGATCGATCGGATCGCCGCGCATCTGGAGGCGGGGCCGCCGGTCGTGCTGCGCTCCGCCGCCGCCGCGAGGTCGGCCGGTTTCCTGCTGACCGGGGCCGAGGGTGGCCATCGCCATCTGTCCGCGCTGAGCCGCGACGCGATAGCGTTCGATCCGGCGACGCGCGACCGGCTGATCGCCGGGGCGCTCCAGCCGGTCGCCGCCGTCCGCGATGCCGAGGCGGTCGCGGCGCGTTTCATGGCCGAGGTCGCCGACGCGCTGGGCGGGCATGACCTGCTGCTGGCCCCCGCGACGCCGATGCCCGCGCCCCGCATCGATGCGACGACGATCGTCATCGATGGCCAGACGCTGTCGGCGCGCGCCGATCTGGGCCTGCACACCCAGCCGCTGAGCCTGGCGGGGGTGCCGATCCTCTCGGTGCCGCTGGCCCAGGCCGAGGGGGTGCTGCCGATCGGCGTGCAGCTGATCGCCGCGCCGGGGCGTGAGGCGTTGTTATTCAAGACGGCGGCGGCGCTGGTCGCGGCGGGACTGGTGGCCTGTCCGCTCGCTCCTCTTCTGGCGGAGGCGGCATGATGCGCGCGACCCCCCGTTCCCTGCGCGGCATGGTCAGCGCCCCGCACCATCTGGCGGCTCAGGCCGGACGCGACGTGCTGGCCGAGGGCGGCAGCGCGGTCGAGGCGGCGGTGGCGACCGCCGCTTGCCTGGCCGTGGTCTATCCGCACATGACCGGGATCGGCGGCGACGGCTTCTGGCTGGTGGCCGAGCCGGACGGCCGGACCTGGGCGATCGACGGCTGCGGCGCGGCGGCGCTGGCGGCGGACCGCGCGCTGTACCGCGACCATGCGACCATTCCGTGGCGCGGACCCTTGGCGGCGAACACGGTGGCGGGAACCGTCGCGGGGTGGCAGGCGGCCTTGGCGCGCAGCGGCGCGACCCTGCCGCTCGACCGATTGCTGCGCGATGCCATCCATCACGCGCGGAGCGGCGTGGTCATCACGGCGGGCGGAGCGCAGGTCGCCGCCGCCGCGTCGCCCGCACTACGCGACCTGCCCGGCGCCTATGCGTCCGTCTTCGAGCCCGAAGGCCGTCCGCTGGTCAAGGGGGACCTACTCCGCCAGCCCGCGCTGGCGGCGACGCTGGAGCGATTGGCGGGGGAGGGGCTGGACGGCTTCTATCGCGGCGCGCTGGCACAGGCGATCGCCGACGACCTTGCCCAGCTCGGCAGTCCGCTTGCGGCGGCCGACCTCGCCGCCTTCGACGCGCGGGCCGTCGCGCCGCTAAAGGTGGCGATCAGCGGGGCGCGCCTGTTCAACCTGCCGCCGCCGACGCAGGGGGTGGCGTCGCTGCTGATCCTGGCGCTGTTCGACCGGCTGCGCGCGGCCGAGGCCGATGGGTTCGACCATGTCCACCGGCTGGTCGAGGCGACGAAGCAGGCGTTCCGCTGGCGCGACGCGCATGTCGGCGACCCGGCGACGATGACGCAGGATGCGCAGGCCTTGCTGGGCGACGGCGCCGCGCTGGACCGCATGGCCGGGGCGATCGACCCCGACCACGCCGCGCCCTGGCCGCATCCCCCGGCGCTGGGCGATACCACCTGGTTCGGCGCGGCCGACGCGCGCGGGCAGGTCGTCAGCTGTATCCAGAGCACTTATTTCGAGTTCGGATCGGGCATCGTCCTGCCACGCACAGGCATCGCGTGGCAGAATCGGGGATGCTCCTTCGCGCTCGACGGTGACGGCCCCAACCGGCTGCGACCCGGAGCGCGGCCCTTCCACACGCTGAACCCGGCGCTGGCGCGGTTCGACGATGGCCGGGTCATGGCGTATGGCACGATGGGCGGCGAGGGACAGCCGCAGACCCAGGCGGCGATCTTTACCCGTCATGCGCTGTTCGGTCAGCCCCTGCAGGCGGCGGTGGACGCTCCGCGCTGGCTGCTCGGGCGGACCTGGGGCGATCAGAGCACGACGCTGAAAATCGAGGCGGGGTTCGACCCGGCGCTGTACGACCAACTGGCGGCGGCGGGCCATGCGGTCGAACGCGTGCCCGGCTGGTCGTCGATGATGGGCCATGCCGGGGCGATCCTGCGGCATCCCGGCGGGATGATCGAGGGCGCGGCCGATCCGCGCAGCGACGGGATGGTGGCGACATGGTGACGACGACCGCATCCGGCGCGCGCGCGGTGGCGCGCTGCCTCGAGCTGTCGCGGGCGCCCTATAGCGACCGGGCGGACCGGCTGTTTCGCGGCTGGCTGACGCCTGCCTATCGCGCGACGATCGAACGCGTCGGGGCGTGGATGGAGGCGGCAGGCATGACGGTCCGCCATGATGCCGCCGTCAATCTGATCGGCCGCTATGAGGGCACGCGCCCGGACGCGCCCGCGCTGGTGATCGGCAGCCATCTCGACAGTGTGCGCGACGCCGGGGCTTATGACGGGCCGCTGGGCGTGATGCTGGGCATCGAATGCGTCGCCGCGCTTCATGCCGAGGGACGTCGCATGCCCTTCGCGATCGAGGTGATCGGCTTCGGCGACGAAGAGGGATCGCGCTTTCCCGCCGCGATGCTGGGCAGCCGCGCGGTGGCGGGCGCGCTGACGCCCGGCGCGGCCGACATGGCCGATGCGGCGGGGATCAGCGTCGATGCCGCGTTGCGTGAGTTCGGCAGCCAGGCCGCCGCGCTCGCCACCGCACGTCGCGCGCCGGGCTCGATGATCGCCTATCTCGAGGCGCATATCGAACAGGGGCCGGTGCTGGAGGCGGAGGGGCTGGCACTGGGCGTCGTGACTGGCATTGCCGCGCAACTCCGCCTTGAGGTGACGGTGAACGGTGTCGCGGGCCATGCCGGGACCGTCACCATGCCGCTGCGCCGCGACGCGCTGGCCGCCGCCGCGCGCATGGTGTCGGCGGTCGAGGACATCGCGGTCGCCGCCGCGTCCGATCTGGTCGCGACGGTCGGTCGGATCGAGGTCGCGCCGGGGGCGGCGAACGTGATTGCGGGCGAGGTGCGCTTCACCGTCGACATTCGCGCAGGCGCGACTGACCGCCGCGACCGCGCCGCCGCCGCGATCGGCGCGGCCATGGAGGCCATCGCGCGCGATCGGGGCGTGACCCTCACCGTCGCGACGGTCCACGACCTGCCGCCTTGTCCGTGCGATCCTCGCCTCATGGATCTGCTCGACGCGGCGGTCGTCGCCACCGGGCAGGCTTCGCGTCGGCTGATGTCGGGCGCGGGGCATGACGCGATGGCGATGGTCGCGCTGGGGCCCGTCGCGATGCTGTTCCTGCGCTGTGCCGGGGGGATCAGCCACAACCCGGCCGAACATGTCGACCCGGCCGATGCCGATGCCGCCTTTGCCGCGATGCGCGGCTTTATCGATCGATTGGGAGAAGATTATCGTGACGCCTGACCTTTTTGGCGAGATCGATCCGCCGCAGCGGCTGCTGATGGGGCCGGGGCCGGTCAACGCCCATCCGCGCGTCCTGCGCGCGATGAGTGCGGACCTGCTCGGCCAGTTCGATCCGGAAATGACCGGCTATATGAACCAGGTCATGGCGCTGTACCGGCCGGTGTTCGGGACCGAGAACCACTGGACCTTCCTGATCGACGGCACCGCGCGCGCGGCGATCGAGGCGTCTTTGGTGTCGCTGCTCGCGCCGGGGGACCGGCTGCTGGTCGTCGATTTCGGCCGCTTCGGGCTGTTGTTGCAAGAGATTGGCGAGCGGATCGGCGCGCAGGTCGAACGGCTGTCGGTCCCCTGGGGTGAAACCGTGCCGCTCGACGCCATCGCGGACGCGATCGAGCGGACCGCGCCGATGGTGGTCGCCTGCGTCCATGGCGACACCTCGACCACCATGGCGCAGCCGCTCGACGGGGTGGGGGCGCTGTGCAAGGCGGCGGGCGCGTATCTCTATGTCGATGCGACCGCGACGATCGGCGGGATGGAGATCGCCACCGACCGCTGGGGCGCGGACATCGTCACCGGCGGCTTGCAGAAATGCCTGGGCGGTCCGTCGGGATCGGCCCCGATCACCATCTCGCCCCGCGCCGCCGAGCGCATCCTGGGGCGTCGCCATGTCGAAAAGGGCATTCGCCGCGACGATATTGTCGATGCGGGCGGGGTGCGGATCGGCACCAACTATTTCGACCTCGCCATGATCATGGACTATTGGTCGGAGAAGCGGCTGAACCACCATACCGAAGCGACGACGATGCTCTACGGCGCGCGCGAATGTGCCCGCGTGGCGCTGGGCGAGGGGCTGGAGGCACGGTTCGCGCGCCATGCGGCGGCGGGCCGGGCGGTGGTGGCCGGGGCTCGCGCGCTGGGGCTGGAGGTGTTCGGCGACGATCGGTTCCGCATGACCAACGTGACCGGCATCCTGATCCCGCCCGGCATCGACGGCGAGCGGGTGCGCGCCTGGATGCGCGAGGATTTCGAGATCGAGATCGGCACCGCCTTCGGCCCGCTCCAGGGCAAGGTCTGGCGGATCGGCGCAATGGGCTACAATGCCATGAAGCATAAGGTGCTGCTGACGCTCGCCGCGCTGGAGGCGGTGTTGCGGGCAGAGGGGATGACGCTGCCCTCCGGCGCCGGGGTCGATGCCGCGCTCGAAAGCTATGCCGCATGACCGCGCCGCGCGATCTGGTCGGCTATGGCGCGTCGCCGCCCGATCCCCGCTGGCCCGGCGGCGCGCGCGTCGCGGTGCAGTTCGTCGTCAATGTCGAGGAAGGCGCGGAGAACAGCGTCCTGAACGGCGATGCCGGGTCGGAGGCGTTCCTGTCGGAGATGGTCGGCGCGGCCAGCCATCCCGCCCGCGCCATGGCGATGGAAAGCCTGTACGAATATGGCGCGCGCGCCGGTTTCTGGCGGCTGCACCGGCTGTTCGCCGAGCGGCAGGTGCCGGTCACGGCCTTCGCGGTAGCCACCGCCATGGCCGCCAATCCGGCGGCGGTCGACGCGATGCTGGCCGCCGATTGGGAGATCGCCAGCCACGGCTATCGCTGGATCGACTATCAATATGTCCCGCCCGAGGTGGAGCGCGCGCACATTGCCGAGGCGATCGCGCTGCACACCCGCCTGACCGGCGCGCGCCCGCTGGGCTGGTATCAGGGGCGGACCTCGCCCGCGACCGCCGCGCTGGTCGCCGCCGAGGGCGGGTTCGTCTATGACGCCGACAGCTATGCCGACGACCTGCCTTATTGGGATCGTCGCCATGCCGGGGCGAATGGCGGGCGGGCGCAGCTGATCGTGCCCTATACGCTCGACGCCAATGACATGAAGTTCGTCGCCTATAACGGCTTTGCCGATGGCGAGCCCTTTTTCCGCTATCTGCGCGACACGTTCGAACAGTTGCGGGCTGAGGGCGGGCGGATGATGTCGGTGGGCTTGCACGGGCGCATCGTCGGACGGCCGGCCCGCGCGGCGGCGCTGGCCCGCTTCGTCGACCATGTGATCGCCAGCGGCGACGCGTGGATCGCGCGCCGCATCGATATCGCGCGACACTGGCAACAGGTGCACCCGGCATGACGATCGACGATCCGCAAGTGGTGGCCGAGGTAATGGCCGCCTTCACCGCTTATGAAGCCGCGCTGATGGCCGATGACGTGCCCGCGATGGACCGGCTGTTCCACGATCATCCGACCACGATCCGCTATGGCGTCGGCGAGGTGCTGTATGGCGCGGAGGCCATTCGCGCCTTTCGCAAGGGGCGGGGCGGATCGCCGCAGCGTCGGCTCGGAACGGTCGCGATCCACAGCTTCGGCCGCGACCATGCGACCGCCAACGCCGAATTCTTCCGCGAAGGCGATGCCCGGCGCGGGCGGCAGAGCCAGACCTGGGTGCGCTTTCCCGATGGTTGGAAAGTCGTCGCCGCGCATGTCTCGATCGAGGGGCGGGATCATGACCGATAGCGATTTCAATGCGATGTCGAGCGAGGCTTTCGTCGCGCGCTATGCGAGCGTGGTCGAGCATTCGCCCTGGGTGGTGGAGCGCGCGGCGGCGCGGCGGCCCTTTGCCGATCTGGCGGAGGGGATCGTGGCGGTGCTTGCCGACGCTACGCCCGAAGAGCGGCTGTCGGTGATCCGCGCCCATCCCGAACTGGCGGGGCGCGCGGCGATCGCGGGCACGCTGACCGAGGAGTCGCGCAGCGAACAGGCCTCGGCCGGACTGGACCGCATGACCCGGCAAGAGTTTGAGCGCTTCCATGCGCTCAACGCCGCCTATGGCGAGCGGTTCGGCTTTCCTTTCATCATCTGCGTCCGGCGGACCGACCGCGCGGGCATATTGCGCGCCATGGCCGAGCGGCTGTCCAACGACCGCGAGGCCGAGGTCGAAACCGCGCTGACCGAGATCGGCCATATCGTCCGCCTGCGACTGGAGACCCTGGCATGACCCAACCCATCGGCCTGGCCGCCCTGGCCCAGCAGGTCGCGACCGATCTCGAACGCCTGGCGCATGGCGGCCCTGCCTGGACGGTGCCGCAGCCCATGGCGGAGGGCCATGTCCATGACGTCATCATCGTCGGCGGCGGGCAGAGCGGTTTGGGCGCGGCGTTCGGGCTGCTGCGCGAGCGTGTGTCGAACATCCTCGTCCTCGACGAAAACCCGGCGGGCTATGAGGGGCCGTGGGACACCTATGCGCGGATGATGACGCTGCGCACGCCCAAGCACCTGACCGCGATTGATATGGGGATTCCCTCGCTGACCTTCCGCGCTTTCTGGGAGGCGCAGCATGGCGCGGAAGGATGGGAGGCGCTGGACAAGATTCCGCGCCGCGACTGGATGGCCTATTTGCGCTGGTATCGCGCCGTCCTGAACCTGCCCGTGCGCAACGAGGCGCGGGTCACGCTGATCGAGCCGCTGGGCGGGCGATTCCGCGTCCACCTCGCGGACGGTGTGCCGCTGCTCGCGCGCAAGGTCGTGCTGGCGACCGGCATCCAGGGGGGCGGCAACTGGCACGTGCCCGAACTGGTGCGCGATCGGCTGCCCGCGACCCGCTATGCCCATACGTCCGCTTCGATCGATTATGCGGGGCTGGCCGGAAAGCGCATCGCGTTGCTGGGGGCGGGGGCCTCGGCGTTCGACAATGCCCATGCCGCGCTGTCCGCCGGGGTGGCCGAGGCGCATGTTTTCGTCCGCCGCCCGGAACTGCCGCGCGTCAATCCGATCCGGCATATGGAGCGCAGCGGGATCATCGGCCGCTTCCCCGCGCTGGACGATGCCGCCAAATACCGGATGATGGTCGCCTTTTTCGACCGCAGCCAGCCGCCGACCAACGACACGTTCGACCGCGCGTCGGCGCTGCCCGGCTTTCACCTGCATCTCGGCACGCCTTGGCTGGACGTGGCCGACACCGGCGATGCGGTCGCGGTCACCACCCCGCGCGGGACCGAGACGTTCGACTTTCTCGTCCTGTCGACCGGGCTGGTCACCGACCCGGCGCTGCGCCCCGAACTGGCGCTGGTCGCCGACGGCATCGCGCGCTGGTCCGACCGCTATCGCCCGGGGGAGGCGTCGCATTCGCTGATCGATGCGCATCCCTATCTGGGGCCGCAATTCCAGCTATTGCCGCGCACGCCCGACGATGCGGCGGCGCTGCACGGGTTGTTCGCGTTCAACTATTCGGGGCTCATCAGCCTCGGCCTGTCGGCCTCCGCGCTGTCGGGACTGCGCCACGCCTTGCCCCGGCTGGTGGCGGGGGTGGCCGACCAGCTGTTCCTCGACGATCGCGATGCGATGATCGCCGCCTATCTCGACTATGACGAGCCCGAATTCATCGGGGCATGGCCGCGCACGGGGGCGGTGGCATGAGCGCGACCCTGTCCACCCATGTCCTCGACACCGCGCATGGCCGGCCGGCGGCGGGCATCGCCGTCACGCTGCTCGACGGCGACGGGGTGCGGTTGTTTGATGGCGTGACCAATGCCGATGGGCGCTGTCCCGCGCTGGCCGCCGTGCCGGTCTTGCCGGGACACCATGCATTGTCCTTTGCGGTCGCCAACTATTTCCGCGCCGCCGGGGTCGACCTGCCCGACCCGCCCTTTCTCGATCGGGTGACGATCGATTTCGGCATCGCGCCGGACGGGGGCCATTACCACGTGCCGCTGCTCGTCTCGCCCTACAGCTATTCCACCTATCGGGGCAGTTGATCCCGTTCCTTCCCGCCGGAGTGCCCCGATGATCCGTCGCCTGCTCGCCACGATCGAGCCCTATATCCTGATGCTGTTGGCGACCGTGCTGATCGCCACGCTGCTGCCGCCGCGTGGGATCGGCGCTCCGATTTTCGACATTGCCGCCGATACCGCCATCGTCGCGCTGTTCTTCGTCCATGGCGCGAAACTGTCGCGCAGCGCGCTGGTCGCAGGCGCGCGGCACTGGCGGTTGCACCTTGCGATCCTTGCGGTAAGCTTCGTGCTGTTCCCGCTGCTCGGTCTCGCCATCACCGGCAGCGGCCTGCCGGCACCGGATCTGGCGACCGGAATCCTGTTCCTGACGCTGCTGCCTTCGACGGTGCAGTCCTCGATCGCCTTCACCGCCATCGCGCGCGGGAACGTGGCGGCGGCGGTGTGCAGCGCGTCGCTGTCCAACCTGCTCGGCATCGCCATCACGCCCGCGCTGGCGGCGTTGCTGCTGCCCGGTACCGGCGGGGTCGACCTGTCGTTCGACAGCGTGCGGACGATCGTGCTGCAACTGCTCCTGCCTTTCGCGGCCGGGCATATGCTGCGCCCGTGGATCGGCGACTGGATCGCGGCGCGCAAACGGCTGGTGACCACGCTCGATCGCGGATCGATCCTGCTGGTGGTCTATACCGCCTTCGGCGCGGCGGTGAGCGAGGGGCTGTGGTCGCAGGTCGGGGCGCTGGAACTGGCCGAACTGGTCGGATGGTGCGCGGCACTGCTCACGGTGGTGCTGGTCCTGACCGGGTTCATCGCGCGGGCGATGAAGCTGGACCCTGCCGATGCGGCGGTGATGCGGTTCTGCGGGTCGAAGAAGAGCCTGGCGACGGGCGTGCCGATGGCGGGCGTGCTGTTCCCGCCTGCCCAGGTCGGCGTCGTGCTGTTGCCGGTCATGGTGTTCCATCAGTTGCAGTTGATCGCCTGCGCCTTTCTCGCCCGGCGGCTGGCGAACGAGGCGGATGCGGCGGCGGTGGTGGGACCTGCGACCGTGCCGGGTTGAACCGCTACTCCTCCAACCGTGCGAATTCTTCCTTCAGTATGTCGACGAAACTGCTGAGATAGATGGGCAATACCCGCCCGCGTTGCAGCAGCATCGACACGCTGGCCGGGCGGACGATCCCCTCGACCAGCGGAATCCAGCGGAGTTCACCCGCCGCCAGCTCACGCTCAAGCCCGATGCGCGACAGAAAGGCGATGCCGATCCCCGCGCGGACCAGATTCTTGAGGGTATCGATCCGCTCGACCGTGGCGACCCGCTTGAGCGGCACGTCGCTCATATCGAACAGGTCGTACAAGACGCTCTGTTTGAGCCAGTCGTCATGCGGCGTCACGATCGCGTGGGGAATGCAGTCGGACAACGTCACCTGGTCGAGGCCGGAGAGGGCATGGTCCGGCGGCACGATGACGCCGATCGGCATCTGGACATGTGCGACGGTCGCGGTTCGCGCGGTCCCCGTCAGGTCGAAGGCACAGATGACGTCCGCCTCCTTGGACAGCAATTCCGCCTTCACCCGGTGATTGTCCCCCGCCAGCAGCGAGAATTCGATCAGGGGAAAGCGTTCCTTGTAGCGGGCGATCGCGCGCGGAACGAGATCGTCGGCCAGGCTCTCGGCGGCGGCGATCCGGATCAGGCCGCGCTCCCCGCCGCGTAGCCGCAGCATCTCGTGACGCAAGGTGACGCTTTCGCGCTTCCAGCGGCGGATATAGGCCAGCAACGCCTCGCCCGCCGCGGTCGGGCGTATGCCGCGCGGCATGCGGACGAACAGTTGCACGTCCAGTTCTTCCTCGAGCTGCAACAATTGCCGGTTGACCGCAGAGGAAGCGATATTCAGCGTTTCCGCGGCCTTACGGATCGAACCGTGGCGGATCGCCTGATCGAAATAGATCAACCCCGTCTTGATAAGGACCATCATTGCCTCGCGATTATTCCATCCGGCCGATGCACGGTGGCTGCCATCCGTGCCTGACGGCCTATCGGAGCCGGACCCCGGCCACGCGGAATTCGGCTTCCGCCGCGTCGACCGTGGTGCCGCCACCGATCGGCATGGCGATCGCGCGCGTATAGTCCTTCAGGATTGAGGCTTCGAACCCCTCCCGCCTGGCATCGAGCGCCGACCAGGCGACACAGAAATCATAGGCCAGCCCAACGAACACGCACCGCCGCACGTGCTTGTCACGCAGATACCCCGCCAGACCGGTCTTCGTCGTCTTGTCGTTCTCGAAAAAGGCGGAATAGGAATCGACCGACGGATTAGAGCCTTTCCGGATGATGAGCTGGGCATGGCCGATGGCGCTTGCCGCATCGGGATGGAAATCGGCACCCGGTGTGTTCTGGATGCAGTGATCGGGCCACAGCACCTGCTCGCCATAAGGCATTTTCACCGTATCGAACGGGTGCCGATCCGGATGGCTGCTCGCAAAAGACAAATGTCCGGCCGGATGCCAGTCTTGGGTCACGACGACATGCCGGAAACGCGGGGCGAGCGCGTCGATCCCGGCCATGATCTCGTTTCCTCCCGCCACGGCCAGGCGGCCGCCCGGACAGAAATCCATCTGCGGGTCGATGATGATGAGGGCATCCGTCTCCGCGATCGCCTCGTCGCCCGTGAACCGTCCGTTGTCCATCGCCGTCTCCACTTCGCTGACGGACCGGATGACAGGCCGCCTTTGGCAACAATGCTTATTGTCGGATCACGGCAAATGATACCGTCTAGCGGTTCGGGATCATGCCTATGAACGGCGGGCGCCGACAAACGGGCACGGGGGATTGCGTGGCTTCGTCCGGGGCAAGCCTGGCGAATTCCAGCGGTTCGAAGACCCTGCTTTCTAATAAACAAGTTGCACTACCATGAAGAATAGTTTTCATTTCGAATCGCTCACCGATGGAGTGAGTGGCCGAAAGTTGCGCGGCAACCCTTTTTGGTTGCGCCTCGCGACCTGTGATCCTGACGCGGAAGAGGATGCCGATTGGCGTGGTGACGGCGTTTCGCCGTCATCCTGTTCGGCATTCGAGCCAAGGGGGACGGGGCGGTAATGGCTACACGGCGTGCGGTATTGGGTAAGCTGGGGATGTTGGCGGGACTCGGTCCCATGTTGGGGGCGATGCAGGCGCTTGGTGTGGCGGGTATCGCCCATGCCGAGGAATGGGCGCCGCTGCCGACAGAGGTTGGTCGTGGTCGCCATGTCGTGGTCCTGGGTGCCGGCATTGCGGGGCTGACCGCCGCCTATGAACTGGAGCAGGCGGGCTTTCTGGTCACCCTCTTGGAGGCACGCGACCGGGTCGGTGGCCGCGCCTGGACGGTGCGTGACGGCGACAAGATCGAAATGAATGGCGAGACGACGCAGACCGCTCGCTTCTCCGACGGGATTTATTTCAATGCCGGACCGGCCCGCATTCCAAGCTTCCATCAGGGGGTCCTCGGCTATGCCAAGCGGTTCGGTGTGCCCATGGAGGTCGAGGTCAATTCCAGTCGCTCGGCCTATATCATGGGCGATGACGGAACGAAGATCCGGATGCGCACCGCGATCAACGACATGCGCGGGCGCATCGCGGAACTGCTGGCCAAGGCGATCAACCAGGGCTCGCTCGATCGCGAACTGACCGCGGTCGATCGCGAGCGGCTGATGCCGTTCCTCAAGGCTTATGGCGATCTGGACGCGAGCAACAGCTTCAAGGGGACGGAGCGGTCCGGCTTCGGCACCGCGCCGGGGGCGGGCGTCACCTTCGCTTCGCCCTCGACGGCGCTGCCGCTGGAGCAATTGCTGGCCAATCAGCGGTTGCCGATGACGCTGTTCGAAGACAATCTCTATATGCAGGCGACGATGTTCGAACCGGTCGGCGGTATGGATCGCATCCATGCCGGGTTCGATCGGAACCTGCGCCGTCCCGCCCTGTTGGGGGCGGAGGTCACCCAGATCCGCCAGCTACCGGCGAGCGTGGAGGTCGTCTATCGCGACCGCCGCAGCGGCGTGGTGAGCCGGGTCGCCGCCGATTACCTGATCTGCACCATTCCCTTCCCGGTGCTCGCCAAGATCGACAGCAATTTCTCGCCTCGCCTGAAGCAGATGGTGGAGAGCGTGAAATATGATTATTCGAACAAGGTGGCGTTCGAAAGCCCGCGCTTCTGGGAGCGCGAGCAAATCTATGGCGGCCTATCCTTTGTCGGCGGCCCGACCACCCTGGTCTGGTACCCATCGGCAGGTCTGCATAGCGAGCGTGGCATGATCCTGGGCTGTTACAGTTCCGGCCCCGTGGCTGCCGAGTTCGAGAAGCGGCCGATCGAGGAGCAGATCGCCTTTTCGCGGGGTGTGATCGACCGTTTGCATCCGGGGCACGGCGGGGACTGTGTCAACGGTCTGGCGGTCAACTGGCACAAGATCCCGTTCAGCCTCGGGCCATGGCCGGATTGGAATGCGGGCAGCGCCAATGGGCGGCAGGAAGGGCATATCGATACGCCGGCGTTCCGCTTTCTGCAGGAGCCCGAAGGTCGCATCTATTTCGCTGGTGCCGCACTCAGTCAGACGCCCGGTTGGCAGGAAGGCGGTATCCAGTCGGCCCGCCGTCAGGTCACGGAACTCGGGCGGCGGGTTGCCAGCGAGGGCACGCCGCGATCACGACGGGCAGCCTGATGGCGGTCGGCACGGCCAGCGCCGGGGAATATTGGGGAGCGCCGGATCGGCGGACTGGCCCGCCGCCTGAGCCTGGAGGCTTCTCACAAGGTCTGTGACCCGCCGGGGCCGAACGGCGTGCAGGGAAAGATGCCGCCCGTTGGGTCCCGCAGGTAATAGGAACGCGATATTTAATGGTTCGAAGGCGCCCGATTTGCGCAATGGTCTTCTGCGCAAAAGTCAAAACGAATGTTGTATAAATACGACATGCAACCCGATTCATGAAATTTGTGTAAATAGGGCCTTGTCACGTCGGGCGTTTCGTAAAATCATGAATGCCTTAATATCGATGCCTGCAAAAAGAAGAGTTACGGAGAATATTACATTAAAAAATAAAATAACGCCTTTCGGGTGAGGATCCTGTTTGTTTGCATATAACAAGGGGGATTATTATGATTCGACGTGATGGCGTGTCTTACATGGCATTGACCGCGTGCTATCTTTTGTCTCTATCTAATCCCGCATATGCGCAACAGGCAGCGCCATCATTGCTGCCAGTATCGGCCACTATAGTGACAGAGCCGACTCTACCCGAACCGACTTCGGCGCCGGCGCCCCAGGAGGGCGGCGATATCATCGTCACCGGCACGCGTGCGACCGGAATGACCGCAGCGGAAAGCGCCGCTCCGATCAAGGTGCTGGTCGAGGAAACTCTAAGCCATGTGGGTCAGCCGAACCTCAACCAGGTGCTGACGCAACTCGTCCCGTCCTTCACGGCGCAGGCCTTTGGCGGCGACACCGCAAACCTGACCCTGTCCGCCCGGTTGCGCGGCCTCAGCCCGAACCATGCGCTGGTGCTGATAAACGGGAAGCGACGCCACGGCACCTCCAATCTGGCTGTCCTCGGTGGGCCTTTCCAGGGTGCGGCGACCGCCGATCTCGACCTGATCAGCCCGTCGTCGATCAAGCGGATCGAAGTGCTGGAGGACGGTGCTGCCGCGCAATATGGCTCCGACGCGATCGCCGGCGTCATCAATATCATCCTCAAGGACGATGCCGAGGGCGGCGACGGCTATGTGACGGCGGGCCGCAACTATAGCGTCGGCGGCGACACGCTGGCGGGCACGCTCCACCTGGCAACGAAGTTGGGAGAAAGCGGCTTTATCAACGTCACCGGCTTCCACCGCTTTCATGATTTCACGCGGGTCGGCGGGCTGGATCGCCGTGTGACGGACATCAACGGCAAGCTGCTGACCGCGACGTCGAGCCCCTCGCTGAATGCGATCCAACGGCAACTCTATCCGTCGATGGCCGGATTTCCCTATGTGAACTGGATCAACGGCGATGCCCAATCGTCGCTGACCAATTTGCAATATAACAGCGCCTATGACTTCGGCCATGTCGAGGTCTATAGCTTCGGCACCTATTCCAAACGTATCGCAAGCGCTTACCAGAATGTCCGCGTGCCGACGCGCGTGTCGCGGACGGTCAACGGCGTCACGACCTATTTCGATCCCGATGGCGACAACCCGCCCAACGGTTTCAACCCGCGCCAGAAGATTCGCGAGGACGATATGGCTTTCACCGGCGGCGTGCGCGGTGACGCCGGCGGTTTCCATTATGACCTGTCGACGACGTTCGGGCAGGACAAGGCCTTGGTCTACACCATCGATTCCGCCAATGCCTCGCTCTATGCCGATACCGGCTTCACCCCGACCAGCTTCTATAACGGCCTGTTCAAATCAACCGAGTTCACCGTCAACGCCGACTTCCGGCGCGAGATCGAGGCGGGGCTTGCCTCACCGATCACGCTGGCCTTCGGTGGGGAATATCGCCGCAACGTCTATGAGATCGGATCGGGCGATCCCGGCTCGATCTACAAGGAGGGTGGCCAGTCCTATCCGGGCTTCCGCCCCTCCGACGCGGGCGTACACGCGCGGACCGGCAAGTCGCTTTACGTCGATGTCGCGGCCAACCCGGTCGAGCAACTGAAGGTCGATGTCGCGGGCCGGTACGAACATTATTCCGACTTTGGCAGCCGCTTCATCTACAAGGGGACGGCGCGCTATGATTTCTCGGACGCCTTTGCGCTTCGCGGCACCCTCTCGACCGGTTTCCGCGCACCGACGCTGGCGGAATCCTATTATTCGGCGACCAACGTCTCGCCGACCGCGGCCTTCGTCCAGCTCCCCGCCAACTCGGCGGCGGCCAAGCTGATCGGCTTCCAGAATTTGAAGCCGGAAAAGTCCACCAACTATTCGCTCGGTACGGTCATCCGTCCGACGAGCGCCTTCACCATCACGCTCGATGCCTATCAGGTCCGTATCCGCGATCGCATCCTCGGCACCGGTTCGATCTTTGGCAGTGGCGGCGCGGTCAATTTCCCCGTCGTGACCCGCGCGATCGTCGCCAACGGCAATGTGCTCGACCCCACGGTCAGCCAGACCGGCATCAACATCTTCACCAACGGCGCGGATACGCGCACGCGCGGCGTGGACCTGGTGCTGACCTATGTGTCCGACTTTGGGGATTATGGCCGGGCGAACTGGACCATCTCGGGCAATTACAACGAAACCAAGCTTACCCGCCTGATCGCCGCGCCCTCTACCCTGACCAACCCCGCCACGGGCCAGGTCATACCCTTGTTCAACCTCGGCGCGCAGTCGAATATCGAGACCGCCTCGCCGCGCGTGAAGGTCATCAGCTCGGTCCTCTACACCATCGGCAAATTCTCCACGACGCTCCGCGGCACCGTCTATGGCAAGAGCTCGGCGCAGCTCAGCCCGGATGGCGGCACCTTCTATGAGCAGAAGATCGGCACGACGTTCATCGGCGATGTCGAGTTCAACTATGACATCACGCCCAATCTGGGGATCGCGCTGGGCGCCAACAACGTCTTCAACAAGCGCCCGCCGACCGTGCCGCTGGTGCCCGGCACCACCAACCAGACACTGGTCAATGGCGGCAATGTCCTGGACGCCCCGCTGACCTTCAGCCCCTATGGCATTAATGGCGGCTATTATTACGCACGTTTGAACATCAATTTCTGATAGTCATCGGCGGGCGTCCCAAAGGCGCCCGCCGGTCACGACCTCCCGAAAGGATCCGCCATGTCGCTTCGTCTGTTCGCCGCCGCCGCCGCCCTTGCATTGGCCACGGCATCCGCCGCTTCGGCGCAAACCGGGTCCGTCATCCGCCATCCCAACACGCCGCCCGGCCTGATCCTGCAGGGCGTGACGGTAAAGCCCGGCGCGACGATGCTCTATCTGTCGGGCCAACTGGCCTCACCGCTCGACCCCGCCAGCAAGAAACCGTCTGCGCAGCTGACCATCGAGGACTTCGGGGATACCAAGACCCAGACCGTCAGTGTCCTCCACAAGATCAAGACGATCCTCGCCGCGCGAGGCTTTGCGATGACCGACGTCATCAAGATGACCGTGTTCGTCGCGGGTGATCCCAAGCTGGGCGGGAAGATGGATTTCGCGGGCATGAACGATGGTTTCAAGCAGTTCTTCGGCACGGCGGACAATCCCAACACCGTCGCCCGCTCGACGGTCCAGGTCGCCGCGCTGGCCGGTCCGGCCTTTCTGGTGGAGATCGAGGTGACGGCCGCCAAATAGGCGGCATCCTGGCCTCGCTTTTCGAGCGCGGATGACGGGGTACGAACCTTGGCCGCTATCGGCAGGCGTGGGCAGCGCTAGTTGGCAAAGGGGGCGGGCGTCGACATCTCGGCGCTTGCCCGCCAAATGATCTGGTCGGCGGATCTGTCGGCGACCGGCTGGCCCCCATTTGGCCGCCGCTGCCGAAGGCGGACAGCCATACTCCCTGGGTAAGGCCCGATTGACATCCCGGCTAATCCTCCTGTCGCAAAAAAGGTCCGCAGTCCTGCCGGAGGGCTGTTCCTAGCCATGCATCGTCCCGGCGACGCGGCCTGTCGCGGCACGATCGGAAGAACCTATCCTCGCTTAGGGGATTACGGTGTTCGTCCAGATAGGCTGGCGGGTTCCGTCAGCGCCCTATTGCAAGAGTGCGAATGGCGTCGAGGCGCGGGACTTGGCGCTTGGCGCTTGGCGCGTGAGGCTTGGGCCAGTTATTATGGAACCCCGACGGTTTACTCCCTCCAAATTTTGGTATACGAAATACTTAAGCGGATTGTACCGACTTTCTCGTGCCGCGTACAATCGCCAAGCCGTTGATCGTGGCATCAAGCGGAGGGGGGATCATGTCACGTCTTTATCCGTCGATCTTGGCAGTGCAGTCTCGGGGCTTTTTCGCCACGATGCGCCGGTCCACCCGCCGCGTCGCGACCGGGGCGATGCTAATTTGCGGGACCATGGGGTGCACGCATCCCATATCCAAGCCACCGGCGACTTTGCAGCTGTCACCCTTCTATACCCAATATATCAGTGCGGCCGGCATCCCGATCACCGGCTCCGCCAAAGTATCGCCCGCCGCCTTGCGGCGCGCGCGGAGCATCGCGGTTCAGATGCTGTCCCATCGCCCGGACATTCGCGCCGCGCTGGTGACCAGCGGTGCGCGGGTCGCCATCATGGCCGAATCCGAAGGGACGATGGACCTTCCCGAACAGGCCGATTGGAAGAAGCCGGGGCCCGACAGCCCGGTTCTCACCTATTGCGAGCGCAAGCATTATGACGAGCGTATCGGGCGGCTGAGCGACCGTGCCTATTGGAATGGTCGTGCGCGGGGGATGGGCGGACTGTTGACCAGCGGGGCCGAGGAAAATCTGCTTGCGCGGCCAGGGACGCGCTACTTCGGAGAAAATATCTTCGTTCACGAATTTTCGCATGAGATCATGGCGGGGATCGGCCAGGCCGATCCGGACCTCTTCGCCCGCATCAACGCCCGCTATGCGGAAGCGAAGGCCAAGGGGATGTGGAAGGGCGAATATGCCGAGACGACCGCCGACGAATATTGGGCGGAAGGGACGCAATTCTGGTTCAATTCCAACCGTCTCGCGGTGATCGACGGGCGGCGTATCCTGTCGCACCAGGATCTCGGATCCTATGACCCGGCGCTCTATGCTTTGCTCGCCGAAGTCTATGGCGATCGGCATCATCTCGATGCGGATGGCTTTTACAATCACCCTGCGCGCGTGCCGTCCGGTCCGCTGCCGCGATCGACCGCGGAGATATGCTGATGCGAGCTACCCATAGGCGCGGAATTCTCGCCTGCCTGTTTGGCATGCTGGCGGTTTTCGCCCCGATCGCGGCCACGGCGGAGGTCCGGCCGACCGGGGCCTGGGTATTCGACCGAGTGGCGGACTATCCGGGCGTCACCATGATGCGGGTGGATCGCACCGGCCATGGGCTGAAAGGAAGACTGACCAGCCGCTGGTATGGCGACATCGCTATGCGCAACGTCGCCATCCATGGACGCACGCTCCATTTCGACACGCGCAACATCAATGATCGCGATCGCCCGACCCGGCATTGGACCGCGACCTTCGATCCGGCAGGTGGCGTGCTGCTGAAGGGCGGCATCTGGCATGGCGACATCGCCCAACATGGCCGGCGCGGCACCCCCCGCGACGTGCGGACGCTGACCTTCCGTCCCGCCGCACCGCTGCCGCCCCTCGCGACCCTGCCGCCCGATGACCTGGCGGCAACCCCGCCGATGGGCTGGTCGAGTTGGAACCGCTTCGCCGACAAGATCGACGACAGCACGATCAAGGCGATGGCCGATGCTCTGGTCGACAGCGGCCTGCGCGATGCGGGTTATCTCTATGTGAACATCGACGATGGCTGGCAGGGAGTGCGCGGGCCGGACGGCGTATTGCGGCCCAATGAGCGCTTTCCCGACATGAAGGCGCTGGCCGATTACGTCCATGCGAAGGGATTGAAGCTCGGCCTCTACACCTCGCCTGGCCCGCGCACCTGCGCCGGTTACGAAGGCAGTTACGGCCATGTCGCACAGGACGCCCGCACCTTTGCGGATTGGGGCGTCGACTATGTCAAATATGACCTTTGCTCGGGGGAATGGTTCTACGACACGGCGGAGGGGGTGAAGCAGGCCTATCTTGCCATGGGTCAGGCGCTGCGCGCGACGGGCCGGCCCATCCTCTACTCGCTTTGCGAATATGGCCGGTTCGACGTCGCCAATTGGGGGCGGTCGGTCGGCGGCCATGTCTGGCGGACGACCGGGGACATCACCGACGACTATAAGACGATGTCGGACATCGGGTTCGAGCGAAATCCACGCTTCCCCCATGCGGGGCGGGGCGGCTGGAACGATCCCGACATGCTGGAGGTCGGCAATGGCGGGATGAGCCGCGACGAATATCGCACCCATATGACGCTCTGGGCGATGCAGGCGGCGCCGCTGATCATGGGTCATGACCTCCGCCGCATGACTGACGAGACGCGCGACCTGTTGGCGATGCGTACGCTGATTGCGATCGATCAGGATCGCCTGGGCGAGCAGGGGCGACGGGTCCGTCGCGCCGATGGGGTGGAGATTTGGCGCAAGCGGCTGGCGGATGGCGCTGTCGCCGTCGCGATGTTCAACCGCAGGACGGACCCGCAGAACGCCGTGTCGATGCCGGACGATAGTGGGTTGGTCGGCCCGGTGCGGGTGCGCGACCTGTTCGCGAACCGCAATCTGGACCAAGGCGGTGGCGCCCTGACGATCGCCCCGCATGGGGTGGTCCTGTTGCGGGTCGAACCGGTCATGGCCAGCCGGTAAGCGGCGGTTCCGCGAAAAAGGGTAGGGAGGACGATCAAGATTTCATCTCCCCTACCAAATCCTCCCGTCATTCGTATCGCAGCGCGCGTGCAGGCTCGGCGCGGGCGACCCGCCAGGCCTGAGCGGAAACCGTAGCGGTCGCGATCACCACGGCCGCGACGCCGGACAGGATGAAGAAGGCGGGCGACAGCGCGATCCGGTCGGCAAAGGCGGACAGCCATTGGCGCATCGCGAAATAGGCGATCGGCCAGGCGAGCAAGGTGGCGAGCATCACTGGGCGCAGGAACCGCCCGATCAGCAGCCGCAGAACATCGCCGGTCGACGCTCCCAGGGTCTTGCGAATGCCGATCTCGCGAAACCGCCGCGCCGTGTCGAACGAGGCCAGGCCATAAAGGCCGATACAGGCGATGACGGCGGCCAGCACCGCGCCGATGGTGAACAGCCGCATCCGTTGTTCATCCTCGCGGAAAAAGGTGTCGTATCGCGCCTGTTCGACCGTCTTGGCATCGAAGGGGACGTTCGGGGCCAGCTCGTGCCATACCCGTTCCATCGCGGCGCTGGTGGCGGTCGCACTGCCGGTGAAGCGGACAAAGGCGGTGCTGTCTGCCTGGGGTTCGGGGCGGAACAGATACATCATCGCGTCATCGGTCACTTTCGGCCCGTTGAAGCGCAGATCGGCGATCACGCCGACGAGCTGGATCCGCTTGCCGCCCTGGTTGGACAGGGTCTTACCGGCCGCCTTGTCGGGGGGGCCCAGCCCGAACTTCCGTACGGCGGCCTCGTTCATGATGACATTGCCGAAATGGGTCGAGCGCGGCTGTCCCTTCACGGTCGAGTCGTCGCCGGCGAAGCGCCGGTCGAAATCACGCCCGGCGACGAAGCGCGCGCCCATCAAGGACAGGAATCCTTCATCGATCGTGCTGAAGCTCAATTGCTTTTCGGGGCCGGCCATCCCCTCGACCTTCAGCGCTCGCAGCATGTAGGTGCCACCGGCCGGGGTGAAGCCGGCATAGGACACTGCCGTCACGCCGGGCAGGCGTGAAAAGGCGTCGAGGATGCGCCGCCTGCGACCGGGATCGAGCGCATCGTCACCCAATGCGGGGACCAGCATCAGGCCCTTCTGGTCGAAGCCCAGATCCGCATTGCGCACATGCCGGGTCTGCGCGACCAGAACGGCCGTGCCGCTTCCCAAGGCGATCGCGATCGCGAACTGCAGCACGACGAGCGCTTGCCGGACCCGCGTACCCCCGCGTCCGCCCCCCGGCGACCGGGCCGAGGCGAGGACGGCGGCGGCCTGGAACCGTGACAGGACCAGCGCCGGATAGACGCCCGCGATCAGCCCCGCACCGATCACCAGCAGAAGGAAGGGCGGCAGGATCGACTGCGCGCCGCCATAATGGATGGCGAGTGAGGTCCCACCGGTCGCGTTGACCAAAGGCAATGCCAGCTCCGCCAGCGCCAGGCCCAGCAGACCGGCCAGCGCCGTCGCCGCGATCGACTCGGTCAGGAACTGGACGATCAGATTGTCCCGCGTAGCGCCCAGTACCTTGCGCATCGCCACTTCCCGCGCGCGCAGGCCCGCCCGCGCCGTCGCGAGGTTGATGTAATTGACCAGGGCGATCAGCAACGTGACCAGCCCGATCGCTCCCAGGGTGCCGACCACCGTCACCGCCGACTTCTCTGCCATGTGAAGATCGTGGAGCGGCACCAGTTTGAGAGAAATCTTGGTGTTCGGCATGACCTCGTGCAGGGGATGGCGACGGACGAAGGCTGGGAATTGTGCCTGCATCGCCTGGGCAGCAGCGGCGTTGGCGAAGCGCAGCACGAAGACGCTGTCGCCAAACGACCAGCTGTCATTGGCCTTGGGGTCCAATGGCGCGATCGGTACGAAGATTGCCGCACGGAAGTCCGTATCGGCGGGCAGATCACGCAGTACGGCCGTAACCGTATAGTTTGCCGTCTTTCCTTCGATCGTCACGGTCAGGATGCGCCCGATCGCAGTCGCGGCATCGCCGAAATAGCGACTGGCCAGCTCTTGGGTGACGACCGCTGAATGAGGCTGGGCCAGGGCTTGCCCCGGATCGCCTGCCACGGCGGGATAGCGCAGAATTCGGAAGAAATTGGGATCGGCCTGGATGACCTTGGCGGCGGCCGCTCCGACGCCTTGGCGGACGCTGGCGTCGACCGGGGAGAAGCGGGTGCCGATGACTTCGGGATAATCACCGCGCAGCATCGACAGCAGCGGGGCGGCGGTCGCGTTGTTGTGAAAGGGTTCGAAGCCGGGAATGTTGACGTCGGACTTGATCGTCCACAGCGTGTCGCTGCCCGGAACCCAGCGGCCATATTGCGTCTCGAACCGCACGAACAGGAAGAGCACCAGGAAGGTCGCGATACCCAGCGCCAGCCCGCAGATGTTGAGGATCGCGAACAGCCGTTGACGCGTCAGCGAACGATGGAAGCTGGTCGCGGCGGAGGACAAAGCCGAAGTGAGGGCGAAGGCCGAAAGAGACATGAGGCGAAATCCTTCAGGCGGCGGAACGGAATGACAAGGGGCGGGCCGCATGGCGGAGCATCAGCAGCAGGACGAGGAGCAGCAGCAACAGGACCAGTCCGTCGCCTCGCGCGCGCGATGGCGGCGCGTCCGTCATGCCGCCAACCGGGCCGAGGCCAGGATATGCCCGTCGAGCATATGGATGGTCCGCCTTGCGATGTCGGCATGGGCCGGGCTGTGCGTCACCATGACGATCGTCGCGCCCTCCGCATTGAGTTGCCGGAGGATTTCCATGACCTGCGCACCGTTCGCGGTGTCGAGATTGCCGGTCGGCTCGTCCGCCAGGATCAGGCGCGGCTCGCCAACGATGGCACGGGCGATGGCGGCACGCTGCTGCTGGCCGCCCGAGAGCTGGTTGGGGTGATGGCGCTGACGATGGGCGATGCCGACCCGGTCCATTGCCGCCGCGATCCGTTCGCGCTTTTCGCGTGCGGACATGGCGCGATAGGCGAGGCCGAGTGCGACATTCTCCGCGATGGTCAACTCGTCGATCAGGTTGAAGCTCTGGAACACGAAGCCCAGCCGATCGCGCCGCAATCGCGCCAACTCGGCTTCGGGCGCGCGGGCTATATCCCGACCCTCGAACAGATATTGCCCGCCGCTGGGGCGGTCGATCGTGCCGAGGATGTTGAGCAACGTCGACTTGCCGCAGCCCGATGGTCCCATGATCGCGACGAACTCACCCGGTTCGACATGAAGGTCGATGCCGCCGAGCGCGGTCGTCTCGACCTCGTCCGAGGCATAGGTGCGGCTGACGTGCTGAAGCTGGATCATGGCGGGTCCTATCGAACGATGAGGGTCTGGTAGGGGGCGTAGGCGGCGAGCGGCGAGGTCAGGATGCGCTCGCCGGGAGACAGTCCGGCGGTGACCTCGACTTGATCGGGGTTGCGGCGGCCGGTCTGGATGGCGCGCCGCACCGCGCGGCCCTGGCCGTCCATGACGAAGGCGGTGCTCCCGCCCGCATCCAGCCAGCCCCCGGTGGGGGCGACGGTGGCGGAGCGATCGGCCCCGAGGATCAGCCGCAGGTCCAGTGTCTGGCCGCGGTTCAGCCCGGCGGGGACCGTGCGATCGAAACCGAATTCGACCCGGAAGCGGCCTTCGCTGACCTGCGGCAGCACCTTGATGACGTGCAGCGGATAGCTGGCGCCATCGAGATCGGCGCGCGCCGCGAGCCCGTTGCGGACGCGGCCGAGATAGAATTGGTCGACATCGGCGACCAGCTTCCATTCGCCCTCGGAGTCGATCTGGCCGACCGGGTCGCCCGTCTTCAGCATCTGTCCGGGCTGGATGGTAAAGGCGGTCAGCCGACCGCCGACCGGCGCACGCACGGTTAGCGCGTCGAGGCTGGCACGGACCATGGCCAGGCTGTCGCGCAATTCGCGCGTAGTGGCGGCGATCCCGGCGGACTGGTCCGCCAGCGTCGCTTCCGCCTGCGCCTGTCCGCCCAGCAGCGCATTCAGCCGGTTCTGCTGATAGGCGACCTCCTCTTGCAACGGGTCGATCGCGGCCTTGGTGACAAACCCCTTGTCGTAAAGCGCGGCCTTTTGCCGCAGTGCCGTCTGCGCCTTGGACAGCGCGTTGCGCGCCTCGGCAATGTCGCGCGCGCTGTCCTGGCGGCTGCGCTGCACCGACAGGCGCGCACCGCTATTCGTGCTCAACTGGCCGATGATCCCCGCCGAGCGGCTGGCGACGTCGAGTTCGAGCGACGGGTTGGACAGCCGCGCCAGCGGTGCCCCGGCGGCCACGATACCGCCATCGGCCGCCAGCAATGCCGCCACCGATCCGCCCGATATGGCGGTGACGAAGACGGTGCGAAACGGGGTGACCTCGGCGCGCAGCGGTACGAAATCGCGGAAGGAAGCACGCTGGACGGTGCCGGTCCGAATGCTCTGGGCATCGACGGTCAGGCTGTTCGCGGCGGGCATGAACCACCAGATCGACAGGCCGGCGACAACGATGCCGCCCGCCGTCGCGGCGCGCGCGATGCGCTTGCGGAACCGGCGGCCGGGGCGCTCGACAGGCCGGTCCATCGCCGAGCCTTGAATGGGGAAAGAGGAGGCTTCGACCATGCGGACAGTGTAGGCCGGACAGTCGCGATCGACCTAAGTGCCGACCAAAGCATGGATTTCCGATGCCCTCTGGTCAAGGCCTCGGCATCGGCTCTAGCAAGTGTTCGAAAACGAACAGTGCAGGTCGCGATGTCAACCGAATCACCCCATATCCTCGTGATCGACGACGACGCCGATATCGGGCGTGCGGCGCAGTTGATGCTCGACCGGCACGGCATGACGGTGGCGACCGCGCTCGATCCCGATGCCGCGTGGGTCCGACTGGCCGAGCGGCCTGCCGATGTGATCCTGCTCGATCTGAATTTCGCGCGCGGGCGGACCAGCGGGGAAGAGGGGCTCGCGCTGCTCGACCGGCTGATCGCCGCCGATCGTCATGCGGTCGTGATCGTGGTGACGGGGCATAGCGGCATCCAGGTCGCGGTGCAGGCGATGCGGGGCGGTGCGGCGGATTTCGTCATCAAGCCATGGAGCAATGCCCGCCTGCTCGCCACGGTGGAACGCGGGGTCGCGCTGCGCCGCGCCAAGCTGGAGGCGATGCCCGCGCCGCAGGGGGGCGAGGTGCCGCTGCTGCTGGGCGAAAGCGCCGTCATCGCCGCCGCGCGGGACCTGATCGGGCGAATCGGGCCCACCGACGCGGCGTTGCTGCTGCGCGGCGCGGCGGGAACCGGCAAGACGCTGGCGGCGACCCTGGCGCATGGCGGGTCGGGGCGCGCCGACCGGGCCCTGGTGACGCTGGACGCGGGCGCGGCGGATGGCGCGATGCTGTCCGCGCGCCTGGCGGAAGCGGCGGAGGCGACGCTGATCGTCGACCAGATCGACCGACTCGCCCCGGCGCTTCAACCCCTGTTGGCGCGCGAAAGCGGTGGCATCCGCCTGATCGCGACCAGTCGGCTCGATCGCGGTGGACTGCGCGCGGCGTTGCACGAGGATCTGCTCTATCGGATCAACACGATCGAACTCGATCTGCCGCCGTTGACGGCACGGCCGGGGGATGCGGTATTGCTCGCGCGGCATTTCCTGGCGGTGTTCGCGGCGCGCTATGCCAGGCCGCTCCGCCTTCTGACCGCAGAAGCGGAGCGCGCCATTGCCGCCGATAGCTGGCCCGACAATGTGCGCGGCCTTCGTCAGGCGGCGGAGCGTGCGGTCTTGTTGGGGCAGGGCGAGGTGCATGACGTGGCCGACTTCGCCCTGAGCCTGCCGCCCGATGACCTGATCCCGCGCGCGATCGCCGACGATCTGAACCTGTCGCGAAGCGAGGAGGCCTTGGTGTCCGCCGCCCTGAAGCGGCACGGCTTCAACGTCAGCCGGGCCGCCGCCGAGCTGGGGCTGACCCGCGCCGCGCTCTATCGCCGGATGGCCCGCTATGGCCTCTGACCGTCTGGCGGCGGCGCTGCGGACGCTGGTCGTCGCGGGGGCGGGTGCGGCGGCGTCGTGGAGTGCGCATGACGGGCTCTATGCCAATACGGCGCTGGCGTTGCTGGTCGTAGCCTGGACCGGGGGAGTCGAATTCTTCGCCACGCGCCCCGCCATCCTGCCGCCGCCTCCGCCGCCGCCCGTCGCGGATCAGGACGAGAGACGGCGGCTGCTCGCCTATCTCGACCTGTCGCCGGCCCCCTTGATCGTCCGCGAGGGAGGGGCGCTGACCGCCGTGAACCGCGCGGCGCGGCGGCTATTCCTGACCGACGCGGTGGTCGCACAGCCGCCGCCCGCCTTGCTGGACGCCCTGACCCAGACGCCGCCGGGGCGGACGGCGACGGTGACGCTGGACGATGCAGGGAGCCCGCGCACCTTCGCGCTCGCCGCCGGAGAGTTGCTGTCGGGTGGCGGCGTGGCGCAGGTGGGGGCGCTGATCGACATCGGAGCGGAGATCAAGGCGGCGGAGGCCGCCGCGCTGCGCGAATTGGTGCAGGTGCTGAGCCATGAGATCGTCAACGCGCTGACACCCATCGCCTCGCTGGCGGAGACGGCGGCGGCGCTGCTGGAGGATGCGCCGCTTGACGTCGCCGCGGTTCGCGAGGCGGTGACGACGGTCGCACGCCGGGCGAGCGGGTTGCAGCGGTTCGGCGATGCCTATCGCAGCCTGGCGCGACTGCCCGCGCCCGATCGGCGGCGGATCGTGACGCGCGATGTGATGGACGATCTGGCGCGGCTGTTCCGGGTGCGCTGGCCGGACATTCGCTTTGTCCTGAATGATGCTTCCGCACCGCCCGTACTGATGGCGGATGCCGATCAACTGACGGCGGCGCTCTGGGCATTGTTGCAGAATGCGGCGGAGGCGAGCGAGGCACGGACGGACGCGACGGTTGCGGTGACCCTGACGGCGAATATGGACGCAATGACCGTCACGATCCACAATCGTGGGGCGATCATCGCGCCGGACCTGGTGGAGGCGATCTTCCACCCCTTCATGACCACCAAGGCTTCGGGCAGCGGCGTGGGGCTGGCCCTGGCGCGCCAGATCTTTCGCGGCCATGGCGGCGATGTGCGTCTGATGGGGTCGGACACGAACGGGACCAGCTTCGCCGCCGTCCTGCCGATGATTCATGTCTCATAAGGCCTTAGATTGGTCAGGCATATGTCCTTTACAGATTAGGGGCGCCGGTTAATCTCCAGTCCGACATCGTAAGGGGGCGGGACATGGCGGGTGGAACAGGCAAGCGGCTCGCGGCGATGCTGGCGGGATCATGCGCTGCCCTCGCGCTTGCCAGCGGCTCTGCCTATGCCGCCGAGCTGGACCTTGGCCGGGCTGGCCTGCTGGCGGTCGAGGATGGTGAGGGGACCACCCGCCTGGCGGCCGAACTCCTGTCGCGCGACCTGTCCAGCCTGGGTGGGCGACCGGCGGCCATCGTTGCCGAGGAGAAGGCGTGCGCGCAGACCTGTATCGTCATCGGGTCCGCCGCTTCGCCGCTGGTCCAGGCACTCGCCCGGCAGGGCGGGATCGATCTGTCCGCGATGAAGGGGGGCTGGGAACGCTATGTTCGCGCCGGCTTCACGCTGGCGGGGCGGCGGTATCTGCTCATTGCCGGATCGGATGCGCGTGGGACGGCATATGGCGTCACCGACCTGTCGCGGGCGCTGGGCGTTTCGCCATGGGAATGGTGGGCCGACGTGACGCCACGCCATCGCGACAGGATCGCCGTCGACGATACGGTCATCGTCTCGCGAGAGCCGTCCGTCCGTTATCGCGGCATCTTCCTGAACGACGAGGATTGGGGCCTGCAACCCTGGGCTGCCAAGACCTTTGACCCCGTGAAGGGCAATATCGGCCCCAAGACCTATGCCCGCGTGTTCGAGCTGATGTGGCGGTTGAAGGCCAATACGATCTGGCCCGCCATGCATTCGGTCTCGACGCCCTTTTTCGGCGATCCGGGCAATGCGCCGCTCGCCCGCCGTTATGCCATCGTGGTGGGCAGCTCACATGCCGAGCCGATGCTCCGCAACAATCTGCGCGAATGGGACGAGGGGAAGCGGGGCGGCTTCGACTTCACCCGGCGACCCCAGGCGATCCTCGATTACTGGCGCGAGCGGGTGGGGGAGACCAAGGGGCAGGAGGCATTCTATACGGTCGGCCTGCGCGGCCTGCATGACGGCCCGATGCAGGGCGTGACGACGACGGCGGCACGGCGCAGCATCCTGGAGGATGTGGTCGGTCGGCAACGCGGATTGCTGGCGCAGACGCTGGGGAAACCGGCGGCAGAGGTGCCGCAACTCTATGTCGCCTATCACGAGTTGCAGGAGGCCTATGACGCCGGGCTGACCCTGCCCGGCGATGTCACCGTGATGTGGACCGACGACAATTACGGTTATCTGCGGCGGCTGAGCACGCCGGAGGAGCAGAAAAGGCCGGGCGGGGCGGGGGTTTACTATCACCTGTCCTATTGGGGGCGGCCGCACGACTATCTGTGGCTGGGCACCACCCATCCCGCACTGATCCGCGAGGAGATGGGCCGCGCCTGGGCGACCGACGCGCGGCGCATCTGGGTGGTCAATGTCGGCGACATCAAGCCGATCGAATATCTGTCGCAATATTTCCTCGACCTCGCCTTCGACGCACGGCTGCTCGATCGGTCGCCGCGCGAGCATCTGCGCGGCTTCATGGCCGAGCAGTTCGGGGAGGCCGAAGCCGGTGCGATCGCCGATGTGATGATGCGCTTTTACGATCTTGCATGGCCGCGAAAGCCCGAATTCATGGGTTTTGGCGAAACCGAATGGGTCACGCCCAATCGCCCCGGCGCCTATGTCCAGTCGGATGGCGAAGAGGCGCAGGCGAGGCTTGCGGCCTATCGTCAGTTGATGACGCAGGCGGCGGCGATCGGCGCGCGGCTGCCCAAGGATCGACAGGACGCCTACTTCGAGCTGGTGCGATATCCGGTCGATGGCGCGGCCGCGCTCAACGATCGTATCCTGTCGCTCGATCTGGCCGGGCTGTACGCGCGGGATCAGCGGGCGAGCGCCAATGCCTATGTCGATCGGGCCCGCGCGGCGCAGAAGCGGATCGATGCCGAAACCGATGGCTATAACGGGTTGGCCGGGGGCAAGTGGCGGGGGATGATGGACCAGGCCCCACGTCGCCTGCCGGTCTTTGCCGAACCGATGTGGCCGAAATGGCAGTCCTCGACGCAGCAGGGCTGCGACGCCGGCCTGTGGGGCGCGTGGATCGCCGATGAGAATGTCCTGACCTTTACCCATGGGGTCGCGGCGACCCGGCCGATGACGCTCTACACCCATCAACCCGTCACGACCGCGTGGAGCGTGAAGGACGTCCCCGCCGGGCTGACCCTGTCGCAAAGCGGCGGGACGCTGGACGAAAAGGGGGGCCATGAGCAGCGGTTGACGCTGCGCTATGACGGGAAGGGGCCGGTTGGCCCCTTGACCCTGCGCTGTGGCGATGGGGTGGTGACGGTGCACGCCGCCGTCCTGACCCCGCCGACCGTCCAACCCGGCGTGATCGTCGAAGACGAACGGCGCGTGATCCTGCCTGCCCTTGCCGCGGAGAAGGGTGCGGATTGGGAGGTGGTTCCCGATCTGGGCAGTCAGCACGGTGCGCTACGAGCCCGCTTGGATCTGCCGCATCGCGGATCGGCGCGGGAGGGGACGCCGGCGACCTGGCGCTTCGCGACCATGACCGAGGCGGGGGCAGTTCTGCGTATCGTCGGTCTGCCCGGCCATCCGCGCGATCCGGCCCATGGCTTGCGGGCGGCGGTGCGAATCGACGATGGCGAATGGCAGGTGGTCGATTTCGCCACCACCGGGCGCAGCGACCAGTGGCGGCACAATGTGCTGACCAACACCGCGCTTGCTGAATGGCCGCTCAAGACCTTTGCGGCCGGGCAGCATCGGGTGGCGATCGTGCCGCTCGATCCGGGTGTGATGCTGGACCGGGTGGAACTGGTGCTGGACGGCGCGCGACCGCTTTACGCGACGCTTCCGTAAGGGGGATCAGACCTTCAGAATGATCCCCCGCCGGTCCAGCTCCCGCCCGAAGGCGCAGCAGATCAGCGTATAGGCTAGCGCGCAGAGCAGCGAGCCCATGGGGCCGGGCGCGACCGCCTGGAACAGATGTTCGCCTATCCAGCTATAGAGCCCCGTGTCCGGCTGGACGTGGATCAGCTCGAGCGCGACGACGAGCATCTCGGAGAACAGATAGATGGCCAGCGGATTGCGCCCCAGCATCTGAAGGAAGGACCGCCCGAAGCGGACGCCGCGAACCTCGACCAGCCACAATACCGCGCCGAGCAGGATCAGGTCGATCCCGACCGTCAATGCGACGAACGATCCGGTCCATAGCTTCTTGCCGATCGGCAGGACGGGCGAGAGCAACAGTGCGACCAGCACCAGGCCCGCCCCGATCGCGGCCAGCCGCCCCACGGTCGCGGTGTGTTTCCCCCACCGCTGAATGGCCAGGCCGGTCAGATAGCCCGCCATCACATTGGCGGTCGCGGGCAGCGTGCCGAGCAGTCCTTCGGGATCGAAGCCGTGATCCTTACGGTAGAGATGATCGGGGCCGATCAGCCACAGGTCGAACAGCGTCCCCGCATTCCTGTACCGTCCGAACGCTTCGCCCACCGGGCTGAGCCCCACCAATATCGCCCAATGCGCGACGCACAGCCCGATCGCCACCAGCAGCAAATGGCTCGGCCGCAGATAGCGCGCGCACAGCGCCCCCAGCAGATAGCAGAGCGCGATGCGTTGCAGCACGCCGGTCAGCCGCGTGTCGGCAAAGGGCTTGGCGACCCAGCTTCCGTCCGCCTGATGGGTGACGAAGGGAAACCAGTACATCAGCACGCCGAGCAGGAAGATCAGCGACGCCCGCTTGAAGACCCGGCGCAGAAAGACGCTTTCGGCCATCGGGCGGGTCAGCGCGAAGCTCATCGCATTGCCGACCGCGAACAGGAAACTGGGATAGATCAGGTCGGCCAGAGTGAAGCCGATCCATGGCGCGTGCTGCAACTGGGTAAAGGCACCGCCCGCCCCCGCCGTGTTGACCACGATCATCAGGAAGATGGTCGCGCCGCGGAACATGTCGAGCGAGGCGAAGCGCTCGGGCTTGGCGTTCACGTTGCTCGCGCCGATGGCAGTCATTGGGCGGTCTCCCTCATCAGCGCCTGGGCCTCGGCCACCGGATCGGCGGGCGGGCTCGCCCTATAGGCGCGGGGGTCGGCGACCCAGGCCTTTTCCCAATCGAGCAGCCTGGCAGTAA
Source organism: Sphingomonas sp. Marseille-Q8236 (assembly GCF_965112005.1). Taxonomy (NCBI): domain Bacteria; kingdom Pseudomonadati; phylum Pseudomonadota; class Alphaproteobacteria; order Sphingomonadales; family Sphingomonadaceae; genus Sphingomonas; species Sphingomonas sp. Marseille-Q8236. Next base: position 363,747 of record NZ_CBCOPO010000002.1, read on the forward strand.
AGGCTGCATCGTCCACCGGACGCTTCGCCAGCGCCGCCGCGCGAGCCTCAGCCAGATAGCGGGTCCAGCGCGGCAGATAATAATCGGCATACATGCCTGCCCAGGCCTTGGACGCATAATCGCCCAGATGGCCCCGGCCACCCCAGATCGTCACCTGCGCCTTGGCATTTTGTTCATAGGCGGTCTTTTCGGCTGGCGTGTCGCCATAGGCCCGCGCATCCGCGATCCAACTGGCGAGGCTCTCCTGCTGCCCGCCGATCAGATGGTCGATGGCGAGCGCCAGCGCCTTGACCCGCCCGGTTTCCCGGTCCCCGGCGACGACATCGCCCTTTTGATACGCGGCGACGGCGCCCTTGACGGCGTCGTCCAGCGAGAGGCTGGCGGCATGGCGGGTCAGGTCGACCAGATCGTAGCGATAGAGCGGGCTTGCCCCGTACGCGGGCGCGAGCTTCAGCATCGCCGCGATCCCGGCGCGGAGTTTCGCGCGGTCGCCCGGCGCGGCCGGGTAGGTCGGCGCGTCGGCGGCGGGGCGCTTGAAGAACAGATACGCACCCGCCCGCTCGTTCCACCAGCGCGGCGTCCAGTAGCGAACGTCATAGGCCCCGGCGACCACGTCCTGCCACGCCGCCGTCATCGCCGGATCACTCCGCCCGTAGCGTGCGGTAGTGTAGCGGCTCAGCCACGGCGCGAGCGCCATGTCGCTACCCGGCCAGGCCACGTCATAGGCATAGTCATAGACCAGGCTGTTATTGTGCAGCCCTTCCGGAAACATGCCGAACCCGCGGACATGCCCGCGCGACGGGTCCGCGAACAGCGCCGCCACGTCGCGGCGGTAAAAGTCCGGCGCGCCATAGACGGGGTTGCTACCGCCATAATTATGGACATAGCCATAGACCCAGTTCTTGCCGTCGAAGCCGTTCGTCGTCTTCCAGATGCCGGGATAGCGATCATTGCCGATGTCGAGGATCAGCATCTTGCTGTCCGGCACGTCGCGCAGGAAAGCGGCGATGGCGTCGGGCGACCAGAATTTCTTGTCCGCGCCGAACAGCCAGCCCTGCATCACCCAGGTCGCATCGGGCCGAGCCGACGCGATCGAGGCATAGAGCCGCTGGCCATAGGCCGCCAGCCGCGCGTCGCGGACTTCGCGGGGCAGTGCGGCCGCCTTGGTCGCGGCGTCGAGCGCGGGGGTGTTGGCGGTCGCGTCGCCATAAGAGGCATGGGCGGTGTCGCTGCCATCCTCGGCGATGGGCGGCACCATCTCGTTAAAGGCATCGGCCAGATAATATTGCCCCGCCCCATATTCGGCGGTGTAGAGGTCGAGGAACCGCTTGGCGAGCGGCGCGAACAGCGGGTCGGATGGATCGAGCCAATAGGTCCCCTCGAACCCCTCCCAGGATCGCATCTTGTAGATGCGCGCCTTGGGGTGCGCCTCGGCAAAGGCCTTGGGGACGTAACCGGCAAAGGCGGGCAGGATCGGTGTCATGCCCAGATCGCGCATCCGGGCCAGGATGCGCTTTTGCAGGTCGTGCTTCTTGTCGATCCACCCCTGCGGCAGCGGCGCGCGATAGCCCTCGATATTGCCCATGCGCTGCCACGGCAGGAAGGCGGGGCCGGAGAAGTGCTGCGCCAGTTGCGCCTCGCTCAGGCCCTGTTCGCGCCACAGCTTGCGCCAGACATAATCCTGCCCTTCCATGGCCAGCGGCATGTCGACGCCGTGCACCGCCATGTCGTCAATCTCGCGTTCCCAGCGGGCCCAATTCCACCAGGGCGTGGTGTAGCCATAGGTGCAGGTGTTGAGATAGGCTCGGAAGCCGAAGGGGGAGGGGACCCAGCCGCTGTCCTGTGCCGCCAGCCGGGTCATCGGGCCGACGCGCCGCCCCTCCCAACTGACCGACAGCCGTCCCTGCGCCTGCAAGCTGGCGGCGGCACCGCGTACCGCGGCGACGGGCGAGGATGCCACGACGTTCAGGCGGTCGTGATCGACGCGGACCCGATAGCGCGATTGGGCGGACGGCTGGATCGTCACCGTCACCTGCCTCTCGGGCACGCCCAGCCGTTGAAGCGCGGCGCGCGCGGCCTGCCCCTGATCGCTCTGGGCATGGGCGACGGGCGCGGCCAGGAACAGAGTGCCGATCAGGCCGAACGCTTTGGGAGAGGTCATCACGGCATTGTCCTTGGCAAATCCCCAAAAAGGAAGGGCGAACCGACCCGCACGGCGATCTGCCCTTCGACCGGAACGATCAGAACCGGGTCGACACCGACAGGTAGAAGGAGCGACCATAGAAGCTCGTCTCCTGCCAGATCGCCGGATTGTTGTTGTAATAGGCCTGTTCGCGGCTGTTGTTCAGGTTGATGATTCCCGCCGCGAAGCTCAGCGTCTCATTGGGGGTATAGCCCGCGCTCAGATCGAATTGGGTCCGGCCGCGTACCGTATGCCCTTCGGTCGCGAAGAAGCTGTCCGCCCCGTTCTGGACATAGGAACTGCGATAATTGGCCGACAACCGCAGGCTGAAGTGGCGGTTTTCCCAATAGGGCGTGACGTTGACCGTGTTCTTCGAAAGGTTGCGCACCGTGAAACCGGTACCGATCGCCACCTGGGTCGGAATCACACGGGTATAGTTGGCCATGAAGCCGAACCCATCGACCGGCAGGATGCGGTCCAGCGACTGGTTCCAGCTGAATTCGACGCCGCGGATGCGAATGATGCGCGGGTCGTTCGACGTCTGGGTGACGTTGTAGATATTGCCCGAGGCATCGACGCAGTCGCCGCTCGACGCGCGGCTCAGCGCGGTCCCCCGGAACGACGCCGGACAGACCAGCGAGGAGAAGGTGCCGTTCTTCACCCATTTGTAGAAGCCGTTGACCGAAATCGCGCTGGCGGTGCCGTAATACCACTCGGCACCCAGATCGATCTGATCGGCGGTCAGCGGCTTCAGCCCCGCCTGGCCCAGATCGACGGTGACGGTGTTGGTCCCGGCGGGGAAGGTGTTCGCCACCGAGGAGGTCGTCTGTGCCATCGAGGTATTGGCGTCCAGGATCGGGCGGACCAGCACCTTGGCGGCGGCGAAGCGCAGTTGCAGCTTGGACGTGGGCTCCAGCACCAGGTTCAGGCTGGGCAGGACGTTCTGGTAATCCTGGCGCGCGGTGTAATCGCCGATCTTGTTGGTGACGTTGGTATAGGACCCGCTGCGCGGTGCGGTGATATTGCCCTTCACCACCTGCTTGGTGTGTTCGTAGCGAACGCCGAAATTGCCGCGCAACGGCGCGTTGAACAGCGTCGTTTCAATATTCGCCATCGCATAGACCGCCGGGATATAGCGATCGACGCTGTAGCTCGACTCCGGTGCGGGCAGGTCGGGGACGCTGATCCCGGCCGCAGCCAGGGCCTGTTTGTACGCGCCAATGTCGGGCGCGATCCAGGCGGTCGGGATGCCGCCCATGCCGTCGAGGAAGCCGCCGACCCCGTAGCCGCTGCTCGATAGCGCGGGGAAGACGGTCGCAGTCGCACCGGGCCGGTTGGCGAGCGAGGCCAGATCGTGGCGACCGACATTGCGCACGAAACTTTCATGCCGGTATTTCGCGCCCACCGCGAATTGCGAGATGGGGCCCAGCGCTACGTCCTTCGTCACATCGCCCTGACCGGAGACTTCCTTGCCGGTCGTGTTCCGCGTCGCGCCCACCGGAAACTCGTTCCGCACCAGCGTCGAGCGATTGTAGAGCGACGGATCGCTCAGATTCGCCGCGACACTATATTTGACGTTGAACGGATCGGTGATGTCGAGCGTCGCCGATGGAATGGTGACGCCCAGGATGGCGGCGTCCTCGCGCGAATAGGCATGACCCCGCGTGAAATTGCCGACGGCGCGCGCGGTCCAGCCATCCTCGCCCTTCCACTTGGCGCTCAGCGTATAGCCCTGGCTCGACAGTTTGCGGCTTTCCTCCTGGCGGTTATTTTCCAGGGTGAAGTTGGTCGCTGTGGTGACCATCGACGCGCCATTGGCGATGCTGGCGGCGGTCAACCGCGCGGTGTTGAACAAAAACACCTGTTGGTTGACGTCATAACGCGTATCGTCGCGCGCATAGATGGCGTTGGCGTCCACCTCCCACTGATCGTTGGGACGCCACTGTACCCCGCCGCTACCCATGATCTGGTCGATCGAACGGTCGATGCGGCGATAGCGGGGACGGCGCGGTACGGCGATCGTCGCACCGTTGATGCTCTGCGTCGCCCAGCGATCCTGGAACAGATAGTCGGCGCGGTCCTTCAGCTTCTGGTAGCCGACGTTCAGATAGACGCCGAGCGTCCCGCCCGCGAACTGGTCGACATAGCTGGCACCGAACTTCGGAGTGATCGTGCGCCCCGCATATTCCGAATTCTGTGCCTTGGCCGACAGCACCACTTTGCGCGTCGCATAGTCGAGTGGCTTGAGCGTGTTGATGTTGACCGTGCCGGACAGGCCGCCGCTGTCCATGTCAGCGGTCGGCGACTTGATGACCTGAACCGCATTGGCGAGTTCGGTCTGGATGATGTCGTAGCGGAAGCCGTCGGTGAAATCGGCGCTCTTGAACGTCTGGCCGTTGATCGTGGTCAGGGCATATTGCGGGCCCAGGCCCCGGATGCTGATCGTCGCGCCGCGCCCGTTGATATTCTGCATCTGCACGCCGGAGATGCGCTGGATGGATTCGGTGATGTTCTGGGCGGGAAACTTGCCGATGTCCTCGGCGGAAATGCCGTCGCTGACCCGTATATCCTTGCGCTTCGCGGCAAGGGCGGAGGCCAGGCTTTGACGGAAACCGGTGACGGTGATTTCACCCTGGCTCGCATCGGCTGCCGCGTCGGGTGCCGCCTGTGCCGCATCGGCGGCGGGTGCGGTTTGCGCCAAGGCCGGGGTGGCCCCTGCCACCGCTGCCATCCAGGCCACCGTATGAAGCAAGGCCGTGCGCGTCAGGCGTCGTTCGTCGTTTCGCTGCGAAATAGTCATGATCTTCCCCCCAATTCGCCCGGCGCCGACATAAGGCGCCGGGCGATGCCCCGGTCGAGCGACGCGCATCCGATGCAGGCCAGCGACCATCGTCGGCCGGGACGGCCAAGCCGTGCCCAAGCCCACCGAACCGGACTCTATGCTGCGTCGAACCGCGTCACTTTTCTCCGATCATCGACACGGCCAGCGCTCCTTTTCAGAGTCGTCCCGGCGCCGCCGATGGATCGAAAACGTCTTCCTGCATCGCGATTATGTTATGTTATGGTCTTATTGGTGACATGAAGTGGTCTGACCTGTCAACGGCTGCGAAGCGGCAATTGGTCAAAAATGTCGGCGGGGAATCGCACGCTGGAAAGGCCATGAAAATCATCTGGTTAGCGGACGGGTCGATACGAAAACGCCGCCTTCCGGCGGCTTTCGATAGGAAAAGGTGGGCGGATCGACACATGGCGATCCGCCCTTGCGTGGGGGAGGTCAGAAGCGTGTCGAGGCCGACAAATAGAAGGTGCGACCCGTCCGGCTCGCGAGCTGGAAGGTATCGGCGTTGGTCTGGTAGGCGTCTTCATGGGTGTTGTTCAGGTTGATGATGCCGCCCGTGAAGCTGAGATAGCTGGCCGGGGTGAAACCGAGCGCCAGATCCATCTGGGTGCGCGGGCGCACCACATGGGTCAGGCCGCCATTGACGAAGAAGCTCGACGCCGCATCCTGGACATAGGAACTGCGGTGATTGACCGACAGGCGGACGCTGAACATCTCGTTTTCCCAGTACGGCGTCAGGTTCCAGGTCAGCTTGGACAGATCGCGCAGGTTGAAGCCGGTGCCGATCGCGCTCGCATCGGTGTCGACCACCGTCACGTTGCCGACCGCGCCGAACCCCTTCACGGGCAGGATCATGTCGAAATTCTCCGAGGCGGAGAATTCCAGGCCCTTGATATGGATGACGCGGTCGTCGTTCAGCACCCGGCTGAAGCTGTAATCGGTCTTCAAATCCGCCGACTGGCAGTCGCTGACCACGCCGTTCAGCGCCACGCCGTCATAGGAGGACGGGCAGTAGAATTGCGTGAAGGTGCCGTTCTTCACCGCCTTGTAGAAGCCCGCGACGCTGATCGAGTTGCCCTTGCCGTGGTAGAATTCGAGGCTGAGGTCCAACTGGTTGGCGGTCAGCGGCTTCAACCGGCTTTCCCCTTGCGCCACCGAGACGCTGGGTCGCAGGCTGGTGGTGACGCGGGTGATGGTGTCGGCCATCTGCGTCTGGCTGTTGAGCAGCGGGCGGACCAGCACCTTGGCCGCGGCGATGCGTGCGACCAGGCGCGGCGTCAGGTCCAGCGCGAAGCTGGCGCTGGGCAGGACATTGCCATAATCCTGCACCACATGCTGTTGGCCGAGCAGCGTCGCGTCGCTGCCGGTGCCGTTGGTCAGGCTGCTGGTGACGTTCTGGTGCGTATGTTCGTATCGCACGCCGACATTGCCGCGCACCGGCAGGTCGAACAGCGTGCCGTCGATATTGGCCATCGCATAGACCGCCGGGATATAGCGATCGACCTTGTAGGTATTGGGCCAGTCGGGCGTGTCGGGCACGCTGATCCCCTTGTCGCGCAGGATCTGCTGCCACAGCGGCGCATTGACCGACAGGAAGCTGTGCGGGATCGACATCGACCCGTTCAGGAAGTTGTTCACCAGCACGCCCGTCTTCGACAGGTCCGGAATCCACGCATATTCGGGGTAGGTGACGGGATCGCTGACATCGGCGTCGCGGTCGTGGCGATACGCCTTGGTGTCGAAGCTTTCGTGATGATATTTCGCGCCGAACACCAGCGCCTTGATCCCGTGCCAGTCGAGATCCTGGGTCAGATCGGTCTGGATCGCGCGGTCGCGGGCCGACTGGATATGCGTCGCGCCGTCGACGAAGGCATACCAGGTGCGGTTCGCCATAGTGTAGATCGAGCCGTCGGTCAGGCTGGCGGTGTTCCACTTGACGTTGAACGGATCGGAAATGTCGAGCGTGCCGCCATTCGCGAAGCGCACCTCGTCGATGGTCGCCCATTCGTACAGCTTGGCATCGCCCTGGGTATAATGGCCGATCGCGCGGATATGGGTGGTGTCGGTCGGGCTCCAGTTGACCGTGCCGGTATAGGCCTGGGTCTGGAGCTTGCGCAGTTCGGGCTGGTCGTTGTTGTCGACGTTGAAATTGCTGATCGAGATGTTGTTCGCGACGCCGTTGGCCGAGCTGTTGACCTTCACCGCCGAGGCGGCCCAGCGGCCGAAGACCATCTGGCGGGTGTCGTAACGGGTATGGTCACGCGAATATTCGCCCTGGAGCAGCACCTCGAAATTGTCCTGCGGCTTCCATTGGATCGCGCCGCTGCCCATTAGCTGTTCGGTGTCGCGGTCGATCCGGCGATAGCGCAGATTGCCCGGCACCTGCACGTCTGACGCGCCCGCCACGGCGCCCGGCTGATACCAGTTCTTGATGAACAGATAGTCGCCGCGATCCTTCAGCTTCTGATAGCCGACGTCCAGCATGACGCCGATCGTGTCGTTCGCGAACCGCTTGATATAGGCGGCGTTGACCTTGGGCGTGACGTCGCCGCGAAAGTCGGAATAATAGCCCTTCACCCCCGCGACGAAGCTAGGGCCCTTATAGGCGAGCGGCTTGACCGTATCGATGTTGACCGTGCCCGCCAGTCCGCCCGTATCCATGTCGGCAGTGGGCGACTTGATGACCTGGATCGCGCTGGCCAGATCGGTTTGGATGATGTCGTAGCGGAAGCCGTCCTTGAAGTCGGCGCTGGCGAAGGTCTGGCCGTTGATCGTGGTGCGCGCATATTGCGGGCCCAGGCCACGGATGCTGATCGTCGAGCCGCGTCCGTTGATGTTCGACATCTGGACGCCCGCGATACGCTGGATCGCCTCGGTTACGTTCTGGGCGGGGAATTTGCCGATATCCTCCGACGAGATGCCGTCGGTGATGCGGATGTCGTTGCGCTTGGCGGCGAGGGCGGAGGCGATGCTCTGGCGATAGCCGGTGACGGTGATCTCGTTCTGGCTGGCATCCCCGGCGGTATCGGCTTGTGGCGTCGCCTGCCCGGTATCGACTGCGACGGCGACGCTTGCCCCTGCCGTGCCGGTGGTGGCCGTCTGTGCCCAGCCCGGTGCGGCGATCATGGCCGAAGTCATCCAGGCTGCGCTGAACGCTGTGGTCTGAAGCAGCCGCTTGCGACCCAGACGCGACACGTCCTTGCGCGGTGACATAGTCATGCTCATTCCCTCCCTCTGATCCTGGCGCGGGCTCATCGCGCCGGGCTTCCCCGAGACTGTGCCGGAAGGGGCATGGCGACCGTCAGGAGGACAGAGGGCGTCATCGGCCGGAACGAGGTGTCGTTCACGGACCGGTCTCGACCGTCCCATCTCTTGCGTCGGAGCGCAGACCCTTCCGAAGTCCATCGTCGCGCCCGCCGCCCGACCTATGAGTCATGTGCGACGGATCACCCGAAAGGACCGAAAATTTCTTCCTGCATCACGGTGTTGTAATCTTATGGTCTTATCGGTGGCATGGAATGGTCATGCCTGTCAACGGGAAGGCAATCCGTTTCGCGCGAAAACTGGTCAGGACGAAACGAATTCGAAAATAACCTCTTTGAAACAATTAGTTATCATCGTGAAATTATTGTCATGGTGGTGCGAAGGCGTTTGATGAGCTTGTTTTTATGCTTGTCTCGGGCGCACGCACTGCACTTGGGTGGTCAATGGAGCGGCTGAGTCTCGATTGGTATCACTCGGATTGGTTGGGCCAATTGACCTGTTCGACGTTGGGCAGTTGCGTCAGTGCCGAGACGACATCCCCGTCAGGTGAAGGGCTTTGCCGTCATCCTTCACTGAGAGATCGAACAACGCGCCGATCAGCGTCAGGCTCTCGACCGTTCTGTCCAGCCGGAAGCGTCCGTTGAACGTCTGATCCGCGAGTGCCGGGTCGGACAGGATGATGGGGCGCGCGCTGTACCGGCTTAGCCGGGTGACGGCATCGCCCAGCCTGATCCGGTCGCCGGTCAGCCAGCGATCCTGCCATCCCTGATAGCGGGCGGTGTCGAAAGCGTGGACGACGATCCGCCCAGCGCCCGCCTCCGCCCAGTGGCCGCCGGTCACGACGACCGCCGGCTGGCCCGCTACCGTCAGGCGGACCCGGCCCCGGAACACGCGCAATTCGCTATGCTCCGCGCCGCGATCGACGCTGAAATTGGTGCCGAGCGCGACCATCTGGCCCTCGGGCGTCGAGACCGAGAAGGGGCGGGCGGCATCATGGCGAACCTCGAACCGTGCCGCACCCTGCTCCAGCGTCAGGTCGCGTTTCCCATCCGAAAAGGCGATGGCGATGCGCGAGGATGCATCCAGCGTCATGTCCGACCCATCGGGAAGCGTCACCTGCCTCTGCTGTCCGGTGGCGGAGGCATAGATGCGCTCGACCGGGGCGTCGTCGGAAGCTGCGACATGCCAGATCAGCGGTGCGGCGATCACGGCCGCCAGCGCGGCGGCAATAGCGACGGCCCGCCGCCGGGCCCCGGGGCGCTCAAGGACGCCCCAACGCCGTGGCCGATGGCGCGGATGGACATGGGGCGGAGCAGGGGAAGGCACCGTCTGTCGAGTCCAGTGCTCGACCGTGTCGAACAGCGCCGGATCGCCCAGCAGCCGGACCATTCGCGCCAGGGCCGCGCGATGGTCTGGCGAGCGGTTCAGCCATGCGTGAAGTTCGCCTCGGGCCTCGGGCGACAGGGCATCCAGATGGTCGGCCCAGTCGGCGGCCTGCTCCAGCATCGCGTCGCGATCAGTCATGCAGACGGCCTCCGCGTATCGGCAGATCGTCGATGCAGCCGTCCAGATCGATCATCGCGCGGACCAGATGCTTCTTCACCGCCTCGATGCTGATGTTCATGTCGTCGGCGATCTGCTGGCGCGACTTGCCCTCCAGATGGCGTTCGACAAAGACCGCGCGGCGTTGCGCGGGCAGGCGCGACAGGGCGGTACGGAACCGCTCGAAACGCTGGCGATAGTCGAGCACTTCGTCCGCCAGCGGCAGGGCGCAGGCCAGTTCCGGATCGACCGGCGCATGATCCGCTGCGCCGCGTCGCCCGCGATTGTAGATTACCGAATCGGCGACGCGAAAGGCATAGGCGAGCGGCTGTTCGATCACCTGTTTCCGCTCCTGCTCGATCACGCGCATGATCGATTCCTGCACCACATCCTCCGCCTGCTCGGGCTCGCGAATGCGCCTGCGGACATAGGTCAACAGGCGGTCGCGCCCCTCCACCGCCCAGGCGAGGGGGCTGTTCATTCGGCCTTATCCAGGAAGAGCCGGTGGCGCCGCATCCGGGGACAATCCTTGTCGAAAAAGAACCGCGCCGCCCCCGTGACGGAGCGGCGCGGGTGATCGGCTGATACCCCGAACATGCCGGGTATCAAGGCCGAAGGTCATGGCATGGTCAGAAGGTCAGCCGGATGCCGCCCAGCACCGTCGCGCCCGAACGGGTGACGACATAGAGACGCTTGGTGCTGTTCGAATATTGCCGCTCACGCTGGTTGGTCAGGTTGATGCCGTTCAGCGTCAGCTGGACGTGATCGCTGACCGTATAGTGCGCCGACATATCGACATAGACGGTCCCCTCGAATCCGGTCACGTCCTGGTCGGGGCCGAGCGACGTGAGTACCGGCGAGGCGCTGAGAATCCAGCCGCTGCGGTAATTGGCGGAAATGCGCGCGTCGAACGCCTTGTCCTGATAATAAAGGGTGGCGTTGGCGTTATACTTGCTCAACCCCTCCAGCGTCGTTGCGATGCTGCCCGTATAGATTTTGGAGTAATCGAGCCGCGAGTCGACATAGGTGAAGTTCACCGCCGTCCCCAGCCGGTCGAAGGGGGCGGGCAGGAATTTGAAGTCGGTCTGCCCCGACAGTTCGATCCCGAACAAATTGGTCTTGAGCAGATTCACGGGGCGGGAATAGCTGTCGACCAAAGTCGCGCCCGTCACGCCGGGATATAGATTGTCGGGCAGGCCCGTCTGCGAATAGGGCACGTTGTTGACCGTCTGGGTCGAGATATAGCCGTCCAACGTCTTGTAGAACATGGCGGCGGCGACATAGCCGACCGAGCCGAAATAATATTCGGACGAAATGTCGAAATCGGTCGACTTGTAGGGGCGCAGATTCGGGTTGCCGATCGACACGGTGATATTGCCATTGTCGTTGCTGACCGAACCGTTGACCGCCAGCGCACCGAGCGCGGGCCGGTTGATGTTCTTCGATGCGGCGAAGCGCAGCATCAGGCCGGGATCGAGCTCGAAGATCAGGTTCGCGGCGGGAAGCACGCCCTGATATTCGCCGCGCACGGTGATCGGGCCGACACTGGCCACGCCGTCCGAAGTGACGGTCGTCCGGTAATAGCGCGCGCCGATATTGCCGCGGAACGGAATGCCGCCCAGGATATGGTTCCAGTCATATTGCGCGAACGCCGCGCCGGTGCGCTCCTCGACCGCGAACACGCCGAGCCGCTTGGTCAGATATTGCGACCGGTCGATACCCAGCGTCTGGAGCATCTTGGGGAAGTCGACGATCGTCCAGTCCTGCCCGCTATAGCCGGTATAGGTCTGCGCATAGGCAGTGGGGTTGGCATTGACCTTGCCCGAGACGAAGCCGCTGGTCAGGATATTGTCCTGTTCGGCATAATAGCCGCTATTGCCGAAACGCCGCCATTCGCCGCCGACGCTGATCGTGTCGTCGGGGGTGACCTTGTACTCGAAGCGGCCCTTCACATTGTCGAACGCCGAATCCTGGAAGGTGTTGTTCACATAGAGCCGCTTGGCGTGCCAGAAATTGGCGTCGGCCGGATTGAACTTGTACGTGTTGACCAGCGAATAGGTGCCGCCGCGATAGTCGGAGATGACATCGCCGAACCCTTCGAGCGTGAACTTGTCATTGACCGGCATATCGTAGCGCGACCGTTCGACGCCGCCCAGCCAGTGGAAGGTCAGCCCGTCGACCAGCTCCGCGTCGCCCGACAGGACCAATTGCTTGAAGACGTTCTTGGTGTTCTGGATCCGTGTTTCGGTCGATGCCTTGCCGCCCGACACGTCGAGATAGGTCACCTCGTTCCGGTCGTTCCACTGGATCGCGTTGACCCGCGAATTGGGATAGACAGTGCCCGCAAAGGTCTCGCCGCCGCCCAGCCAGGTCGAGCTGCCGCCGCCGCGCGAGGCGAGGTGGGTCTCGAACCGGTCGCCCTTGAACCGGCCGTACAGGCCGTCCAGCGTCACATGGACCTTATCGGTCGGCGCCCATTGGATCGAGGAGGTGAGGCCGATCCGCTCCTGCTTGCTGTCCCATACCGACAGGCGGTTGCCGCGTGCGAACAGGAGGTCGCCCGAGTTGATTTTGGCCTGCTCGGCGGCGGTCAGGCGGGAAATGTCGCTTCCATTGGCCTTGTTGCGGCGCCAGCGATAGGTGTCGAAGCCCTCTTCGCGCGTGTTGCGGCGGCTATAGGCGCCCGAGACCAGAATGCCGAAATTGCCCCAGTTTTTGGAGATCAGGCCGGTCAGGCGCGGCTGGAAATCGCGGGTCAGCGAATTGGTGCCGCCCTGCGCCGACAAGGCGATCTTGCTGCCCTTATAGTCGAAGGGACGCGCGGTGAAGAGGCCGACCGTGCCCGCCAGGCCGCCCTCGGTCTGCTGTGCCTGGTAGGACTTCTCGACATCGACATGGTTGAACAGTTCGGCGGCGAACAGGTTGAAGTCGATGTAGCCGAGCAAAAATTTCGAGCATTAATTAGCGAAAACGAGCATTAATTCCCCGGAGCGCCGCTTTCCGCCGCCTGTAAGCGGTCATTAAATCCGGCCATTAATTCCGTCGCGACGGCCAATAATTCACCGTGTCGCGGCCTGGACCTGATCGTGGAGCCGGTCGCTCTGGGCGATGGCCTGGCCCAATATGGCCTGCAACTCGGCCCGATCGGCGTCGCTGACAAGCACCTTGAAACCCTCGTACAACCGGATTGCAGCGGGCGTTGCCGCGCCGACGATCTCGATGGCCCTGATGATGGTGGCGAGGTCCATGGGTCAGCATCCTTCCCGTTCGAGCAGCATCGTCACGGCCTTGCGCGCCAGCGCCACGTCGTCGGCGACGGCGCTGTCCCGCCGGTCATAAGCCGACCTCGCCACCCTGACGGCGGTATAGGCGCGGTCATCGAGCTTCCCGATGCAGCGGCGTTGCTCCACGTCATACCGGTCCGTCTGCAACGCGGCCAGCGTCCCGATCGCCGCCGCCTGATAGGCGAGTTCGACCGATAGCGCGGCCTGCTCGGCCAGTCGCTGATCGCTGCGCATCGTCGTGCAGCCGGGCAGGATGAGCGCGACCGCCAGTACGATCGCGAGCAGCGCCAGCGGCACCGTCGCCAGCGCTATCGGCCTCGTCGCGAGTGCCATTCCCATCTCGGTCTTCACTTGGCCCGGACCTTTTCGATGGACTTGGCAAGGCCGTATCCGGACGCCAGCGTCCCGATCAACAGGACGATATCGGTCGGGATGCCAGCGAGGAACGCGGTCGAGGCGGCGACCATGGCGGCGGCGGCGCGGGGCGACACCATCGCGACCAGCCCGACCGACGCGGCACCGGCGGTGGGGATTGCCATCAACGCACCGACGCAAAGCGGACGGATCGAGCGGGCGAGGGCGGTCATCCAGGCGGGAGCATCGGGCCCGAGGTCGAGCGCATCGATGGACGTGGTGCCCGCCAGGCGAAGGCCTTCCGCCGTGGCCTGGTCGAACGGGATCGGCGGGGGCAGGCCCGCCGGGTCATGGGTTCCGGCCTCGATCGGTGAGGGGGAACCATTGTCACGAAGCGACGGGGTCATGCGGCCTTCCTGATAGTCGTGGGCAGGGTGAAGACGACGCGCTGGACCCAGCCCAGCATGAAGTCTTCGTTGGCGGCGCGCGCTTCCGCCAGTTCGACGTAGCGCGCGCCCTGGAGCGCGTTGAGATAGATGAGGACAGCGTTCCGCCCGACGATACCACGGCGCGCGATCAGCGCACGCAGCGCCGAAGCGGTGGCGGGTCCGGCGCTGCCGTCCACCTTCAGGTCGGCATAGTCGCGGCCCTGGCGATTCAAGGCGTTCAATACGCGCTGGAGGAAGGTGACCGCGACGCCGACGCCCATGTTGACGGCGGTATCGAACAGCTCGGCGGCGGTGTCGCGGTCCACGGCGGCGATCCAGTCGAGGCCGATCCGATCCCAGTACAGGCGGCGGTAGATCGACAGCGCGCGCGCCTTGGGCAGATCGGCCATCGCCCCGGTATAGCCATCGGCGCGGGCGACGGCCTCGGTGATGCCCCACTGGGTCTTGCCGCCCCGGTCGGACGGGTGATCGCTATAGCCGCCCTCGATGCCGAGGGTGTGCGAGGCGGCCTCTTCGAAGGGGGATAGCATGACCATGCCCCACCGATAGGCGGTTTGCCAGCGCCCGGTTGGGGGGCGCTGGCGCATCAGGCCCAGTCGCCGATCGCCATGGGCAGCTTGGAGGTGCCGTCCGACTGGCGTTCGAAGGTTTCGAGCTTGGGGAAGCGCCCCCAATGGATACGCTCATTCAAGCCGGGCGTCGCGTCCTCATCCTCGATCACCAGGAAGTCGCCGGTGATACCGAGGTCGAGCTGCATCGCATAGAGACGATCGCGCAGCGTGTCGGCCAGATCGACCATCGTCCAGGCATAGCCCCCGGCGACCGCGCCGGGCTCGCCGCCGAAGCCACCCGACCAAAGCCGATCGGACCGCCCGGTATCGACCAGCGGCCGACCGGAACCATATTCATAGGCCGAGCGCATCGCCTGGCCGACGATCGCGACACCGGCGCTGATCGGCGCGGCGGCGGCGACGCGCAACTGGACATAGCGGGTGACGACGGGGGCGGGCAGCACGCAAAGCCCGTGGCGAAGGACAGGTGCACGGCGATAGCTATGCGCGAAGGTGCCGGGCACCGCCGCCCCGTCGAGCCCCGGCACGACGGAAAAGCCGTCCGTCTCGGCGGCGGTGGTGAAGCCCAGCACGACACGATCGATCGTCTTGGCCTGCCCCAGATCGAGGACGATCGTGGCGGCGGCGGCATTGGCGGCGAAGGCTTCGCGCGGCGACGGCGTCGCCAGATTGGCAAGGCCGGTGCCCGCCGACGAACGGCCCTGGTCGAGGGTGAAGGCAAGAGGTTGAACGATCGACAGCATCAGGCCACCATGCGCTTCAGGACGGTCAACTGGGTCGTGTCGTTGTCCAGCTCCTGCGCCTCGATCACGAAAACGAGGTCGCCGGGGCGGTAGTCGAGCCGGGTGCAATCAGCAGCGATGCAACGCCCTTGCAGATCAGCCCGCGCGCCGCGCACCACCGCGACATCCTCGACCAGCGGATAGCCGAAGAACGCCGCCAGCCGATCGCCCTCGGCACGCGCCCCGGCTTCGGTGGCGAAGGGAGACGCGGACGTGATCGTGCGCCCCTTGGGAAAGCGCGCCGCCCCGGCCGTCGCGACCGGAAGCTCACGCTGGGCGGATTTGAGCTGGGCGGCATAACCCGCCTCGACGACAGCCATATATTACCCTCTCAAGTCGCGGCGCTGACAAAGGCCAGCGTCGTGCGCAGTTCGGTTTGCCCTGGCGGCAGCGCGTCGGTCCGGCGATCGAGCAGCGTCTTCACGTTCTGCGCGGTGTTGAACTGGATGCGCCCGCCGGTCGGCCGATCGATGAAAACGCCCGCATCGGCATTGCGGATGTCGTTTGACCAGACGGCGATGCCGGATCGGTATTGCAGGCGCGGGATGCGCCCGCCCAGGGTCATGGTCGAACCGCCATTGCCCGAGAAGGACACGCCCCGCCGACAGCCGACGATGGTGTTGCCGTAAATCTCCTGGTTGACGACATCATTGTCTTCGCCCGGCCCGATCCCCCAGGAATAATTGTAGAGGTCGGCGTTCTCGCAGTAATTCCAGCGGATGATCCCGCTCGCCATGACCGCGATGCAGAAATTATGCCCCCGGACCCGGTTGCCTTCGACCAGGCAGGTTTCCGACCGCACCACGATCGCGCCCTTGCCGCCCCCGGTGAAAGCCGCGACCCGGTTGCCCCGCACGATCGCATGGGCGGGGCTGGAGACGTAGAGCGCGCTGTTCCGGCCGATCTGGATACAGTCGGCCTGGACGCCCTCGGGCGGCGGAATGTCGCAGCCGATGACGGCGACCAGGCCGCCGATGCCCTCGATGTAGACGGCATCGCCCGCCGCCTTGCCGATATTGTCGTGGACGTAGCAGCGCTCGATCCACACGTCTTCGGCCACGGCGGTCGTGGGCAGCGCGATCTCGCTGAACGGCTTGTTGCGGATTTCCACCACGTCGCCGACCGACGCCGTGCCGGTCAGGGTGAAGGACACGCCACCGCCCGAGAATGCGACCCCGCCGCTGGCCGTGCCCGTGACCAGGGACCCATCGGGTCGCCGCACCCGCCACCGGGTCGCCGATCCGCTGCCGCCTGTCGTGCATTCCACGCGGAAGATGCCGGTCAGCCCCGTCTCGGTGGTCGCATAGGCCTGCACGGTGACGGATGACGGGACCGCGCCCAGCGCCGCCTCGGCCTTGCGGGTGTTGCCGCGTATCGCGATCCCGATCGAATTGTCATCGGTACGCGACCCGTTGCCCGACACCTCGCAGTCCACCAGCATGATGCCGTAGCCGCCATAGCTGTTGACGCCGCGTTGCCGAGCGCCGGTCAGGTGCAGCCCCATGACGCGGAAGTCGCTGGCGCTGTTCTCATCGAGCGCGAAGAGCTGGCCCATGCCGACCCTGGGCGCGGCTCCGGAGCCGTATGCGCGGTACGTGCAGCGGTTGCCGGGCAGGAGCGTCTCGTTCCAGGAGCCGCCGCGTTCGAGAAAGAAATGCGTACCCGGCCAGAACTGCGTGCCGTCCGCCGCCTTGGCGAGCGTCTTCCACGCGGTCGCCGGGGTCCGCCCGTCCTTGCTGTCATCGCCGGTCGGGCTGACATAACGCCGCGTCTCGGCCAGGAAGGCGTCGTTCCGGTCGGCGGTCAGCGCCTCAAGGTCATCGTCGCCGACCTCTTCGACGATCTCGATCGAGCGTACCCATCCCGACATCGGCAAGGTGCCGTCCAGCCGCGCGCCGACCGCCAGCCGGTCCAGCCCGGCGGGCGGCTCCAGGAACGGCGCATGGGCGCATAGCCCGGCTGCCGCGATCGTCTGGCCGCGCGTACTGACCCGGTGGGCCATGCGGACCTTGCCGGGCCCGTACAGCCGGGGAAGGCACGGGCGCTTATGGCTGTTCCACTGCGTGCCGGTCAGTGCATGGTCGGTGGTGCGCGCCACCGTCATGACCTCGCCGTTCGGATTGCCCAGCTGCATAAACGTGCGCTCGATATTGTTCTGCTGCTGGATCTCCGCCTCGATGACGATCGTATGCGGTCGATCGAACAGATTGCGCCCGCGCACCTCCAATATGTCGCCACCGCGCGCGACCGGCTGGCCGACCGTGACGATCGGGCTGGTGATCACCTCCATCTCGACTTGCGCCAGGATGACGCGGACCCGGCCGCCCGGCCGCACCACAAGGCGGCCCTGCCCGCCGTTGGTGGTCGCGGTGTGCACGCGTCCGATCCGCGCCCATTGCCCGCCGAAATAGTCGGCCGTCGATCCGCCGCCGCCCGTGACGGTCAGATAGCAGGCCCCGGTGATGGACTTGGCATAGACGCTCGACGCCACCCGCGCGCCCGCCCCGGCGCTGAAGAACGGAATGGCAAAGTCGGTCGTCGTGCTCGGATTGTAGAACTCGACCACCTTGCCGTTCATGACGCCGGCATCCAGCAGAGCCGAGAAGATGTACTCGCTGCCGTCCGGCGTGCGGGCAAATCGCAGGCTGTCGGTATCATCGACAAGGGCGGCCGACGCGCCGCTGGGTCGGCTGTTGAGCAGCGTCCACCCCTCGATCGACACCGGCGCGGCGTTGCGCATGAACAGCAGGTTCTTGGCCGCAGGCTCGCGCAGGAAACCGAGGCCGGGGACGATCCGGGGTTGTCCGGCCGGGGCGATATACAGTGCGCCGGACGATGCCGCCGACACCCCGCCCGGCCCCGCGATCTCGATCTCCTTCATCGCCATGGCGGACGCGAACGCGGCGTTGTTCGCCTGATAGTCGCCGGTCAGGAAGTCCGCCCGCAGGATGACGCGCGGCTTTCGGCTCTGGAGGATCATTCGTAATACCCCTTCAGATAGACTTTCAGGCCGCGCGCGCCCGAGCCCTCCGCCTCGACATCGATGCTGACCAGCGCGTCGTCGGGGATGCGCGGGGTCGCGATGACCGGTTGCGGCGTGCCGTCCGCCTTGCTCGATAGCTGGCCGGGCAGGATGCGCAGCGGTGCGGACAGGATCGAGGTGCCCGCCACCCGGACGTTCATCCTGATCCCGTAGGACTGCAATGGCGACATGTCGGCCACGTCCACGAACGCCCGGATGTCCGACAGGATCAGGACACGCGGCGCGCGAAGCCCCGACAGTCCGGTGGCGACCCGGACCATCTCGCGAGCGCCGTAGCAGTCGAACAGCCAGTCGAAGGGCTGGCCGGTCGGAACGAGCGTCGCCAGCTTGGCCGGGCACATGACCAGCGCCGTCTCGTTGCTCCGGTTCGTCAGCGGGTAACGACCGTCCCCGTTCGGCCCGCCGGTCGCGGTGCCCATCATCCATGCATTGAACTGGTCTACCGAGTTGCTCCAGCCCTGCCACACCGCGATGAAGTCCGCGACGTTCTGGGGGGTGAGTGTCTGGTCAGCCATCAGAGAAGCGGCCTTTTCTGTTCGAGGACTTCCATGGCCGACCCCATCTTGACGATCAGCGCGATGTTATCGACCTCCTGATTCACGACCTTGAACACGAAGGTGTGATCGCCCGCCGGAAGGTCGGAGATGTAGACGAACGGGGTGAGGGTCGACTCGGCCTTGCTCTGCGTGCTGTCGAACACGTTGTTGATGCGGCCAGCCGGATAGGAGGTGGTCCCGTCCACCTCGACCGTGCACGTCATCTGGATATCGTCGTCGGACTGGAACATGCCGAAGAACGTCACCTTCATGACGCTGTCCGGCTCCTGCTTGGTCATCGATACGCTCGCGACGTTGGCGCTGGCGTTGCGGGCGATCGAGATGTTGCCGCTGACCGGGGCGACGCGGGTCTGGCTGATCGAAGACGTGACCAGGTGCTTGGTGATGACGGTGTCCGCCTTGATCTCGGTCACCTCGACCTTGCGCAAGCGCCACACATCGTCTTCGTCATAGACCAGCGCGTTGATCGCGTTGCCGCCGTTCGGGTCCACGAACTGATACCTACCGGCGACAAAGCTAAGGCCGCTGATCTTGCCGCCCGCGACGCCCTGGATGCCGACGACATCCCCGTTGGCATTCGCCGCGAACATGAACCGGGCCGTGCCGGTGCTGGCATTGACCTCCTGCAATTGCGTGACGAACAGCGAGAGGCCTTCCTGGGTCACGGCGACCTGCTCGATCACCTGCCGGATGGGCTTGCCGTCCACGAACAGGATTTTGTCGGTTTCCGCACGCCAGGTGCCGTTGACGATCATCTCGGCCGCGACGTTGAGGATGGTCTGCGCAAGGTCGGCGACGACATCGGCCGCTGGCCTGCCCGTCCACTGGACGAATGCCTCGGGATGGTCGGCGGTCTTGTCCGCGCCGGGCTGGGCAGGCTGCAAGTCGGCGAGCGACTGGCCGTCGGGGAAGGTGACATCGCCCGCCAGAACGGCGGCGCTGATCTCGCTATCGCTGTGGATGCGGTGGTTCTTCTGCCAGCCGATCTTGAGGTTGGCGACCGGCGCATAGGTCGCCCGCCGCTCGACATCCTCGAACACCACCGTCTCCACCGGGTCGGCAAAGGCGATGGGGCGAAGCGCGATGCGCCGATCGGCGGTGACGGCCCAGGTCAGCGAGGCGCGCAGGGTCAACCGGTCGAGCATCTGCGCCGGGGTTTCGTTCGCCTCGTCGGCATGAAGCCCCGCCGGGTCGGGGCGGATCGCCACGATCGCGGCCAGCGCATCGACCGGCGGGCCATCGGCGGCGATCGATATCGCCGCTGCGATCCCAGGCACGGTATCGACATAACCCGCCCCCTGCTCACCGCGAAGGTCGGCGGTCAGGGTGGACGGCTGGGTCCAGAATTTTACGCACGCGATGGAGGGTGCGACGGCGCATCCCCCGTCCGGGGCCTTGGCGGATTTCAGCGCCTCCAGCGTCGCCGCGATCGAGCCCGCCCACAGGACCATGACGATGGCGACCGGTCGCCCCTTGTCCTTGACCGCGTCGAAGCCGTCGAGCGGGCGGGCCGGATCGCCGAACTCATAGATATTCCAGGCGGCGAGAAGGACGCGGCCCTCCACGTTCCAGCACCGGCCCCAGCTCCGCCGCTTGACCCGGCCCTTGGCCGCCGCATCGCCCTCGATGCCGCCGGTCCCCGCAAAGGTGCCGGTGACCAGCGGCTCGCCGAGGCGGCCCGCCATGTCGGACAGGGTGAAGGTGAAGCGCCCGGCGCTGGCCGAATATCCCGCCACCGTGCCCACCAGGCGAACGGCAAAGCCGGGGTCGGCGGCGCGATCGTCGCTGACCGATACCGTGATCGGGGCATCGTTCCAGATCAGCCCGGCGATAAGCGCGCGGGTCGAGGCCATGGCGGGCGAGAAGCCGATCGCGCTGACCTGCGCTACCGCACCCCCGGTGAAACCATCCTTGCCGAAGCCGAGCGACGCCTGGACGCGCGGCAGGCTGACGATGCCCGCGCGCCAGTCGGACAGCCCCTTGAACAGATAGTGTGACCGCCCGCCACCGGCCAGCCGGATATCGACAGCCGCCCCGTTCGCGTCGCTCGGCCGCGCCTCGACGATGATCGTCTTCATTGCGGCTCCCGTGCGGCCAGGCCGACATTGGGGGTGACGGGCGACGCGTTGGTGCGCAGGCCCTGATCCACCAGTTCCTGGAGAAGTGCTGTCTGCGCCTCGGCGGCCTTCACCATCTGCGCGGACAGGGCATTGCCCGCCTCGATCGCGCTGACCTGGGCGGCCTGGACACCGGCGGCGGAATTGACGCGGTTCGTCTCCAGATCGACGATCGCCTTCGCGGCCTCGGCGGCCGACTTGCGGTCGCTGGCATATTCGTCGCCGCCGGTGCCGAACGCCTCCTTGCTGGTGGACAACAACTGACGGTATAGTTCCGCCATCTTGTCGGCCGCGCCGTCCTTGCCCGCCTCGGCATCGGCGCGGGCGGCGGCGATATCCTTTAGCAGATTATTGCGCCGATCGACCGCCGAGCCCTCGAACAGGTCTCCGCTCGTCATGCTGGTGAGCAGGTCCTTCAGGCTGCCGACCCGCGACTTCAGCGTATCTTCGAGCAGCTTGCCGCGTTCCTCGGCATTGAGCTTTTCGACCTGGAGCAGGTCCAGCCCATAGGTCTTGGCGAGCCGCACCCGCTCGGCGGCGGTCTGGTCGAAGCTGTCGAAGATGCTCTTGAGCTGGCCGGTCAGCCCGCCCAGGCTCTTTTCGAGGTTCTGGACCTTCAATGCCTCGGCCAACGCCTTGTCGATCGAGGTCGAGGATTGCAGCGCCTTTGCAACGGCGGGGGACAGGCCCTTCACCGCGCCGTCCGCGATCGCGTCGCGGATCGCGATCTCGATCGCGACCGCCTCATCCTTGCCGTCATAGAGCA
This sequence comes from Sphingomonas sp. Marseille-Q8236, assembly GCF_965112005.1. Classification (NCBI taxonomy): domain Bacteria; kingdom Pseudomonadati; phylum Pseudomonadota; class Alphaproteobacteria; order Sphingomonadales; family Sphingomonadaceae; genus Sphingomonas; species Sphingomonas sp. Marseille-Q8236. The sequence goes on from NZ_CBCOPO010000002.1 coordinate 385,498, forward strand.
GGCCGGAGCCCGGATGCTTGGCATCCACCCGGTTGCTGCCCGATCCATCGACGCGGAAATAATCCTCGCGCTTGCCGATCGAGACGTTGAACGCGCCGGTCTGCGCGCCGAGCTGGTCGGCGATCTTCTGGATACCGTCCTGGACGGACTTGGCGGTGCCCGACAGCTTTTCGGTGACCGACGACGCCCCGCGCGTCGTCGCTGCACTATCCACCGACGTGATGGTGGCGCTGCCCGATTTGGGTTTGGAAAACAGGTTGCCCACCAGCCCGCCGATCAGGCCGAGTGCTGCACCAGCGCCGGGAATGCCGGTCAGGCCGCCGATCGCCCCGCCGATCGCCGAGCCCGTGCCGTTGGTCTTGATGCCGACGAGGCTGGCGAGCGAGGACGCGGCCTGCCCCTCGAATGCCCCCGCGAGCCCCTTGCCCGCATATTTGCCCAGGCCCTGGCCGATCCGCGACGCCGTCTCGGGATTGGTGAAAAGGCCGATGGTCTTGGTCGCGATGCCGCCGATCGCGCTGGAAAACAGGTCCTGCGGGCTACGCGTGCCACGGCGGTGCGCGGTGACGGTGAAATCACCGCTGGTCCCGGCTTCCGGCTGCGCTGGCGGCGACGCGTCCGGCTGCCCCCCTTGCGGCCCGTTCCGCACGGCACCGGCGGCACCGCTGGCGGCGCGCGCCAGGCTGTCGAGCGCGGCGCTGGCCTGCCCGGTGCGCGCGGTGACGATGTCCACCGCCTGCGCCATGCGGGTCGAGGCATCCTCGACGACGCTGGTCCCGGTGACCTGATCCTCCAGTTGCTGGAACAGATCGCCGAACAGGTCATCGACCAGCTTTTCCGACGACACGCGCGCAAAGCTCTGCATGATCCGCTCGGGCAGCTTGTCGATGCCCGACTCGCCCGAGATGGTCGCGGTCAACAGGCTGCGGATATCGGCGATGCCTGCCAGATACACGCGCTGGCGCTGGGTCATGCGCTCCAGCTGGCGTTCCTGCGCGGTCAGCGCCTGGTTGGCGGCGAGGATCGCCTCCTTCTGCTCGACGGTCAGGGGCCCGCGCTGGCGCTCCAGTTGCTGGATGGTGCGCAGCGCCTCGGCCTGGTCGCGGTGGCCGGTGAGCATCTCCTGACCCACAGCGAACGCGTCGCGCTGGCTTTCGACGAAATCGGTGATGGGGCGGTTCAACCCTTCGCGCACGACGCCCTTGGCCTCCTGCGCCTGGGCGATGAGCGCCTTGAACTCGGGCGGCTTCTTGCGCGCCAGATCGTCCATGATGTCGTCGAGCTGGCGGATGGCGGCATTGGCCTGCCGCACGGCGGGTGGCGTCCGGTCGAACTGATCGGTGATGCCCGCGATCCGCGCGGCGGCATCGCGTCCGAATTCATCGCGGGCTTCGGTGGACTTGGGCTTTTTGGGGTTCCTGGTCCTGGCGTCCCGGCGCAGTTCCTTCGCCAGGACACCATCATCCAGCGATTGGTCCGTTAGATCAGCAATACGCTCTTTAGCTTCCGAAGCTACGCGATCCCTGATCGCTTCAATGAACTGCGTCTTACTGATCTTCAGGCCGGTGAAATCAAACTTCTCTGCGGCGCGCATAACGTCTACGTTCGTCGTCTTGCCAGCTTGCAGATCGGCAACGACAGCGCTCAAATTCCGGGCATTCTGCGAACCGCGCTCGGACCCGTTGAGTGCACCTCTGATCGCGGCAAGGGGGTCGGTGGCACTGGAGAGCAAGCCCGTACCATAGCCGCGCACCCGATCCTGCACGGAGATTTCCCCCGCCTGCTCGAACGTCTTGCGCGAGCTTTCGCGCGCGGCCAGCGCCTCGGCGCGGTGATTGATCGCGGTCAGGCGCGCGTTGAGGATCAGGAGCTCGTTCTGCTTCTTCAGCTTGCCGGTGGTCAGGTCGAACATCTGGCCGAGCGCGCTTTGCGCCTCGGCGAGGCCATCAGCGCCGAGCTTGACGGCTTCCTGCGCTTCCTCGGCTTTCCACAGGTTTTCGATGAACGGCAGGATGACGGCGGCACCGACCGTCAGCGCGATGCCCCAGGGGCCGGTCAGGAATGCGCCGACCTTGCCCGCCCGGCCGGACATTTCCGACATGGCATAGCCCATCTGGCCCATCTGCTGGGTAAAGGACCGCACCACGTCGCCGGTCGTGATCGCCTGCAAACCGAAGTCGCCGAACTGCTGGCCCATGTTGCGGACGGCGAACGCATTGCGGCGCGACTCCGCCTCCGCCTCCGCCGTGCGGCGCGCCGCTTCCCGTTGCGCCTGTGCGAGCTTGATCGCGGCGATCGCGGCGGCGGCTTCCTCACGCTCGGTCTCGTTCGTGGCGTTCGCCAGCCGCGCCTCGGCCGCCGCCAGCTCGGCCGCCTCACGCGCGGCGGCACCGCGCGCCTGGCTCTGGGTGTTGGTCGCGCGGGTCGAGCCCTCGGCGGCCTCGGTCGCCTGATCGGTCGCCGTCGCCTGCTGACGGGCCGCGTCCGACGCCGTGCCGGACGCGTCGGCCAGCGCCTGGGCAGCCTGCGCGGTGGAGCCCGAGGCACTGTTGGTGGCCTCCAGCGCCTGGGCCAGCTGGCCGGTGTCGGTGGCACTGGCCTGGGACTGCGTCGTCAGCGCCGACACGGCGGCGGTGGCCGATGCGGATGCCGTCGTGCTGTCGCGCAGGGATTGAGAATAGGCATCTTCGGCGGCCTGGGCGCGCTGTCGCGCCTGGGCCAGATCGGCGGTCGCCGCTGCGATCGCCTGGGCATCGCCCGCCGCGCGCGCGCTGCCGCCGCCCGGCGACAGGGTGATGGTGGGGTTGTCCGGGGTCAGTTCGACCCGACCTTTCGCACTGGCGAGCCGCGCTTCCGCCGCCGTCACCGCGTCGCGCGCGGCATCGCGTTCCGCCTTCGCCAGATCGGACGCGGCGCGCGCCGCCTCGGCGGCTTTGGCGGTGGTGGCGGCATGGGCTCGCCCGACGCGACCGGCGGCGGCGACCAGTTCGTCAGCGCCACCCGCCGCCTTCTTCGACTGGTCGGTCAGCGACGCCATGGCGGTGGCGGCCTGTTTTGCCGAGCCCCCCGCCGTGACCGAGGCGCGCGCGGTGGACTCCAGCGCGGCGGTCGCTTCGCGGCCCGCCGTGCCGACACCGGCGGCGCGCGAGGCCTCGCCGATCGCGGCGACAAGGGCTCGGGCCTGCACCACCGCACCCCCGGCCGCCGTGCCGATGCCGGTGATGGCAGCGGCGCTTTCCCTGGCGGCCCCGACCAGGCCGGTGCCATCGGCCTTGAGACGAACGGATACGATCAGGTCACGGGTCATGTCATGCCAGCGCGACCAGGGCCGCGCGCTCCATCATTTGCAGGTCGAGGAAAAGGTCCGTCGTCACGACGATCGCCAGCATGTCGGCGGTGGGGCGGACGGCGGCGTATTCCAGGCCGAGCCGCCCGCCCATCGCGTGGAACCGCCATTGACTGGTCAGCGCCATGAACAGCGTGACCACGTCGGCGTCGTCGGGCCCGATCTCCACCGTGTCGTCGCGGCGTCCGGCCGCGCGCCGCGCCTCGATCGCGGCGATCGCGGCGGCGGCGCTGTCGGTGGCCGCATCCTCCGCCGGTTTTCCGCCGCCGCGACCCTTGGCCCACAGGCTCGCGACGGCCTTCAGTTTCCCGCGCGGGTCTTCGGCTGGCCCGCGAGGCAGGCGCGGAAGGCGTCGAAGATATGGATGAACATCGACCCTTCGTTCATCAGCGAGCGCAGGTTCGGCGCGACCAGGGCTTTACGCTTGCCGTCCTCGCCCAGGTCGGTCAGCCAGTTCTCCGGCACGTCGAAGCGCAGCGGATCGCCGTTCTCGGCATGGACGCCGCGCCAGTCGGTCGCGATCTGGGCGACCAGCTCGGTATAGAGTTGCGCCTGATCGACCCCGCCCTGGCTTTCCAGTTCCTGGACGCGAACCACCTCGGAGATGAAGGCACCGGCGGCGTCCACCTTCAACAGTCGGAAGCGCATCTCGATGACGAAGGTCTGGACGCTGCCGTCTTCCATGACGACGGGGAAGGTGACGGGCGTCCAGGCTCGCGGCTGGGCGACGATACGATAGATGGGCTGGGTCATGGTCACTTCGCCGTGATGATGAGATCGTCGGGCGTCGTGCCGACGTTCATGCGCCCGGTGATCGAGATCATGAGCACGTCGTTTTCCTCCGACAGTTCGATATCGGTGATCTGGAGATGGTCCGACTTGAACTGGATGATGTTGCCAGCGACGATACCGTGATCGAGTTGCACGGGGATTTCATCGCCCTTGCGAAGCGTGCTGAAGTAATCCTTCGCCCCGATCGCCGGGCATTCGCCCAGGACACGGCAGGTCAGGCCGTGATTGCCGCGACCGATATAGTTGATGCCGACGAGGTTGCGCGGCGTGATCTCGGCATTGGCCTCGCCGGTGAAGCTGCGCAGGTTGAGCGCATAGCCGCCAAGCAGGAAGTCGGTGTTGGTCGTGTTTACCTCGACCGGGTCCTTCCACTGGTCGAACGCCACCGCACCGGGGGCCGCATCGCCGATGGCACCGGCGGCGGGCAGCAGCGCGGTCATGTCGATCTTGATGAACGGATAGGCCCCTGCGGTGAAATCCCAGCCGAAGGTGCCCCGGCCGCCCAGGCCGATGCGCTTCTGGTTGCCGTGCCAGTGATAGGCGGTCGCCGACGACAGCGCGACGCCGAGTGCGGCGAAGCGCTGCACGGCCGAGGTGTTGGCGGTCAGCGCGGGCGCGGCCATGCCGCACGCCTCCAGATGCTCCATCCACGCGGGCGCGGTCCCAGCCGCGCCCGATCCCGCCAGTTCCAGCTCGTAGCTGTAGGTCTGGCGCTCGTTGGACGGCGCATCCTTCGAGCTACCACGCACCGGACGGTCGAGGTTGCGCTGGATGCGATCGACGACGACCGGCTTGGCGGTGAAGTTGCGAGTCAGCGCGGCATTGACGGCACCGGTCGGCGCAGCGTCGGTGGCGTATACGGCCTCTTTCTTGAAAAAGAGGACCTTGACGGCGTCTACCATGAATCAGTCCTTGTCGCTGGCGCGGGGCGTGGTGGCGGGAACGGGCGCTTCGGCCTCGGCCTCCAGCGCCGGGTCGGGCTTGCCGCCGAGCGCGGCAAGACGCGCCGGGCCCGACAGGGGAAGGCCCCAATGGTCGAGCGTGCGCCCGGTCTCATCGACCGGGCGGGGCTGGGTGGCGTCAGCCTGGGCCGTATCGGCCTGGGCGGCGTCGGCCTTGGTGGTTTTGGGGCCAGAGGCCATCGGTCAGCAGTCCTTTTGCCGGAAGTGTACCGACAGTCAGACCCGATCCCGCGCGCGCGCGCGTCCTGCGCCAGCGCACCCCACGCCAAAATATTCTACTTGCGGTAGTGATAGCGGCACGACAGCCGCACTTCCCACGTCACCGACGCGGGGCTGACATTCGCCAGTCGCCCGCCGACAAGGTCTACCTCGCCCGACGCCTGGGGGTGGGTCCAGCCGACGACGGCATCCTTGACCGCCTGGACCTGCTTCTGGAGCTCGTCCGACACCGCGCCGCGCGCCAGCCGGGTGCCCACGGTTACGAAGACGGAGAAATTGAAGGTGACACGCTGGTCGCGCCGCCCCGCCATCTGGCTGGCTTCCGCCGACTCGACGGCGGGCACGACGTGGAGCGCGGGCAAGGCATTCGGCAAGTCCGCCTGGGTCGGCGCTTCCAGCACCCCTTCGACGGACTTGAAACCGCCTTGCTGGAGATGATCGACGATGGGCTTGATGGTCAGCATCGGACGTTACCCTGCAAAGCCGAGATGGCGGGCGAGCGCGCCCAGTGCATAGTCGGCGTTCACATCCGTGAAGCCGAGATAGGGACGCGCCGGGATGACGACCTTCGACACGATCATCCCACCGAACGACAGCGCCTTTTTCTCACGCGGACGGATTTCACCGCCCGTCTGGTGGATGAGCGCATAGACGCCAGCGCCGCCCGACTGCTCGGGCCCGGCGGCGGCATAATCCTTGCCCCAATCCTCGGTGATCGAGTTGCCAAGATCACCCGACAGCGTCAGCGTCTTGCCGCCATGCTCGATGACGCGGCGCGACGGTATCCACTTCGCGCCGGTCGGGTCCGTCTCGGTCTCGAACCGCTCGCGCGTGGTGTCGGCGAGGTGCCCGGCAATATCCTTCATGGCCGGTGTCATGTCTTCGCCGTCCGCCGCCATGCGGTTCATGGCGGCGGTCACGTCCTCCCGGATGGTGATGGCGATATCGACCATCAATAGTCCTTCAGCCAGTCAGGGTACGCCCGCCTGCCCGGTGCGATGACGACCGGCGCATCGCTTTGTGTCTCGGCCGGGGTCGCGGCGGCGGGCAGGCCCAGTGTCGCGTCACCCTTCTGGATGCGGACGAGAAGCGCCATCGCCGCCTTGGCCTGGTCGGCGATCCCCTCCGGCGCGCCGCGCGGGTACAATCGGGCGCGCGCCAGATCGCCGACCGCCATTTCCAGGATGCGCGGGACGGTGGTCAGCGGCAATGCATAGCGGCTGGCGATATGCGCCTCGGCGATCGCCTGGGCATCGACAAGCGCGCCGATCAGCAGGTCCCGGTCGATCCGGCCGGAGCCGTCCGGATCGGTCATGCGCACCACTTCGTCCAGGGTGAAGCGCTTGACCAGGGCGGCGATCGACAGCCAGCCCGCGCCACCATCGGGCGTCGCCCAGGTCGACTCGATCAGGACGACTTCGGTTTCGCTCTCCAGCGTCTGGCCGCGCGCGTCGTCGGCCCGCACCGTGACCGCGTAGCGTTCGCCGTCGCTGCCACCGGATAGCGCGAGCGTGACGATACCATTGGCAAGCGTAGCGCTGGCGGCGAGCGCTGCGGCCCCCGCCACCAGGCCGCGCGCGGTGACGGTCACGTCGCGGATCGCGGCAATCGGGCCAGAAGAGGAAAATGGGACAGCCGGGCGAAGAGTCTCGCCCGGCTGCTTGATAAGTGTGGCGATCATGCCGCCGCACGCTTCGCCTCGATGGCGGCGATGATCTCCTGGACGCTCGCACCGTCCGCGATCTCGACCTGCTCGCGTGCGGCCTGGGCGATCAGCTCGGACTTCTTCATCCGACCTAGCGGCACCGGCTCGGTCGCCGGAGCAGGCGACGGGGGCGGCGTGAGCGGGACCGGGGTCAGCGGCGTCACCGGATCGGCAAGCGGGGCGACCGGATCGGTCGGCGCCGGGGGCGTGGCGATGCGAGTGTCGGGCATATCGCCGCTGAACGTCATGGTGTCCGGATCGAACGACAACACGGTCCGCGCCTCGCCGGGCTGCTCGGGCGCAGGGGCAGACGGGGTGCCGGGTGCGAGGTCGCTGATCCCGGTGACGTTGCCGCCCGCCGTATCGAAGACATAGCGCGGATCGCCGGAGCCGATGCGGGTCGCGGCATCGCTTTGCGCGGCGGCGATCTGTTCGCGCAGCAGGATGTTGTCGGCGAACACCGGATCGTCCTCGATCGCAAGTCGGGCGAGCAAGTCGCGGCGGGCCATGTCGTGATCGGCATCGCCCATATCGAACCGGATCGGCGCGCCGGGCTCATATTCCCGGCCGTTGAACAGCACGGTGCGATTGACCTTGTAGGGATAACTCATGGAAAGCTCTCATCCACCTTGAGGGAAACAGGCGGGCGGCCGGATCGCCGCCCGCCATGGGGCGGCGTCAGTTCGCCGAGAAGGCGTTCTCGAAGAAATACCCCGCCTGGGCCGCGATCACGCGTTCCTTCACGCTCTCGCCGACCAGCACCGCCGTGCCGCCGCGCAGGCCCATCTCGCCCGGCTTGAGCTCGCGCTGCGATCCGACGCGCTCGCCCCAGGTGAAGGTGCCCGCAAAGGTCGGCGTCTCGCGCGACATGACCGGAGCCTTGTAGGTCAGCGCCAGATGGTTGCCCCACAGTCGCGACATCGATGCCGCCTGACCCTTGCGCGCCTGGTTGCCGAACGCCTGGCCCACGACGACCTCGTTCACCTCGAACAGCGCGGCCACCTCTTCCTTGCTGACCAGGCCGCCGCCATTGGTGCCGCGAATGGCCTTGATGACCCCTGCATTGCGGCGGAACTTGGTCCATCCGCGCTGGCCGAACGTCATCTGGTTGGGACGCATCAGCGGCTTGTCGAGCGCGTCCGAGATCAGCGACACGGCATCGGTGTTGGGATTGTCCAGCACGTCGGTCGTCGCCAGCGTCGTGCGCAGGGCGGGATCGTAGGTGGCCGGATTGAAGATGATCGCGGCCGCCCGGATTTCCCGGCGGATTTCGATCAGCTCGGAGGTCAGCGCCGCCGCGTTGCCCAGCGGATCGTAGCGCTCATCGGCGTTATCGACATCGGCCTGGGGCACCGGCGCTTCCAGACCATGGTCCTCGGTCGCGTCGGTGATCTCGACGCCTTCCATCGTGACCTGGTTCGCCTGGCTGCGGCGGCCGATCAGGGTGTCGGGCGTATTGAAGAAGGTGTCCATGCCATACTGCATGAACGTGAAGGCCTGCTTGCCGACCTCGATGCGCGGCAGGACGATGTCGGCGATATAGCTCTGGTTCTTGTAGGCGATGGCGATCGCGGTGAGGTGCGGATCGATGGGATAAGGCGATTGTGCCATGGAAAGCGTCCTGAAAGGGTTATGAAAGGGGCTTGAGGGACGGGGTCAGCCGGTGATGAAACCGGGCGCGGGGCGGTAGGCGAGGACATCGCCCAGGACGCCGGTCGCCAGCGAAAAGCCGATGATGCGCACGCGCACCCCCGCCGCTGGCGCAGCCTCGACCGCGCGGCCCTGCGCGTCCGAGGTGATGGGCTTGCCGCGACCGATGGGGCCGCCGTAGCGAACCTCGGGCAGGCCACCGATGGCAGCGTCGAACCGCTCGCCCGCATTCGCGGCCAGCTCGACGTTCGTCGCGATCAGCTCGTCGGTGGGACCGGCAGCGGGGACCAGCGTCAGGTCGTCGGCCCCGAATTTGAGGATCAGATAGGGGGCGATCGCCACCCCGGCGCGAAAGTTCTTGGTCAGTCCGTCAGTCCGGCCACCGGCCATGGTAAAAGCTCCTGTTGTACGAGTCGGGGGATCGTCGCCGCCGGATCAGGCGTCGGGATTGTCGGTGACGTAGCGGACCGCCGCCTGCGTCGTGATCGGCTTGCCCGCTGCGCGCTGCTTGTCGGCATAGGCCTGGGCACGCCGCGCGATGTCGCCGGGCTTGGGGGCGTCGGCGGGTTTCTTGTCGCGGGGGGCGGACTCGCCCAGGGCGATCACCGGCTGCGCGCCGTCGAACAGCGACTTGAAGGCGGCGAGCGGCGTCATGCTGTTGGCATCGCCCTCGCCGAACGCGACCGGCTGGCTGGCATCGAGCAGATCGAGCAGGCCGACGACCTTGTCCTTGCCCGCCGGAGCCAGCTTCACGTCCGCAATCAGGCCCTCGGCAAAGGCGACATGCTCGGCATGGCGGGCGTCCTTCGCGCGCTTGGCCTCGTCCGCCTCGCGGGTCTTCAGCGCATTCTCACGCTCGGCAAGTGCTGCTTCGCGCTCCGCGAACGCGACCGCGTCCGGGCTGGTGGTGTCTTCGGTGCTCATGGAGTCCTCTTCGATGGAAAGCGTCACGACACCGACGACGGCATCGGAGAAGGTGACCGTCCCCAGGCCCTTGATCGCCGGAGCCGCACCCCCCAGGAAGCCGACATGCTGGAGATACCAGCTACCCGGCTTGGGGTTGTTAGGGCTCGACGGCGGATAGAGCTGGGGGGAAATCTTGCGGTAATGCCCGGCTTCCACCGCCTCGGCGAAGGCGGGCGCGACCTCGGACGGGTGCGCGACCAGGACGCCGTTCTCCATCGCCAGCGAACCGATCCAGCCGAAAGCAGGCGCATCGATCTTGGGATGGCCCACGACGATCGGCGCGGGGTCGCTTTCCCGGTCATAGGACGCGATGACCTGATCGAGGTCGGCCTGGGTGAAGGTGACCTTGGTCCCGTGAATGTCGGTGAACGTGCCGGGGCGCAGGATTTTGATCGGGGGCGGTGCCATGACCGCCGGGATACCGGGGCAGGCGGATCAAGTCGGCCTGCGCCAGTGCATCCGCCTATATGGCAATGCGGGGCCGCGCCGTGCCTGATAGGGGCAGGCACCGACGCGGCGCAAGAGGCTTGGCTATGAGCGCTGCCGGATCATGCGCATCCGCCACTGGTCGTAGCGATGGGGCGGATCGCGTTGAATGCTGGCGGCTGCGTCCAGATAGATGAACCGATCATCTGGGCACCGGCGGGCGTTCTGGCTCGACACCGCATCGCGGAGCGCTTCCTTGAAACTAGCCCGCCACGGCCAGCATTTTTCGAAAACCCTCAATCGCCAACGAGGGTGGCGATCGGTCGGCTGATTCAATGGGTCAGGCTCGACCGACTGACAGGCCAATTGCCCCATCATGCACGCCCCCATTCCAGCTCGGCGGTATCCAGCATGTCGAGCGCGTCGGGACCGGCTCCCTTGCGCGTCATGTATGCACGGACATCGTCCGGGTCGCCGCCGGTCGGGAATGCCCGGTCCCGCCTGGCCTGGAATGCAAGCAGCCCCACCCAGTCGTCTCGATTGTGCTGCGCAACCAGCCATGACCCGAATTCCTGTTTCATCATTCCGACTCCCATGAGAACGAAACAGGAACATGGCGCAATCGTCGGCGGATTGTCCAGATGCGACATGCGTCCCAGGACCGAACATGCCGTGTGCACTCTGCACACGCCCGCTGAATGGGGTCGAGGCGATTTTGCGGGGGACGATGCCAAAACGCCTAGGAAACGCGCTGTGGCGGCTTCCTGGGCGTCGCACGTCTATCGGCGCGGACTTTGTCGGATCGATGCCCCTACAGGCAGCACGCATATTTGGGCCTCGGCACCCTCCGGCGACCCCGTAGGATTGCCAAGGTATCGAGTTTCTTGAGGTGGTCGTCCTCTGCATTAGACAACAACGTATCTACGCTTTGCAACTCCCCATCTATCAATCGGAAAGCGCATATCTGAGTAATAGGAGCGCCATTCCAAACGGAGTATGTCATAGCCATTAATCGCAACTGCAACGTCCCGCTTCGAGCATATATGCCATCAGCGATGTCTTGAAGGTGCTCTACTTCCTTCATTCCAATGGCAGACGCCGACCGCCCAGCTTGCCGCTTGAATTGTGCAGCCGACAGTGACGCGGTATCGCTTTTAGTCACTGCCAATCGCCGATATCCGTCAATGTCAGACAACTGCGTACGGATATGTGTTTCACATGCCAGTATATCCGGTCCTTCAACCCGCGAACAAAGCCACCAAATCACCGCACCAACGGCGATTGCTGCCAATGTCGCAAATAGCCACTTCATAACATCTTACTCGCCCATACGGCGCGACCAACAACCTCAAAGCGATGATCAATGTCGGGCTCATTCAGGTCTATGATTACCGGATCATAAATCGGATTTCGGCTCATGAGTTTGACTTGACCGCCATCCATTTGAATACGCTTAAGCACCAACATGTCATCGAGTCTGACAACGTGCATCCCCTCCCTTAATCTCGGTCGATCGATCTCCACTGCAACCAAATCCCCATTACTTAACTCTGGTTCTTGGCTATCTCCTGACACATACACTAGTATCAGTCGGCCAATTCCGACAAAATTTGCCTCATACCATTGGCGATCAAAAGTCCACCTACCTATAGGATCGCTTAATCGATCGCTGATTTTACCTGCCCCGGCGGCAACTTGAACATCGTGGATCGGCACCGCCACTACGCCCGACTCGACGGCAGTTCCTAATAGGTCGTCAACTGTCTTCCCAAGCGCTGTCGCCAAGAGCTCTAGGCGTTCCTCGCCTGGATCGGTGCCGGCGAAATAACGATTCAACGTCGTTCTGCTGATGCCCACATAATCGCAGATACCCTGTTGATTCCCTTTCGCGCGGACGAGGGCGCGCAACCGCTCGCCCGCCGCCTCGGACCAACTACTCACAAAAATTTCCCAATGGCACATTTGTACCATTGACGGTTCGCACGGTGCATATGTACGGTACATTTGTAACTATTAATCGGAACATATGCACCAATGCGCGACATGGACCCGGAGGATATCAAAGCGGCGGTTAGGAAGCGCGGCGTAACGCTGACCGAGCTTGCGCGTCGCAATGGGCTCCAGAGTGCAGCCCTTCGTCTGGCACTGACGCTCCCGCGCGCGCAGGCCGAAAGCGTCATCGCCTCATTTCTTGACGTACATCCCATGGAAATATGGCCTTCGCGCTATTCTCGGAATGGGCAACGGCTTCGCCCTCAACCTGTCGATAACTACGCCCCCAAGAGCCGCTTCGGCAAGCCGGTACAAATGTATCATCATGAGGCAAATGGTGACCGCGCATGACTTTGCTCGGTCGCGAATACCTGTCGGCATTGGAGATCGCATCCCTCGAACTGGAGGGGCTGCCCACCAACCGAACTGCAATCGCCAATCGGGCGAGCCGTGGCGAATGGCGGTGGATCGAGCGCGCGGGCCACGGCGGCGGGCGGCTGTTCGCCGTTGCCGACCTGCCCGAGGCGGCACGGCGCGACTATGCCGATCGAACGGCAGCGACGCCGGTCGCGGCGGGACGCGGCCGTCCCAAGGGCACGGACTATTTCACCGTCAACCGCGACGCCGCCGACGCGGTGGAAGCCTGGCTCGCCGAACGCGACCTGTCAGCTGTCGGCATTCTGGAGTTGCTGGAGGTGCGGTTCCCGTCCGTGCCGTCCATCCACACGGTCCGGCGCTATATCGCCAAGCTGGAGGCCACCAAGCCCGCGCTGCTCGCCAGCTTCCGCGACCCCGACCTCTTCAAGTCCAAGTACCGGGTGGCGCTGGGCCGCGCCGACGCGGGCGTGTCCTATGCGCATCAGATCTGGGAGATCGACACCACCAAGGCGGACGTGATGACCAAGGAGGGGCGCAAGTCGATCCTCGGCATCGTCGATGTCTGGTCGCGCCGGACGTTCTATCTGGTGGTGGACAGCGAGTCGGCCCAGTCGGTGCGGCGGACGTTGGTCGCCTGTATGCTCGCCTGGGGCGTCATGCCCGAGGTGCTGCGCACCGACCAGGGCTCGGGCTACATCAACCAGACGATCCGCACCGCCTGCGAGCTGCTCGGCATCGCCCATGACCCGGTTCCGCCCGCCAGCGGCGACAAGAAACCGTTCGTGGAGCGCATGTTCGGCACCTTCACCCGCGAGCGTGCCGAGCTGCTCGACGGCTTCATCGGCCACAACGTAGCCGAAGCCCAGGTTCTGCGCGCCCGCGCCCGCAAGGAAACCACGCGGCCCGTCATCGTGCCCAAGCTCACGGCCGACGAATTGCAGGCGATCATCAACAACTGGCTCGACGGGGTCTATCACGTCCGGGAGCATTCCAGCCTGGGCGCGTCGCCGATGGCGCGGTGGACCAACTCCCCGCGTCCGGCACGCGGCGCGCCGGACGAGGGCGTGTTGAAGCTGCTGCTGTCCGCGCTGGTCGGTCCCGCGCAGGTCACCAAGCGCGGCATCACCTGGAAAAAGGGCCGCTACTGGACCGCCCCGCTCGCCGCGCATGTCGGCTGCACGGTCATCCTGCGCCGCGACGAGGACGATCTGGGCGCGCTCTTCGTGTTCGACGAGGACCAGCGCTATATCGGCACGGCGGTCAATGCCGAGCGCTCCGGCCTGTCCGACCGTGACTTCGCGGTGGAGGCGCGTCGCGCCCAGGCCAGGCTCATGGCCGAGCAGCGGGCCGAGCTGCGCGCCAAGCAACGCAAATTCTCGTTCGAGGATGCCCGCGATGCCCGGTTGCGCCGCGATGCCGAGGAAGCGGGCAAGCTGGTCACGCTGCCCGTGCGCACCACCTCGCACGAGACGGCCAGCATGGCGAGCATCGCCGACGCACCCGCCACGCTGCCCAGCGCCGCCGAGATCGAGACGGCGCAGGCCCGCTACCCGGCACCGTCCGCCAGCGCACCCCAGTCATTCCAGGATCGCATGGCCGAAACCGATCGCATCATGGCCGACCACGCGGCGGGCAAGCCCGTCGATCCGGCTGCCCTGTCCCGCGCCCGCGTCTTCTCCGGCTCCTACGAATACCGGGCCGAGAAGATGCTGACCGCCGATTTCACCGCGCGACGCAACGCGTCCGCCACACCCCCTTCGCTCAAGGAGAATTCGCTTTGACCAACATCCTCGAACCCGCACAGCTCACGAACATGCGCCTGGGTCTGGCGACCATGTTGCGCTGTGTAGAGGCCCCGCTGGGTAGCCCGCGCCTGGGCCTGCTCTTTGGTCCATCCGGCTATGGCAAGTCGGTCGCCGCCGCCACGGTCGCGGCGCGCTTCAACGCGGCTTACGTCGTCGCCCGCTCGACCTGGACGCAAAAGTCCATGATCCGCGCGATCGCCACCGACCTGGGCATTACCCGGATCAAGCGCACGGCCGACGACATCCTGGAACAGGTCATCGAGCATCTACAGGCCGCGCCCCAGCCGATCATCATCGACGAGACGGACCACGTCGTGCACCGCAAGAATGTCGAGGTCATCCGCGACATCCTCGACCATGCGGGCGTCCCCGTGATGCTGATCGGCGAGGAAGCGATGCCCGCCAAGCTCAAGGACTGGGAGCGGTTCGACAACCGCATCCTCGTCGCCACCCCGGCCCAGCCATCGAGCATCGCCGACGCCCGTCTCTTGCGCGACTATTATTGCCCGCGCGTGGCGGTCGCCGACGATCTGGTGGACGCGATCGTCAAGGCGACGCGCGGCGTGACCCGGCGTATCGTCACCAACCTGCAAGAGGTGCAGGCGCGCGCGATCGGCGACGGCGTCGAGGCGATCGACCGTGCCGCCTGGGGAACGCGACCGTTCTCGACTGGCGATATCCCCATCCGGAAGGCCGCATGATGGCTAACGCGGACCCTCAAACCGGCCGGGTCAAGGCGGTCGTTGGCGTGCCGCTCTGGCAGGCGCTGCGATCCGCCCAGGCCCCGCGTACCATCGCCGAGCTACAGGCGGTTTGCCCGGTCAGCTACGACGCGGCCCGCGATGCCTTGACCCGCTGGCAGCGGCGTGGGGCGGTGGTGCGTCATCCCGGACGGCCGCTGCGCTTCGGCCTGGCCCCCACCATCCGCACCGACACGCCCCCCGATGGGCGCAGCAAAGAGGCACGAACGAGAATGCGGCAGCGCTCTGCACGTCAGCGCATCTGGACCGCCATGCGCGTCCTCAAGACCTTCGACGCGCCTACGCTCCGGATGGCGGCGAACGCCTCCGAGAGTGGGGTGGCGACCTATCTCAACCAGTTGCAGCGCGGTGGTTACATCCGAGTCGTGGAACGTGGTTCGTCCAACACCGGACGGCTGTCGATCTACCGGCTGCATCGCAACACCGGACCCAATTGTCCCACCACGCGGCGTCCGCGCGGCGCGACGACGATCATCCTCGCCGACAACAACAACGGCAGGACCGTCGACATCTCGCCTGCGGCCACCTCGTTAAGGAAATCGTCTTCGCAAGCCTTGGCGGACGGGGGGGTAAGTTAACCATGTTTGTTAACCAACCTAACCGCGAGAAGGCCATTGCCGCCTGGGGCGCTGACGCAGCCCCATGGGTCCTGGTCCTGGCCGATGCGTGCGACACGACCAGCCAGCGCGCCGTCGCCGATCAGCTCGGCAAGTCGTCGGGCTATGTCAGCCGCCTCATCAACAAGAGTTACGCCGGGTCCTATCCCGAGGCCGAGCAACTGGTGCGCGCCACGCTCTCGGCCGAGGAAGTCGTCTGCCCGGCCTACGGCCAGATGCCGCTCAAGACCTGCATCCGCAATCGTCGGCGCGAGAAGCCGGTGAACTGGCTCCACGTCCAGTTCGCCCGCGTGTGCCCGACCTGCCCCAACAACACCGACCGCCCCCACGAACAGGAGGATTGAATGACGCTTGCAACCGATCTGCAAAATCTGATCGCGGACGTGTCCGCCGCGATCGCCGCCAACAAGCCGATGGGCCGCGCCGACCTGGAAATCATGCGCCGCAACCTGTCGGCGATCGCCGACGACGCACGTCGCCACGACACCGCCCAGACCGTCGCCGGGCTGGTCCTGCGCGACCTGTTCGACGGGATCGAGAACAAGGCTGCCGACCTTTCGCGCCTGGCTGCCCACCAGCGCCACCGCCTGACCGGCGATGTCGCCCGCATGGTGGAGGCGCACTAATGCCCGTCACCAGGCACACCATCCACCATGAGCTGGACGGGAACGTCATCGTCGCCTCGGTCGCGCGGTCGCAGAACAAGCAGACGAAAACCGGGGTGAGCGTCTCCGTTCAGGACATGCCAATCGTAGGACAGGTGATCGCAATCACTATCGTGTGCCCGGAGGGCGCGATGATGGTCGCCCTCAACGAGGATCAGGCCAACGCCTTCGCGATCGAGCTGACCGCCGCCCAGCTGCCCCATGCCCAGGCGAGCGATCGGAGCGTCGTGCAATGAGCCACCTCGACGACAGCACGTTCCGGTCAATGTTCTGGGACCGCGATCATGTCCGCGTGGACAGCTTCCGCACCCTGACCGGCAAGGCCAAGGCGACGACCGTCGTCGTGCACCTGTCGGCCAGGGACGGCTACGCGCTGTCCGACCTCCTGCGCCAGCTCCACGATCTGCGCGCCGAGCCCGCCCGCAAGTCCGGGGAGAAAACCCATGACTAATCCCTATCGCCAAGCTCTCATCTTGGCTGATCTCAAAATCAGGTCGTTCCCCGGTGCCGATCAGTCCGACGTGGAATTCATCCGCGCTGTTCTCGATGGTCCAGCGGGCGATATGCCACCCGCTACGGTGCCGGCGGGATGGAAGCTCGTCCCGATGTCGCCGACACAGGCGATGGTGGACGCATGGGCGGACGCCTGTGCACCACGCGACATCATTCGGGCCGCACCGGATGATGAAGCCAACCGGCTGATGGCTACCAGCGACTGGTCCGCCATGCTCGCGTCGGCTCCCACGCCGCCTGCCACCGCCGCCGATAGCGGCGACGCGGCGAAGGGGGCGTGGCGCTGCTATCATTGCGACGAGGTGTTCACGGACACCCGGTGCGCCAGCCTGCACTTCGGCAGGGACGAGACATTCGCCCCGGCCTGCCAGATCAAGGCAGGGGCGGAACAGGGGTTGCTCGGCGCACTACGTGACGCCGAGTACGCCGCTGCCGACGCCCTACAGGCCCTTGCCGACGAAAGCACTGACGCGGCCAAGGCCTATTACGCGCAAGCGTGGCGCCATGCCGCTGCGCTCCGCAGTGCCGAAGAAGCCGGATACGAACGGGGGCTCGCCGATGGTCGGGCCCTTGGCACCCCCGTTCACGAGGTGAGGGGAGCCGAGTGATGGGCAGTCCCATTCCATGCCTTGGCTATGACAGCCGGTCGCAGGCGGTCGCCGCTCTGCGCGCGCAGGGCCAGTCCACGCGCGAAATCGCCCGGCGCATCGGCATCGAGCCGAAAACCGTCTCGGCGCTGGAGGCGAGCCAGAACCGGAAGGATTTGTCGCGGACCCAGTCATGCGACCTGCCCAACTGGAACACGGTGGCGATCGACGCAGACACGCTGCGCGCCCTGCGCCCCCATGCCGCACGGCGCGGCATCAGCGTCGTCGCCCTCGCACGCAATCTTCTGATCGTCCTCGCCGATGACGGCCTGGTCGATGCCCTGCTCGATGACGAAGCAGCTCGCAAAGGTGACGCAGTATGACCAAGCGACACACGCAGGACGCGGTCGATCGAGCGATCACCTTCGTCCGCTTACACGCACGCCGGGACCCGCTTTACGCCAAGGGGCCGGATAAGGCGCGGATCGTCGAAGCCCGCGAGATCGCCGCCGCACTCGATGCCGCCACTCCAGCGCCAGCCGATGACACCGTCAAGCCGGACGATGTCCAGTCCAAGCTCGATCAGTATCGGACGGCTTGGGAAGCGCTGTTCGGGCCGCTGTCATGGTTGCAGTATTCGGACCAGCTCACGGCCTATGCGGGCTGGGGCCTCTCCGAAATCGCCAATGACCTGATCGACCGCGCCTATCCCGGCCTGCGCGCGGATGCCCTCGCTGCAAAGGAGGCACGGGCCCATGGATAACACCATCCGCATGGTGCCGATGCGCGGCTTCACTGCCGCCATCGCGCAGGACCGGGTCGCGGCCCATGCCGGGCAGGTCGGCGGGATCGCGGTCGGTTTCGACGGGGTCGGCGATGACGCGATCGTGTCGCTGTCGCTGCGCCATAGCGACGGGACGATGCTGGTCGCCTCGCTGTCGATGGCGGGCCTCGACCGGCTGCTGGGCATGGTCGCCGACATGATGACCAGCGGTGACGCCAGCGCAGTCCGGGGAACGGTCCAATGACCGCCGCCCTGGACCGCCAGCTCGGTGAAATCCTTGCCGCCGCCGCGATCGCCACCGGCACCACCGTCGAGGCGCTGCAACGCCCGTGTCGGGAAAAGCCGCTGGTCATCGCACGGCAGGCCGCGATCTGGGCGATGCGGGCGGCGACCGCTGCATCGCTGCCCGCGATCGGCCGCGCGATGCGGCGCGGTCACCCCGCCGTCCACACCGCCCTACGCGCCGCCGATGCACGGCGCGAACTCCACCCCGACTTCCGCGCGCTGACCGACCGGTTGCGCGCCTTTGGAGGCAAGACCGATGACTGACCCCCTGGGCCGCGTCACGCTGGCCGACTGCCCGCCGGGCCCGTTCCTCTTCGACGGGGAACTGTGTTTCAAGACCGAATATCGCGCGATGGTTCAAGCTCCCTCGAACTGTCGCACCGGTCCCGAGGTGCGCTTCATGACCAGCCGGTGGCCGGATGCGTATTGCATGGCGTCGGGCGAGACGTTCTGGGGCGGCACGACCAAGCATGGTGACCGCGCCAAGCTGCTGGTCATGCCGGTCAACCTGCCGATCGTCGCGGCGCAGTCGGCGCGCGGGCCGCTCTTCCTCTACACCGGTCCCATGACCGCCTGTCCGGGATGCGGGGCGACCGCCTGGATGGTCGGGCGGCAGTCGGCGGAATGCGGCCGGTGCGGCACCGCGCTCGATCTGGCGACGCCCCAGGCCTCGCAGGTGCACGCATGACCGCCGATCCCCGCACCGCCCGCCGCCGGGCGATCTTCGCCGCCGCCCGCGATGCAGGCCTGGACGAAGAGGACCGCCGCGCGGTGCAGCTGCGCGTCACCGGCAAGCCGTCGCTGACCGACATGTCGCTGACCGACATGGATCGGGTGCTGGCCGATATTCGCGGCAAGGGCACCGGGCGCAGCGCCCGGCCCGTGGGCTCGACCCACGCGCATGTCGGCAAGATATGGGCGCTGTGGTGGTCGCTCTACTGGCTCCGCGGCATCGATCGGCCCGATGAGGGCGCGCTCAATACATGGGTCAAGCGCCAGACGGGCGTCGATGCGGTCCGCTTCCTCGACCACAAGACGGCGGTGAACGTGATCGAGGCGCTGAAAGCCTGGATCGCGCGTGAGGGGGTGGAATGGAGCGTGCCGCCCTGTCCCCAGGCGGACCGCCGCGCCGTCCTCGACGCGATCTGGGCCAAGCTCCTGGTCGGTAACCGCGTGCAGGGCCGCACCGCCGACACGTTCCTGCGCGAGGCGTTGAACCTGCCCGCCACCCGCTGGACCGATCGCCAGACCGATGAGGGGATCAAGCTGCTGGGGCGGATGCTGCGCGAGGTGGTGGGCCATGGTTGATGACCTGCCGCGCCTGTCCGACCTGCCCATCCCGAACGATGTCCGGCCGGGGCGGGGCTGGACACCGTTCATGCTGGAGATGGCGGCGCATGTCGCTCCCAAGCATGTTCTGACGCTGGTCGATCGGTTCGGCGGGCAGGTGGTCTATGTCCCGATAGCGGTCGAGAAAAGCCCGTTCCTGGACGTGCTGCCGATGGACACCGTGGCGACCATCGCCCGCGTCTATGGCCGGGAAAAGCTCGATATCCCCACCGCCCGCGAAGCGCTGGCGCGGGCACGCCGGGCCCCGGTGATCGCCGCCGTTCGCGCCGGGCGCTTGACCAGGAATGAAGCGGCGCGGATGATCGGGTCATCGCGAAGATATGTTGCATATCTTGCCAATCAGACCAATGAAGCCGATGACGCTCCCGTCTTCGTGCCCCGGCGCGTCGTGGACAGCCGTCAGATAGAGATGTTCCCCGAGCCGCCTGCGCCAGTGCATCCCGAATAAATCCGCCGCCCGTGCCACTCCGTTCCCGCTTCAACGGGGACCCGGCACGTGCTTTGGATGGATTATGTTCGGGTCATCTGGCCCATCGCGTCGACTCTGACGCCAATATTGATCGGCCTGGCCGTTCTATGGTTGCGCAACCAGTTCGCGCTCAAGACCGAACTCGCCGCGCTGGCGACCGAGGTCGCCCGGCAGAATGCCGTCCAGGACAGGGAATTGGCGGGGCATGAAACCCGCATCACCATCCTGGAAAAGGAAAGCGCCGCGCCGCCGACGCGCGATACGCTCAATAACAAGCTGTCGCAGGTGTCCGAACGCCTGTCCTCGGTCGAACGCGGCGTGGATAGTGTCGGCAACCAGCTCGACACCCAGAACGAGTATCTGCGCGCGCTCCTGACCGAGGGAGCCAAGCGGTGAGCGCCGACGCCCTGAATTCCGTCATCCGCCGCGCCATCCTCGACTTCATGTGCGAGATCGGCGGCGAGCAGTCCGACGACACGCTGACCCTGCTGCTGAAACAGCGCGGGCATCCCGTCGCGCGCCGGACCGTTGTCGAGCAACTGCGCTGGCTGGCCGCCGCCGGGCTGGTGTCGGTCGAAGAGGTCGAGCCCTTCCTGCTCGCCCAGATCCTGCCCGATGGCGAGGACGTGGCGAACGGTCATTTCTTCTACGACGGCGTCCACCGCCACGCGGTGCGGCGCAAGGTCGGCACGGCACGCTGATGGCCGGGCGTTCCTCCTTGAAGAGCCTGCCGCCCCAGGTCCTGGACGCGGTCCACGACGCGATCGGGCGCGGCGAGACGATCGACGACATTTGCGGCCTGCTGCGCGACCTGGGCACCGAGCGATCGCGCTCGGCGGTCGGGCGGTATGCGCAAGGCTTCAACGAGCTGGCAAAGCAGCAACGCCGCATCCAGAGCATCGCGAAGGCCTTCGGCAGCGAATTCGGCACGTCCGGCGACAACCAGGTCCGGATGATGAACCAGCTCATGACCAGCGTAGTGACGCGCGCCATCATCCCGATCGCCAGCGCCGACGACGATGCGGCGGGCGAGGACGACGAGGAAGGCGGCGGCATCGACACGCTGGCGCTGTCGCGCCTCGCCAAGGCGGTCAAGGATGTGACCAGCTCGTCCAAGATCGACATCGAGCGCGAAGCCAAAATCCGCGAGGAAGAGGCGCGGAAGGCGCGGGAGCGCGCCGTCCAGGATGCAACCCAAGCGGGACGATCGGCTGGAGCCAGCGAAGAGACCCTGGCAGCGATCCGCGCCGGTATCCTGGGCATTCGCCTGTGAAGATCGAAGCGCCTTCGGTTGAGGTCGCCCGCGAAATCCCCTCAGTCTTGCTCCGCTACCAAGCGGAAGCGGTCGCGCTGTCGCATGAGCATGACCTGTTCGTCGGTGAAAAATCGCGGCGTGTCGGCTTCACTTACGGCTTTGCATCGGATGGCGTTCTGATCGCTGCCCCCGCCCAACGGGCGATGGATGTCATGTACATCGGCACCAGCTTGGACATGGCGCGCGAATTCATCACGTCATGCGGCGACTTCACCAAAGCGTTCCACCTCGCGTCGCCGGGCGGCGACGAATTCTTGTACGACGACGGGTCGGAAAAGGGCATCAAGGCCCTGCGCATCGATCTGCCGTCGGGCTATTCGGTTGTCGCGCTGTCGTCCCGCCCCCGTTCAATCCGTGGACGACAGGGCCTCATCATCATCGACGAAGCCGCGTTCCATGACGACCTGGACGAGTTGCTGAAAGCAGCCCTCGCCATGCTTATGTGGGGCGGGCGCGTTGTTGTCATCTCGACCCACAATGGCGAAGACAATCCGTTCAACACGCTCATTCAGGACATTCGGGCGGGCAAGCGCGAGGGCTATGTCTATCGCCTGACGCTCAAGGATGCGTTGGCGCAGGGGCTCTACCAGCGGATTTGCCTTGTGAACGGCAGAGACTGGTCCCCCGAGGCCGAGGCTGCTTGGGAAGCCAAGTTACGCAAGACCTATGGCGATGCGGCCGAGGAAGAGTTGGACGTGATCCCTTCCAAGGGGACCGGTGTTTACCTGCCCGCCGCCACCATCGACGCCTGTATGTCGCCCGATCATCATGTCGTGCGGCTGACCCTGGGCAGGGAATGGGACACGGCGGGCGGGATGCTGGTCGCACCCGACAGCGCAGGCACGCCGATCGGCGACAACCTGCGAGAAGAGGTCCGGGCCTGGCGCGAGGCATGGCTGGCCGACTGGATCGAGCGCGAGCTGGTTCCCGTCGTCGCGCTGTTCGATCACCACCGCCCGACCTTCTTCGGTCAGGACTTCGCGCGCAGCAACGACTTGTCGGTGATCGCGGCCGGGCAGGAAGATGCGGCTTGCGTCCTCCACAATCGGCTCGGCCTCGAGATGCGCAACGTGCCCTTCTGGGCGCAGTATAAAATCCTGTGCTGGCTCTGCGACAGCTTGCCGCTCTGGGCGGCGGGCAAGATGGACGGTCGCGGCAACGGGCAACAGCTCGCCGAGGATATGCAGGAGCGGTACGGCGCGGACCGTATCGAGTCCGTCATGGCGACCGAGGCGACCTATCTCGCCCGGATGCCGCGCATGAAGAGCCGGTTCGAGGACCGGACCATGCTCATCCCGCGTGACGAAGGCGTCAAGGACGACCTGCGGCAGGTCAAGATGGTGCGCGGCGTGCCCCGCATCGTCGATCGGGTCGCCAGCAAGGCCGATGGCGAAAAGGGCAAGCGTCACGGCGACTATTCGATCGCGCTCATGAACCTCGTCGGCGCGGCCGACGAGGATGTCCAGCCGGTCGAGACGCATACCGCCGATCAGCCGCGATCGATGGGCGGTGACTACGAACATACGGATACCGGCTTCGGCACGGTCCGGCGGCGCGATGACTTCGGCCGCGCGGGGGATTGGTGATGGCGAAGAAGAACAAGCGGAATGGCGGCAAGGCTGTCGCTCTTCCCCCCGACCTGTTGAACGAGGTCGCGTCCACCGGTGACGGCCGCGATATCACGCGGCCCTATGTCCTGGAGCTGCAACAGCCCCGCGACCCCAAGCTGTGGGGCGTGGTGGACTGGGGGGTGTACGAGCGCATCCGCAAGGACGATCAGGTCAAGTCCTGCATGGAACAGCGTATCCGCGCGGTCGTCAGCCGCGAATGGGACGTGCTGCCCGGCGACGAGGACGATCCCCGCTCGGTCGAGGCGGCCGACGCGATGACCGAGACGCTGGAGCGGATCGGCTGGGACCTGGTCACCGAGAAGATGCTGTGGGCCAGCTTCTACGGCATTTCCGCGGCCGAATTGAACTGGGGCGCGCGCGACGGGCTGCTGGACTGGGTGCCGGGTGAGAAGGTCCGGGCCATCCATGTCCGTCACGCCCGGCGCTTCCGCTTCGACAAGGACGACAGGCTGCGGCTGCTGACCCGGACCGCGCCGCAGGGCGAGATACTGCCGCCCCGCAAGTTCTGGGTCGTGCGGGCGGGCGGCACCGACGACGACAGCGTCTACGGCGAGGGGCTGGCGGAATGGCTCTACTGGCCGACGCTGTTCAAGCGGAATGGCGTCCGGTTCTGGAATATCTTCCTCGATAAATTCTCGGTGCCGACCGCCAAGGGCACCTATCCGCGCGGGTCCACCCAGAAGGATATCGACAAGCTCCTGACCGCGATCCAGGCGATCGCCAACGACTCTGGCTTTGCCATCCCGGCGGGGATGGATGTCGAGCTGCTGACGCTCGCCCAGTCGGGGGCCGATTTCGCCGCCGTGTGCCGGTATATGGACGGCTGCATCGCCAAGGTCATCCTGTCCCAGACCATGACGACCGACAATGGCTCCAGCCGCGCCCAGGGCGAGGTCCACGCCGACGTCAAGCTGGAGGTCGTGAAGGCCGACGCCGATCTGCTCGCCGACACCTTCAATTCGGGCCCGTCGCGCTGGTGGACCGACCTCAACTACGGCCCCGATGTCGCGTGCCCGATGGTGGTGCGCATCGTCGAGGCGGAAGACGACCTCAAGACGGCCGCCGAGACGGACAAGGCGCTGGCCGAACTGGGCTGGGTCCGGAGCGAAGAGAGCTTCAAGGATCGCTATGGCGACGGCTATGAGCGCAAGGCCCCCGCGACCCCCGCTGCTCCCGCCGCGACCGTGCCCGCCAACCCGGCCGCCAATGACGACGCACCCGTGATCGAGGATGCGCCCGCCGATCCGGCGATCGCGCTTGCCGAACAGGCCGCCCGTTTGGATCGCGACGATATCGACGGCGCGGTGGACGCGATGATGGCCGACGAAGGGTGGACCACATCCGCCGCCGCGATGATCGCGCCGCTGGTCGATCGCCTGCGCAACGCCGGATCGGTCGAGGACGCGATCGCCATGCTGGAGGCCGCCGCCGCCGATGATGCCGCCGAACGGCTGGCCGAGCGCATGGCGCGCGCGACCTTTGCAGCGCAGGTCCAGGCGCTGACCGGCTCGGAGGCTCATTGATGGCCGATGAGATGGACCTCGCCGTCGCGGTCGGGATGCAGGAACTCGACCGGCTGATCGCCAGGGCACGCCAGCCCGTGGCGGTCGGCGTGAAAGGCGAATGCCGGGAATGCGGGCGCGACTGGCCGCGCCTGGTCGGCGGGCGTTGCGCGCCGTGCCGGGACGGGCGCTGACCATGGCAGCCCCTCGCTGGGACCGGGACACGCTCCCCCATATTCCGCCCAAGGATCGCTGCCCGTGCGAGGCGTGCGACGCCAAGCGCCGCGCGCGCTGGGCCTCGCTGTCCCCCGCCCAGCGTCGCGCCATGCTGGCGGTACATCCGACCTCGCCGCGCCACGTCCCCGACGTGCTGCGCACCGGGGTGCGCTGGCGCAGCATTGCACCGCTGTTGCAACCGGCACGCGATCGGCCAGCGCTGATCGAGCAACTGGGGCTGAAGACGTGGTCGCTCAACGCCGAGTCGATGCCCTTCCTGCGGCTGTCCCAAGCCGGGCGCGACATGCTCGACACGGTGCGGCCGTGAAGCGTCGTGCGTCGCCACGTCGCCAGCGCCAGCCCGACGACGGCGAAATCGCCGCCGCCTGGATCAGGCGCGGCATCAACGACCTAGACGACAGCTATCCATCCGAGGTCCGGCGGCCCATCGGCTGGATCGCGCCCAGCCGTGACCGGCCGCCGAGCGACTGCCCGCGCAACCTGATCCGGTATTGGCTGATCGGCTGGGACCGTCGCGCCGCCGTCCGCCAGCGCTGGGATGACCAGGCCGCGCAGATGGAAGCCCAACTCGACAAGGCGCGGCGCTTCCTCGACCGCCATTCCGAACCGGGTAAGCTGACACGCTCCAGCGGGATCGCGCTCCATTTCTACGTGCTGGCGACGGGCGATCCCGGCCCGGATTACGCCTGGCGCTGGTTCCAGGCCCGCATGGCCGACGCGCGCGACGAGTATCGCGACGCCCATGCCGAGGGTCGCTTGTGAAGCGCAACCCCGGCTTTTGCCCGTCCGAGGCGAGGGACAAGCGCGTGATCGCCACGCTGCGCAACGGGGACCGCATCGGTCCACCCGGCTGGCCCGCCGATGGTCGCACCGGATGCCGCTGGTCGCTGACCGGCCAGCCCCACGATATCGAGTTTTACGAGGTCTTGCCGTGAACGACGCGCTTCTCCGTCGCATCCGCAAATGTCTGGCGTTGTCGGCCAGCTCGAATGAGCATGAGGCTGCCAATGCCCTGGCAATGGCGCGCGCCCTCATGGAAGAGCATGGCGTGACCGAGGCCGATATCGCGGCGTCCGAAATCGGAGAGTCGTCAGCGCGGGGATCGCGGCGGCAACGTCCCCCCATGTGGGAATGCACCCTTTCCACCGCGATCGAGGACGCGCTGGGCGTGTCGGTCATTATCAACGCCGACCTCGACTTCACTTATATCGGTCGCGGGGCGGCTCCTGACATCGCCGCCTATGCATTCGTAGCGCTGCACCGCCGCCTGAAGCAGGCGCGGGCGGCCTACATCAAGAGCAGGCTGCGCCGCTGCAAAGTCGCACGCAAGCGTGCCCGCGCGGATGCCTTTTGCGAGGGTTGGGCCAATGCCGTCCGCCGGGCTGTCGCCAAGCTGGCACCTCTTCCCACGGATGATGCAGCCATTCGGCTCTATGTCGAGAAACACTATCCGACCCTGACGACGATCGAGGGGCGCGACGCTTCGGCCGGTCGTCGCACCCTGGACGATTATCTGCGCGGGCATGTCGCCGGTCGCGACGAGCAATTGCATCACGGCGTCCCTGGCACTGCCC
Source organism: Sphingomonas sp. Marseille-Q8236 (assembly GCF_965112005.1). Lineage (NCBI taxonomy): Bacteria > Pseudomonadati > Pseudomonadota > Alphaproteobacteria > Sphingomonadales > Sphingomonadaceae > Sphingomonas > Sphingomonas sp. Marseille-Q8236. Next base: position 412,029 of record NZ_CBCOPO010000002.1, read on the forward strand.
CTACTGCCCGGATTGGGACCGCCCATGCCTGACCCGACGCTGCGCGCCACCATCAACCTGCCCGCGACGGACACCGTCGCGGCGTTCGAAGCGCGCGACAAGCTCCGTCCGACCGTCCACTGGACCGAAATGTGGCAGGCCGATCACGCCCGCGCCTTCACCGTCGCCAAGGTCGCGAACCTCGACCTGCTGACCACCATCCGCCAGTCGCTGGATACGGTCATGCGCGACGGCGGCACGCTGGAGCAGTGGAAGGCGGGCCTCATCCCCGAGCTGAAGAAAGCCGGGTGGTGGGGCATGGTCGAGAATGAGGCGCTGACCGGCACCGCCGATCCCGTCTATGTCGGCGGGCGTCGCCTGCGCACCATCTACGACACCAATCTGCGGATCAGCCGGGCGGCCGGGCGGTGGAAGCGCATCCAGGAGATGAAGGACGTTCGACCGTACCTCATGTACGTGTCGATCGGCGACAACCGCACCCGACCGCTGCACCGTCGCTGGGGCGGCAACGACCCGGCCTTTCCGTTCCGCATCATCCTGCCCGTCGATCATCCCGCCTGGGCTGTGTTCTATCCCCCCAATGACTGGGGTTGCCGCTGCTCGGTCCGCCAGTTGTCGCAGGCCGACATGGATCGGCTGGGCTACCGCGTCACCACCGACGACGAGCTGGTCCGCATCGGGTGGATGACGGCGGACGGCCAGGTCGGCGGGCGGCTGCGCACCTTCTGGCGCAAAGGGGCCGACAAGCCGGAGGCGGTGCCGGTCGGCATCGGGCCGGGCTTCGCCTACAACCCCGGCGCGTTCGGAATGCAGGCGGTGGCCGAGAAGGCGACCCGGTCGCTGGAGGAAATGGCACCGCTCGACATCAAGGCGGCGCGCGCCACGCTGACCGATCTGGTCAAGTCGGACGCCTTCCTGGAGACGCTGGCCGAGCCGAACGGCGTCTTTCCGATCATGGTCCTGGGCGATGAGGCGCGCGCGGCGCTGGGGGCGAAAAACCATGTCGTCGTGCTATCGAGTGACAGCTACGCCAAGCAGCGCGGGCTTACGGACCGCAGCAAGGGCCATCCCGACCTGACGGTGGCCGACTACCGCGAATTGCCGGGGATCGGCGCGGCCCCCGATCACATCGTGAGCGACCGCGACCAGCATATCGTCCTGTGGAAGATCGATGACCGCTACTTGCGCGCCGTGGTGAAGGTCACCGGCTCGGGCGATGCCATGTATCTCCAGAGCTATCGCATCGGCGCGGCCAGCGACTTGGACCGCGAGATCGCGGCGGGCAAGCGCATCGGCGGGGCCGCGACCGTCACCGCGCCAGCCCCTGCGCAACCCACCGACATGGCATCCGCCGCTCTGGACCGGCTCGGCCCCGACGCCACGCGCAAGACGGGCCGCGTCGCCATCGAGGCGCTGGAGCGGGCGGCGAAGGCCGATCCCGCCGCGACCCAGGCCGCGCTCGATGCCTTCATCGCCAGCGACCGGTTCAAGGCGGTGGTCGAGCGCCTGGGCGAAGCGCCCGCGCTGGCGCTGGCCGACGATATCCGCAAGCTCATCCACGCGCGGGGCCATATCGCCCGCGTGACCAGCGAGACGCTGCCCGCCGTGATCGAGGATATCGGGCAGCTCGGGGCGTTTGCGGACCAGCCGGACCATATCCTGCGCGACGGCGATCAGGCGGTCATGATCCGCATCGTGGATGGGCGTCCGATCATGCTCCGGATGCGCCCAGGCCCGAGCCTGTTGCAGATCATCGCCCTGCGCGTGTTGCAGGCCGAGGAACTGTCTTCGCTGTTGGAAAGCCTCATCGCGTGGTGAGGGTTATGCGTCGCGCGACGAGGACTGCCAGTCCCTCGCAAGCGATCCCGGATTGCTCCGGTCCTACGGCCGCCAGATTCACCGTGTCACGCGCGACGCAATCCCAATTTAGGTGCGTCAACGCATCCCGACAAGCGGGCAATTCCATGGGACGGGTGATGCAAGGTCCCATTCTGGAGATTGGTGTGTCCTCAATGTATCGTTTCCACCGGGCCGCGCTGGGCATCGCCCTGCTCATCGCTCCCACGCTTGCCGCCGCCCAATCGACCAAGCCGGTCGCCGCACCGGGGGCATTCACCCCGCAAACAGCCATGTCGTTCGGTGCGATCGGCGAGAAGGCGACGCCGGTCACTCCCGCGACGCCGCTTCCGACCGGCGGCGTGCGTGAAGCCTATCAGCTCATCACCGCCAACACGCCCGGCGCGTCGGTCAAACTGTATGGCGGCGACTATATTCTGTCGCAGCTTTGCAGCTCCTATGGCTCGCTTCGCTTGGAGGTGCTGGGCGCGGACGGGCTGACCTGGTTGCCGCTGGTGACCAAGACCGCATCCGACAGCGGTTCGGGCACGGGTGTCGCGCTGGGCTCCTACGCCGCCGTTCGCGTGACGGTCAGTGGTACGGCGGGTTGCTATGCCAGCCTGTCGCGGGTGCCCGCATAATGGTGCGCTTCCTCGATCGCATCGGCTTGGGCGGTGGACAGGTGCCGGGGTTCGTGCCGCCGTCATGGGTGCCGACGCCCGTCACCGATGCCGCCCGCTATATGTTCTGGGCGACACGGTCGCGGTTTCCATCCGGCACCCTGGTGACGGCAGCGACGGGCACGAACTATGTCATGACCCGGATCGTGCTGGCTTCGACTGTCCACACCGTCACCAATCCGCGTTTCCACTTTTCCGGCTTCGCCTCGACCGAGGGCGGCAGCAGTCCGCAGGAAACCGTGCTGCCCGGCAACGCCACGGTGATCGACGGGGTGTGGATCAGCGTCAACGGCGCGGCCCCGGTGCCGCTGACCTTCGGCGGGCAGTCGGGCGTCTCGATCGCCAGCGGCAATATCGGGGCCTGGACCGACGAACCGACGATCACGATCCCGCCCGAGGCCAGCGTGGCGATTTATACGCTCTACCATACCGCGTCCGGCGAGAAGCAAATCCCGGTCTATCGCATCCAGACCGCGCGCGGCGAACGGGTCTGGGGCGCGGCGGATGCCGCGACGCTGACGCCGATGCTGAATGCACCCGCGACGGCATCGACCGCGTCGCTCGATACCGGCTTCGGCCAGTCCATGCCCGCCTATTACGGCCCGGACATGACGGTCGCACGCGGCTGGGACGGTCGCCCGGTGGCGCTGGGCATCGTGGACAGCATCGGCGAGGCGCGGCAGGAATATGCCGCGGAGGCCGATGCGCGGGGCAATCTGGGCTGGCTTCGCCGCTGGCTCGACAAGGACGATCAGACGTACCGGCGGGTACCCTTCATGATGATGGGTATGCCGGGGGCCGGGTCGGCGCGTGAACTGGGCACCAATGCCACGCTCCGCTGGCAGGTGCTCGACCAGGCGGCGGCCTTCAACAGCGGTTCGGCGCTGCCCTTCACCATCGCGCTCAACCAGCTCGGCCAGAACGACGCCAACTCGACCTACTCGACCATGCAGGGCAACTGGACCGGCTTTGTTGATCGGTTCAAGCAGCGCTACGCGAGCATCAAGATGGTGGCGACCGGCGTTCTGCCTCGCACCACCTCGACCAACGGGTGGACCAGCCGCGACGGACAGACCGCATCCCAGTATAACGAGTGGGCATCGACCACGAACGGCTGGGGCAACGGCTTCAAGTGGCAACTGGAAGCGTTCAAGGAAGCGGGCGGCGGTGGTCGCCTCGCTGGCTACATCGATACCAAGCCCTATTGGTATGATGCATCGGCGCAGGGGACGTGGCCCGTCGTGGCGGATACCTACACGCTGACCGCCCAGGCGGGGACGGACGGTACCGCCACCTATACGACGATCCAGACGGCGACCGCACCGCGTATCGGGGACGTACTTGTAGGGGGCGGTGCATCGCTGACGGTGCAGGCGGTCACGGGTGACGGCCCCTACACGGTGACGACATCGGCCCGCGCCACGGTCATCCCGATCGGAACCGCCATGCGCCCCCAGGCCAGTGCCGAGGGCGTCCATCCCCTGCCGTCAGCGGTGCAGGCGATCGTCGCCGCCATCCCGCAGGCACAAAAGGCGTTGCTGGCCGCCTGAAAGTGGGGTGCAGGAACTGTCACATCGAGCCGTTCATAAGGGTGGAACAGGCGTTTCAATGTCGTTTAAGGCCCTCAAACTGTCACATGTGTGACACTTCGCGTGTCACCGCCTCGAAAGCCCGGATTTCAGCCATTCTCATCCCAGTTTGGCCCAGGATGGCCCGCCCGATCCCACCATCCCAAGATGTGACAGTTCATGATCCCCTACAGTCGAAGGCGCGGTCGCGCGTCGTCTGCCCCCGGCTGTCCTGCGGCGAGTCGACATTGCCCAGCACTTCCATGCCGTTCAACTGGACGCAGGTGAAGTCGGGGCCGAGGCCGCGCAAGGAGATCCGGCGACCTTCGCCCGCCTCGCGGTTGATCGCGACGCCGGGCAGGCGCTGCAGCGCTTCGGCGAGGTTCAGGTCGGGAAAGGCGGCGATGTCGCTGGCCGCGATCGAATCCTTGATGATCGTCGCATCCCGCTTGGCATTGCGCGCCTGTGCCAGGCTGGTGCGGTAACCGGTCACGACGACCTCCCCGGCATCGCTGGTCGGGCTGCCCTGATCCGACGGCATTTCCTGTGCCGTCACCGGCTGCGCCACGAAAAATGCGCTCGACGCCAGCAGCAGCGTCCGCTTGTTAACCACCACGATGTAAACCCCCACGAGAAATCCGCTCGCCCGGCCATGCGGACGATCGCGGGGGTAGACGGGGGCGGGCTGCAAACGGGGACAAGGAATTTTGTAAAGGTTTTAAGACAATTGTGTAGTTTTTGTGACAATGGCCGAGGCCATGGCTTTTGTGGAATAGGCCCAGCTAAGGCTGTCCCCGCTCTGCGGTGGTTCAGCTCTTCGGATGTGACGGGCCAATATTGCGAGTGGGGGTAAGGAAATGGGGCGGACGACAGGGCGATCGGCCATTTTATTGGCGATGAGCGCGGCTATGCTTGTGTCGGTCACGGTGCCGGTGCAGGCTCGGGAGGTGACGGGCTATCTGGCGGCGGGGGAGGGTGTGAACCTGACAGCCGTCCTCCCGGGGCCGCCGACGCCCGGCTCGCCCCGCGCGCTGGCCGATGCGAAGGCCTTTCGCGATAGCCGTGCGCTGCGGGGCATGGCGCGGTGGCAACAGGCCACGGCCGATGTATCCAGCGACCTCGGCGTACGCTTTGCCGACGCTCTCGGTTTTAAGCCCGACTGGACCAAGCTGCCGGTGACGCAAGCCTTGCTCGCGCGTTTCGGGGCGGATCGATCGGCGGCGATCCGCGTGGCCAAGGCGCGGTGGCAGTCGCCGCGTCCGTTTATCGGCACCGATTTGTCTATCTGCGAACCGCGCACCGCGTCGCTGATCGCCAATGGCGATTATCCCTCGGGCCATACCGCCCATGGCTGGAGCTTTGCACTGCTGATGGCGGAACTGATGCCGGACCGCGCGACCGCGATCCTGGCGCGTGGGCGCGATTATGGCGACAGCCGCTGGATTTGCGGATCGCATTCGCAAAGCGCTGTCGAGGGCGGCTATCTGGCGGCGAGCGCCCTGGTGGCGCGCCAGCATGGCAATGCCGATTTCCGGCGCGACATGGCGGCGGCGGCCGAGGAACTAGCGCGCTATCGCCGGGGACTTACAGCCGCCAAGCCACGCTGAGCGCCGCCACGCGACCCTGCTGCGCGCGAACGGTGGCGACCCCGTCACCGTCACCCGCCCGGATTTCGCCGCCCAGGGCGTCGCCCTGCATGATCGCGACCTGATCGAAAAGATTGGTCACGCGCAAACCCAGGGTCAGAGCGCGCGTCGCCGTCCAGCTTGCGCCCAGTCCGACCAGGGCAAAGCCCGGCAGGGCGAGACTATTGGCATCGTCGGCAAAGCGTCGTCCCATGGCCGACACGTCGCCGTCTAGGGTGATGCCGGTCCGGGGCAGTGTGGCGCTGGCGGACAGGCTGGCCATCGCTCGCGGAACCCGCCTTGGCATACGGCCGCTCAGATCGGTGGTCACCGGCACGCCGTCGATCAGGCTGGTGACGCGATAGGACTGCAGCCGGGGGTCCTGCCATGTCACGGTGCCGCGTATCGACAGGCCGGGCAGGGGGCTGGTCCTTGCACCGATCTCCAGCCCCAGCGTGCGCGCCGAGGCGGCATGTTCGCCGACCCGGACGGCGCCTGTCACGGGGTCGAGCGACAGGTCGGGCAGGGCAATGTCGGGGAAACGACTGGCAAAGGCCGTCGCCTCCAATCCCAGGCCCGCCCGTCGCCAGATCAGCCCGAACTCGCCCTGCTCGATGGTCAGCGCGCGGGCGGGATCGCCGCTGCCGATGCGGAACACGCCCGGATCTGGTAGTCGCATCGCGCGGGTCGCACGGGTGAACAGCCCCAGTGCGGGGCTGGCGCGCCAATGCAGCGCGAGGGTCGCCGCCGTCTGCGCGAGATGCCGTTGTCGTTTATCCCATTGCCTCGATCCGATTGCGATCCGGTCGTCCGCGAGCGTCATCGGATCGCCGCCAGCGACAGTCACTGGACGTTCGACCCAGGCCGAAGGCGCGGCCCGCTCGTGCCGCAATCCCCAGTCGAGCCGCCAGCGTTCCGCCACCTGCCACTCGTCGGCGGCGTAGAGCGCGATCATCCGCTGACGGCCACGAAGCGCTTCATAGGTCGAACCGGTGCTGAGCAACCCGTCATCGGTCGCACGGCCCAGGAGGCGGCCGTCGGCATCCAACGCAACCATATCGAGCCGCCGCCCCTGTTCCCGCGCCTCCAACAGCACGCGCGTCACCGCGCGTCGAAAATCCCAGCGATAACCGACGGCATACAACCCCAGCGTCAGGTCATGATGCCCGCCCGCCTCCAGGCCATGCGTATAGGACAGGTCCACCATCGCCTCGCGCAGACGCGTGTCGGCGGCGACGGGGTTCAGCGCGATGGCCCGATCGTTTCCAGCGATCGGGGCGAAGGCGCTGCCGTCGCTGGCCTGGACGAGCGCGACCCTGGCGGTGGTCGGGAAAGCGGCAGACAGACGGGACAGGGCATCGGCCAGAAGCCGTTCGGCCGGGATAGCCGCGCCCGAAGACGACAAGGCATAGCGTTCGGTCCGCGACCAGCGATAATGGGCGCGGACGGTCAACACGCCGCCCGCCACATCGCGCATGAGTGACAGCGACGGCGTCACCAGGCGATTGCGATTGTTGCGCCCCAGCGGTCGTTCGCCCAAAGCCGCGAAGCGCAACCGGGTCAGCTCGGGTCCGAAGAAGCTGCCGCGCCGGGGATCGAAGCCGGGCAGTATCGCGAACCGCCCCGCCCGATACCGCATCGGAAAGGACGAGATGTTGAGCGTATCATCGTCCATCACATGCAGCGCCAGGGTCAGCCGTCCGCCGCCGCGCAAGTCATGATCGGCGCGTGCGCGAATTTGTCCGCCGCCCAGCGTCTCGGCGATCCGGCGTACGGTGGGATCGCGGGTGAGGGTGCCACCGACGATCGCTCGCCAGCCGGGTGCGATGGGGCCAGTGGCATAGCCTTCCCACCGAACCAGCCCGTAGTCGGTCAATGTCGTACGTACCTCTCCGCCAGGATGGTCGCCGGCGGCACGCGTGCGCAGGTTGAGCACGCCGCCGGGCGCGTTGCTGGCGAAGATTGCGGAGGGACCACCCCGCACATAATCGGCGCTCGCGATCATCAGGTCGGGGCGGACGAACTGGTCAATATCGGTCCAGGGCAGCGTGTCGTGCTGGACCGGCAAGCCATCTTCCTGCACCGCAATCGCCTGATAGCCGTCGAGTGGAATGCCGCGCACCCGGATGCTGTTGGCCGCCACCCCGGCCGAATTGTCAACCCATAGGCCGGGCTGGCCGGTCAGCAGCTCCGCCAGACTTTGCGAGCTGCGACGGCCGAGCTCGGTGCTGTCGATGTGCGAAGCGGAATAGCTGCGCTCCAACTCCCCCTGGATCACGGTTCCGCGCCGCCCGGTGACGATGACGTCCGGGCCGACCACGGGTTCGATGGGGACGGATCGCGGGCGGGGCCTGACGACGGGGCGGGGCATTGGTTCGGCTGCCCGCACGACGATACCCCCGGCGAGCAGGTGGCAGCGCAATCCCGCGGGGCGGCACCACCGGTCGAGCGCCTCGGACAGGCGCAGCCTCCCCCGCAGGTGCGGAGCGCGCCGCCCCGCCAGATCGCCGGGCCTGCCGACTAGTGCCAGACCCGCTTCTCGCGACAATCGGTCCAGTCCGGTGACGACCGATCCGGCGGGAAGATCGACCGCGAGGACGGGATCGGTCTGTGCTGCGGCCTGGGCCAGCGCCAGCGCGACGAGGACCGTCATGCGCGCCTGCCCGGCGAACCCGATTGCCTATGCCCTTCGCCCGTCATCCCATGCCCCGACACCCGCACGCCGTCGGCGGACAGGCGCCGATAGGGGAGAAATATGTAGCGCGCGTGTCAGTAGGGCAGGGAGCATATGTCGTGCGGCAGGGTCGGACCTGTCGCGAATTCCCCGTCAGATTTTCAGATGGGCAGTCCGGTCTCGTTTCGCCGCCAGGGCCTGCCGCACTTCCTCCACGGCGCGCGCCTCGCTGGCGATCAGCAGGCCTTCCAGCGCCGCGGTCAGATGGCGTTGCATTGCGGCGCGCGCGGCGAGCGAGTCCCGGGCCCGCAGCGCCTCCAATATGGCGGCGTGATGCTCGACGATCGGACGCACGTCGATAGCGCGGACCTTGGCATCCAGCAGCGCGCTTTCCGCCGATCGCTCGCGCTGTTCCCACAGCCGGTCGATCGTCTCCAGGATGGCGCTGTTCCGGGTGACGCGCGCGATCAGCGTGTGAAAGGCGCGGTCGGCGCGGAAGGCCCCGCCGACTTCCCTATTCTCTTCTTCGATCGCATCGACCAGTGCGGCCAGTTCGTCCAATTCGGCATCGGTGATCTGGGTCGCGGCCAGTGCGGCGGATTCCGGTTCGAACAACAGGCGCGCCTCGGCCACCTCCATCGCGGACACGCCGAAATCCGGGGTCTCGCCCTGGCCGGGAAGGGCGACGACATGCGCGCCCGAACCGATCCGAACCTCGATGAAGCCCTGGACTTCCAAGGCGATCAGCGCTTCCCGGATGACAGGGCGGCTGACGTCGAAGCGCGTCGCCAATTCGCGTTCGGCGGGCATCCGGGTGCCGACCGGGTAACGGCCTTCGACCAGTTCGGCGATCAGGGTGCGGGCCAGTTCCCGGTAGAGCCGGTCCTGCGTCGTGGGTGCGTTGTCCATCACGACCATTATTGGGGGCGCAAAAGCGTTTTGGTCAAGCATTTGCATCGGACCATGCCAGCACAACCTCTATACCGCGGCCCGGTGGCTGGTCAGCCGCCCGGCTGTTCTTTGCCGATGGTGGGATGGCGAGCGAGGATTGGCTGTGCCCCCTACCGGCCAACATGATCGCCACGCCGGTAGGGGCCCTCGCCATTACCGGACCGTGACCCGCATCCGTACCTCGCGATGGTCGGGGTCGACCTCTTCGTCGCTCGTCATGTCCAGTACGGGATGCCCGTCCGCCGCCCAGTGGACGCGCCGCAGCCGCGTATCGCGTCCATTGCCGCCCACTCCGTCGCCCCAGCTATGATAGACATAGAGGAGATTGCCATCCTCATCGGTGGTGAAGGCACCATGCCCGACCCCTTGCTCGTATCGGCGATAATCGGTCACCCCGGGGGGCATCGGCTCGCTGTGCTGGAGCGGTGCGGTCCATTTGTGCCAATTGTCGATGTTTGTCAGGTCGCTGCCTTCGCGGGCCCAGGCGCCGCCGACGACATAGGTCGGGCTGACGCCGGAACTGGAATAGATCAGGTGGATGCGCCCGCCATGATGCACGGCGAAGGCGCCTTCGGACAAATTCTCCTCGAACGCACGGGTTGGCGCGATGGCGGGGCGCGGCGGCCCGGCGAGGCGCGTCGGGTGCGACGGATCGACCCGCGCTATCCAGGTCAGCGGATCGCCCAACGGGCCTTTCGCGGGGAGATAGCGCTGCGACCAAGTGTAATAGGCCTGCCCGCCCGATTCGAAATAGGACATGTCCAGGCTGATATTGCGTGGAAAGTCCGACCGACCCAGCGGCGTGCCGTCGGCCTTCAGGATGGCGGCGGGTTTGGACCAGTGGGCGGGGTTGGCTGGATCGCCACCGGGCTGCAACTGCATGATGTGCGATTGGACGCGGTGCCACGCGCCGTCGCGGTTGGACTGGTCGTCGTCCGGGTTGAAGCATGGCGCGAACAGGATCGACAGCCGTCCGCCAATCTCATGAATTTCGGGTGCCCAGTAACAGCCCGCGATGACCCGTCCTTCGGCGGTGCGGTCCTTTCGCGTCCGCCGGTTGAGTAGATCGACTTCGCGTTGGCGACCGCCATGATCGTCGGCGAGCGCGGCGATGCTGTCTGCGACGCGGATCGGCAGATGGGGCGACCCGACATTGTCGTTGTTGGTGTCGTCGGTGGCGATGAACAGATAGCGTGTCCGCCCAGCCTGATGATAGCGGAAGAGCACCGGGTCGGCGCGGTTATATGCAAAGATCGCCGGATAGACGGGCTGGCGTATCCGCCCCCGCAGCCAATAGCGTCCCGGTCCCGATGCCCGGATATGGGCGAGGTCGGCCGTGTCCCAGTCGACCGCGCGGGTGGCGGACGATCCATCCGAATAGGTGAGATGCGCACGGGTCGCGGTCAGCGCGGCGATGTCGGCGCGCCGTACGGTCCGTGCCGCGACCGAGGTTCGGACATTGCGTATCCGGCCATAGCGGTTCGCCAGCGCCTGCGCCATACGGGGATCGATCGCGATTTCCTCTACCCCGTCGGCTCCGGTTACGGAGGGCAGGAGGCCCGCGGTTGGCATGGGGATGGCGCCGCTCTCCGCGACACCGACATTACCCGCCGATATGATGCGCGTGCGTGTACCGTTCCGCTCGGGGAAGAAAGCGGTCGGCACCCGTTCGGTCCGCGCCAGATCGACGACGCTGGTGCGGTGGGAAGCGCCCCCATCGTCGCGCCATGTGACCAGATAGCGTTTGGCGGCCCCGTCCCATACGGCCTTTGGCGCGACGACGCCCGTGCGGGTGCCCAGATCGATCAACCCCAGTTCGATGAAGTCGGCGGGGCTGGCGGGATCGCTCTGGAAGACGATGGCGCTGCTCGCCTGCGAGGCATCGGCTTTGCCCGCCAGATCGACCCGCGTGGCGATCACGCCCAGACTGCCATCGGCGAAGTGGAATAGCGAGGGGTGGGCCAGCCCGCGATGCTCGACCCGGTCGACCCCGACATACTCGCCGATGGGAAAGACGATGCCGTAATTGGCGTTGAGCGGCCGCGCGTCGTTGGCTTGCCCGATGGCGAGGTGGAGCGAACGCGCGATGATCGGCTGGTTGGCGTCATGCGCGTCGGTCGGCACGCGGGTATAGGCGAGCAGGCGGGGGGCGTCGCGGCCCAGCAGCGTCACCGTCCAATGCTTGGTCACCACCCGGCCCACGGCATCGGTCCATCGCCCCGTCAGCGTCACGCGAATTGGCGCGCGGCCGTCCTGAACCACGACATCGCCGCGCAATATAGGACGATCGGCGGACCAACTGACCTGCCCGCCAGTCGGCGAGGGAAGGCGCGTGCCCGACGCCAGAACCGGCGGCACCGCCCAGAAGGCTGCGGACGTGTCGCGAGCGCCCTGGGTCGCGGCGCTGGGGCCCTGGCCTGTGACCGAGGCGGACAGCGCACACCCCACCAACAACAGCGCGGCGCCGCGAATCCGAAATGCCGTCATCGGGTGCTGCTCGCGGAGATGGTCGCGATCGCCGGGGTCGCGGAGGAATTGGCCAGGCGTCCGGTGACCGTGACCGAGCCACCCTTGCGCCGAAGTCTTGCCCAATCGACCTTATCCCAGGTGACGCCGACCGCCTCCTGATGCCCATCGGCGAACCGCACGGTGACCGTCCGGGGGAGGGCGGGGGCGTTCGCAGTCATCGCGACCCGAACGGGCTCTACGGCCGTGACGAGCAGCGCCCGGTTCCACTTGGCGACCAGCGCGTCACGCTCGCTGGCGGTGATCGACAGCACCGATCCGTGGCGCGGCGAGGCGGGCAGGCGGAAGGACGCGGGGTAGGACCAGCGTATCTTGCCCTTCAGCGTGTTGGTCGCGAGCGGGATATATCCGACGCCGCCATAATTATCGACCCACAGGAAATAGCGGAAGCCGCTGACATCGCCGGGATTGGCGGCAAAGGCGCTTGGCCCTTCCACCTCCGGCGTGCCCGCCCTGCGGCCGATACAGCGATCGATCACCGTCCACGCACCCGACGCCATGCTGGCCCGCAGCGAGCGGGACTTTTGTCCCATGATGTCGGCGGAGGGGCAGCCTGATTGCTCGGTCACCTTGGTGAAGCGGTAATAGTCCTTGCCGTCTTTCAGGATGGTGGTGTCGATCATGCCCTTGTCCTTCGCCAGAAAGGGCAGGTCGGCCGCCTTGAACCAGGGCTGCGGTGTCGTGAAATGGCGAAAGTCGCGCGTGGTCGACATCAGGATTTGCGGACCATGGCCGTCGCCCTGTTTGTGCGCGGCATCCCGGAACAGGGTCGAGGTCCAATAGACGATATAGGCCTGGATGCTGGGATCATAGCTCGCCTCGGGAGCCCAGGTCATGCCCGCCATCGGCGTATTGACCTTTACATGACGCTGTTCGCCCCAATGGACCAGATCGGTGGATTCCCAGATCTCCAGATATTGGCTGCCGTCGTCTGTGGCATGGCCCCAGCCGGTCCGGCCCACCGACAGGTCGGTGGCGAGCAGGAAGAAACGATCTCCCTCTGCCGAGCGCAGGATGAACGGATCGCGCAGGCCGCGTGTGCCCATCGTCGATTCCAGGACAGGCTGAGCGTCGTTCAAATCCCGCCATTGCAGGGCGTTGTTGCCGTCCGACACGGCAAAGCGCAGCTTCTCGCCCTCTATGCTGTCGCCGGTGAAGTAGACGAACAGATAGGCGACCATGTCCGCTGCCGAAGATGCCGCCGGTTTATGAGCAGGATCAGCAGGTGCGGTGCTCGACTGGCCTCGGGTAATTGTCGGACTGTTCGACCAGGCGGCGGATGCGGTCATGGCGGAAGCCGCGCATAGGGTTGCAGCGAAAACGGATTTGGCGGACCAACGTGAGCCCAGCATTCGCAAAATCATCACCGCTTATGCCCCCCCCAATCTTTCGCAGAGCATCCTTTATCTTGTCCTACAAGTAAAGGGGTGATGGCGTGGCGGCTATGGGCCGGGTATCGTCATTTCGAAGGTCGTCACGCCGATCGCGAGCAGGTTCAGGTCGCCGCCATGCGCCCGCGCGATCCGGCGGGCGAGGGTCAGGCCGATCCCCGATCCTTCGGCTTTGGTGGTGTGGAACGGGCGGAAGATGCGCGTGCGCTCCGGCATGGCGATGCCGCTGCCGGTATCCCCCACGGTGATCCGCAAGCCCGTCTCGTCCCGGTGAAAGACCAGGGTCACGGTGGGGGTGACCGAGCCGGCCAGCGCTGCCTCCGCCGCATTCTGAAGCAGCGCCCAGATCGCCTGGGTCATCTGATCGCGGTCGCATGCCCCCATCATTTCTGCCGGCGCATCGACCGACAGCGTGACCATCCCCGCGAAACGTTCGGCAAACAGGCGGCCCAGATCGTCGGCCAGATCGGCGGGGACGAAAGGCGTGCGGACCGGCTCCGGCAGGCGTGCCAGTGTGCGATAGGCGCGGGTGAAGCGTTCCAGCCCCTCGACCCGCCGCGCCAGCGTCGCCAATATGCCCGGCAGCCGGGCATCGCTCCGCTCGGCCGCGACCAGCGCACTATCCGCCAGCGAGACGATCGGCGACAGCCCGTTGAGCAGTTCATGGCCGAGGATATCGATCATCTCGTTATCCGCATGCGCCTCTGCCGCGCGCCGCTCGGCCTCGACATCGATCAGGATGAGCATCGATCGGTCGCTTGCCGCAATGCGCTCGATCCGCCAGCTTCGCCCTTCGTGCCGCAACTGGCTCTGCTGCGGGTCGAGCAGTGCGGCCGGGGTCGGCGTCAGGCGATCGTCGGTGGCGAACAGGCTGCGGCTCGCCCGGTTGATGGCCCGCGCCCGTCCCCGATCGATGCGCAGCAACGGCAGCGGTATCTGGTCGAACAAGGCTTCCAGCGGCGGCCCATCGGCGGCGGGGCGCGGAGCCACCGAGGGAGACGGTGCGGACCGCCGCGCCACCGCCCAGCACACCGTCAGGATCAGCCAGCCCGCACTGAGCGCCAGTCCCAGAATCGAGGCGAACATGCCGTTCTGCCAGGCCAGCACCAGCAATCCCCCGCTGCCGGTCAGCGCCAATGCGCTCCCACCGATCGCGACGATGCGGGCATAGGGCCATTCAAAGCCCATGACGCGCCATCCGCCGATACAGCGCACCCCGGCTCAGCCCCAGCGCCTGCGCTGCCTGGGTGACATTGTGATGATGCTCGATCAACGCGGCCTCGATCATGCTGCGTTCGGTTTCGTCGAGGTCGAAGCTGGGGCGGGCCGGACTGGCGACCATGGTGGGCGCGGCGGGGGCGAGCAATGCCGCCTCGATCACGCCGTCATCGCCAAGCAGCAGTGCGCGTTCGACCGCGCCCGCCAGCCCGCGCGCTTCGTCGGGCCAGTTGGCGGTCGCGAACAGCGCTTCGGCGGCGGGGGTGAAGCGGGGCTGGGGGCGGCCATGCCGTTCCGCCGCGATCCGCGCGAAGTGGCGGGCCAGGACGGGTATGTCCGCGCGCCGTTCGGCCAGCGAGGGGGCGGCGATCTCGACCGTGGCGATCCGTCGGGCCAGCGCAGGCGTGATGGCGCGGGCATCGTCGGCAATGGCGATGTAGCGATCTTGCGCCGCGAGACGGTCGAGCAGCCGCGCCTGTCCGATCGCGTCGAGTTGGTCGGGATGACGCAGCAGCCATGTCATGCCGCTGCCGCCCTCGCTCAGTCGGTCCCACGTCAGCGGATCACGCAGATCGATCCGCTGCATGGGCCGGTCCGCGCCCGCCGATGCCGCATGGATCGCGGCGGCGATCAGGCTCCGTCCTGCGCCCGACGGGCCGGTCACGACCACCCCGGCCATGGTGGGGCCGATCCGGCGAACCATATTGCGGACATGGTCGATCGCGGGGCTGTCGCCCAATAGCCCGACGGGTTCGGCGGCATGCGATGCGGCGTCGTCGGCGGCTGACGCGGCGCGGTCCGCCAAGGTCGGTCGCCGCTGGACCGCGACCTCGATCTTGGCGAGTAGATCGGCATTGCGCCATGGCTTCATCACGAAGTCGCGTGCGCCCGCCTGCATCGCGGTGACGGCCAGCCGGATGCCGCTATGCGCGGTGATGACGATGATGCAGGCACCGGGATCGTCCGCCAGCAACCGGGCCAGCATGGTCAGCCCTTCGCCGCCATCGGTCCGTCCGGCGGCATAATTCAGGTCGAGCAGGATCGCGTCGTAACGCTGCGCCGCCAGCCTGGAAAATCCTTCCTCCGGCCCGTTCGCCACGTCCAGCCGGTGCCCCGCCAGTTCGATCGCGATGGCGAGCGATTCGGCGATGCGCGGATTGTCGTCGATGACCAGGATCGAAAGCGGGCTTGACCCCTCTTGCGACCGTCCATTTGTGGACGGTGCGTTCGGTCCCGAACGGTCGGAATTGGCAGAGCGTAAGGAAAGTGGAGGTTTCATAGGGCTTTAGGTTTTTTGGCCGTCCTGGGTGACATTGACGCCATGATGACCGAACATAGCACAGGCGCAAACACTTCCGCTGTCGGCAATGGCGGGGCGGCTCCGGGGGCGGCGATGGACCGGCGTATTGCGCGAAAGGCCACACCGTGGTGGCGTCGCCGACCGGTGGTGATCGCGATCCTGGTGGTCGCGGCGGCGATCCTGATTTGGCGCTTCCTGCCCGCCGCGGGTTCGACCGACATCGCATCGGCCAATATCGAAACGGGTGAGGTCAGCCGTGCCGCGTTCGACGATTACCTGCCGGTCCGCGCCACCGTGACGCCGCGTGTCACGACCCTGGTCGGCGTGTTGTCGGGCGGGCAGGTCGAGAAGCTGCTGGCCCAGGACGGCCAGATGGTGACCGAGGGACAGCCGCTTGCCACCCTGGCCAATCCGCAACTCAAGCTGGATGTGCTGACCCGCGAGGCGCAGATCGCCAGCCAGCTCGGCGGCGTAGCGAGCGAAGGGCTTGGCATCGAGCGGAACAAGCTCGATCGCGCGGGCCAGGTGGCACAGGCCGAATATGACCTCATCAAGGCGCGTCGCGATCTGGGCATCCGCCGCCAGCTCCACGATCAGGGCTTTCTGTCGGACGCGGGCGTCAAGAGCTTCGAGGAAGAGGCGGCCTATCAGGAGAAGCGGCTCGCCCAGTTGAAGTCGGGCCGCGCGACCGAGGCGCGGATCACCGCGACCCAGTCGGCGCGCCTGTCCGACACGCAGAGCCGGCTGTCGGGCAATATGGCGGCGGTGCGTGCGGGGCTGGAGAGGCTGACCATCCGGGCCCCATCGGGCGGGCGGCTGACCAATTTCATCATCCAGCCCGGCCAGACGCTGAAGCCCGGCGACCCGGCGGGTCAGGTCGACAGTGAAGGTTCGTGGAAGCTGGTCGCGCAGGTCGACGAATTTTATCTCGGCCGCGTCGCGGTGGGGCAGAAGGCGACGACCTCGGACGGGGCCGCGCTGACGGTATCGAAGGTGCTGCCCGCCGTGAAGGACGGGCGCTTCCAGGTCGAGCTGACCTTCGACAAGGCACCCGCCGGGCTCAATCGCGGACAGACAATCGACATCCGCATCACGCTGGGCGCGGCGAGCCGCGCGGTGGTGGCCCCGGTGGGCGGCTGGCTGGAGGCGGGGGGCAGTTCGGCCTTCGTCCTCGACCCCGATGGCGCCCATGCCCGCCGCCGGACGATCCGCGTCGGTCGCCGCAATCCCGAACAGGTCGAAATCCTGTCCGGCCTCAATCCCGGCGAACGCATCGTCATCAGCAACACCTCGTCCGTAAAGGGCGACATACTGAACATCCGATAAAAGGGGACTGACATCATGATCCGACTGGAAAATATTCAGCGTCGCTACGTCTCCGACGAGGTAGAGACCACCGCGCTCCACGACATCGACCTGCACGTCGCGCAAGGCGAGTTCCTGGCCATCATGGGCCCGTCGGGCTGTGGCAAGTCGACGCTGCTCAACACGCTGGGCACGGTCGATCGGCCGACGGGCGGGCGTTACATGTTTGGCGACCGCGATCTGGCGGCGATGGACGAAAAGGAACTGGCCAAGTTCCGCGCGGAGACGCTCGGCTTCGTGTTCCAGAGCTTCAACCTGATCGACGAGCTGACCATTGAGGAGAATGTCGCGCTGAGCCTGGCCTATCGCAACGACGTCGGTGACCGGCGCGGCCGGGTGGCGGCGGCGATGGACAAGGTCGGCATCGCCCACCGCGCGCGTCATTTCCCGCACCAATTGTCGGGCGGTCAGCAGCAGCGCGCCGCCATCGCCCGCGCGATCGTGGGCGACCCGAAGCTGATCCTGGCGGACGAACCGACCGGCAATCTCGACACCGCCAATGGCGAGCAGGTGATGAACATCCTGACCGGCCTGAACGAAGCGGGCGCGACCATCGTGATGGTCACCCACTCGCCCAGCCATGCCGACATCGCCAAGCGCCGCATCGACATGCTCGACGGCCGCATCGTCGCCAGCGCCGCGCGCGCGATCTGAAAGGATTTGTGATGAAAACCATGATCTCCGCCATCGCCCTGTTGTCGCTCGCCGCCGTCGCCGCTCCGGCGCAGGAAAACGCTCAGACTTCGCGCAGCTTCGATATGCGCGGGTTCGACCGGATCGAACTGAGCGGGTGCGATATCGTCACCGTGGCGCTGGGATCGGCCTATGCCGTGACGGCGCGGGGGCGCGGGGCGAATATCGACAATCTGCGCATCGATACCAACGGATCGACCCTACGTATCCGTCGCCGGAACGACAGTTGCAACGGCCATGACCGGCGCGTCGCGATCGCCGTCACCCTGCCGGTGCTGAAAGCCGTCGATGTCAGCGGCGCGGCGGAAATGAACCTACCCGCGCTCGACACCCCCGCCTTCGCGGTCGAGACCAGCGGCGCTGCCGTGCTTCGCCTGCCGGCCCTGCGTAGCGGGACGGCGAAGTTCGACCTGTCGGGGGCGAGCCAGGTTACGGTTCAGAATTTGCGTGCCGAGCGTGCAAGCCTCGACACGTCGGGGGCCAGCGTTCTGCGGGCGGAGGGCCAAGTGCACCAACTGGCCATCGACGGCAGCGGGGCCAGCAACGTGAATGCGCGTGCCCTGTCTGCGCCCAGCGTCACGATCGGGGCCAGTGGCACGGCCAATGTCCGCGTCGGGGCGGCGGAACAGGCGACGGTGGGCGCCAGCGGCATGGCGAACGTCACGGTCGCGGGTCGACCGAGCTGCGCCGTCTCCAAGAGCGGGCTTGCCCGCATCGCCTGCGGCCAATGACCGCGTCGTCCGGGGGAATGCAACCATGAACCGCTTCGCGCTTCTGTCGCTCTATCGCTCGCTTGTGCGTCACAAGCTTTACGCCGCGCTCAACATCGGCGGGCTGGCGGTCGGCATCGCCGTCTTCCTGGTGTTGGGCCTCTATGTCCGGTTCGAGACCAGCTATGAGAAGTGGCTGCCGGATCATGACAAAATCTATGTCGCCCAGTCGGTCTGGACCATCCCGGAAAGCCCTTTCAACGGGGCGAGCAATTGGACGATGGGCGGGCTGCTGGAGCAGTTGCGCGAGGATTTTCCGGATACGGTCGGCACGCGTATCCGCGGGTCGGGTGCCAGCGTTATTCAGGGGCGGGTCGCGACCAGTGAGGAGCTCGTTCAGGTCGATCCCAGCTTCTTTCAGCTTTTCGACCTGCCCATGGTCAGCGGCAGTGGCGATGCGCTGCGAACGCCGACGAACGTCCTGATCAACGAAACGGTCGCCCGCAAATATTTCGGTTCAGCCAACCCAGTCGGGCGGCCGATCAAATTGGCGATCGACGACATCCGGAATTACCGCGTCGCGGGGGTCTTCAAGGACCTGCCGGAAAACAGCGAATTGAACTTTTCGATGGTGCTGCCACTAACCAAGACGCTGCCGGAAAATAGCAAGCAATGGTGGTATCATTGGGGCAGTTCGTCGCTTCAGACCTTCCTGAAGTTCGACACGCCCCAGGCGGCGCGCGCCTTTACCAACAAGATGCCTTCCTTCGTCGATCGCCGTGCCCTGACGGACATGGGCAAGGACGCCTCCAAGTCCCTCAACATCACCGTGATGCCGATCACCAAGATGCATCTGGAGCCGCAGGGCAAGGCAAGCGCCAGTCGCAAGCTGACCATGGTGACGCTGGGCCTGGTCGGGATCCTGACGCTGATCATCGCCATTGTGAACTACGTCAATCTGGCGACCGCCCGGTCGGGCTTGCGGGCGCGCGAAGTGGCGATGCGCAAGGTGCTGGGGGCCAGCCGATCGGCCTTGATCTCACAATTTCTGGGCGAGGCTATCCTGACCGTCGCGATCGCGGCGCTGGGTGGCTTGATCCTGGCGGAGATCGGCCTGCCGCTGGTCAATGCGGCGGGCGGACTGAGCCTGTCCATTCCCTATGCCGTGGTGGTTCCCGCGCTCGCCTTGCTGACTGTGGTCGTCGGGATGCTGGCGGGTGCCTATCCGGCGATCCTCCTGTCGCGGTTTCCGGCGGCAAGCGTGCTGGCATCCTCGCGCGCTCCGGGTGGCGGGCGTGCCGGCACCCGCATCCGTGAGGCATTGGTCGTGTTTCAGTTCGGTCTTGCCATCGCGTTCATGATCGGGACGCTGATCCTGGTCGCGCAGACGCGGCACCTTCGAGCGACCGATCTGGGCTTTCGCCGCGACGGGTTGCTGACCAGTTCGTCGATCAGCGACACCCTCATCGATGCACCACGGCGCCGCGCCGTAGTGGAGGCCATCCGACGGCTTCCCAATGTGTCGGCGGTCGCCATCGCCGATAGCGCAGTGGGCGGCGGCGGCAGTAACAATGCCGACAATGTCCCGCTGCCCGGCGTGCCGGGGGATGGCCCATCGCTTCGCCGGATCGAGGTCGGGCCTGACTTCTTCAAGGTCTATGGTACGCGATTGTTGGCGGGGCGCTTCTTCGACGATGCACATCGCGGCGATGACTCCCAGTCGGTCGAAAAGGGGCAGCCAAGGATGATCATCCTGAACCGGCGCGCTCTGTCCACACTGCGTTTCGCCACGCCGCAGGATGCCATCGGCAAGACGGTGGGCGGGGACCGGCCGCGCACGATCATCGGGGTGATCGAGGACATGCGCTTCTTCTCGCCGCGGCTGCCCAATGATGCGACCTACTATGTGTACGATGCCAAGCCAGAAAATGTGATCGGCGGCGCGGTGGCTTCGGTCCGTTTCCAGGGCGACCCGCGTACCATGACGGCGGCGGTGCGCAACCTGTGGCAGCAGATGGTGCCCAACGTGCCCTTCAACGCCAAGAGCGCCGACGCCAAGCTGGAGGAGTTCTACGAAGCCGACGATCGGGCGACCCGCTTGTTCGGCATCGGTGCCGGGCTTGCCGTCCTGATTGGTTGCGTTGGGCTATGGGGCCTCGCCTCGTTCAATACGCAGCGGCGGGTGAAGGAGATCGGCATCCGCAAGACGCTGGGGGCCTCCGCCACCGACATCGTCAAGTTGCTGGTCGGGCAGTTCCTGCGGCCGGTCGTCCTCGCCAATCTCGTCGCCTGGCCGCTGGCCTTCGTCGCGATGCGGACCTGGCTGGCGGGGTTCGAGGATCGGATCAGCCTGTCGCCGCTCTTCTTCCTCGCGGCGACGGCGCTGGCGCTGAGCATCGCGGTGCTGACCGTGCTGGGCCAGTCGCTGCGCGCCAGCCGTGCGGCTCCGGCCTGGGCGCTCCGTCATGACTAAGCGGGCGGCGTGGCTGGTGATGGGGGCGGCGTTGATCGCGGCTGCTCCCGCCTCGGGCGAGACGTTGAAGGAGGCGATCGCGGCGGCGTGGGAGGGCAATCCCGAACTCGCCGCCGCCCGGGCACGGCAGGATGCGCTGGCCGAAACCCCCAATCAGGCGCGTGCCGCCGGTCGACTGACCGCGGGAGCGACGGGCAGCGGGGGCTATGACCGGTTGGGTTATGACTCGGCGGGGGTGCGGACCGGTGCGACCTCGGCGCTGGGCAGTGTCACGGCGACCCTGCCCATTTGGACGGGGGGCCGCGTCTCCTCGGCGGTGCGCGCCGCCAATGGCGATGTCGCGGCGGGTGGCGAGGCGCTGCGCGATGTCGAGGCCGATGTGCTGGAGCGCGTCGTCGGGGCCTATGCCGACCTGCTCTATACGCAGCAGGCGGTCGAGGTGGCGCGGGTCGGGATCGAACGTCTCGACAGCCAGGTGGCCGAAGCCCGGTCGCGCTATGGGCTGGGGCAGGCGACCAAGACCGACGTCGCACAGCTTGAGGCGCAGCGGGCGAGCGTCGTATCCAATCTGGTGGATGCCGAGGGGGCGGTGGCCGCGGCGGAGGCGGCGTATCGCGCGATCGTCGGCCGCGATGCCGGGACGTTGGACGCCACCATCGCGCCACCCTCCGCCCTGCCGCGCACGCTGACGGACGCGCGCGAGGCGGCGGAAACCGGCAATCCGCTGTTGCTGGCCCAGCAGCGGCGGGTCGATGCCGCCGCCGCGCGCATCGATCAGGCACGGGCGGAGCGGGCACCCGCGCTCGATCTGTCGGGCGGCTATGGCCGGGGCGTGCAATGGTCGGGCGGACAGGCGACCGGGTTCGACAGCGCCGCCAATGCGGGCCTGGGGCTGCGCATACCCCTGCTGACCGGTGGCCTCGTCGCTTCGCGCGTGCGGCAGGCGGAAGCGGCGCGCCGGGCCGAGCGGTTCGATGCCGATGCCGCATCACGCGCGGTGGTGCGGGCCGCCGATACCGCCTGGGCCTCGCTGACCGCTGCCGAGGGACGGCTCAAGGCCAGTGCCGAGGGGTTGAAGGCCGCCGACCTCGCCTTGAAGGGCGTGCGGGCGGAATATGGTTTCGGGCTACGCTCGACCATCGACATTCTGGTCGCGGACCAGAGCTATCGCTCGGCCCAACTGGCGGTGGCGCGGGCGCAGGTCGATGTGCTGACCGCACAGGCGGCATTGCTTCGGGCGACGGGCCGAATGGGGCGGGGCGCGTTCGACTAAGGCTTCGCGATCAACCGGCTTCGCGATCACTTTCGCTTGGGCCGGACACCGCCATCGACAGGGTGCGGCGGAGCAGGGAGGGGGAACAGGGCTTTCCGCACACCGCCGCACCCGGATAGCGTGATTGCAGCGTCTGTTCGTCAGCATGACCCGAATGGAAGATCAACGGCACGCCCGCCTGGCTCAATCGCTCGGCCGCAGGAAATACTTCTCCATCGCGCAGCCGCACGTCGAGAATGGCGCAGGCCAGTTCCGGACGATCCCCGTCCAGATGCGCCAGCACGTCCTCGACGCTGACATAAGGTCCATCGACCTCATAGCCGCCATCCTCGATGATCGACTGAAGATCCAGCGCGACGAAGAATTCGTCTTCGACCAGCAAAACCGTCTTAGTCATGTGCGAGTATCGTCTCCGGCAGGATGAGGGTCAGCAGGAAACGACCATCGGAGCTATTACGCTCCAACTGCGCGCCCAGTTGCCGCGAGGATGTCTGGACGAGCAGCGTGCCGAAGCCCTTGGAGCCGATATCGAACGCGCCTTTGCCGCCCGTCTCGGTCCAGGTCAGCGTCAACTTGCCGTCCGCCAGCGTCCAGCCGATCGCCAGTTCGCCCTCGCGATGCGCCAGGGCCCCGTATTTGACCGAGTTGGTCGCCCATTCGTGCAGGATCAGCGCCAATGGCGAGAGGCAGCGTCGGTCAATCAGCAGGCGGGGGCCGTCGATCATGATCTTCGACTGACCTTGGTAGGGGGCGATCGTCGCCTCCACCAGCGAACCCAGGTCGATGGCCTGCTGCTCCCCGGCCGGAGACGCCAGCGAATGGGCGCGGCCCAGAGTCGCGATCCGCTCGCGCACATCCTCGGCCATCTCGGTCACATCGCCGTGCGAGCGCGCGGCGGCGGAAACGATGCCCGAGATGATGGCGAAGAGGTTCTTCACCCGATGGTTCATCTCGCGCAGCATCAGTTCGCGCGTCTCGGCGAATACATATTCGGCGGTCACATCGATCGAGACGCCGACCATGCGGTGCGGCGCGCTGGCGGTAACGACCCGGCCAAAGCCCTTGATCCACCGATCCTTGCCCGCCGCATCCAGCCGGAAGGTCATTTCGAAATCGCCGCGGTTCGCCATCGCCTCGGCCAGCGCAAGCTGGACCGCCGGGCGATCCTCCGCCACGATGCGTTCGAGTACATGATCGACGCGCTCGGCGGACTCGTTTTCGCCAAAGCCGAACAGGCTGCGCCCGGTGCCGTCGAGGAAGATCTCGCCGGTCCCGTCCCGATATTCCCAGACGCCGATACCGCCCGCCTTCACGGCCAGATCGAGCCGTTCGCGCTCCGCCGCCAGCTCGCGCTCCATGCTGAGCGCGTCGGTAATGTCCGTCAGCACCAGCGTAGCGCCATCGACGCCGTCTCCCTGCGTGCGATAGGGCAGGATGCGCAACGACAGGGTCCGCTCGCCGCCGCGCGTCGTCACCCGCCGCTGCGACGGAGCGCCGCCCGCCGCCACCGCCGCCGCCCCGTCGAGATAGCCGGTATCCGACAGCCGCGTCGACACATCGGCCAGCAGCCGGCCCCGATCCCCCGGTTGGAGCGGAAAGATCGAGCGGGCGGCCTCGGTATAGCTGCGGACCCGCAAATGCCGGTCGAGCACCACCACCGCCAGATCGGTCGATTCGAAGAAATTGCGCAGGTCGGAATTCGCGACGGTCAGCTGATCGACCTTGGTCTTCAACTCGTCATTGACGGTCGACAGTTCCTCATTGGTCGATTGAAGCTCCTCGTTCATCGACATCATTTCTTCGTTGGAGCTTTTCAGCTCCTCATTCGCCGTTTCCAACTCCTCGACGGTCGAGCGCAGCCGGTGGCGGGTCAGGCGCAGTTCGTCTTCCAGCGCCTCGATATGATCGTTGCCGGGCTCCAGATCGGCCAGGTCGCTGACCTCGACCGGGCTGAACGGCTCGGTATCGCGGAACAGGAAGAGCAGGGATCCATCGGTCAGCGGATCGCAGATCACCTCGATCTTCTGGATGCCATATTCGGTCGTGACCGACACGTCGCGCGCGGCGATGCGCTTGCGGGCGTCGCGGGCCTGGCGCAGCATCGGGCCCATCACCTCGCGCAGACCCGGCCGCGCCAGCGTGGTCGCGCTCGATCCGCCCGCCCGGGTGACGGGGAAGGTGAAATAGCGGCTGAGCTTGCCAAACGCGGCCAGGATGCCGCCATCCTGATCGACCACCATGCTCGGCGGTGCATAACGATCCACGATGCGGCGAAGCGCGACGCCTTCGTCGCTGGTGACGCTGCCTCCCTCGCGCTCACCCCGTTCGCCGCGCCGCCGTGGGCTTCGGCTCATGCCGCCGGGCAGGTCGATGGGGTAGGAGGGGGAGGCGGCGGATCGTTCGAACAGCCGGGCATGGCTGTCGATCGCCGGGAAGAGATGATCGAACCGCCCTACGCTCTCCGATGGCCCCAGGAACAGGTAGCCGCCCGGACGCAGCGCGTAATGGAGCAGCGGCAGCACCGATTGCTGCAGGCGATCGTCGAAATAGATCAGCAGGTTGCGGCACGATACCAAGTCGATCCGCGAAAAGGGCGGGTCCTTGACCAAGCTGTGGTTCGAAAAGCGGATCATGTCGCGGATCGACCCGGCGATGCTGAACCGCTCGGCATGGGGCAGGGTGTAGCGCTCGCGCAGGGGCGCCGGAATGTCCGCCAGCGCCGCGGCCGGGTAGCTGCCCTCGCGCGCAATCTGGAGCATCTGTTCGTCAATGTCGGTCGCGAATATCTGGACCGCCAATGGCTGCCCCGCCTCGCGCGCGGCCTCGGCGAACATCATGGCGATGCTATAGGCTTCCTCGCCACTGGAGCAGCCGGGGATCCAGACGCGAATGTCCTCGTCCGGATCGCGTGCACGGAGCAGCGGCAGGATCGCCTTGGTCCGGAGTGTCTCGAACAATTCCGTATCGCGGAAGAACCGCGTGACGTTGATCAGCAGATCGCGGAACAGCGCCTCGCACTCGTCCGCATCGCTCTTGACGCGCGCCAGATAGGCCGAGCCCGTTCCGATGCCCAGGACATGCATCCGCCGTTCCACCCGGCGGACCAGCGTCGTGCGCTTATAGCCCGAAAAATCATGGCCGATGGCGTTGCGCAATACCCGGCACAGATCGTCGACATGGTCGGCGACGACCTCCGCCTCATGCTCCTTGGGATCGCCGGAGCGCCGCGCGAAGAAGGCCTGCAGACACTCGACGATCTCGCCCGCCGGCTTGACGAAATCGACCAGGCCGGTGCCCACCGCCGATAGCGGCATGCCGTCATAACGGGCGCTTTCGGGTTTCTGGACGACGCCGACGCCGCCATTCTCCTTGATCGCGCGCAGGCCCGTCGTCCCGTCGGCCCCTGTCCCGGACAGGATGACGCAGGCGGCATTGGCCTGTTGATCGCTCGCCAGCGACAGGAAGAAATCGTCGATCGGACGGCGCAGCCCCTGCGGCTGGACGAAATCGGTCAGTTCCAGCACGCCGCCGCGAATGGCCAGTCCCCGTCCGGGCGGGATGATATAGACATGGTCGGCCTCGATCCGTTCCGATCCCTCGCACTGGCGCACCGCCAAATTGGTGTGCCGGTCGAGCAGTTGCGCCAACATGCTTTCGTGATTGGGATCCAGATGCTGGACCACCACGAACGCCATGCCGGTCGGGGCATGGGCGGGCGTCAGCATCTCGCGCAGCGCCTCCAGTCCGCCGGCGGAAGCGCCGATGCCCACCACCGGCACGGTCGCGCCGCCCCGTTCGGCCGACAATGTGTCCCCGCTGCGGGGCGTGTCGCTCATCACGGAAAGGCTGCTCGATCGAGGTCCGACAGGGTCAGCTTGGCCTGGGCGATGGTGGCGGCGGTGTTGGCGATCGCGGTCAGCGATCCCTCCAGCACGATACCGCTTTCGGCGAGGATCGGGCTCAGGCGACCCAGCGTCTTGCCCAGTTCGGCGTCATAGGCGGCCAGACGATCGGGATGCGATCGGCTGACATCGAATTGCGAGGCGAAGATATAGGGCATCTTGCCGCCCAGTTGTCGCAGCTTGGACATGTATAGCAGGTTGATGAAGGGCGAGCCGTCCTTGCGGAAATTGACCAGCATGGTGCGGACGTTCAGTTGCCGATCATTGGCCAGGAATTCGCGGATCCGTTCCCGCGCTTCGACATTGTCGGCGTCGCGTTGAAGCATGCGGCAATTTTGGCCGATCACATCCTCGCTGGTATAGCCGGTCAATTCCCGGAAACCGTGATTGATGAAGATCAGCGGATTGTCGTCGAGCGCATCGGCCAGAGCCAAGGCGATCGGCGACTGGTCCAAATAGCTGGCCAGATGGGCCGGAATATCAATTTCTTGCACGAACCTGGCTCCCTGACGCGCATTCGCATGGCGTCTATCCCTCCGCAAGGGCCCAGACGGACGATAGCCCCCGAAAAATTCACTTGGGTAAACCCGGGCCGGGCCGCTGTCGTTCCCGAAACCACGCCGGTGTGGGCACCCTGGTCAGGGCGCGGCCGTCACCGGACCGATGCTTCCGACCAAGGGGCGTGGCCCTAGCCAGGCTTGGCGAAACCGCATCTGTCGGGGCGTCGGGCTTTGGCCCAGGCTCTCGTCAAGCAGGATTTCCTGGTTCGGATCGGCGACGAGGATCATCGTCGCCCGCCGCTCGCCGCCCCGCTGGCGATAGACGATGGACAGGCGGTCGCCCGGCTTGTGCGCGGCCAGCAAGGCGGTCCAGGCGGCGGCGTCCGCCACCGGGCGACCGTCGATGCTGACGATCACATCGCCCTTGTCCAGCCCGGCGTCATAGAGCGGCGTGCCCGGCGCGGTCGGGGCGACGATCGTCATGCCGTCATCCCCCTTGGCCGGGGTTCCGCCCGCCCAGGCGGCATCGGGGTGAACGGGGCGCAATGTCAGCCCGGCCTGCGCCAGCAGCGGCGCGAAATCGGGTAGAGCGCTGCCGATTACATATTGGGTGAAGAAGCGGTCGGCAAAGCCCTGATCCCCGGTAAGCTGCGCCAGGGCGATGCGCAGATCATCGGGGCGATAGCTGCGCTCGGTCTTGCCATGGTTGCGCCAGAGCTGGCGCATATAATCGTCGAGCGTCAGCTTCGGAAAGGCCTGCCGCAGTTGCAGATCGAGCGCCAGGGCAAGGACCGCGCCATAGGGATAATAGGATTTGAAGATGTTGGGATTGGTCGGATCGATCGACTGGGCGGCATCGACGAAGGGCGCGCGCAGGCTCATTTCCTGCGGTCCGCCGTAACGACGCGCCGGGGTGATCAGCAGCGCGTTCAGCGTCGCCGACAGTTGCGCGATATAGTCGGCCAGCGGCATCTGCTCGGCGCGGACGACCGCCAGGGGCCCGTAATATTGAGTGAAGCCCTCGGCCAGCCAAAGCGAGGGCGTCGCATTGGCGCGGGTAAAGTCGAACGGTTCCAACTCGGCAGGACGGATGCGCTCGACATTCCAGGCATGGAAGAATTCGTGGCTCAGCGTCTGGATCTGCGCGAACTTCGCGGCCGCCAGCGACTGCGGCATGCTGATCACCGTCGAGTTGCGATGCTCCATCCCGTCGCCGCTGATCTGCGGCATATAGTCGGCGAGGAAGGTATAGGTGCCATAGTCATAGGGCGGTGCCTCGCCGAAGACCGCGATCTGCTGCGCCACGACCTTTTGCGCCATGGCGGCGAACCGGTCGAGATCGGCGGGGCTGCCGTCATGATGGGCCGTCAGGCGGATAGTGTAGCGCTGGGCGCCATCACCCACCGTCCAGCTCCTTATGTCCCAGGCGGACATCTCGACGGGGCTGTCCATGAAATATTGCAGGTCGCGCGCGGTGAAGACGGCGGGATCGTCAGTGGGCGCTAGCTGGGTCGCGATCTTCCATCCGGCGGCGGGGTGGAAACGGACGCGGATCGGCCGGTCGTCCTGCCCGGCGGCCCACATGAAGGTGGCGGGGATGTTCAGACGTGCATGGGTCGGGTCGATCTGCGCATAGGTGCCGTCGCCCCGATCGCCGAACAGCGTGTAGCGGACGGTGACGGTGCCGTCATGGGCGGGCACCGTCCAGCCATAGGGATCGGTGCGCGAGATGGTCAGCGGACGTCCGGCCCCGTCGATGGCGGACACCGAATAGACGTTCTTGGCGAACTCGTGCAGCGCGTAGCGACCCGGCGAGGAGCGCGCCATCTGGAAGCGGATGGGGGTGCGGCCCAACCCGCGATAGGTGACGCTGATCTGCGCCTCATGATGTTCCGGGCGGGGAAAGGCGATGTCATATTCGACCGCCGTCTTGGCGGACGCCTTGGGGGCCGGTTCCCGCGCCATCACCGGGGATAGCGCTGTGCTCGCCAGCGCTCCCGCCAGCAGCCATGCCGCCGTCATCGCCCCTATGCGCATCCGCGAACCCTTCCTTGTCGATTGGAACGGGGACTTAAGCGAGGAGCGGCGACGCGGTCCACCGCTTTGTGACGTGCGGCGAGCCCATGGCGACACATCGGCGAATCACCGGGGCCGTTGCGCCGATGAGCGGCGTACGGACTATCAGGTGATTGATATGCCAAGAAAATCTGGAGGCGCGACCGGGAATCGAACCCGGGTGCAAGGATTTGCAGTCCTCTGCGTCACCACTCCGCCATCGCGCCTCGATGCGTGGGAGGCGGGCATGTGTGCGGTTTTTTGTGCCGCGTCAACAGGCAGTGCGCAGTCGTTTTAAAAAAGTACGCATTGTTCCCGTTTTGCCCTGCTGGCGTCGACCTGCCAAACAGGGGGGCTTTGCCGATCAGAACGGACGAATTTCAATTTGCCGTTCAATCAGATATCAAGCGATAGCTGTCAGACAGCAGGTGCTGTTTCCGCGTGTTGGACTGCAGGCTTTGGGGCAATGCCATTGCCTCGGTATCGGGAGATTATGATGGAAGCCATGGTAACCAGCCTCACGCGTCACGCTCCCGTCATACTATACTTGGTGAGCGCTCTATTGCTGATTGGCAATGTCGCCGGATCAGTCATCGTGGCAAATTTGACGGCTAACCAAGCCCATGGTGTCATGGCGCCTGGCATGGTTTCGGCATTTGCGGGCGTTGCAAAAAGCCAAATCGTTACTGGCATCATCGGTTCCTTTCAAAGCGCGGCTTGGCCATTTGCCGCCGCGGCCCTGATCCAGAGCATTCGGGAAAAATCCTCAATCTAAGGAATGGTGATCCTGCACTGAGGCCCTCTGTCGTCAGATCGGTGTGAGGAATTCAATTTGCGGGAGGGGGGGGCGGAGAGCGAGGCGGACCGGGATCGTGTCACACCGGCACTCACCGCTCTCGATCATGGCTTGGCAAAGGACCGCCTCGATGCTCCCCGCCGCCTTGCGCGCCTCAATCTCGCCAAAAGCCTGTGCTGGGGTTACCAGTCCGCTTGGCGGGGGCGGAGCTGCGCGATAGAAGCGGCGGGAACCAATTTAGTGTATTGCACAACTAAAACGGCTGTGCGACAGGGATGGGCCATGATCATGACGACCAGCAATGACTCCTCGAATTTCGACGCGATGCGCCATTCCATGGTGGTGAGCCAGCTGCGCACCACCGCGGTCAGCGACCAGCGGGTCGTCGCCGCGATGGCGCGGGTGCCGCGTGAACTCTTCACGCCCGAGGCGCTGCGCCCCGTGGCATATCGCGACGGCACGCTGGACCTCGGCAATGGCCGCGCGATCAACCTGCCAATGGCGACGGGTCGTCTGCTGACCGAGGCTTATCTGGAGGCAGGCGACCGCGTTCTGCTGATCGGGGCGGCTACCGGCTATACCGCGACGCTGCTGGCGGACATCGTGGCCGAGGTCGGCGCGGTCGAGGAGCAGGCCGAACTCGCTGCCACCGCCCGTGCCGTTCTAGGGGGTGCGGGCAAGGTGACGCTGGTCGAGGGGCCGCTCAACGCCGGTCATGCCGCCGGCGCGCCCTATGACGTGCTCATCATCGACGGCGCGGTCGAGGACCTGCCCGCTGCCCTGGTCGAGCAGGTCAAGGTCGGTGGCCGTATCGTCACCGGTCTGGTCGAACATGGTGTCACCCGGCTGGCGAGTGGTCGCCGGACCGAGGGCGGCCACGGCGTCCGTGCCTTTGCCGATGCCGAATGCACCGTCTTGCCGGGCTTTGCCCGTCCTCGCGCCTTCCAATTCTGAGGGACCATGCGCCTGCACCCGACTTCCTGCCTCACCTCCGGTATTCTGATCGGCTCGGCCCTGTTGCTTGCCGGTTCGGCTTCTGCGGAGACGTTGCGCGAGGCGATGGTGCGGGCGTACCAGACCAACCCAACGATCACCGGTCAGCGCGCCGCCCAGCGCGCGACCGATGAGAATGTGCCGATCGCGCGGGCCAGCGGGCTGCCGTCGCTCCAGTCGACCGGACAGTTCACCGACAATATCGTCGTCGCCAACAACAACTTCCTGAACCCCGAACGGACGGCGACGGGCGCGCTGCAATTGTCGGTGCCGCTCTATCAGGGCGGGGCGGTCAAGAATGCCGTGCGCGCCGCCGAGACGCGGGTCGATGCGGGGCGCGCTCAGCTTCGCGGTGTGGAGGCGAACCTCTTCACCAATGTCGTCGCCGCCTATATGAACGTCATCCGTGACGAGGCGATCGTCAATCTCAACACCCGCAACGTCAATGTGCTGGAGACGAACCTCCGCGCCTCGCGCGATCGGTTCCAGGTGGGTGACCTGACCCGTACCGATGTGGCGCAGTCGGAGGCGCGGCTGGCACAGGCGCGGGCGCAGCTTCAATCGGCGCAGGCCAATCTGATCTCCAGCCGCGAGAATTACGTCAACATCGTCGGCGTGGCCCCGGTGGGACTGGAGCAGCCGCCCGCTCTGCCCAGCTTGCCCGCCTCGCCCAACGCGGCGGTCGGCGTCGCGCTGGATCAGAATCCGCAGTTGATCGCCGCCCGCCGCGCGGCGGACGCCACCCGCTATGACATCAACGTCGCCCGCGCCAACCGGCTGCCGCGCGTGTCGGCGGTGTCGAGCGGCAACTACTTCAACTATCTGGGGTCGTTGAACGTCGCCGGTGTCCCCGCCTCCGGCGTCAATGCGACGGTCGGCGCCCAGTTGACCATGCCGCTGTTCCAGGGCGGTCGCCCGGCGGCGCAGGTCCGTCAGGCCGAGGCCTTGCGCGGACAGGCGCTGGAGAATGCCACCGCAACCGAGCGGCAGGTGGTGGCGCAGGTCCGCTCCGCCTATGCCGTCTGGCAATCCTCTCAGGAGGTGATCCAATCGGCCGAATCGGCGGTGCGCGCCAACTCGCTGTCGCTGGAGGGCGTGCGGGCCGAAAACAGCGTCGGCACGCGTACCGTGCTCGATATTCTGAATGCCGAGCAGGAATTGCTGAACAGCCAGGTGACGCTGGTGACGGCGCGGCGCGACGCCTATGTCGCGGGCTTCGCGCTGATCGCCGCCATGGGCAATGCCGAGGCGCGCGACCTGGGGCTGGACGGCGGTTCGCTCTATGATCCGGTCGCCAACTACAACCGCGTTCGCAACAAGATCAACGATTGGGGTGG
Source organism: Sphingomonas sp. Marseille-Q8236 (assembly GCF_965112005.1). Classification (NCBI taxonomy): domain Bacteria; kingdom Pseudomonadati; phylum Pseudomonadota; class Alphaproteobacteria; order Sphingomonadales; family Sphingomonadaceae; genus Sphingomonas; species Sphingomonas sp. Marseille-Q8236. Next base: position 443,895 of record NZ_CBCOPO010000002.1, read on the forward strand.
CGATGGCGAACCCGCGCCGGTCGCCAGCAGCACCGCCGCGACCCCGGCCCAGACGGCGGCGATCACGCGTCCGCTCGACGCCGACGTCAACGCCCCTGTTGACAGAAGCCCTGCATTAACCACAGGTGCGTCGTCACCGAACCGGCAATGATGCCGGGCAGGGGGCCTTGGGGGGCTTCAATGGGGATTGCGGTCATGGGTGAAGTCAGCGCCGAGCCGTCGATGGAGGAAATCCTGTCCTCGATCAAAAGGATCATTGCCGAAGAGGGAGAGGTGCCCGCGCGTCAGCGTCGCCAGCCGCGCCCCGTGCCTTCGCCGGTCGATGAAGATGATTCGCCCGAGGTTCTGGAGCTTAGCGACCCGATGCCGCTGCGCATGAAGGTCGAGGCCGCGGCCGCCCGCGCCGCCGAATCGGCGCTGCGTCCGGCGGTCGAGGCGGCGATGGCTCCTGCGCCCGAACCGGTCGCGCAGGCACCGGCTCCGGTGCCCGCCCCGGCGGCTCCGCCGGCGCCGCGGGGCGAGGCGCCGTCCGTCGACGAAAGCGAAGAGGCGATCGTTTCGCCTCGTGCGGCTCAGGCCAGCCGTGGTTCCCTGGAGGCGCTCAGCCGCATGATGGTCAAGCCTGAACCGAGCAGCGACGGCACCCTGGAAGGGCTGGTCCGCGACATGCTGCGTCCGATGCTGCGCGATTGGCTGGATGCGAACCTGCCCGAGATGGTCGAGGCGATGGTCGCCAAGGAAATCGCCCGGATCACCCGCGAGGGGCGCTGAGTCTTTTTCGGGGGATGCGCCTCGACGCGTCCCCTGCAATGCGCGGAATTTGGTAACGTGATCGACATGTTGGCGGAACCGCGTGCGCTCCGCTTGGTTCGGTGGTCATGACCGCCACGCCAGAGACGCCCGATGCCGACAAGTCGACGCGCTCTTACGTGTCGTCCCCGCCAATCTCCGATTCGCGCCAGCCGCATTCGGGACAGTCGGACATCTTCTTCGCGGCGGTGAAGACCACGCGGATGCCGATGATCGTCACCGATCCGCGTCAGCCTGACAATCCGATCGTCTTCTGCAACGAAGCCTTCAGCTTCATGACCGGCTATTCCGAGGATGAAATCCTCGGCACCAACTGCCGGTTTCTGCAAGGACCAGAGACCGACCGCGACGTGGTGGCACAAGTCCGTGCCGCGATCGAGCGGCGGGATGAGATCGCGGTCGAACTGCTCAACTATCGCAAGAACGGGTCGACCTTCTGGAACGCGTTGTTTGTGTCGCCCGTCTATGACGATGCGGGGCAGCTCGTGTATTTCTTCAGCAGCCAGCTCGACATTTCGCGCCGCCGTGAGGCGGAAGATGCGCTGCACGAAGCACAGAAGATGGAGGCGGTCGGCAAGCTGACCGGCGGCATCGCGCATGATTTCAACAATCTGTTGCAAGTCATCATCGGCTATTCGGACATATTGGAGGCGCGGGTCGACCAGGGCGACCGGAGTGGGCGTCGCGCGGTCGAGGCGATCGCCGCGGCTGCCGCGCGTGGCGCGACGCTGACCCAGCAATTGCTCGCCTTCGCCCGTAAGCAGGAGTTGCGCGACCGGCTGCTCAACTTCAACCAGTTGATCGAGGATTTCCGCCCGATCCTGAAGCGGACGGCGGGTGACGGCGTCACGGTAAACCACCGACTGGAAGAGAATCTCTGGAACTGCCGGATCGACCCGGTCCAGGCCGAAATGGCGTTGCTCAACATCCTGACCAACGCGCGCGAGGCGATCCAGCGTGGCGGCGGACAGGGGCGGATCGATATATCCACCCGCAACGTCATCCGCACCGACGACGAAACCGATGGCCCCGTCAATCTCGATCCCGGCGAATATGTGCAGGTGCGCATCGCCGACGATGGTCCGGGAATCGATCCGGCGATCGTCGACAAGATCTTCGACCCCTTCTTCACTACGAAGGAGATGGGGAAGGGAGCGGGGCTGGGACTTGCCATGGTCTATGGCTTCATGCGCCAATCGGGTGGCCTGGCGACGGCCGAGCCGATCGGGGGAGGTCAGGGGAGCGCGGTATCGCTTTACTTCCCTCGCGCCGCCGGGGTGACCGAACGACGGGCTTTGCCGGTCGGACCGGCGCGTAGCGGCGGTGCCGAACGCGTCCTGATGGTCGAGGATCAGGAGGATGTCGGCGATCTGGGCAAGGCGATGCTGGAGCAGCTCGGCTATGATGTCGTCCTGACCCGCAGCGCGCGCGAGGCATTGGATCATCTGGCGAAGGACGGCGACTTTTCGCTGTTGTTCACCGACATATTGATGCCCGGCGGCATGAACGGCGTTGCTCTGGCGCAGACGGTTCGGCGCGACTATCCGCGGCTGAGCGTCCTGCTGACCACGGGCTACGCCGACGAAGCGATCGATGAGGGCGCGCGATCGTATGAATTGATCCGCAAACCCTATCGCCGGGCGGAATTGAACGAGCGGATACGCGCGGTGCTCGACCGGCCGGGTGCGCGTACCTGATAGCATCTGGCGCAAGCGGGCGCGGCTGATTAAGGCAGCGGCATGACTGAGCTGCCCAAGACGTTCGACCCCGCCGCAATCGAAGCCCGCTGGTATGGCCATTGGGAGGAAAAGGGCCTGTTCCGCCCCGACCGCCCGAATGCCGAGCCCTGGACGATCGTCAACCCGCCGCCTAACGTCACCGGCAACCTCCATATCGGCCATGCGCTCGACAACACGCTGCAGGATATCCTCGTCCGCCATGCCCGGTTGAAGGGCAAGGATGCGCTGTGGGTGGTCGGCACCGACCATGCGGGCATCGCGACCCAGATGGTGGTCGAGCGCCAGATGAACGCGAAGGGGCAGAAGCGCACCGACTTCACCCGCGAACAGTTCCTCGAAAAGGTCTGGACGTGGAAGGCGGAAAGCGGCGGCCAGATCACCGGCCAGCTTCGTCGCCTGGGCTGCTCGATGGACTGGGCCAATGAGCGGTTCACCATGGACGAGGGCTTCAGCAAGGCGGTGCTAAAGGTCTTCGTCGACCTGTACGCCCAAGGTCTGCTCTACCGCGACAAGCGGCTGGTCAACTGGGACGCCGGTCTCGGCACCGCGATCAGCGATCTGGAGGTTGAGACGCGCGAAGTGAAGGGCAGCTTCTGGCGCCTGCGCTATCCGCTCGCCGATGGATCGGGCTTTATCGAGGTCGCGACGACGCGGCCGGAGACGATGCTCGCCGACATGGCGGTCGCGGTGCACCCGGACGATGCGCGCTACACCGCGCTGATCGGCAAGCAGGTCCGCCTGCCGATCACCGGCCGCCTGATCCCGATCGTCGCCGACGAACATGCCGACCCCGAACTGGGATCGGGCGCGGTCAAGATCACGCCCGGCCATGACTTCAACGATTTCGAGGTCGGCCGCCGCGCCGGTATCGAAGCGCGCGACATGCTCAACATGCTCGATGCCAAGGCGTGCATTGTCCAAACGGCGGACGGCCTGATCCCCGACGCGTTCCTCGGGCTGTCGACCGCCGAAGCGCGCAAGGCCGTGGTCGCGCAGCTGAAGGACGAGGGCGTCCTGATCCCGCATATCGACAAGGACGGCGAGGAGCATGACGCCGAGCCGCGCACGATCCAGACCCCGTTCGGCGACCGCTCCGGCGTGGTGATCGAGCCGTGGCTGACCGACCAATGGTATGTCGATGCCAAGACGCTGGCCCAGCCCGCGATCCAGGCGGTGCGCGGCGGCGATATCAAGATCGTGCCGCAGGCATGGGAGAAGACCTTCTTCAACTGGATGGAAAACATCCAGCCTTGGTGCGTCAGCCGCCAGCTCTGGTGGGGCCACCAGATCCCGGCCTGGTTCGCCGAGGACGGCCGCGTATTCGTCGCCGAGAGCGAGGAAGAGGCGCAGGCGGAAGCGGGTGAGGGCGTGACCCTGACCCGCGATCCGGACGTGCTCGACACCTGGTTCTCCTCCGCGCTTTGGCCCTTCGCGACGCTCGGCTGGCCGGACAATGGCGACAAGACGCTGGCGGGGCGCTACCCGAACGACGTCCTGATCTCCGGCTTCGACATCCTGTTCTTCTGGGACGCGCGGATGATGATGCAGGGCATGCACTTCATGGAAGATGTGCCCTTCAAGACCCTGTATCTGCACGGTCTTGTTCGCGCCGCCGACGGCTCGAAAATGTCGAAGTCGAAGGGTAATACGGTCGATCCGCTGGGCCTGATCGACCAGTACGGTGCCGACGCGCTGCGCTTCTTCATGGCGGCGATGGAGAGCCAGGGCCGCGACATCAAGATGGATGAACGCCGCGTCGAGGGCTATCGCAACTTCGCGACCAAGCTGTGGAATGCGGCGCGTTTTGCCCAGGCCAACGGCATCGGCGCGTCGGCGACGCTGGAGGCCCCGAACGCCACGCTGGCGGTCAACAAGTGGATCATCGCTGAGACGGTGAAGACCGTGCAGGCCGTCGACCTCGCACTGGCCGATTACCGTTTCGACGGGGCGGCCAATGCGATCTATCAGTTCGTTTGGAGCCGTTTCTGCGACTGGTATCTCGAACTCATCAAGCCGGTGCTTCAGGGCGGTGAAGCAGGTGGCGAGGAAACGCGTGCGGTCGCGGGCTGGGTGCTCGACCAGATATTGGTGATGCTCCACCCGTTCATGCCCTTCATCACCGAGGAATTGTGGCATGCCATGGGTGCGCGCGATCACGACCTGATCGTGGCGCATTGGCCGATGGCGGACGCCCGCGCACTCGACCCAGAGGCGGAGCGCGAGATCGACTGGCTGATCCGTCTGGTCAGCGAAATCCGTGCGGCGCGCACCGAACTCAACGTACCGCCGGGCGCGCGTCTGCCGATGCATGTCCGCGACGCCCATGCCGATACCAAGGAGCGACTGGTGCGACAGGCGGGGGCGCTGGCGCGTCTCGCCCGCGTCGAGGCGGCCGAGGGCGAAGCGACCGGTGGCGCGGCGCAGGTGGTGGTGGACGAGGCGACCTTCGTCCTGCCGCTGGAAGGCGTGATCGATCTCGACGCGGAACGCCAGCGTCTGAGCAAGGCGATTGCGGCGGTCGAGAAGGAACGCGATGCGCTGGGCGGGCGGCTAAGCAATGCCAGCTTTGTCGAGCGCGCCAAGCCCGAAGCGGTGGAAAAGGCGCGTGCGGATCACGCCGACAAGATGGCCGAGGCTGCGCGCCTGCACGCCGCGCTGGGCCGGTTGGGCTGACCCTCTGACCCTCCCTGTGCGAAGCGCGGGGAGGGGATGGTGATCTCTCTCCCCAGGTGTGGCCTGGGGGGAGCGTCCTTACGCCTGCTCCCCCAAGCGCCGTAGCCGCCGGATACGCGGCTCGCGCTGGAGTTGCGCCTCGCGCCGGATGACCTGGCGGAGTTCGTCACGCTTTTCGTGGATCGACGCGATCACCGGCCCCATTGCAACGCCCAGATCGACCAGCACCGCCTCCGACAATTGCAGTGAGCTTTCCAGCGTTTCGGGCACGGCCTCGCTGACCCCAGCGCGATAAAGTTCGGTGGCATGCGCCATGTCGCGCGCACGGGCGATGATCGGCAGGTCGGGCGCCGCCTCGCGGATGCGACGCGCCAGCCGTACGGTCAGCACCGGATCGTCCATCGTCAGGATCAGCGCGCGGGCGGCGGGCAGGTTCAGCCGATCGACCAACTCGGCCCGCGCGACGTCGCCGAACAGCACCGGATAGCCTGCACGCCGGGCATCGCCGACCGAGTCGATGTCGGCCTCGACCGCGACATAGGATTGGCCATGGACCGTCAGCATGTCGGCGATCATCTTGCCGACGCGGCCAAAGCCGATGATGACGGTCCGCCCGGCATCATCCTCCAACTCGGGCGTGCCAGGCCCATCGGCGCTGCGCGCCTCGATCCGGCGGGAGATGACGCGGCCCGCCTTGGCGAGCAAAGGCGTGATGGTCAGGCCGATTGCGGTGACGGTCTGCCAGAAAGCCGCGGTCGAGGGCAGGATCAACTGTGCCTGCGCGGCAGTGCCCAGGACGATCAGCGTGGTCTCCGAGGGGCTGCCCATCAGCAGTCCCGTCTCCGCTGCCACCCCGCGCCGGGCATGGGCGACACGCAGCAGCAGATAGGTGACGATCGCCTTCACCGCGACCACGCCGACCACAGCAAGCAGCAGCATGTCCCAATTCTTCGCGATCAGCCGCAGGTCCAGGCTCATGCCCACGGTGATCAGGAATACGCCCAGGGCCAGCCCCTTGAACGGGGCGGTCATCACTTCGACCTCGGAATGATATTCGGTTTCGGCGATCAACAGCCCGGCGAGCAGCGCGCCGACGATTGGCGACAGGCCCGCCGCCGTGGTCGCGACGCTGGCGACGATCACCACCAGCAACGAGGCCGCAAGGAACAGTTCCGGGCTCTTGGTTCGTGCCGCCTGGGCGAACAGGCGGGGCAGGACGAATTTGCCGCCCAGATACATCGCCACCACGGTCAAGCCGCCGCGCAGGGCGACGCCGGCAATGCCGACCCAGCCTTCGTCGGTCGCGGTCGGAGCCATCGCGCCCAGCGCGAAGATGATCGGGACGAGCGCAAGATCCTCGAACAACAGCATCGCGAACGCGCCGCGTCCCACCGGACTGGTCGTTCCGACCAGCGGCAGCACCAGCGCCGTCGATGACAGGGTCAGCGCCAGCCCCAGCCCGATCGCACCCGCCCAGCCTTGCCCCATCAGGTGGAGCGCGGAGCCGATCAGCACGGCCGAGCCCAGCAGTTCCGCCGCGCCGGTTCCGAACACCAGCCTCCGCATCGCCCATAGTCGTCGAAAAGACAGCTCCAAGCCGATGGAAAACAGCAATAATATGATGCCGAATTCGGCAAAGGGCTCGATCGACTCCGGGTTGGAGATGGTCAGATAATAGAGCCAGGGCGCATGGGGCACGAGCGAACCGAGCCCCGCAGGGCCGACAAGCAACCCCACCAGAATGAACCCGATGACCGGACTGACCCGAAACCGGGCGAAGGCCGGGATGACGATGCCCGCCGAACCGAGGATGACGAGCGCGTCGGAGAAACCCTGATTGTCGAGCCGTAATGCCATGAGGACAGACTAACCCGGCTTTGACGCGCTTGTCAGGTCGATAATCGGGCGAAGGGGCGATGGGACGATCGGTCCACTGACGGCGTGGGCTCGGCGTCGGTAAGGGGCGGCGATGATGGATCGTCGTTTTTCCGTTGCATGGCCCTTGTTGTCCTTATTGGCGCTGGCGGGGTGCGGCGATGATGGTCGGGCGGAGCGGTTGAAGAAGGCCGGGCCAAACCCGTCTCTGAGCGCGCTGATGCGGGTCGCGGATGCGGACGCGGGGGCGCGGACCTTTGGCCAGTGCCTGGCCTGTCATACGATCGGCAAGGGCGAACTCGATCGCGCCGGGCCCAATCTCCATGGCATCATGGGGAAGCCGGTGGCGGGCGGCAGCGAACGCTTCGGCTATACCGCCGCGCTGATGCGGGTCGGCGGCCATTGGGACCGGGCGACGATGGACCGATGGCTCGCCTCGCCGCAACGTTTCGCACCGGGAACAAGGATGACCTTCGCGGGCCTGCCCGATCCCCTCGCCCGGGCGGACGTGATCGCCTATCTGGAGCGCGAGGGCGGCTCCAGATAGGCGTGACGGTCAGCCCTTGGGGAACTCGCCGCCTATCAGATTTCCGTACTTGTCCAATTTTACCGGGATCGCCACCGCAGGGGCGGTCATATAGGGAGGTTTGCGGGCTTCCCGGAATTGCTCGATGGGATAACGGCTGATGCGTACCGCGTCGCTCTGATTGCCTCCAAGCACATGATAATAATCTTCGTCTTCGCCGACATAGAGTCCGACATGGCCGCCACCCTTGCGAACGAAGACGACGATATCCCCCAGATCAGGCTGGCCACTGGGCTGGCCAAAGTTGCGCCAATTCAGTGCCCATAACGGTTTCGAGGGCGGCGTCTTGCCTGCCCGGCGTGCCACGAGCGCCATGGTAAGGCCGCACCAATGGGTGGAATCGGCCTTGTAGAATTTGCCGACATCGCCTCCGACTTCCTGGGCCCATTTAAGAATTTCGGGATTGTTTTCGTCGCCCGGTGCTTCCTTCGTGCCATAGATTTTCAGCGTCTCCGACACCATGCGTGGCAGCGTTCCGATGGTTGTCAGCCAGCCATATTTCCCCAGATCCATTCGATGTCTCCCGATCGAGCGATACGCAAAAAGACCCGGGAGGCATGCCCCCCGGGTCCAGATTGCGCGCGCTGCGGTCGGTCGCCTATCGGTGACCGGACCGAAACGGACCTTACTGCCAGTTGCCCATTTCGGTTTCGAGGTTGACGCGGATCGCCTCGAAGAACTGTTCGGTGGTCATCCAGGGCTGGTCCGGACCGATCAGGATGGCGAGATCCTTGGTCATCTGACCGTTCTCGACGGTCTTGACGCAGACCTTTTCCAGCGTCTCGGCGAAGCGCACGACATCGGGGGTGTTGTCGAACTTGCCGCGATACTTCAGGCCGCCGGTCCAGGCGAAAATAGAGGCGATCGGGTTGGTCGAGGTCGCCTTGCCCTGCTGGTGCTGGCGATAGTGACGGGTCACGGTGCCGTGCGCGGCTTCCGCTTCGATCGTCTTGCCGTCCGGGGTCATCAGGACGGAGGTCATCAGGCCCAGCGAGCCGAAGCCCTGTGCGACGGTGTCCGACTGCACGTCGCCGTCATAGTTCTTGCAGGCCCAGACGAACTCACCATGCCACTTCAGCGCCGAGGCGACCATGTCGTCGATCAGGCGGTGCTGATATTCGATCCCCGCCGCCTTGAACTGCTCGGCGAACTCGGTGTCGAACACCTCCTGGAAGATGTCCTTGAAGCGGCCGTCATAGGCCTTCAGGATCGTGTTCTTGGTCGACAGATAGACCGGCCAGCCGCGACCCAGGCCATAGTTCATCGAGGCGCGGGCGAAATCGCGGATCGAATCGTCGAGATTGTACATGCCCATGGCGACGCCAGCGCTGGGGAAGTTGAACACCTCCTCCTCGATCGTCTCGCCATTCTCGCCTTCCCACTTCATGGTCAGCTTGCCCTTGCCGGGCACCTTGAAGTCGGTGGCCTTATACTGGTCGCCGAATGCGTGACGGCCGACGACGATCGGGTGGGTCCAGCCGGGAACCAGGCGCGGGACGTTCTTGATGACGATCGGCTCGCGGAACACCACGCCGCCCAGGATGTTGCGGATCGTGCCGTTGGGCGACTTCCACATCTTCTTCAGGCCGAATTCCTCGACGCGCTGTTCGTCGGGGGTGATGGTCGCGCACTTGATGGCGACGCCGTACTTCTGGGTCGCATGGGCGCTGTCGATCGTCACCTGGTCGCTGGTGGCGTCGCGATTCTGAACCGACAGGTCGAAATAAGCGAGATCGATGTCGAGATACGGCTTGATCAGGCGTTCGCGAATCCATTCCCAGATGATCCGGGTCATTTCGTCGCCATCGATCTCCACGATGGGCGTGTTCACCTTGATCTTCGCCATATGCGCATCCTTCAGATTGGGCAGGTTTGAGATGCGTCTAGGGGAGGGGGCGCGGCGGATCAACCACCCCTGGCAAGAGACGAAAGGGCCGAGGCGAACCGAAAAGATTGTGCGATGGCCGGTGGACAGGTAGACAGGCCTAATGCCTTCGCTTGAAAAGCCTCCCATCGCGACCACCACCGTCAAGTGGCGCTTTCCCGCCGTCCATCCCGAAGGGCGCAAATATGTGCTGATCGGGGCGGGCCTGACCATCATCGCCACGCTGATCACGAAGGTGCTGTTCTGGCCGTTCGTCGGCCTGTGCATCTGGATCGCGGCCTTTTTCCGCGACCCTATCCGGACGACGCCGCAGGGCGACGACCTGATCGTCGCGCCCGCCGATGGTCTGGTGACGATGATCCAGCGCGTTCCGATCCCGCGCGAACTGGTCGGCGAACTGGGCGAGGCGCCGCTGGTCCGCGTATCGATCTTCATGTCGGTGTTCGACGTGCACATCAATCGTACGCCGGTCGCAGGGGTCATCCGCCAGGTCGTCTATATCTCGGGCAAGTTCCTGAACGCCGATCTGGACAAGGCGTCGGACGAGAATGAACGCCAACATTTCGTGGTCGAGGGGCGCGATGGCCGCAAGATCGGTTTTACCCAGATTGCAGGTCTTGTCGCGCGTCGTATCGTCGGTTTCGTGAAACCGGGGGACATGGTTGCCGCAGGACAGCGTGTGGGTCTGATCCGCTTCGGCAGTCGTGTCGATGTCTATCTGCCCGATGATGTTACCCCGCAAGTGTGCCTGGGCCAACGTTCGGTCGCGGGGGAAACCGTACTGGGCCGCGTTGGCGGCAAGCCGATGAGCGGCATCGCGCAGTAAGTCGACAAGGATATGGCCATTTCCCCCCGCTTTGCGCGTCGTGCTTCGGCCGGCGGCCTGCCGCCCCGTGGCCTTCCGCTGCGTGCCATCATCCCCAATGCGGTGACCGCGCTCGCGCTGGTATCGGGGTTGACCGGCGTGAAGTTCGCCATTGCCGGATCATGGGAAGCGGCGGTGACAATGATCATGGTCGCTGCGCTGCTCGATGGGCTGGATGGCCGGATCGCGCGCCTGTTACGGGGCGAAAGCCGGTTCGGAGCCGAACTCGATTCGCTCTCCGACGCGATCTCTTTCGGAGTCGCACCCGCGTTGATCCTGTACCTCTGGTCGCTGGAGCATCTGCCGCGAATCGGTTGGATCTGCGCGGTGCTTCAGGCGGTGTTCTGCGCCCTGCGACTGGCCCGGTTCAATTCGCAACTCGACGTCATCGATCAACCGCGAAAGACGGCGGGCTTCTTTACCGGCGTTCCTGCACCCGCCGGGGCCGGGTTGGCGATGCTGCCTCTTTATCTCTGGTTCTGGACGGGGGAGCCTGTCTTCGCCTCACCCTATTTGGTCGCGCCGTGGGTCGCCTTCGTGGCGTTGCTCATGGTCTCGAGCCTGGCCACACTATCTTGGACTTCGTTCCGCCTGCGCCGTCACGTCCGGTTCGAGGCGTTGGCGATCATCGTGCTGGTCGGCGTCGCGCTGATCTCGGCGCCTTGGCATGCTCTGACGGCACTATGCCTAGCTTACTTGATCAGCATACCCTTTACGATGCTCGCTTATGCCCGCCTCAAGCGGCAACGCGGCGTCGCGCCAGCGGCGAAGGCACCGGCGAACTCGCCGCCCAGCGCCTGACGGCGATCCGGCGCTCGGCCACCACTAGCGTGGCCAGCGGTGTGAAGGCCGGTTCGACATGGCCGGTCGCCAGATGAAGGATGCGCCGCCATTGCGGCGCGATCATCATGGCGATGGTAGCGACAGCGGCGACCAGCGCGCCCATGAAAACCAGAACACTCACCACGATCATCATGATGCCCGCCTCCTGCCGTTCGCTGCGGTTCGGCCAATTAACCAAACCGTAACCATTGAAAAATTTGATCAGTTCCGTCGCTGCCCTCGTGACAGCAGGTTGAGCCGTGCCAAATCCAGGACGTTTCGCACGTGATTCGTCTCGATCAAGCCGTGTTCTGCCTTGCGAACCCTTTATGTTCCGCTGTTGTTCCGTTGTCAATCGGCTTTGGAACAGATGTGAACGGCATGTGCCGCTTGCCACGGGGATTCGCATAGGCTAAGGGCGCGCGCCTCAACACCGCATGGGAAGCATCATATTTCGGTGCGCATGGGCTTTGCCCGCCGCGTCATCCGCTTCCCAGAGGACTAACCGGAAGGAATTATCTTATGGCGGCACCTGTCGTCACCATGCAGCAGCTGGTCGAGACCGGCGCGCACTTCGGCCACCAGACCCATCGCTGGAACCCGAAGATGAAGCCTTACATCTTTGGCGACCGCAACGGCGTCCACATCCTCGACTTGTCGCAGACCGTGCCGCTTTTCGCGCGCGCTCTGGAGTTCATCAGCTCGACCGTCGCTGGTGGTGGCAAGGTTCTGTTCGTCGGCACCAAGCGCCAGGCGCAGGAGCCGGTCGCCGAGGCCGCTCGCCGCGCTGGCCAGCACTTCGTCAACCATCGCTGGCTGGGCGGCATGCTCACCAACTGGAAGACGATCTCGAACTCGATCAAGCGCCTCAAGACGCTCGAAGAGCAGCTTTCGGGCGACACGCACGGCCTGACCAAGAAGGAAGTGCTGAACCTGACCCGCGAGCGCGACAAGCTCGAGCTGTCGCTGGGCGGCATCCGCGACATGGGCGGCGTTCCCGACGTGATGTTCGTGATCGACGCCAACAAGGAAGAGCTGGCGATCAAGGAAGCCAACACGCTGGGTATCCCTGTCGTTGCGATCCTTGATTCGAACGTCTCGCCCGACGGCATCGCGTTCCCGGTTCCGGCGAATGACGACGCCAGCCGTGCGATCCGTCTGTATTGCGAAGCCGTTGCCATCGCCGCCACCCGTGGCGGTCACGAGCAGCAGCGCCGCAGCGGCACCGACTTCGGTGCGATGGCCGAGCCGCCCGTCGAGGAAGCGCTGACCGTCGCCCCGACCGAGACGGCCGAGCAGGCTGTCGAGGCCGAGCGCCAGATCGACGCGTAATATTCGCGTCCGTCCCGCCATGCGGGCGGGATGATCGTCGACCGGATGGGCGAACTCTCCGGTCGATGACATCGGCTTGACACGCAAGCCGTGCTAAGGGCCGCCTCCGATGGGGCGGCCCTACCCGCATCCCCCTTTTCAGACAGAGGATTGAGACAATGGCCGATATCACCGCAGCGATGGTCAAGGACCTGCGCGAAAAGAGCGGCGCGGGCATGATGGACTGTAAGAAGGCGCTGGCCGAGGCGAATGGCGATATGGACGCCGCGCTGGACTGGCTGCGCACCAAGGGCCTAGCGGCCGCGCAGAAGAAGTCGAGCCGTACTGCGGCCGAGGGCCTCGTCGGCGTCGCCACCAACGGCACCGTCGGCGCCGCCGTCGAAGTGAACTCGGAAACCGATTTCGTCGCGAAGAACGACCAGTTCCAGGCTTTTGTCCGCGACGTGACCGCGATCGCGCTGAAGTCGGGCGACGACATCGAAGCGCTGAAGACCGAAGCGATGCCGCAGGGCGGCACCGTCGCCGAAGTGCTGACCAACAACGTCGCGACCATTGGTGAGAACCAGTCGCTGCGTCGCGCCAAGCGCCTCGAAGTGTCGAAGGGCGCGGTCGTGTCCTACGTCCACAACCAGCAGGCGCCCGGCATGGGCAAGATCGGCGTGCTGGTCGCGCTGGAGTCGGAAGCCGCCGACGAGACGCTGCAGGCGCTCGGCCGTCAGCTCGCGATGCACATCGCCGCTGCCTTCCCCAAGGCGCTGAACGAGGAAGACCTGGACGAGAGCGAGATCGAGCGTGAGCGCGCGATTGCGACCGAAAAGGCCGCCGAATCGGGTAAGCCTGCCGACATCATCGCCAAGATGGTCGAAGGCTCGATCGCGAAGTATCGTAAGGAGCACGCGCTGGTCAGCCAGCTGTTCGTGATCGACGGCAAGACCAAGATCAGCGACGTCGTCGCCAAGGCTGGCAAGGATGCCGGTGCCGAGATCAAGCTGGTGGACTATGTCCGCTTCCAGCTGGGCGAAGGCATCGAAAAGGAAGCGTCGGACTTTGCGGCCGAAGTGGCTGCGGCTTCGGGCGTTCCGCAGAAGGCGTAAATCCTGCGTCGTCCCGTGATGGGACGATGAGGCTAGGGGAGCGGCTGCCGCGAGGTGGCCGCTCTCTTTGCATGTGGGGTCGGCTGCGATCTTCCCCTGCTGGGTTCGAGCGGAGCGCGCGCTCCCATCCTCCGTTCGCCCTGAGCGAAGTCGAAGGGCATGGGATGAGCGGAGTCCCATGGGCTTCGACTCCGCTCAGCCTGAACGGGGGGCAGGGGAGTTTGAAATGCCAAGTCGCTTTTGTGAGACACTGCGCCCCCACGAAATTCCCCGCAACCCGCCGCTCTACGGTTGCCCGCCGCCCGGACGCCGCCTAAGGTCCGCGCCACTTTCATGACCAAGATCCGAGAAACGATGACCACCCCGCCCTTCAAACGTATCCTCCTCAAATTGTCGGGCGAGGTCCTGATGGGCGAGGGGGGCTTGGCCATTTCGCCGGAGATCACCGCGCGCGTCGCGCAGGAGATCGCGGACGTCCGGGCGAAGGGCTATGAGCTGTGCGTCGTCGTCGGTGGCGGCAACATCTTCCGTGGTCTGTCGGCGGCGGCCAAGGGCATCGAGCGGGCGACCGCCGATTATATGGGCATGCTGGCGACGGTGATGAATGCGCTGGCCGTCCAGAACGCGCTGGAGCAGATCGGCGTCGACACCCGCGTCCAGTCGGCCATCCCGATGTCCAGCGTGTGCGAGCCCTTTATCCGTCGTCGCGCTGAGCGGCATCTGGAAAAGGGGCGGGTGGTGATCTTCGCGGCGGGCGTGGGCTCGCCCTTCTTCACCACCGATAGCGGCGCGGCCCTGCGCGCGGCGGAGATGAAGTGCGACGCGCTGTTCAAGGGCACCAGCGTCGACGGCGTCTATGACGCCGATCCGAAGAAGGTGCCGACCGCGACCCGGTACGAAACCGTCACCTTTTCCAAGGTTCTGTCCGACGACCTGAAGGTCATGGACGCCTCGGCCATCGCGCTGTGCCGCGACAACAATATCCCGATCGTCGTCTTCAACATCCGCGAACATGGCAATTTCGGTGCCGTGCTGGCGGGGCAGGGTGTGTCGACGATCGTTCAGAATCAAGGAGCTTAATCATGGCAGCGTATGACAAGTCCGATCTCGAGCGCCGTATGCAGGGCGCCGTCGAATCGCTGAAGCACGATCTGAACGGCTTGCGCACCGGCCGTGCCTCGACCGCCTTGCTCGATCCGGTAACCGTCGAAGTCTATGGCAGCCATATGCCGCTGAACCAGGTCGCGACGGTCTCCGCGCCCGAGCCACGCATGTTGTCGGTGCAGGTGTGGGACAAGTCCAACGTCTCGCCGGTCGAAAAGGCGATCCGCTCGGCGGGCCTCGGCCTTAACCCGATCAACGACGGCCAGACGCTGCGCCTGCCGATCCCCGACCTGACCGAGGAACGCCGCAAGGAACTGGCCAAGCTGGCCAACAAATATGCCGAGAGCGCGCGCATCGCGGTACGTAACGTGCGTCGCGACGGCATGGACAGCCTGAAGACCGACGAGAAGAAGGGACTGTTCGGCGAGGATGAGCGCAAGCGCCACGAGACCGGGGTGCAGAAGCTGACCGATGCGACGATTGCCGATCTGGACGCGGCGGCAGCGGCCAAGGAAAAGGAAATCCTGGGCAAGTGAGTCCTCCGGCCGCCTCGGCCCAGACGGCTCTGGGGTCGCTGGTGGCCGTGCCCGATACGGGTGCGGTCCCGCGTCACGTCGCGATCATCATGGACGGCAATGGTCGCTGGGCCAAACGTCGTCTGCTGCCCCGATTCGCCGGCCACAAGGCCGGGGTCGAGGCGGTGCGCCGCATCTCGCGCGCGGCCCGCTCGCTGGGTATCGAGGCGCTGACGCTCTATGCCTTCTCCTCCGAGAATTGGCGGCGACCCGAGGCCGAGATCAGCGACCTGATGGGGCTGCTGCGCATTTTTCTGCGCAAGGATCTGGCGGAGCTGGTGTCGGACAATGTCCGTTTGCGGGTGATCGGTGACTATCGCCGCTTCGCCCCCGATCTGGTCGCGATGATCGACGATGCGATCGAGCGGACATCGGCCAATACCGGCCCGATCCTGGCGATCGCGCTCAATTACGGGGCGCAGGCCGAACTGGTCGAGGCGACCAAGCGACTGGCGGCCAAGGTCGCAGCGGGCGAAATGACCGCTGACGCGATCACGCCCCAGGCGATCGAGGGTGAGTTGCAGACGAACGGCCTGCCGCCGCTTGATCTGGTCATCCGCACCTCGGGAGAGCAGCGTCTGTCCAACTTCCTGTTGTGGCAGGCGGCCTATGCCGAATTGCTGTTCGTCGAAACGCTATGGCCCGATTTCGACGAAGCGGCGCTGGCCGATGCGGTGGCGGAGTTCGGCCGACGACACAGGCGTTTCGGCGGCCTGTGACCGATCCTGAAATCCCATCGGTCGGAGCGCCCGATGCGGCCCCGGCCACCCCGCCCGTCGGAGCCATGTCCAACCTGACCAAAAGGGTGCTCGCCAGTATCGTCATGATCGCGGTGGCGAGCGTCTGTCTGGCGCTGGGCGGACTGGCCTTCTGGTTGCTGGCGGTCGTCGTCGCGCTGTTCATGATGGCTGAGTGGTCCGATCTTCTGAAGATCGAGCGCCCGCGCAAGCGGCTGGCGCAGTTCGCCTTGTCGGTGCCGCTGGCGATCATGGCACCGGGGCTGGCGGCTGGGCCGGGCTTCTTCGCACTGGGGCTGATCGCCGGGGTCTTCTTCTTCCTGACCATCATTTCGCGTCGGCCGGATTATGGCGCGGGCGCGCTCTATGTCGGGTTGCCGGTCTTTTCGCTGCTGGCGATCCGGCTGCATGACGATGGTCTGGCCCTGTCGCTCTGGGCGATGGCGCTGGTCTGGGCCTGCGACAGCGGCGCATTCTTCGTGGGGCGGCAATTTGGCGGGCCGAAGCTTGCTCCGGCGATCAGCCCGGCCAAGACCTGGTCGGGCCTGATCGGCGGCATCGCGGCGGCCACGTTGCTGGCGGTGGTGATGCATGTCTATCATGGCCTGCCCATGTTTCTCGTCATCGCCACGCCGCTGCTCGCGGTGCTGGCGCAGATGGGCGACCTGTTCGAAAGCTGGCTCAAGCGGCGCGCCGGTGTGAAGGACAGCGGCAACGTCCTGCCCGGCCATGGCGGCGTGATGGACCGGCTGGACGGCATCGTGCCGGTCGCGCCGGTGGCGGCTTTCCTGATCTTCCTGCCGGACCTGTTCTGATGCGTAGCGTTACGATTCTGGGCGCGACCGGTTCGGTCGGTACCTCGACCCTGGATTTGATCGAGCGTGAGCCTGACCGCTATCGGGTTCGCGCGCTGACCGCCAATTGCGATGTCGCCAAGCTCGCGGCGGCGGCGAAGCGGACTGGCGCCGAACTGGCGGTGGTTGCGGACGAGCGCTGCCTGCCCGATCTGCGCGATGCGCTGGCGGGCACAGAGACGCGTGTTGCGGGCGGCCGTGCGGCGGTGATCGAGGCGGCGGCGAGCGGCGCGGACTGGACCATGGGCGCGATCGTCGGCTGCGCCGGGCTGGAGCCCGCCATGGCGGCGATCGCCCATGGCGGGACGGTGGTGCTCGCCAACAAGGAGCCGCTGGTTTCCGCAGGCGAGGTGGTGTTGGCGGCGGCGGCCAGGGCAGGGGCGACGCTCCTGCCGGCGGACAGCGAGCATAACGCCATCTATCAATGCTTCGACTTCGCCCGACCCGAGCGGGTGCGGCGGATCGTGCTGACCGCCAGCGGCGGACCGTTCCGCGAATCGAGCACCGAGGAAATGCGCCGTGTCACCCCCGAACAGGCGGTGGCACATCCCAACTGGTCGATGGGCGCCAAAATCTCGGTCGACTCGGCGACGATGATGAACAAGGGGCTGGAACTGATCGAGGCGGCCCGGCTGTTCCCCGTCCCGGCCGACCGGATCGAGATCGTGCTTCATCCGCAATCGATCATCCATTCGGCGGTCGATTATGTCGATGGCTCGATGTTGGCGCAGCTCGGCCCCTCCGACATGCGGGTGCCGATCGCCCATTGCCTGGCCTGGCCCGACCGGATGCCGACTCCGATGGCGCCACTCGATCTGGTGGCGCTGGGGAGGATGGACTTTGCCGCGCCCGACCCGCTTCGTTTTCCCGCGCTGCGGCTGGCGCGTGCGGCGCTGGAGGCGGGGGGCGCTGCCCCAGCCATCTTGAATGCGGCGAATGAGGTCGCGGTCGCAGCTTTTCTCGCGCGGCGTATCGGCTTCCTCGAAATTGCCGCAATCGTCGAACATGTTCTCCACTGCTACGACCCGGCCCCGCCGGAAACGCTCGATGCGGTGATCGCGATCGATGCGGAGACGCGGGTGTTGGCGGCCGAGCGCGTTGAGGATTGCGTCGTTTGATCGAAACCCCCGGCCTGTTGCTGACCGTTCTGGCCTTCATTCTCGCTCTCGGTCCGCTCGTGTTCGTGCACGAGATGGGTCATTACCTTGCCGGCCGCTGGTTCGGGGTGAAGGCGGAGACATTCTCGATCGGCTTCGGTCGGGAGATTTTCGGCTTTACCGACAAACGCGATACGCGGTGGAAGATCGGCTGGCTGCCGCTGGGCGGTTACGTCAAGTTCGCGGGCGACATGAACCCCGCCGGCCAGCCCGATGCGGCCTGGCTCTCTTTGCCCCCTGAAGAGCGCGCCCGGACCTTTCAGGCCAAGCCGGTCTGGCAGCGCGCGATCATCGTCGCGGCGGGCCCGGCGATCAACTTCGTCGCCGCCATCCTGATCCTGGCTGGTTTCGCCTATGCTTATGGCGAGGTGGTGATCCCGCCGGTGGTCGGTCAGGTGATGCCGGGCAGCGCGGCGGCCTCGACGACGCTTCGCGCCGGCGACCGGGTGACCGCGATCGGGGATCGCACCGTCACCGACTTCGCCGACATCGCCCGCTATGTGCAGATTCGCGCGGGCGAGCGGGTGACCATCACCGCCGAGCGGGACGGGCGCAGCTTCACGACCGAGACGACGGTCGGCACCGAGCAGCAGCGCGACCGATTCGGCAACAGCTATCGCATCGGTCGCCTGGGGCTTCGCGGCTCTGGCCAGGTTGATCTCCGCCCGGTCGGGCTGCTCCGCGCGCCCGTCGTCGCGGTCCAACGGACCGGTGAGATCGTCCGCATGATGGTCGAAACGCTCGGGCAGGTGATCTCCGGCCGTCGCTCGGTGAAAGAACTCGGCGGGCCGGTGTCGATCGCCAAGGTGTCGGGCGAACAGATGTCGCTGGGCCTGGACGCCTTTGTTTTCTTCGTGGCGCTGGTGTCCATCAATCTGGGGTTCATCAACCTGTTGCCAGTGCCGATGCTGGATGGCGGTCATCTTCTTTTCTACGCGATCGAAGCGGTGCGGCGGCGTCCCCTGGAGCCGGCAGCCCAGGAATGGGCATTTCGCGGCGGTTTGATCGCAATTCTGGCCCTGATGCTGTTCGTTACGTTCAACGATCTGGGCAATTTGGGCCTATGGCGGAATATCGCCGGCTTGATCGGTTGACGACGATGGGGCAGGGCGCGGTTACGACAGGGGTCGGTTCGACTTTTCTGGGGTGGGTTTGGTGACAGCAATGACGGGTATGAAGACTGTGCGCGCGGGCGCCATATTGCTGGCGGGCACGATGCTGTCCGGCGTTCCCGTCTGGGCGCAGACCGCACCGACCGCCCCCGGCGGTGCCGCCGCCCCGACATCGGTCGTCGCGCCCGCGCCGGTGCGGACGATCAAGACCCTCCGCGTCGAGGGTGCACAGCGTATCGAACCTGAGACGGTGCTGTCCTATACCAAGCTGCGGGTCGGCATTCCCTATACGCCCGAAACGCTCGACCAGGCGCTGAAGGATCTTCAGGCGTCGGAGCTGTTCGCCGACTTCTCCATCTCGGGCGTCGAGTCCGGTGACATCGTGCTGCGCGTGCGGGAGAATCCGATCATCAACCGGGTCATTCTGGAGGGCAACAAGCGCCTGAAGGAAGACAAGATCAAGAAGGAGATCAAGCTGTCTCCTCGCCAGATCTTCACCCGTACCGCCGTGCGACAGGACGTGGCGCGCATCGTCGAACTCTATCGCCGCCAGGGTCGTTTCGGCGCAGTGGTCGAGCCGAAGATGGTCAATCTGGACCAGAACCGCGTCGACGTGGTGTTCGAGATCAGCGAGGGGCCCAAGTCCAAGGTCCGCCAGATCAACATCATCGGTAACGAGAAATTCTCCGACGACGAACTGCGTGGTGCGATGTACACCAAGCAGTCGCGCTGGTTCCGTTTCCTGTCCTCGGCCACCAGCTACGATCAGGATCGCCTGGCGGCCGACCAGCAGAAGCTGCGCGCCTTCTATCTGTCCAACGGCTATGCCGACTTCCGCGTGACCAGCGCGGTGGCCGAGCTGACCCCGGACAAGAAGGACTTCATCATCACTTATGTGGTGGAGGAAGGTCCGCGCTACAAGTTCGGCGACGTCAAGGTCGACAGCCAGATCCGCGACTTCGACAATGACAAGCTCGCCCAGTCGCTGCCGATGAAGAAGGGCGACTGGTACAACGCCAAGCTGATCGAGGATTCGATCGACAGCCTCAGCCAGACGGCGGGCCTGTTCGGCTATGCCTTCACCGACGTGGAACCGAATTTCCAGCGCGACAAGGAAGCGCTGACCATGTCGATCACCTTCAACATCGCCGAAGCCAAGCGGACCTATGTCGAGCGGATCGACATCAACGGCAACACCCAGACGCAGGATAAGGTCGTCCGCCGCGAAATCCGCGTGGCCGAGGGGGATGCCTTCAACAGCTTCCAGGTCCGCCGCAGCCAGGACCGCATCAACTCGCTTGGCTATTTCCAGGAAAAGCTGGAGATCAAGCAGAACCCCGGCTCGACGCCGGACCGGATCGTTCTGGAAACCAATGTCGAGGAACAGTCGACCGGCTCGTTGCAGCTGTCAGCCGGTTATTCGTCGCTGGAACGCTTCATCATCCAGGCGAACATCACCCAGCGCAATTTCCGCGGCAAGGGCCAGGAATTGCGCGCGGGCGTCAACTACTCGGCCTATTCCAAGTCGATCGAGCTGGGCTTCACCGAGCCTTATGTGTTCGACAAGAATATTGCGCTCGGCGTCGATGTGTTCCGCCGCGACTTCAACTCGTTCAACTATCTGGGCACCACGCGCCAGACGACCTACAGCCAGGTCTCGACCGGCTTCCAGGTCCGTGCGGGCGTGCCGCTGACCGAATATTGGTCGCTGTCGGGTCGCTATGGCCTGACCTATGACCAGGTTGGCCTGGACTCGTCGTTCTTCAATGCGGACGGCAGCTGTAACTTCCAGCAGGCGGGCCGCTATCTCTGCGACTCGATCGGCAATCGCTGGACCTCGTCCATCGGCTATTCGTTGATCTATGACAGCCTGAACAGCCGCCTGCGTCCGACGGCGGGTCATCGCTTCTCGTTCAGCCAAGACTTTGCCGGTCTTGGCGGCGACGTGAAGTATATCCGCACCCGCGCGGAAGGCGCCAAGTTCAAGGGGCTGGGCAAAGGCTTCGTCTTCTCGATCTTGGGCGAGGGCGGTTATATCCACTCGCTCGAAGGCAGCCGTGGTCCCGGTATCGATCCGGTCCGCATCGTCGACCGCTTCTATTTGGGTGAGCCGCAGTTCCGCGGCTTCGACATTCGTGGCGTCGGCCCGCGCGTGCTGCGCGTGCCCTATGTCATCGGCAACGACGGCAGCCAGTCGCTCAGCAAGGACCGGCAGCAGTTCGTCGACGACGCACTGGGCGGCCGCGCTTACTATCTGGCGCGTGCGGAGCTGGAAATCCCATTGGGTTCGGGCGCGCGTGAGATGGGTCTGCGCCCCAGCGTCTATGTCCAGGCGGGCAGCCTGTGGGGCGTCACCCGCCCGCTGGCCTCGCTCAACTTCCCGCAGGCGAAGGACGCCAACGGCAATCCCTTGTTCAATAAGGACGGCTCGCCGACGCTGGCGCCGGTCGCCCAGACGGACACACAGGGACGCCCGCTTTTTCAGGTGCCTACCAACGACAGCACCACGGCGGACAAGACGGCGGGCCTCACCACCACCTGCCAGACCGGCTACTCTGCGACGCTGGGTGGCGCTTGCTCCGGTTCGACGGCCAATATCGCGCTTCAGAACACCAACTATGCCCAGGAGCAATTCTACCTCGGCACCTGGAAGCCGCGCGTGTCGATCGGCATCGGTGTGAACTGGAATTCACCATTTGGACCGCTGCGCATCGATCTGGCCAAGGCATTGGTCACGCAGCCGGGCGACGACCCCAAGCTTATCACTTTCAACGTAGGGACGCAGTTCTGATGAAGACGATTTCCAAGCTCCTTCTCGCGGCGGCTCTCGTCGCGCCGGCCGCCACGGTGGCCACGAGCGCCAGCGCCCAGGTCAACGGCGTCGCCGTTGCCGATCCGCAGGGCGCGATTGCCGGTTCGCGTGCCTGGACGACCGCGCGGCAGCAGATCGAGACGACCTACAAGACGCAGCTCGACCAGGCCGAAGCCCGTCGTGCCGCGATCGGCCGCGAGCTGGAGCCGCTGGTCCAGGCGTTCCAGACCGCCCGTTCGGCCCCCAACGCCAACGAAGCCGCGCTGCGCACCCAGGCTCAGTCGATCCAGGCGAAGCAGCAGGCCGGTGAGCAGGAACTCGCCCGCCTGACCCAGCCCGCCGCCCGTGCACAGGGCTATGCGGTCGAGCAGATCCAGGCGCGTCTGGGCGAAGCGGTGCAGAACGCCGTGCGCGCCAAGAATGTCAGCCTGCTGGTCAGCCCGCAGGCGGTGCTGTTCATGCAGCCGACCGCCGACATCACCTCGGCGGTGACGGCCGAGCTCGACAAGCTGGTCCCGACCGTCAGCATCACCCCGCCCGCCAACTGGCAGCCGGGTCAGCAGGGTCAGCAGCAGGGTGCTGCGCCCGCTGCCGCTCCGGCCGCGACCCCCGCTACGGCGCCCGCGCGTCGTCAGAACAGCGGCCGGTAATTCGTCCGTGAGCGACGTCGTGAATGACGCGGTGAAGACCGTCATGGGCCCGCTGGACGTTACCCGGGTCATGGCGGCGATCCCCCACCGATATCCGATGCTGCTGGTCGATCGTGTCGAGGAACTGGTCCTCGACACGTCGATCCGCGCGGTGAAGGCGGTGACGATCAACGAGGGCTTTTTCCAGGGCCATTATCCCGGCCGTCCGATCATGCCGGGCGTGCTGATCGTGGAGGCGCTGGCGCAAGCCGCCGGTGTCCTGGGTGTGGAGAGCCTGGGCCTCGCCAATTCGGGCAAGCTCGTCTACTTCATGTCGATCGATGGCGTGAAGTTCCGCAAGCCTGTCGAACCCGGCGTGCTTCTGCATCTGGAGGTCGAGTTCGTGTCGAAGCGGACTCGGGTCTGTAAGTTTGCGGGTGTCGCCAAGATCGACGGCGCCGTCGTGGCGGAGGCCAATTTCACCGCGATGATCGCCGACCCGCCCGCCGAGGCGTGACGGCACCACGTCGCTTTTGACTATCGGGGCGCAGTCCGCTATGGGCCGCGCCTTGAGCTTTTAGGCTGGTCGGAACCAGCCATTTCCGGAGCAATATCATGAAGACCGATACCCATCCCGACTATCACATGATCAAGGTGCAGATGACCGACGGCACCGTGTTCGAAACCCGCTCCACCTGGGGCAAGGAAGGCGACACGATGCAGCTCGACATCGATCCGCTGGCGCACCCGGCCTGGACCGGTGGCCGTGGCCAGATGCTGGACACCGGCGGTCAGGTCGCGCGCTTCAACAAGCGCTTCGGTGGCGGTCTCACGCTCCGCAAGTAACCACTTCGCTCGTTCGAGCGGATGTCGACCGGGCCCGGTACTTCCTAGGGGAGTGCCGGGCTTTGTTGCGTAAGGGGCGTGATGGATGGGACTTGCCATGAGTCGGTTCGCGCCTCGTCGAGCGGAATGCATGGTCTCTGCGCGATATGGGTCTGCAGCGGCATATGATCGACGCCGCCAAAGGTGATGGCATCAGGATCAGGGTGCGGATCGTCCGATCGATGAACGTCATCGCCGACTGCCATGTCGACCAAGTCATGCCGGTCGAGACGGGAGAGGCGCCGTAGCGAGACTTGGGAAAGGCCGTTTTCGCGGCTGGCCCGTGACGGGCGATTGGGCTAGTCATCGGCAAACCGGTAACAACTGGAACGATCGTGACCCTTCCTGCCAGCCCAATGACCACCTTGCCACGCAGTGAAGACAGCATCGCCGCCGTCAGCGTCACGGAATTGTTCACGATCGGGATCGGTCCATCGAGTTCGCACACCGTCGGCCCGATGCGCGCGGCCAAGGCGTTCGCGGCGGAAATGCTCGACACCGGCTTGGTCCCGGAACGGGTGCAGGCCGAGCTGTTTGGATCGTTATCGCTGACCGGCCGTGGCCATCATAGCGATCGTGCGGTCCTGCTAGGGCTGGCCGGGGAAACGCCCGAGACGGTCGATCCCGACGCGATCGAGGGGCTGCTCGCGAATATCGCCCGAACGGGTGAGATCCGCCTCGACGGACGGCATGATCTGCCCTTCGACTATGAGGCCGACTTGCTGTTCCGACCGGGCTTTCTGCCCGCGCATCCCAATGGCATGGTCTTCACCGCCTTTTTGGCGGACGGCAGCGCGGTGGTGCGGCGCTTCTATTCGATCGGTGGTGGCGCGATCCGCATGGAGGGGGCCGAGCCGATGCGGACCAACCGTCGCTTGGCACATCCCTTTGCCTCGGGCGCGGAACTGCTGGAACGGGCGGCCGAGACCGGTCTGTCGATCGCGCAGATCGTGCGAGCCAATGAAGCGGCATGGCGCGAGGATGGCGAGACCGACGCGTTTCTGGACCGGGTTCGCGATGCGATGTGCGGTGCGATCGAACGGGGCTGTGCCGCATCAGGCATCCTGCCGGGGGGATTGAAGGTCCAGCGTCGCGCACAGGCGATCCGGCAGAAGCTGCTCGATCGCGGGCCGCGCACCGATCCGAGCCTGGTGTTCGAATGGGTCAGCCTGTGGGCGCTGGCGGTCAACGAGGAAAATGCGGCCGGGGGCAGGGTCGTCACCGCCCCCACGAACGGCGCGGCGGGCGTCATCCCGGCGGTGCTGCGCTATTATGAGACCTTCGTCCACGGTGCGACGCGTGACGGAATGCGGACCCTGTTGCTGACGGCGGCGGCGGTGGGGATGCTCTACAAGAAGCGCGCCTCGATTTCGGCGGCGGAGATGGGCTGTCAGGGCGAGGTCGGCGTCGCCTGTTCGATGGCGGCGGCGGGGCTGGCGGCGGCGCTGGGCGGCAGCCCTTCGCAGGTGGAGAATGCCGCCGAGATCGGCATGGAGCATAATCTGGGCCTGACGTGCGATCCGATCGGCGGCCTTGTCCAGATCCCCTGTATCGAGCGCAATACCATGGGGGCGATCAAGGCGATCAACGCCGCCTATCTCGCGCTCCATGGCGATGGGCGGCATATCGTCAGCCTGGATCAGGTCATCGAGACGATGCGCCAGACCGGCGAAGATATGAAGTCGCAGTATAAGGAAACCAGCCTGGGGGGCCTGGCCGTGAATGTGGTCGAGTGCTGACGCGCGGCTGCGCAATGACGGGCTAAGACCGCGCGGCCCAGCGGATTGCGTTGGTCAGGATGCGGCGATAGGCGGGGTCGTCGTAAAGCTGCGGCTCATGGCCCAGCGCCGAGTAGAAGACCCGGCCCATGGTGCGGGGATTGATCCACATGACCGGATGGGTACCCATGCGCAGCTTCTCGCCCGGACGATAGCTCGCCTCGTCCACCCGAGCGAGGACGGTCATGCCACGCGCGGCGGGATTGCCGTCGAAGCTGTACCATTCGTCGCGCGCGACCCAGGGCATGCGGACCCCGGCCAGGATGGGATGACGCGGCTGGGCGGCGATGGCGCGGGCGGACTGGATATGATCCTCGCCATTGGGGTGCCCGATAAAGGTCGTGCCGATGATCGTATTGGCATACCAGGGCTCCTTATGGCTGTCGTCGCCCGCCGCGTGGAGCGCGACCACGCCGCCACCTCTTGCCACGAACCGGGCGAAGGCCGCCTGCTGCTCGGGCGTCAGGAAATCGCCGCTCGCACTGTTCAGTACGACGACCGAGAAATGGGATAGCTGCTCGTCATTAAAGACGGCGGCATTTTCGGTCGTGAAGCTGGGGCGATCGAGCCGCTTGGCGATATCGGCGAGAACGATGTTGGAATGGGGGATGTGCTCGATATGTCGCCAGCCATTGGTCTTGGAGACGATCAGCACGCCGCGATCGATTCCGACGGGTAGGACAGGGGCCACGCTGTCGATAATACGCCCCGGCAGATGCGGATCGGACGGGGCCTGCGCCACTGCGAGCAGTGCCATGATCGTAAGTGTTTTCAGCATCATCCGTCTCCCTTTTTGGGGAGCGTAGCAGATCCTCCCATGGACGGGGAGGGGGTGGCCAGGCGCAATGAGGAGTGTCACCGCTGGTGGTGATACTCCTCATTCGGTTCTTCGCGCTGCCGGCTCCCCTGCCAAGGCAGGGATTAGCGTCAATCCGCCGCGATCGGTCCGTCATGCGGCTTGGGTCGCCGGGTGAACCAGGTCAGCGCCGCCAGCACGATGCACAGCCAGGCCGAGACATAGAAGATGTCGGTCGATGCCAGCAGATAGGCTTGCCCCACCATCTGCCGCGTGACGGCGGCGGCGGCCTGCGTATCGGTCAGGCCCAGATGGTTGAGCCCGGTCCGTGTCATCTGCCACACCGGGTTCTGGCCGATCGCCTCCGACAGATGCGCCTGGTGCATCGCCTCGCGCCGGTCCCACATGGTGGTGGTCAGCGACGCGGCGAAGCTGCCCGCGGTGATGCGCGCGAAGTTGGAAATGCCGGTGGCCGAGGGAATACGCGCTTGCGGCACCCCGTCCAGTGCAATGGTCAGCATGGCGAGGAAGAAGGTGCTCATCGCGATGCCCTGCACCATCAGGGGCAGCACGAAGTCGCTGAAGCTCGCCTGGGTGTTGAGCCCCGATCGCATCCAATAGGACAGGCCGAAGGCGGCAAAGGCGATGGTGGCCATGATCCGCGCATCGACCTTGCCCGAAAGACGCGCGACAAACGGGGTCAGGACCACCGCCACCGCCCCGCTGGGCGCGGCGACGAGACCGGCCCAGGTCGCGGTATAGCCGAGTTGCGTCTGGAGCCAGAGCGGCAGCAGCAGCGTATTGGCGAAGAACACCGCATAGCCCAGGCAGAAGGCCAGCGTCCCGAGGCTGAAATTCCGCCCCTTGAACAGCGACAGGTCGACCGCCGGATTGGCGTCGGTCAGTTCCCAGATCAGCCAGGCGACGAAGCCGACGACCGCGATCACCGTCATCACGACGATCCGGGTCGAATGGAACCAGTCGTCATTCTTGCCCAGGTCGAGCATCATCTGAAGCGCGCCGACCCAGACGACCAGCATGATCAGTCCGACCTTGTCGATCGGCAGGTTGCGGGTCGGGGTTTCGCGGCTCGACAGCCCGCGCCAGCACACGCCCGCGCAGAACAGGCCGACCGGCACGTTGATGAGGAAGATCCAACTCCAGTGATAATTGTCGGAGATATATCCGCCCAGGATCGGCCCCATGATCGGCGCGACCAATGTGGTCATCGACCATATGCCGAGCGCGGTCGACCGCTTCTGCGGCGGGAAGATCGAAATGAGCAGCGCCTGACTGCCCGGGATCATCGGCCCCGATACCGCTCCCTGGAGTACGCGAAAGCCGATCAGCGAGGACAGGTCCCATGCGATGCCGCACAGGAAGGACGCGATGGTAAACAGCAGCACCGACACGCAGAAGGTGCGTACCACGCCGAACTTTCCCATCAGCCAGCCGGTCAGCGGCACCGCCACGCCATTGGCGACGGCGAAGGCGGTGACGACCCAGGTCGAATTGTCCGAACTGACGCCCAAATTGCCCGCGATGGTGGGCAGCGAGACGTTGGCGATGGTCGAATCGAGCACCTGCATGAAGGTGCCCAGCGCCAGCGCGAAGGCGACCAGCGCCAGCGCCGGACCTTTCAGCGGCGCGGGACCTTCCCCCGCGCCGCCCTGTGCGGGGGCGCCGGCCATCAGCGATTGGCCGCGATGATCTGCGCGATCCGCGCTTCCACCGCCGGGTCGTTCGCATCGGTGGCGCGGGTCTGATAGGCTTGGGCGGCGGCGGTGCCGATCCGCGGGCCATTCTGGTCGGCCGTATCCACCGTGACCGTCGCGGACAGGCCGACGCGCAGCGGGTTCTGGCGCAATTCGTTGGCGTTCAGCCCGATGCGGACCGGCACGCGCTGCACGATCTTGATCCAGTTGCCGCTGGCATTCTGCGGCGGCAGCAGCGCGAAGGCATTGCCGCTGCCCGCGCCCAGGCCGATGACCTTGCCATGATAGACGATCTTGCCGCCATACATGTCGGCGACGATCGTCGCGGGCTGGCCGATGCGGACGTCCTTCAACTGGGTCTCGCGGAAATTGGCATCGACCCATAGCCGGTCGAGCGGAACCACCGCCATCAACGGCGTCCCCGCTGCGACCTGCTGCCCGACCTGAACGGTGCGCTGGGCGACGACACCGTCGATCGGCGCGACGATATGCATATGGTTGCGGGTGATCGCGGCGCGGCGATAGGCGGCGATGGCGGCCATCACGGCGGGGTTGGTCCCCACATTGGTGCCCTGCACGGCGGTCCGTGCCTGGGCCGCCTGCGCGCGGGCGAGGTTGAGATTCGCCGTCGCGACCTTCACCGCGTCGGCCGCGTGGGACAGTTCCTCGCCCGACACCGCGCCCTCGGCGGCGGCGCCGCGACGGCGGGCATAGTCGTCGCGCGCGCGGGCCAGTTCGGCCTGCGCCTGGACGATCCCGGCGCCGCTCTGGTTGACCTTGGTGAAGTCGGCGCGGGTCGCGCGAACCGCACGCGCCAGTTCTGCGGCGGCGGAGGCCAACCCGACATCGGCCGTCGCCGGATCGAGGTCGAGCAGCGGCGCACCCGCCTTCACCGTCTGCGTATTGTCGGCATGGATGGCGAGCACCGTGCCCGGATCGCGCGCGGTGATCGACACCACGTCGCCCGCCACATAAGCGTCGTCGGTCTCTTCCTCCGGCTTGGCGAGCAGGAAGTGGAACACCGCCCATATGACCGCCGCGACCACCACGACGACGAGAAGGATGGTCAGCCCGGTCCTGCGTGCCCTGGGCTTGCCGGACGGGGCGGTTGCCGGGGAGGGGGCGGCGGCTTCGGTGTCGCTCATTGCGTGATACCTTGCGAAGAAGAGGAGAAACCACCGCCCAGGGCGACGGCCAGCGCAATGCGCGCCTGGACCGCATCGGCGGCGAGATTGGCGTCGGCCTGGTCGGCCTCCAGCTGGCGAATGTCGGGGTCGATCAGGCCAAGCTGCGATTGCAGCCCGCTCGACACCCGGATGGCGTTGAGGCGGCGGGTCTCGGACAGGCCGCGCACCACCTCGGTCTGGCGGGCGCGCTCGGTTGCGAGCGTCCTGCTTCGAGTCACCGCGTCGGCGGCCTCGCGGACCGCGCCGACGACGCGGTTGTTATAGTCGGCAGTGGCAAGGTCGAGCGCGGCGGTCGCCCCCGCCAGCCCGGCGCGCAGCCGCCCGCTGTCGAAGATCGGCAGATGGATGGCGGGGCCCGCGCCGGCCGTGCCCGCATCGGCCGTGAACAGATTGCCGAGCCCGACCGCCTGGAACCCGGCCAGCGCCATCAGATTGACGTTGGGCAGAAACGCCTTGCGCGCCACCTCCTGCCCGGCGGACGCCGCATCGATCCGGGCGAGCGACGCCGCGATGTCGGGGCGTCGCGCCAGAAGGTCGGCGGGCACCATCGCGGGGATGGGTAGCGCGGCGTCGAAGGCGATCCGGGTCGGTGTGATCGTCGCGGAATAATCCAGGCCGCGTCCGGCCAGTGCGGCCAGGGCGTTGCGTGACAGGGCAGCCTGTGCCTCTGCCCGTGCCAGTGCCACCTGCGCCTGGGCCAGCAGCGTCTGCGCGCTGGAGGCGTCGAGCTGACTGGCAAGCTGATGGCGGATGCGCGACTGGACCAGCGAGAGCGAACGGGTGCGCGTTGCAATGGTCTGGCGGGCGATGGCTGCCTGCCGCTCGGCCCGCGCCAGTTCGACATAGGTCTGCGCGACCGATCCGGCGAGCGCCAGTCGGGCGGCCGTCACATCGAGCGCCGCCGCACGGGTGGAGGCGCGCGCCGCCTCGATCGCGGCGGCCTGTCGCCCGAACAGGTCGATCGTCCAGTTCAGATTGGCCTGCGCCTGTCCCAGCCACTGGGTCGTGCCCGCATAGGGCGGCGGGATCGTGTAGCGGCCGGAAATCCGGCTATATTGCTCCTGCGCGTCGAGCGAGACGGCGGGACCGTCATCGGCACGGCGGCTGGCCAGCACCGACTCCGCCTGCCGCAACCGCGCCAGCGCCACGGTAAGGGACGGGTTGCCGGTCAGCGCATCGTCGACGATCCGGTCGAGCTGCGGATCGCCCAGCCCGCGCCACCAGTCGGTCGCGACGAGCGGGGCCTGCGCATCGCCCAGCCCCAGCGTCTCGGGCGCGGTCGGGGTGACGGCGGGATGCGCCTGGGGAACGGAACAACCCGCAAGAAGCAGGGCGATGAGGGGGATAGTCCGCTTCATGCTTCATTCTCCAGGCGATCGCGGAGGCGCTGCAGATAGCCGATCAGGCGATCGATATCCTCATCCGCCCAGTCGGACAGCCAGCCGCTCCACATCGCCGTGGCCTTGTCCTTGCACCGCATCGCGATCTCGCGCCCCTGCTCGGTCAGGCTCAGGCGCACGACCCGGCGATCCTCGGTGCAGCGGCAGCGTTGGATCAGGCCCCGCTCTTCCAGCGTGTCGACGATGCGGGTGGTCGCGCCGGTGTCGTGGCACAGATGGCGCGACAGCTCGGCGGCGGTGCCGCCCACGCCATATTGGACCGCCATCAGGGCGCTCCATTGAACGTGCGTCACCTCTTCGTCGGCGAAGATCGGCTCCATGCCGATCCTACCAAGCTGGAAGACCCGCTTGGTCAGGTAACCGACCGAACGTTCAGGATCAAAGGGTTGGGACTCGGAGCATGTCATATCGCTGCCATGGCAATGATTGCCATGGCAGTCAATTTGCCCGGTCGCTCATGACATATTTGTCATCGGGGCTCACGCAGGATCGGATAGGAGCGGACGAAACGATCGCGATAGGGCGAATGGTCGAACAGCCAGTTCAATCGCGCCTCGCCATCGGCGGCAAAACCCGGATCTGCGTCCAGCTTGGCCTGGAATGCGGCCTTCAGCCGGGCGTCCTGTTCGAGCATCCGGTCAGCCATGGGCGCGAAGACAAAAGCCTCGGTGCGGACGGGCGCGGTCAGCATCTGTGGATAAAAGCCCCAGGCCATCAGCGAATCCTGGCTTTCCGGCTCCAGCAGTGCGGCGGCAAGCAGGCCTAGCGGTTGATCGGCCGAAACGCGGACACTGCCGGTCGGAAGGGTTCGCTCTGCCGTTTCGTGCCGCACGCGCGCGTCGACGGGATAGCGACCGTCGGACGGTGGCAGCGGTCTTGCCTCGGTCACGGTGATCTGATCCAGCGGCAGCGTGCGCGGCGCGTCGATCGTGTCGAAGGCGATGCCGTGCCATTTCAGCCGCTCGATCGTCTCGACCTGTTCGGGCGGAATCCACCAGGCCTTGGGCAGGGTGACGATTTCGGTCGGGCTTTGGCCGATGATCGGTATGCGAAGGGTGCGTGGCTGCCCGTTCCAGCGTTGCTCCTGTCGTCCCGAGGCGGGGGAGAGATAGAGGTCATGGCCGATGCCCTTGAAGTCGATCCATCCGATCGGCTGGGCGGCTTGTGTCCACCGGGTCAGCAATGTTGCGGGGCGCGAGGCACGGTCGGCGGCCTTGGCGGCGGCGATCCGGTCCGCATCCTGCCCCGCCAGGCGCAATGCGGCCTCAAGGAGCACATAGGTGCCGAGAACCCGCTGACGAAACGGCTTGAGCATATGGTTTTCGACCAGCACGGTCGGGATGCCGATAAAATCGCCGTAGCCAGTCGAGTAACGCGGCCCTTCAGGGCTGTATCGGATGCCCTTGGACGGATCGCGGACGTCGATGGGGCTGGGATAGATGACCGAGATATGCCCCGCTTGCGTCAGCGCGGTCATGGCCCGATCGGTGAAGCGCTGCTCCAGCCAGTCGGCGGTCGCGCGGTGACGGGCATAGCGACCCCAGCCCGCATAGGTGAAGCTGATGTCATATTGCTGGTCGAACCCGTCGCTGTCGTGCAGGTCGACGTACAGAATGGGATCGAATTGGCGCAGCAGCGCGACGACGGCTCGCGTTTCGGGCGCATCCAGCTTGGCATAGTCACGGTTCAGGTTGATATTGCGGGCATTGGCCCGCTCGCCCTTTTCGGCCGGACCGCGCTGGTGCGGACGGTTGAAGGCGGTCATCCGCTCATGCCCGTCGACGTTCAGGACGGGCACGAAGACCAGATCGACCTTGTCGAGAATATCCGCCTTGCCGCGAAACGCGATGTCGCGGAGCAGCATCAACCCGGCATCCTTGCCGTCGATCTCGCCCGAATGGATGCCGGCCTGCACCATGACGACGGGCTTGGGCGCGCCGCCCTTGCTGGCGCGGACATAGAGAAGCTCGCGACCCTCGGTCGTATGCCCGAACCCATGGACGCTTATCAACGGCGAGGCCGCGGCGAGCCGGTCGAGATATTGCCGGACCTCGGCAAAGGCTGGGCTCGTGGTGAAACCGGATGCCTCGGCGGGCGTGATCCATCGGTCGTCACGCCCGACGATCAGCTTTTCGCTGGCCCCGGACCATGCGGGTGCCGGGGGCAGAAGGGGAGAGACCGGCTGTTGGCCTAAGGCGGCGGAGGGTGATGCGAAACAGGCCAGGACGTAGCAGGCCATGGCGGTGCAGGTCAGGGCGATCGGGCGGCGACGCGGGATAATGACGAACCTCCTTTCAAAATTCAGCGTGCCGATATGATATTACATTGCGCTAAGCCATTCAAATATTATGCGATTGATTATCATTATTGTTCGCACTAGGGCCGTCTCCAATAGGCTCGATGGGGCATATTGTGTTAGCGGAGGAAGTATGAAGCGCAGCCTGATGGCGGCCATGTCGGTCGGTGTCGCGTCACTGGTTTGGGGCGGGCCGGCCTTTGCCGCCGAGACAGCGGCTTCTGCCGATCCCCAGCGATCGGACGACATCATCGTCAATGGCGCGCGCGTCGCGCAGGCGGGGGATCAGGAAAGCGCGTCCCCGACCGGCCTGGCGCTGTCGCTGCGCGAGACGCCGCAGTCGGTGACGGTGATCGACCGGCAGCGGATCGACGACTTCGCATTGACCAACGTCCAGGACCTGCTGACCCAGACGGTCGGCATCAATGTCGAGCGGACCGAGACCGACCGTACCGAATTCAATTCGCGCGGGTTCGATATCACCAATTTCCAGTTCGACGGCATCGGCCTGCCGATGTTCTACAACATCCAGACCGGCGATCTCGACACCATCCTGTTCGACCGGGTCGAGGCGGTGCGCGGCGCGAACGCGATCATGACCGGCGTCGGCAATCCGTCCGCAACGATCAACTTCCTGCGCAAGCGCCCGACCAAGAGCTTCCAGGCCAATGGCTCGGCCTATCTGGGCTCGTTCGATATGTGGCGGTTGGAAGGCGACATGTCCGGCCCGCTGACCGGGGACGGGTCCCTGCGGATGCGGGCGATCGGCGCGCATGAGGAGCGGGACAGCTATCTCGACTATAATCATGTCAACCGCGACGTGGTGGCGGGGCTGCTTGCCTGGGACGTGACGCCTGCGCTGACCGCGACCTTGGGCTATTCGCGGCAGGACAATCGCTCGCGCGGCGTGCTGTGGGGGGCGTTGCCGCTGACCTATAGCGACGGCACACGGATCGATTATGCCCGCTCGGCCTCGACCTCGGCGGACTGGACCTATTGGAATGTCCTCGACCAGACCGCGTTCGGTGAACTGGCCTGGCG
The DNA here is from genome assembly GCF_965112005.1 of Sphingomonas sp. Marseille-Q8236. Taxonomy (NCBI): domain Bacteria; kingdom Pseudomonadati; phylum Pseudomonadota; class Alphaproteobacteria; order Sphingomonadales; family Sphingomonadaceae; genus Sphingomonas; species Sphingomonas sp. Marseille-Q8236. The sequence goes on from NZ_CBCOPO010000002.1 coordinate 477,654, forward strand.
GCCGTTCGGCGACTGGGCGGTGCGCGGTGTCGTCACCTATCGGCGGTTCGAGGAGAGCGCGCGGCTGCTCTACGCCTATAACCTGCCGAACCGGGCAACGGGGCTGGGCGTTGCCGGACTGACCGGGCGCTACGACTCGAATTACGACCAGCTCCTGTTCGACGGCTATGCCTCGGGCAGCGTGTCGCTGTTCGGGCGCGACCATCAACTGGCCTTTGGTGTCTCGACCGGCCGGTCGAATGGCGAGCAATATGAGGGTCAGGCGCTCGGGGCCATCGACTATGGCGATATTCGCAATCTCGCCAACTTCCGCGCCCCGCAGGTCGGCTATGCGCCGATGGTGCTGCAGGCGGATACGCAGGATCGCCTGACCCGCGCTTATGGCGCGATGCACCTGAACCTGACCGATCGGCTAAAGGGCGTGGTGGGCGCGACGGCGATCTGGCTGCGGAGCTCGGGCGAATCCTACGACGTCGACCAGACCCGCCGGAACAGCCGCGTCACCCCCTATCTGGGCGCGCTGTACGACCTGACCAGTCATGTCACCGCCTATGCCAGCTATACCGGCATCTTCAATCCGCAGAGCGAGGTGGACATCACCAACACCCGCCTCGCGCCCGCACGCGGCTCCAGCATCGAGGCGGGGTTGAAGGGCGAATGGCTGGATGGCCGCCTCTATGGCTCGGCGGCGGTCTTTCGTGCCGAGCAGAAGGGGCTGGCGCTCTATGCGGGTTCCTTCAACGGCGCCAATGGCCCGGTCGGCGTGAACTATTATACCGGGCAGGACACCGTCTCGAAGGGGTTCGAGATCGAGCTGGCGGGGCGCATGACCGACCGCTGGCTGCTGTCGGGGGGCTTTACCCATCTTCAGGTCGAGGATGGCGACGGCACCCGGTCGCGTCCCTTCATCCCGCGCGACACGTTCAAGCTGGCGGCGACCTATAGCATCGAGCAGCTGAACGACCTGAGACTGGGCGGCCAGTTCCGCTATCAGAGCCGGATCAGCAACGACAGCGGCGCTGTGACGGCCGCCGGGCAGGCGATCCCGGTGGTGCAGGATGCCTATGCCACGCTCGATCTGCTGGGCAGCATCCGCCTGATCGACCATGTCCGCGCCAGCGTGAACCTGCGCAACGTCACCAACGCCAAATATCTGGGTACGCTGAAATATGGGCAGGCCTTTTATGCCGCGCCCCGCAGCATCCTGGCGACGCTGCGCTTCGATTACTGACGGTAAGCGGGGCGAGACGATTCTGTCTCGCCCCGTCCGGGATCAGCGACTTTCCTTCGTCGCCTCGATCGCGGCATTGGCGGCGAGGATATAAGCGGAGGTGGTCGCGACCGTATATTCGTTCTCGAACCACAGGAACGGCCAGTCGGTCTTCAATTCGGGGAAGTCCGGCTTGACGATCAGTACGCCGGGCACCAGCCCGCCCGGAATGAAGCCATAATCGGCCCGGTTATGGCCATAGCCGATCAGCTTGGACGCGGTGCCCACCGTGGAGACCAGCGACAGGTTGTTGGCCGGATGTCGGCCCAGCACGTAATCGATCGCGTTGAGCGTGTAGCCGGTGCCGATGATCTCTGGAAACGCCTTGTGCATCAGGTACATGGTCGATCCGAACTCGACCACCTGATGCGATCCGGCCCAGCTTCCCTCCGCAATGGGAACGCCGAAGGGGTTCTTGCTCACCTCCGCGTCCATCTTCGCCTTGGCCTGGCGGACCAGCGGCACCAGCGCGGCGCGGTAGCGTGCATCCATGAACGGGATGGCCCGCACCGCCGACGCACCGACCCAGGCAAAGCTCTTGGATATGACGGGCATCAGCGTGCGCAGGCGATCGGCATAGACGCGGTCGCCCTTGCTGGTGATCAGCATCTCGACCGTCGCACCGACATTGGCCCCGTCCGCCGACCAGGGTGAGCCGGAATCGTCGCGGCCATCGCCCGCCTTGATCTTGCCCTTCTGCTGGCGGCTCCACAGTATCTTGGCCGCATCCCACGCCTCCGCCGCCATGGCCGGATCGCTATCGGCCAGCGAGCGTGAGGCCGCGGCCAGCGCCCCCGCGACCGCCAGATTGTTGGCGGGCAGATCGGTGGTGAAGGCCCAGCGATCGTCCTGCGCGCCCGACGCGCCGCCCTTGCGCTCGCTGCCACCCAGCGCCGCGTCATAGGTCAGATTGTCGGTCTGCGATCCCGCATCGCCCAGATGGGCATATTGCCGCTGGGCCGGATCGATGATGCCGACGATCGCATGGCCGAAGACCTTATATTGGGCGAGCAGTTGCAGGACGCCGTGGCGAATCTGCTGGACGGCGTCCTGCTTGCCGTCGGGCTTGCGGATTTCGACGGCGCGCGCCGCCTCGTCCACGCTCGTCTCGTCCCAGTCGAGGCCATAGAGTTCGCGACCCCAGACCAGATCGCGCACCACGGCGGCGTTTTGCGGCGTCTGGATGTCGTAATCGCCCGCATCCTGAAAGCCGCCGACGTTCAGGCCGGGAATGTGCTCACCGGGCTTGAAGGGGGAATCGAGGTTCGGCCCCATTTTGTAGCCGTCGAAATGGACATGGTTGGGCGGGGCCTGCCGCGCGTCGTCGAGGTGCGAGGGCGCGGACCAGACGCGATATTGCTCGCGAATGCCGACATGATCCATCTGTTCGGCGATGAAGGTGTCGAGCGAGGTCTGCCAGATGCGGTCATAGGCATCGGCGGCGATGCGGAAGGGGTTCGTGGTCCGCCCGCCATAGGAAATGGCGTAGATGCCCGGATCGCGCACGCTGGAAAAGTCGAACGCGGCATAGTTATACCGCATCCAGCGACCACGTGGGCTGACGGCGGCGCGCAGCACCGACTGGCGCGTGCCATCGGCGGCGAGGCGGACCAGCTCCGCCTCGGCAGGGGCCGTCCCGTGCGGATCGGTTTCGATCAGCGCGATCTTCGGCCGACCCGGCGTATAGCCCGCCTGGTTGAACGACACGACCGGCGCGCGGACCCAGTCCTTCACGACATTGGGACGGACATGCCAGACGACCGCATTCTCCTTCGCCCCAGGCGCGATCAGCGAGCGGACGACGAACCAGCCATTCTGCGCCCGATTGCGCGCGTCATACAGCTCCAGCGGCCCCGCGTCCGAGGTGATGGTGAAGCGCGTCAACGGGTCTTCGGGTGACAGGGTGATCGACTTGCCGCCGGACGCCAGGGGCATCGGATCGCCCGATCCGTTCTTCGCCATCGGTCCGGTGGCATGGCGCGGGAACAGCCCGGGGGCCGCGTCCATCAGATAGGTCTTGCCGAAATAGCTGGTCGGCAGGAAGTCCAGATTGAACCCTGCCTTGCCTGCCAGGGCCGCGGGCAGCGGCTGATCCAGGTCGACCGCGATCCGAAAGCCATCGCCCTCCGCCGTCACCTTGACGCGGTAGCTCAGCCCCTGCTCCTTATAGGTGGAGCGGACGATCACCTGATTGGGTTCGGACCCGCGTGTCCGGCTGACAAAGGCGGGAACGGGGTCCCATTGCTCGGGTGTGGGGTTCAGCCGCACCGCGCAATCGGTGGCGATGCGTTCGCCGTGCAGGACGATCTGGATGCCGGCATTCTTCTCGTCGAAGAAGATCGGGCTGAAGTGATTCTGGTCGACCATTACGGTCAGCCCCTGGGTCTCCAGCGTTTCGGCCGGCGTGACCGTCAGCGATTGGGCATGGGCGGCACAGGCCCCGGCCACCAGACTCGCCGAGGTCAACAAAGCGATCCCTATCCGTTTCAGCATAACCCCTCCTATAGTAGCGCTATCATTTTTGGATGGAGGAGCCGACGTCACACCATTCCGGCGTGGGGCGTCTCCTGCCACACGAACGGGACGGTGTCCGCCTCCGCTGTTCGCGCAATCTGGGCTAGTATCCCGTATTAGACAATGAAAAAATGACGGGATTGCTTTGGGTTACTCTGCCGGGGGACGAGGGCCGTGCCGCCCTTGTCTGCCGGGCAGGGCATTTGGATGTAACGCTCACATAAGGGGGCCGGATGCGATCGGCCCAGACCGCCGCGTCAGGTGGAGGCGGTCTTGAGCGCCTCCATCTCGTCCATCAGCCGCGCCTTGCGGCCATAGACATATTCGAACAGGGGGCTCGCCATCATCGTCGTGACGATCGCCATCAGCACCAGCATCGAGAACAGGGTCGGGCCGATGATACCCTTTTGCAGCCCAATATTGATGATGATCAGCTCCATCAGGCCGCGCGAATTCATCAGCGCGCCGATGCCCATGGCGGTGCGGTTGTCTTCGCCGCAGGCGCGCGCCGCCAGATAGCAGGCGCCGAACTTGGCCGCGATCGAGGCGGCCAGAATGCCCAGCGCGATCAACAGCAGCGTGCCCGAATTGACCATGTCCATCCGCGTGTTGAGCCCCGAATAGGTGAAGAACATCGGCAGCAGCAGGACGACCGCCAGCGGTTCGACCTTCTTCTTCAACTCGGTGACGAACAGGCCCCGCGGCATGAAGACGCCCAGGATGAAACCGCCGAAAATGCCATGCACGCCGATCGCGTCCATGATGAAGGCGGAAGTGCAAAAGGCCATCAGTGTGATCGCCAGCACGTTCATGCTCATCTCGCCCCGCGCCTCGACCGCACGGCCCAGCGGCGCCAGAAGGCGGCGGCCGAACAGGACGAGAAAGCCCACATAGAGAAACGCACCGCCGATCGCCAGGATCGCCACCCCGCTGCCCCCGCCGAACGTCGCCAGCACTATGGCCAGCACGCACCAGGATGCCGCATCGTCGAACGCCCCCGCCGCCAGGGACAGGGTGCCGAGCGGACTGTTGGCCAGCCCCCGCTCGTTGATGATCCGCGCCAGCATCGGAAAGGCGGTCAGCGCGATACAGGCGCCCATGAACAGCGTCGCATTGGCCTGGCTGATCCCCGGCGCGAACAGGCCCGGTACGGTCAGCAGCAGGGGCGTGATCGCCACCGCGATCAGGAACGGCGCGATGACCCCTGATGCCGATACCGCCATCGCGCTGCGTGCCTTGGACTCGAAATGGTCAAGCCGCAGGGTCAGGCCGACCAGGAACATGTAGAGCGCGACCCCCAGTTGCGCGCCCGCATAAAGGACATTGCGCGTTTCCTTGGGAAAGATCGCGCCCTGCAGATCGGGGAAGGCCAGGCCGAGCAGCGACGGCCCCAGGATCACGCCCGCAATCATCTCCCCCACCACCGGCGGTTGCGCGAGGAAGCGCTGGCCGAACCAGCCGACGATCCCACAGGCGAGCAGGATGACCGCCAATTGCAGGAAGAAATGAATGCTATAGTCGCCGGGCGCATAGGTCGCCGCCGCTCCCGCAGTCGCGGGTCCATGGGGCGACAAAATGCCGCCAGCGGTGTGCCAGAAACTGTCGATGGCGTCGTTCATGCGATGCTGATCCCCCCGTCTCGCCCTTATCGGTGGGCGTGACCGGCGGATAGCGAGGCAAGTCACACCAAGTTGCAACGGGATTTTGCGGGGCGATGTGGGATTTCGAACGGCACATGGCAAATTGTGTTTTGGATGCTACAATGTAGGTACGTACCTACATATCAATGGGCCGTTCCGGACGGTCGGAGGCGCGGGTGAAGACGCTGACCAGTCGCGAGTTCAATCAGGATGTCAGCCGCGCCAAGCGGCTCGCGCGAATCGAACCGGTATTCATCACCGATCGCGGAAAGCCGACCCATGTCCTGCTGGGCATCGGTGCCTTTCGCCAATTGGCGGGGCAGACGGAGACGATCGTCGATCTGCTCGCCGATCCCGATGCGCGCCCCGTCGAACACGCGGTGGCGGGACGCGACTGGAACCGGCCGCGCTGATGTATCTGCTGGATGCGATGGTCGTGGCCGAACTGCGCGCCGCACGGGGCGGCGGGGCGGATCCCGGTCTGGTCGAGTGGGCGGCGGGGGTTCCGCGCCAGGAATTGTTCCTGTCGGCGATCACGCTGCTCGACCTGCAGGACGTGGCGCCGCCATCGCGGAAGGGCGCGACGGGCGGCGACTGGATTGCCGATCGCGTTTTGCCTGCGTTCGACGGGCGCATCCTGCCGGTCGATGTCGCGGTGGTCCGGCGTTCGGCGGGGCTGGGCTATCCAGTGATGCGCGATGCGCTGCTGGTGGCGACGGCGCTGGTCCACGGCCTGACCCTCGTCACGCGTAACGTGTCGGCCTATAAGGCGGGGCGGCCCAAGCTTTTCTCCCCATGGGGATTCGTGCCCGATGATAGCGGAGAGGATTGGCGGCAGGCGACGCGGGGCGGATCGCCCTGGTTCCGCAACCTGTTCGTAAGGATGTGACCGGGATGGACGGGCATAGCGGGGATGGGGGCCATCGTTCGATCCTGATCGTGGGTGGCGGCACGGCGGGGTGGCTGACCGCCGCCTATCTGGCGCGCTATCTGGGCGGGCGGCCCGACATTAAGATCACGCTGCTCGAAGCGCCGGACATCGGGGCGATCGGCGTCGGGGAGGGGGCCTTTCCGACGATGCGCAACACGCTGCGCTTCCTGGGGATCGACGAGGGGCATTTCATTCGCGCTGCGGGCGCGACCTTCAAACAGGGGATCCGCTTCGACGACTGGCGCCATGCCCCGACACCGGAGCGGCGGCACCGTTACTGGCATCCGTTCGAGCCGCCCTTTCAGGCGGACGGCGTCGATCTGGTGGCGCATTGGCTGTCCCAGGAGCCGTCCGGCCGCGTGCCCTTTGCCGAGGCGGTGACGATCCAGCACCGCGTCGCCGCCGCCGGGCGCGGCCCCAAACAGGCGGGGGAGGGGGCGTATGACGGCCCGTTAAGCTATGCCTATCATTTCGATGCGCATCGTCTCGTCGCGCTGTTGGCGGACCATGCGGTGGCTATGGGCGTTCGCCATCTGCACGGACGGTTGATCGGCGCGGCACGTGACGGGGCGGGGGCGATCGACCATATCCTCACCGACCATCACGGCTCGCTTGCCGCTGACCTTTACGTCGATTGCACGGGACAGCGGGCCGAACTGATCGGCGGGGCGCTCGGCGAGGAACTGGTGTCGGTCCGGGATCAGCTTTTCACCAATCGCGCGCTCGCCTGTCGCCTGCCGTATGACGAGGCGGCGGCAGGGGGCGGCCTGCCGACCATGACGGTCGCCACCGCGCATCGGGCAGGCTGGAGCTGGGACATCGGCCTGGCGCAGGGGCGGGGGATCGGCACGGTCTATTCCGACGCGCATATGGACGACGATACCGCATTGCGGACTCTGGCGGCCTATCTGGGGCGCGATCCGGCCATGGTCGAGCCACGCCTCCTGACCTTCGAGCCCGGCTATCGGCGGCGTCCGTGGATCGGCAATTGCGTGGCGATCGGGCTGGCTGGCGGGTTTCTGGAACCGCTGGAATCGACCGGCATCGTGCTGATCGAGGCGGCGGTGGCGATGCTGGCCGAGTTATTCCCCCATCGTGGTCCGATCGATGCGCCCGCCGCGCGGTTCAACGCGCTGATGACGGCGCGCTATCGGACCATCACCGATTTCCTGAAGCTCCATTACTGTCTCAGCCGCCGGGACGAGCCCTTTTGGCGGGACAATGTCCATCCGGGCTCGATCTCCGACCGGCTGCTCGATCTGCTGGCGCAATGGCGCTATCGACCGCCGGGGCGCTTCGACTTCACGCTCGATGTCGAGAGCTTCGCCTATTTCAACTACCAATATATCCTCTACGGCATGGGTTTCGCCGACGAGGCAGGGGGCGAGCCGTCGACGCGAGACGACGCGGCGGAGCGGCTGTTCCGCAAGCTGCGCGTCTTTGGTGACCGGGCGGTCGCCGACCTGCCCAGTCACCATGATCTGGTCGCCGCCATGCGGGCCTAAGCGCCACCCTCAGGCGATGGCGGGCAGGCGATCCAGATGCTTCTCCAGGGTCAGCGGATAATCGCGGATGCGCACCCCGGTCGCGTTATAGACCGCGTTGGCGACTGCCGCACCGACACCGCACAGCCCGAGTTCGCCCACGCCCTTGGCCTTCATCGGATTGGCCTTGTCGTCGGCTTCCTCCAAGAAGATCACCTCTTGATGCGGAATATCGGCGTGAACCGGCACCTCATATCCGGCAAGGTCATGATTGACGAAGAAGCCGAAGCGCGTGTCGACGGCCAGCTCCTCCATCAGCGCCGAGCCGACCCCCATGGTCATCGCGCCGATCACCTGACTGCGCGCGGCCTTGGGGTTGAGGATACGACCCGCCGCACACACTGCGAGCATCCGGCGCAGGCGTGTCACGCCGGTATAGGCGTCCACCCCGACCTCGACGAAATGCGCGCCGAAGGTCGATAGCTGATAGCTCTTGTCGAGATCGCCGAACTCGATGCCGTCCTCCGCCGACAGGGCACCCGCTGCGGCGGCCTCGCGCAATGACACCGAGCGATTGCCGCCCGTCACCTGGCCGTCCGCAAAGGTCAGGTCGGCCGAGTTGAAGCCCAGCCGCTGGGCGACCGCCTCGCGCAGCTTGACGCACGCGGCATAGACGCCTGCCGTCGCATTGGCCGCACCGAACTGGCCGCCCGAGCCTGCCGAGACCGGATAGGCGCTGTCGCCCAGCCGAACGTCGACCGCGGCCATCGGCACGCCCATCATCTCGGCGGCGGTCTGCGCGATGATCGTGTAGCTGCCGGTGCCGATGTCGGTCATGTCGGTTTCGACCACGACCCGGCCATCCTTGCCCAGTGTGACCCGTGCCGCCGACTTCATGTTCATATGGTTGCGGAAGGCCGAGGCGACGCCCATGCCGACCAGCCACCGCCCGTCACGGACCTGGGCTGGCTGGGGATTGCGCCGCGACCAGCCGAAGCGCTGTGCACCTTCCTCCAGACAGCGGACGAGCTGGCGCTGCGAGAAGCGACGCTCGGGCTTTTCGGGATCGACCTGGGTGTCGTTCTTCACGCGGAAGGCAACCGGGTCCATGGCCAGTTTCTCGGCCATCTCGTCCATGGCGATTTCCAGCGCCATCATGCCCGGTGCTTCGCCCGGCGCGCGCATCGCATTGCCCTCGGGCAGGTTCAGGACCGCAAGGCGCATCGACGTCAGGCGGTTCGGCCCGGCATAGAGCAGCTTCGTCTGGTTCACCGCCGTCTCGGGACCGCCGCCCGGCTGGTCGCCCGAACCGCTTTCATGCGCGATTGCCTGGATCGTGCCGTCCTTGGCGGCACCGATGCGAATACGCTGCGTCGTCGCGGGGCGATGGGTGGAATTGTTCGCCATCAGCGGCCGCTGCATCGCCACCTTGACCGGCCGTCCGACCGCCTTGGCGCCCAGCGCCGCCATCACCGCATCGGCGCGCAGGAACAGCTTTCCACCAAATCCGCCGCCGACATAAGGAGAGATTAGCCGCACCTTTTCCTTGGGCAGCCCCAGCGTCTTGGCCAGGTCGCCACGCCCCCAGGCGATCATCTGGTTCGAAGTCCATACCGTCACGCGATCCCCGTCCCATGCCGCGATCGAGGCGAAGGGCTCCATCATCGCATGGCTGTGATCGGGGGTGGTATAGGTCGCGTCGAGCGTCACCGGTGCCGACGCGAAGGCGCTTTCGAACTTGCCCGTCCGATCGGCGGCGGGGGACTTGCTCCCCTCGTCGCTGTCACCGCCGGTCAGCGGTGCCGTCTTCAGCGCTTCGGCCAGATCATATTGGCCCTTGGCACGCTCATAATCGATCCGAACCAGCCCGGCGGCGGCGCGCGCTTGCTCGAAGGTCTCGGCGACGACGATGGCGACCGCCTGGTGGTAATGGTCGATGTCCGGCCCGCCCAGCAGCTTGACCGTGTTGAAATTGCCCTTGCCCAGCTTGCCCGCATCGGCAGCGGTGACGATCCCCAGCACGCCGGGCGCACCGCGCGCATCGTCCAAGTTCATCGAGCGGATGCGGCCCTTGGCGATCGCCGACCCGATGATCCAGCCATAGGCGGCATTGGGTGCCTCGGCATGATGCTCATAGGCATAGGGGGCGGTCCCGCTGGTCTTGCGCGGGCCGTCGATGCGGTCCGTCGCACGGCCGACCACGGTCATGCGGTCGATAGGATTGGTGCCCGCAGGCTCGGTGAACTTCATGCGGTCCTCGCCTGGCTGATGACGGCCGCCAACGTCCGTTCGACGAGCGGCACCTTATAGGCATTGTCCCGGGTGGGGCGGGCATCGGCGAGCAGCGTAGCCGTCACCGCCTTGGCCCCTTGCGGCATCGCCGCTTCCGCCGCCTCAATCCGCCACGGCTTGTGCGCGACGCCACCGACGGCCACGCGGCCCGAGCCGTCCTTCTGGACGACGGCGGCCACCGATACGAGCGCGAAGGCATAGGATGCCCGGTCGCGGACCTTCTCATAGACATGGGTGCCGCCGATCGGGCGGGGCAGGGTGACGGCGGTGATCAGCTCGCCCGGCTGCAATGCCGTTTCGATATGCGGGGTGTTGCCCGGCAGGCGGTGGAAGTCGGTGATCGGGATCGCGCGCGTCTGTCCTTGCGGGTTCACCGTCTCGACCACCGCGTCCAGCACGCGCATCGCGACATTCATGTCGCTGGGGTTGGTCGCGATACAGTCGGTGCTTGACCCCACCACCGCCAGCTGACGCGAATAGCCGCCGATCGCGCTGCATCCGGTGCCCGGCTTGCGCTTGTTGCAGGCCATGTTGGTGTCGTAGAAATAGGGACAGCGAGTACGCTGGAGCAGATTACCCGCGGTCGTCGCCTTATTGCGCAACTGACCGCTTGCTCCCGCGACGATCGCACGCGACAGGACCCCATAGTCGCGCCGAACACGCTCGTCGGCGGCGAGCGCGGTGTTCGTGACGAAGGCACCGATGCGCAGCCCTCCCTCGCTGGTCTTCTCGATCCGGTCGAGACCCAGATCCTGCACGTCGATCAGATGGGTCGGCGTTTCCACCTCGATCTTCATCAGGTCGAGCAGATTGGTCCCGCCCGCCAGGAACTTGGCACCGGGACGGGTGGCTGCGCGGGCAGCCGTCACCGGGTCCTTGGCGCGTTCATAGGTGAAAGCCTTCATGCCTTGCCTCCCGCGACGTCCGCCATGGCGTCGGCGATGTTGGAATAGGCGCCGCAGCGGCAGATATTGCCGCTCATCCGTTCGCGCATCTCGATCCCCGTAGCCTGCGGACGCGCGGTCAGGTCGGCCTGGACATGGCTGGGCACGCCGCGCTTGATCTCGTCGAGCACCCCGACCGCCGAGCAGATCTGCCCCGGCGTGCAATAGCCGCACTGATAGCCGTCATGGCGGACAAAGGCGGCCTGCATCGGGTGGAGCTTTTCGGGCGTTCCCAACCCCTCGATCGTGGTGATGCTGTCGCCCTCATGCTGGAGCGCCAGGCTGAGGCAGCTATTGATCCTCTCTCCGTTGACGATCACCGTGCAGGCCCCGCACTGGCCATGGTCGCACCCCTTTTTCGTACCGGTCAGGTGCAGATGTTCGCGCAACGTGTCGAGCAAGGTCGTCCGCGGATCGACGGACAGGCTGCGCGGCTTGCCGTTCACCTTCATCATGACCTTCATGGCGGCGGGATCGGGCGGCATGGTGGTCCTACTCTGCTGAGCGTCCAGGGGCGCGGAGGCCGCCATGGCCGTGGCCGCGCTGCCCACGATCACGCCGCGCCGCGACATCGAAACCTCTTCGTTATCCGCCAATGTCCCGGTTCCTCTCAACCCAAATCCGCAAAAATCTTATCATGCCGACGCACGACACAGCGCCGGCAAGGGGCGCGCGTCGGTGAAATTCAGAAAGATTTCGGCAGGATAACGCACGCTAGGCGATTTGGTGTCGCGAAAAAATATCATGGGATAAGGATTGTCGGCAGGTCTCCGGAAGTTAGGCCTTAACCCCCTGCAGAAACCACGCGACGGGCGGCGTGCGACATGGTAGCCATGGCCATCGCCGGTTTGACACTCGCAAGCGCTGGCGGCTGAGAGACCTCGTGCTCCCGCTTGTCGCGTCGGAGCCTTGTGATGACCAGCCTGTCCCAACCCGGGGATCGCGGAGATCGTGCCACCCCGCAAAGCCTACCCGCATGATCGCGCGCCTGATCACCCGTTGGCTGCGCCGTCGATACTGGCGTCGGGCGGGCCGTCGTTGAGCCGGTTCGCCATCCCCGGCGACGCGGATCGGGCTCGGGCATATAGCGCATTGATGAACGGGATTCGCGTGGTCGAGGAACGCATCGCGCCGCTCTGGGCCACCGGCTTTGCCGACGTGACGGAGAAGGGGCGGACGGTGCGCGCGCGCGTCACCGCCAACGGCTTTCGCGAACTCGACGTTCTGCTCGCCCATTGGATCGGCATCGTCGCGATGCGGCCGGTACGAATGGCCGAGATCGGTGACTGGCGAGAGGCCAAGGCCGAGGACCCGGGCAACTTCACCATGAAGGACATTATGGGCCTGGCCGCCGAATATCGAAGGATCGCGCCCCCGCTTCACGAGACGGGTGGTTGCGAAATGGCTGCCTGATCCCCATGTTAAAGCCGCTTTAGTCGCATATCGACGGTTTTCGGCGCTTTGCGGCCCTTTTTCCTTCTTTCCCTGCTGTCGAGGCCCCCTCGGGCCCGCCGCTTTTCGGCAGACCCGTCAAACGAAGGAAATATCATGAGCCAGAACGGAACCGTCAAATTCTTCAACGCCGACAAGGGCTATGGCTTCATCACGCCAGACAATGGCGGCACCGACGCCTTCGTCCATGTCTCCGCCGTGGAGCGGGCAGGGATGATCACGCTGCAGCAGAACCAGCGCATCGGCTATGAACTCGAACAGGATCGTCGCGGCAAGATGGCGGCGGTCAATCTCCAACCCGTCGACTGATCGCGGTTCGGGCGGGGTCGACAGGTCGATCCCGCCTCAGCGATCGCCCTGCCAACCCGTTTTTCTCCGTCGGAAAGGCCCCGTCATGCGTGACTCCGAAATGTATCTGCAGCGTGCCGCCGATTGCCGCCATCAGGCCGAGGCCTCCGACTTGGCCAATGTCCGCGATCGATGCTTGCGCGCCGAGGCTGCATGGTCTGTGATGGCGCAACGATCGCTGCGGACCGAGGCGGCGCGCGATGCCCGGGCCGTGTCACCCGTCCCGGCGGAAACCCACTAAACCACGTCAAATCCCGGAACCGGGGACGCTGTCATTCCCTATGTCATTTTGAAGAAAATGGCATGGGATCGGTATGTTGAGTCAAATCAATATCATGGGTGGGCCGGGTCTGGCGGAGGCTGAGCCTTGGTATGACCAGGCCCGCCGTCCGGCTTTGCTTGCACTGCTTCGCTTGCTGGCGCGGCGTGATTACGCCTTCACCACCGCCACCCCGGCAACCCATGCGCGGGTGCTGAAGCGGCCCACCCGTCGCGTCGCCACCGCATTGCGCGATGTGCTGGGATGGAATCTGCCATTCGACCGGGCCCTGCTCGACGTCGAGATGGTCGAGGCGCTGGAAGCGGCCGGAGCGGTTCGCGCATTGCCCGACGGCCACCTCGCGTCGACGCTGCGCGTGTCGAATGTCGGCGAGCAGCTTTATTTGCATTCCGCCTATCCCACGACCGCGCAGGATGCGGTGTTCCTGGGCCCCGACAGCCACCGCTTCGCACGATGGATCACCGAGAACCGATATTCGGGCGCGCGGCGCGTGCTGGACTATGGTGCGGGGGCGGGTGTCGGGGGCATATCGGCAGCGTCGGCGATAGCGGATGCGCATCTTACGCTCGCCGACATCAATCCCAAGGCGCTGTTCCTGTCGAGCATCAATGCCGAACATGCGGCTATCGCCTATGATGCGGTGCAGGTGCGCGAGCCCCAGAAATTGACGGGTCTGTTCGACCTGATCGTCACCCATCCGCCCTTCATGATCGATGCCGATCGCCGCGCCTATCGCGACGGCGGTGAGCTTTACGGCGCGCAACTCTCGCTGGATTGGGTGATGCAGGGGGTGAAGCTGCTGGCACCGGGGGGACGGTTGATCCTGCATACCGGCGTGTCGATCGTCGATGGCCGCGATGTCCTGCTCGATGGACTCCGGTCGCGCTGGTCCGGGGACGTGCTGACCCTGCATTATGCCGAGCTCGATCCGGACATCTTCAGCGAGGATCTGGACCAGCCGGGCTATGAGGAGGTCGAGCGGATCGCCGCGGTCGGACTGGTGGTGTCGCGATCCGGCGCGGCGTGATCATGGCGCGTTGACGTCACCCGGTTGATGCGGGGCGCGCCACCGTGCACAAAAGGGGCATGGGGCGGCGAACCGCCAACCGGGAGGGGAATGTCCATGCGCCTTGCAATGTCCTGGGCCGCGCTGGCGCTCGGGCTGGCGATGCCAGCCGCCGCGCAGAGCGATACCGTGCCGCATATCGTGACCAGAAATGGGCGACATGCCCTGATGGTCGATGGTCGGCCCTTTCTGATGCTGGGGGCGCAGGTCAACAATTCCAGCAACTATTCCGCCGCCTTGCCGCAGGTCTGGCCGGTGCTCGACCGTATCCATGCCAATACGATCGAAATTCCCGTCGCCTGGCAACAGATCGAGCCCGAGGAGGGGCGGTTCGACTTCGCCTTCGTCCAGACCTTGCTCGATCAGGCGCGCGCACATGACAAGCGGATCGTCCTGCTATGGTTCGGAACATGGAAGAATACCTCGCCTGGCTACACGCCCGACTGGGTGAAGCTCGACAATCGCCGCTTCCCCCGCATGAAGACCCGCGACGGCAAGGATCATTACGCGCTGACCCCGATGGCGCGCACCACGCTCGAGGCGGACAAGCGCGCCTTCGTCCGGCTGATGACCTATCTGAAGGATCATGATCCCCAGAATACGGTCATCATGATCCAGCCGGAGAACGAAGTGGGCAGCTATCGCAATCCGCGCGATTTCTCGGCGGGGGCGCAGGCGCTGTTCGACAGGCCGGTACCGGATGCGCTGGTCCGCAAGCTCGGCAAGCGTCCGGGCAATTGGCAGGCGGTGTTCGCGGCGCAGGCGGACCGCGCCTTCAACAGCTGGTACACCGCGCGCTACATCGAAGAGATTGCGGCGGCGGGCAAGGCGGTCAAGCCGCTGCCCATGTATGTCAACGCCGCGCTGGCCGGGCCCTCCAACGTGCCCGATCCCGATGGCGTGGCGAGCGGTGGACCGCAGCAGGACGTGCTCGACATATGGAAGGCCGCCGCGCCTTCGCTCGATGCCGAGGCACCCGACATTTACGACCGGGCGAGCGGGAATGTCGCCCTGTATCTCGACGCCTATGCACGGGCGGACAATCCGTTGCTGGTGCCCGAAATCGGCAACGCCCGCGAGTTCGCCCGCTATTTCTACGAAGCGCTGGGGCGCGGGGCGATCGGCTTTGCGCCGTTCGGCATGGATGACACGGGCTTCTTCAACTATCCGCTGGGCGCGCGTGCGCTCGACGCGGCGACGCTCGACGCCTTTGCGGGGCCCTATGGCGCGTTGGCCGGGGTGATGCGCGACTGGGCGCAGGCGGCGTTCGAACACCCGACCTGGGGGGCGGCCAGACCGGACGACGGCAGCGACCGGGAGACGGTGATGGGCGACTGGCGCGTCCGCGCCGAATTCGGCCAGTGGCAATTCGGGGAAAAGAGCTGGACCTGGCTCAAGTCCGAGCCCGCGCCTTGGAAGGCGGAACCGGTCGGCGGCGTTGCCGTGATCCACCTGTCGCGTGACGAATTCCTGGTGACCGGCGATCATGTCCGCATTCGCCTGGACCCCGCACAGCCCGACCCGAGGGCGATGATGGTCCGGGTCGAGGAGGGGCATTTTGCCGATGGCCGATGGGTCATGGACCGGGTGTGGAATGGCGACCAGACCGATTATGGCATCAACATCGTCGATCGGCCTGTCGTGCTGAAGGTCACCATGGGGCGCTATCGTTAAGCCTCCGCCGAAGTGGCTGCGATGGGCAGGATGAGCCGCATGGTCGTGCCCGGCATGGTCTCGACCAGCTCCAGCGTGCCGCCCGCCCCGACCAGCAATGCCCGCGCGATGGGCAGACCCAGGCCGGTGCCGCCGCTTGCCCGGCGGGAGGTGAAGAAGGGTTCGAAGATGCGATCCCGGTCGCCCGGCGGAATGCCCACACCGTCATCGGTCACGGAGATGCGGACCACCTCGTCGCGCTCGATCTGGATGGTCACGGCAGTCGCCCCCGCCTGAATGCTGTTCTCGATCAGCGTGGTCAGCACCGCTTCCACCGTCCGTTCGGCAATGGCTACGGGGATGGTGGGGGCGGGACTCGTTACCGCGATCGACAGGCTCGCGCGCCGATAGGCATCGGCCAGGGTTCGCACGATCGCCACCACGTCGCTCGCTGCGTTCGCATCCGCACCGCCCATATCCGCCCGCGCCAGATCGAGCAGGCGCGAGACGAGCAGCGTCAACCGCTGCGCATCGCCATCCGCATTGGCCAGGAAACGTGCGCGCTCCGCCGCCGACATCTCTCCGCCATGATCCTGGAGCAACTCGATCGCGCCGCGAATGCCGCTCAGCGGGGTCTTGAACTCGTGGCTGACCGCATAGGCGAAGTTGCGAAGATAATGGGACCGCGCCTCGATCGCCTGCGCCATGGCGGCGAAGTCGCGATAGAGGTCCTGAATTTCGATCGCGGCGGTGGCGGGAATGGCGGGCACCGTGCCGCGCCCGGCCGCCACGTCGCGACTGGCGTCCTGCAACTCCTCGATTGGACGGGCGATCGCGCGGGACAGCACGCCCGACAACAGGATCAGCGTGCCGAGGATCGCCAGCACCCCGATGACGATCTTGCCCCAATCCTGATACAGCCCGACGAATAGCGACCGGGCCGACCGCGACAGGAGCAGCACCCCGACGACCCGGCCACCGACCCGGATCGGCCGGGCATAATGGACGCGGGTCGCCGCTGCGCGGGATAGCCAGTCGAAGCGGTATATCGCCTTGTAGCGCCCGTCGCGGCGCAGGACGGTGCGCGGAATTCCCTTCAGCGCGGCGGCGACCTCGGGCAGGTCGCGATAGCTGCCGACCCGAGGCGTGCCGGTGACGATCCGTCCCTCGCGGTCGAGCAGGACAATCGAGGCGAGCGTGGCGGCGCGCGTCTCCGCCAGCACCGGCGCGAGCAGGGCGACCGCCGAGCGGGCGTCCGGGGAGGGGGTGCCGGCGGGGCGCGGGGCAGGCCGCTCGGGCAGGATCGGCGTCGCGCTGAGATCGACCGAGGTGTTATATGCCGAGCGTACCGGATAGGCCGGACGGATGCTGCGCCCCGGCATGCCTATGGGCCAGAGCGCCCCAGCACTGGCGGCGAGTGCGGCCCCTTGCGCGACCAGTTCCGCCTCGGTCTGGCGGACCAGGGTATTCTCATAGACGCGGAGTGCCACCGCCCCGACGCCGGGCAGCGCGGCGACGAGGAAAAAGCTGGCGAACAAATAGGTCCGCAGCGCCAGCCTGGGCCAATGCCGCTTACCCCAGGCTTTCAGCCCGCCGATCACGCGCTCGCGCCGGTACAGGCCCCCAGCCGATAGCCGATGCCCGCCCGCGTTTCGATCAGGTCGCTTCCGCCCCGCTCGGCGAACTTGGCGCGCAGGTTGCGGATATGGCTGTCGACGGTCCGGTCGGTCACGGCGAAGCCCGGTCCGTGCAGCCGATCGATGATCGCGTCGCGCCCGAAGACCTTGCCCGGCATCACCGCCAGCGTCCGAAGGATCGAAAATTCGGTGACGGTCAGGGGCACGTCCGCCCCCGCCCAGCGCGCCTGCCACGCTTCGATGTCCAGGGTCAGGCAGCCATGCCGGATCACCGACCCGGCATGATCGACGCTGGGCGGATGGGCATGGGTGCGGCGCAGGATCGCCATGACCCGCGCGACCACCTCGCGCGGGGAGAAGGGCTTGACCACATAATCGTCCGCGCCGAGTTCGATCCCCAGCACGCGGTCGATCTCGTCATCGCGCGACGAGAGGAACAGGATCGGCGTTTCCCCTTCCGCGCGCAGCCGCCGGCACACCTCCAGCCCGTCCATGCGCGGCATGTTGATGTCCAGCACGACCAGATCGGGTCGACGCGCAGCCACTTCGGCCAGCGCGGCTTCGCCATCCGCCGCCTCGATCGCGTCCAACCCCGCCTTGCCGAGCGCGAAGACGAGCAATTGGCGGATATTGGGGTCGTCGTCGGCGACCAGGATCGTACGCGGCATGGGGCACAGGATCATGACCGGGCGGCCTTCGTCAACGGGGTCTCGTCGGGCTCGGTGTTTAGCGGCTCGCCGCAGACGGTTGGCGTCCGGGCGGGACGGCGCGTCCCGACCAGCGCATGGGCGGCCGACAGGCGGCGGGCGTCGCGCCAGGTCCAGCTATGCCAGTCGGACTGTCGCCGCTCCGTCCGCTGCATGGTATCGCCGATGATATTGGCGGTCCGCGCGCGCAGGACCGGGCCCGCCCGGCGTTCGAGCGCGATCAGTGGCAGCAGGGCGGAGGGCCCCAGATCCTCCAGATAGCAGAGGTCGATGTCGGCGGCGCTTCGGGCATGGGCGACGTTCCACTGCGCCGCGATACTTCCTAGGTCGCTGGCGCATCCGGCGGTCAGGACGGCGCCCGCCGCCAAGGCATTGGCGTTGATCAGCCAGCGTGCCGAACGCCCGCGTTGCATTCGCCAGACGATCAGGACCAGCCCGACCGCGACCAGCCCCATCCAGGCGAGCGCCGCGATCCGCCACCCCGTCATCGAATAGGCGGCGATATAGTCGACCGTGCGCAACATGCTCGACGCCACCAGCAGGATGTTCTGCGCCACCCACAGGATGATCAGCCGCCGCAGCGACCGGCTTTCCCGCACGGCGCCATCCGGTCGCGAGGCGAGCAGCACGAATCCCCCGGCCAGCAGGGCGGTGACGATCAGCGGATAGGCCCCCCGATGCGCATAATCGGCCAGCGTCACGCCCTTGGGCAGCGGTGCACCGCTCCACAGAAACGCGATGTCGAGCGCATTCTGGATCGCGAAGATGACGTTGAACGCGGCGAGCGACAGGATCAGCGTGCCGCGCGCCAGATGCGGCATGGGCGCATCTTCGTCCCGCCGCATGATCCCGGCGCGCAGCAAGGTGCGTCGCGGCCGCAGGCTGGACCAGATGAGGATCAGGAAGGGCAGGGAGAAGAGCAGCCGCAGCAACAGGGTCGACAGGTCGGGAAAGCGGATCGCGGCGAAGGCGTTGGCGATCAGCGGATTGGCCTGGGCGAACAGGGTCAGGAACACCGCACTGCCGATCATCGGAACGACCAGCACCGCCGCGACCGCCATGACCACCCGCCGGCTACCCCGTCGCCCTTCGACCCGCATCAGCCGACCGATGTCGCGCAGCGGTGCGATCAGGCTCAGCGCGCCGTGGACAAACAGCCGCCCCGCCCATTGGATCGCATCGTCGAACCCCCGCAGCGGCAACAGCGTGGCCGATCCGATCGCGAACAGGAACAATAGCGATTTGAGGGGGCCAGGATCGTCGACCAGCATCAGCCCGAACAGCGTCGCCATGGCGAGCGCGACCCGCGCCGGGCGGCTCGCGCGGACATCGGCACGGGTCAGCGTCAGGACCGCGCTCCACGCCAGCGCGAAGCCGCCCAGCGTCCAGCCGGGCTCCTCGCCATAGAAGAGCAGGTGCGCCAGCCCGACCAGCGCCGCCGCGCCGGTCAGCTTGACGAGGAAGCTATGATGTCTGGACGTATGCATGGTCATGCCGATCTCTCCGTGATGGGGGCGATATGCACGCGGCCGGTCGAGGCGGGACGGTCCAGGCGACGGTCATTCCGTTCGCATCCGGTGCAGATTCGATGCAGATTGCCCCTCGGTACGGTGGCGGGACGCCCGCCGACAATTCGCTTTGCATAGCTGCTACAACATCTTAGCGTCCGTGCCTCATTTCACCGACACGGGAGTATCCATGCAGCGTCGCCAGTTCCTCGCCTCCGCCAGCCTCGTGACCGTCGCCACTGTCCTGCCGGGTGCGGCGCGCGCGGCGGAGGGGGCGCGCGATGCGGACTTGCGGGCGATGCTGGACCGCTTCTTCTATGCGCGTCTGGAGGATAATCCGGAGCAGGCGACCTCGCTGGGCCTCGATACCGGGCCGCGGGCCTCCTTGAAGAGCAGGCTGGGCGATGCCTCGCGCGCCGGTGAGGCGCGGCAGTTCGCACGGGCCAGGCAGGAGAGGGCAGCGTTGCGCACCATTCCCCGTGCCTCGCTGGGCCAGGCGGCGCGGCTGGATCATGACATCGTCGCCTATGGGCTCGACCGGGTGATCGCCGGCGAGCGCTTCGCCTATGGTTCCAGCGCGGGGCGCTATGCCCCTTATGTCCTCAGTCAATTGTCGGGCGCCTATCGCGACGTGCCCGATTTCCTGTCGAGCCAGCACCAGGTGACCGACGCCGCCGATGCGGACGCCTATGTCACGCGGGTGGAAGCGTTCGCGCATGCGGTCGATGCCGAGACGGAGCGCCAGCGCGAGGATGCGGGCAAGTCTGTCTTCGCGCCCAACTATATCCTCGACACCACGCTGAAGCAGTTGGCGGCGGTGCGCGACAAGGCGCCCGAGGAAACCGGTCCAGCGGTCGATTTGGCCGCCAAGTTGAAGGCCGCCCAGCTGTCGCCCGAGCGCGCCGCCACCGTCGCCCGGCTGATGCGCGAGCGGGTCTTTCCGGCGCTCGATCGCCAGCGCGCGCTGGTCACCGAATTGCGTGGGCGGGCGGTGCATGATGCGGGCGTCTGGCGGCTGCCCGACGGCGCCGCCTATTATACCGCCGCCGCGAGTGCGGCGACGACGACCGACATGGCCGGCGATGAGATCCATCGGCTCGGACTGGCGCAGGTGGCGGAGATCGGCGCGCGGATCGATACCATCCTGAAGTCGCAGGGCATGTCCCAAGGGAGCGTCGGCGATCGTCTGGTCGCGCTCAATAAGCGCCCCGACCAGCTTTATCCCAATACCGATCCGGGTCGCGAGGCGTTGCTCGAACAACTCCGCGCGCAGGTCGCGGCAATGACCCGGCGCTTGCCCGAGCAATTCGCGACGCTGCCCAAGGCGCCGGTCGAAATCCGGCGTGTGCCCGAAGCGATCCAGGCGGGCGCGCCGGGCGGCTATTACCAATCCGCCTCGCTCGACGGGTCGCGGCCCGCCATCAATTTCATCAACCTGCGCGACACGTTCGACCGCCCCAAATTCGGGCTGGCGACGCTGACCTATCATGAGGCGGTGCCGGGCCATCACCTTCAGGTCATGTCGGCGCTGGAGAGCCAGGATATTCCGCTGATCCGCCGCCGCGGCTTCTATTCCGGCTATTCGGAAGGCTGGGCGCTCTATTCGGAGCAGCTGGCGGATGAAATGGGCATGTATGAGGGCAATCCGCTCGAGCAGATCGGTTATCTGCAATCGCTGCTCTTCCGCGCGACCCGGCTGGTCGTGGACTCGGGCATGCATGCCAAGCGGTGGAGCCGGGAGAAGGCGACCGACTATCTGATTGCGACCACCGGCATCGCACGCGGGCGCAGCCAGGGGGAGATCGACCGCTATACCGTCTGGCCGGGCCAGGCCTGCAGCTACAAGATCGGGCACACCGTCTGGACCCGTCTGCGGGACGAGGCCCGGTCCAGGGCGGGGGCGGCGTGGGACCCCAAGCGGTTCCACGAGGTGCTGACGCTGGGGGCGATGCCGCTCGACGTGCTGGAGCGGGTCGTGCGCGAACGGATGGCCTAGGCTTGGCCAAAGGCACGCGTCGCTTATAGGATCGCGGCGGAGGACCCAAGATCATGACCATGCCCACCCATCGTCTCGCGTCATTGATGCTGTTCGCCATGCTGGTCGTCGGCGGCGGAGCGGCGAGTGCCGCCGATGGCCCGCCGCGCGACCTGGGCGACTGGACGCTGGCGCCGAGCGAGGACGGGGAGGGGTGTTTCCTGACGCGCGTCTATCCGCGCCCCGGCGACACCACGCTGCTCCTCGGGCTTGACCGGGACGGGTCGAACCATCTGACCGTGCTGAACGCCAACTGGTCGATCAAGCCGAAGGAGCGGCTGGCCCTCGATTTCCGGCTGACCAATGGCGGCTACCCCAAGCATTTCGCGGTCGGGCTCACCTCGGACGGGAAGCGGGGCTTCGTCACCAGTTTCGAAAAGGCCTTTCCGACCTATCTCGCCAAGTCGCTTCGGCTCGACATCGCGCGGGGCGATGTGCCGGTCGAGCGGCTGGCGCTGGACGGCAGCGGGGCGGCGGTTGCGGCCTTGCGCGATTGCGTCGCCGCGCGCAGGGCCGCGCCGACCAAGCCGGCGCGTGACGATACGGGCCGCGACGGCATCCCGCGCGATCCGTTCGCCAAGCATTCAGGTCGACGGTGATATGTTCTGAACCGGAACTTAACAAAGTAAGATGTTTTAAAGTTGATCGCGATCAATAGTCAGTAATCGCTTGGTCGAAAAACCGGCACGGTCGAACAGAATCGGGATTGTCGAACTTTTCATGCTCAGCTTCGTTGTTGCGGTTGGTTAACGACTGAGAGAACTGCTATGTCTGCTTTTGCATCCAAATCCCTGCTCGCGGTGGTGACGCTCGCCGGCGCCGTCGGCCTTAGCGGTTGCGCCACCAAATCCTTCGTTCGGGAACAGATCGCCCCGGTCAGCCAGCGCGTGGACTCGCTGGAATCGCGGCTCCAGCAAACCGATGGCACCGCCAAGGCGGCGCTTGCCGAGGCACAGGCGGCTTCGGGTCAGGCCCAGAATAACGGCCAGCGGCTCGACCAACTCGGCGCTCGCGTCGATGGCGTCGAACAGCGGCTGACCATCCAGGAGCAGAAGCCCGCGCGTCGCCCGCGCCATTGATCGGATCGGTTTCGACCCGATAAGCTACAGTCCCCTTTCCTGCGCCGGTCTTCCCATCGGAGAGGACCGGCCCTTTTTGTCGAGTTGCCATTGCCGATCATTCATGTGCTGGCGCCGCTGCTCGGTCTCGCCCTGACCGCTCCGGCCGTGACGGATGCGCGTCCCAAGGCGGTCCGAGCCACCGCCGCCAGGCCCGCGCGTAAGGTCCAGCCGCGCAAGGTCGTCCAGCCCAAAGCGGAAGCCGCACCCGCGATCGCGCCATCGCCGGGTGTCGAGCAAGTCATCGCCTGGGTGAACGGATCGGGCGACAATCGCGGTCTGCCTTGGGCGGTCGTCGACAAGACCAATGCCGCATTGTTCTTGTTTGCGCCTGACGGCAAGCCAATGGCCGCCGTGCCGGTCCTGATCGGGATCGCCCCGGGCGACGAGGCCAGTCCCGGTGTGGGCACCAAGACGCTGGCCTCGCTGGGCCCCGCCGAGAAGACCACGCCGGCTGGGCGCTATTTCGCCAAGTTCGGGCTGCCGGTGGCGGGGGAGCGGGTTTTGTGGGTCGATTACGCCACGTCAGTGGCGCTTCATCCGATCCCCAAGGATGCCAGCAGCAAGGAAAGGCGCCGCGAACGGATGCTGTCGCCGACGCCCGACGACAATCGGATCACCTTTGGCTGTATCAACGTGCCACAAGCCTTTTATTCCAAGCAGTTACGTCCGACATTTCGACGGAAGGGCGGCTATGTATATATCCTGCCCGACACCAAGTCGTTGCAGGAAGTCTTCCCACGGCTGCGTGTTCAGGTGATCGCGTCGCAAGGCGTGAGCCAATAAAGGCGCGCTGTCGGCGTCTGCGACACCATGGGTCATGGCCGCCTGACATTTGCCCAATATAAGGACGATCCGCGCGGGGTGAGGCCCGCTGACGACCTATTTCGATCTGGAACTCGTGCAACTCCTCTCCTAGACTGGGGGGGAGTGACGTCCTGACGTTGCGTACGGGGGACTGATGAATGAAGCGCGATGCCGCGTTGGGGGAATATGAAGCCGATGGTGTCGACGAAGTTTCGACCCTGACCTTCGGTGATCTTTACTGGCGGCACGGCATTGCCCGCGCGGCGGGAGAGGCGGAGGCGTCTTCGTCCGACACGGGTATTTGCTATCGCGAACTGATCGACAATCTGCCGACCCTGAGCTGGGTCGCCGACGTGGACGGCCAGGTTCTGTGGTGTAACCGCCGCTGGCATGACTATTGCGGATCCACGCCCGACGACACGGACCATGACGGTTGGCAATCCTTCTGCGAACCGGCCGCCCTGCCCCAGGTGACGGAACGATGGGCGAGTGCCCGGGCGACGGGTGAACCGTTCGAAACGGTCTGTTCCTTGCGCGGCGCGGACGGGGTCTATCGCCCGTTCCTGACCCGCGTCGTTCCCTTGCGCGACGCGGGCGGTCGGGTGTGCCGCTGGATCGGCAACAATGTCGATGTCAGCCGGCAAAGCGCGGTCGAGCAGGAGTTGCGCCGATCGCGCGAGGAACTGGAGCGGGTGAACCGCACATTGGCCGAGCGCGAGGCGTTTCTCCTCAGCGTGCTTTCGAGTTCGACCGACTGCATCAAGGTGATCGATCTCGACGCGCGGCTGACCTTCATGAGCGAAGGCGGCATGCGGGTGATGGAGATCAGCGACTTCAATGCCGTCGCCGGATGCCCCTGGCCGCAATTCTGGCAGGGGGAGGGTCATGCTGCCGCCCATGCCGCCGTCGAGGCGGCGCGGCGGGGGGAGGCAACCAGCTTCATCGGCAAGGCGGATACCTATCTGGGTACGCCCAAATGGTGGCATGTGGCGGTCAGTCCGATCTCGGGGCCGGACGGCGCGCCCGACCGCATCCTATCGGTATCGCGCGACATCACCGCGCTGCGCGACAGCGAGGAGGAGCGTGACCATTTCGTCCGGCTGGTTGAAAACAGCAATGATTTCGTCAGCATGGCGCGGACCGATGGTGCCGTCTTCTATCTGAACGACGCGGCGCGGCAGTTGGTCGGGTTGGAGGATGCGAATGTCGATGGGCTCACCATCGGCGACTTCTTCCCGCCCGATCAGGTCGCCACCGTGCTCGAGGAGGTGCTGCCCACCGTCACGCGAGAGGGGCAGTGGATGGGCGAACTCAATTTCCGCCACTTCGTGACGGGTGAATTGATCCCGGTCCTCTATTCGGCCTTTCCGATCACCGACAGCGAGGGGCAGTTGATCGGTTATGGCATCGTCACCCGCGACGATCGCCAGCGCAAGGCGGCGGAAGAGGCGATGCGGCTCCTCAACGGCGAACTGGCGCATCGGCTAAAGAATGTGCTGGCGGTAGTGCAGGCGGTCGCGCAGCAGACGTTGCGCAACACGACCGACATCGCCACCGCGTCGCAGGTGCTGGCTGCGCGACTATCCGCGCTGGGCAATGCGACCGATGTGCTCACCAACCGCTCCTGGCGGTCGGCCGATTTGCGCTATCTCGCTGAAAGCGCTTTGTCGCCGCATGGTGTGCTGGGCGAGCGTATCCATGTCGAGGGGCCTTCGGTCACGCTTGGCCCTGAGGTGACGGTAGCCCTGGCATTGGCGCTGCACGAACTTGCGACCAACGCGGCAAAATATGGTGCGCTCTCGAACGATCAGGGGACCGTTACGCTGTCCTGGACCCTGGCGGGCAAGGGCAAGGCGGCCCGGCTGGCGCTGATCTGGCGGGAACGGGGCGGCCCGCGCGTCGCGCCGCCGCAGCGAAAGGGGTTCGGTTCGACCCTGATCGAACGCTCGCTGCGCTTGTCCTTCGGTGGCATGGCGGAGACGCTCTATTGCCCCGACGGATTGGTGTTCCGGCTGGATGCGCCCTTGGCGGACGCCGTGATCCCGGACGCGGTCTAGATCGGCTGCTCCAGGCGGCGAGCGAGACATTCCCGCCTTGCCTCGGCGGCCCGCATAGGCCGATTCGATCGGCAGTCGCCCAACGGCCCGCCCGTCGTGGCGCGGTCATTCCTGGCCGACCAAAGCAACATGACACATTTTCCGATGAAAAATTGCCGCACGTCAATGACGTCCGGGTGAACAGTTGCAATCGACACCAGTGATTAGCTGGGATAAGCCGGTGGGATGGCAGACAATCCTCAGACCCCGCTGCTCGACACGGTTCGCACCCCCGACGATCTGCGTCGGCTGGCTCCCGAGCAATTGCGGCAACTCGCCGACGAATTGCGGACCGAGACGATCTCGGCGGTCGGCACCACCGGCGGCCATCTCGGCTCGGGGTTGGGCGTGGTCGAACTGACCGTCGCGATCCATTATGTCTTCAATACGCCTGACGACCGGTTGATCTGGGACGTCGGGCACCAATGCTATCCGCACAAGATCCTGACCGGGCGACGCGACCGCATCCGCACCATTCGCCAGGGTGGTGGCCTGTCGGGCTTCACCAAGCGGACCGAGAGCGAGTACGACCCCTTCGGCGCGGCGCACAGTTCGACCTCCATCTCGGCGGCGCTGGGCTTCGCGATCGCCAACAAGCTGGCCGGCACGCCGGGCAAGGGCATCGCGGTGATCGGCGACGGCGCGATGTCGGCGGGCATGGCCTATGAGGCGATGAACAATGCCGAGCAGGCGGGCAATCGCCTGATCGTCATCCTGAACGACAACGACATGTCGATCGCCCCGCCGGTGGGCGGCCTGTCGGCGTATCTGTCGCGCATGGTATCGAGCCGCGAGTTCCTGGGCGTGCGCGACGTGCTCAGGAAGCTCGCCAAGCGCTTCCCGCGCCCCATCCAGAAGGCGGCGCAAAAGACCGACGAGTTCGCGCGCGGCATGACCATGGGCGGCACGCTGTTCGAGGAACTGGGCTTTTATTATGTCGGCCCGATCGACGGTCATAATCTGGACCATCTGATCCCGGTTCTGGAGAATGTCCGCGACGCCGAGGAAGGCCCGATCCTGATCCATGTCGTCACCAAGAAGGGCAAGGGCTATGCCCCGGCCGAGGCGGCGGCGGACAAATATCATGGCGTCCAGAAGTTCGACGTCATCACCGGCGCGCAAGCCAAGGCGCCGCCGGGACCTCCCGCCTATCAGAATGTCTTCGGCGAGGCGCTGGCCCGCGAGGCGGCTACCGACCCGACCATCTGCGCGATCACCGCAGCCATGCCGTCGGGCACCGGGCTGGACAAGTTCGCCGTTACCTATCCCGATCGCTTCTTCGACGTCGGCATCGCCGAACAGCATGCCGTGACCTTCGCGGCCGGATTGGCGGCGCAGGGGATGCGGCCTTTCTGCGCCATCTATTCGACCTTCCTCCAGCGCGCCTATGACCAGGTGGTCCATGACGTCGCGATCCAGAACCTGCCGGTCCGCTTCGCGATCGACCGCGCCGGGCTGGTCGGGGCGGACGGCGCGACCCATGCGGGCTCGTTCGACGTCACCTATCTGGCCAGCCTGCCCAACATGGTGGTGATGGCCGCCGCCGACGAGGCGGAACTGGTCCATATGGTCCATACCTGTGTTCACCATGACTTGGGGCCGATCGCCGTCCGCTATCCGCGCGGCAACGGTGTGGGCGTGGCGCTGCCCGAGACGCCGCAACTGCTGGAGATCGGCAAGGGTCGGGTGGTGCGCGAGGGCAAGAAGGTCGCGATCCTGTCGCTGGGTACCCGCCTGGCCGAAGCTCTGCGCGCCGCCGACACGTTGGAGGCGAAGGGGCTGTCGACCTCGGTCGCCGATCTGCGCTTCGCCAAGCCGCTCGACGAGGCGCTGATCCGCCGCATGCTGACCACGCATGAGGTGGCGGTGACGATCGAGGAGAATGCGATCGGCGGCTTCGGCGCCCATGTCCTGACCATGGCGTCGGACGAAGGGCTGATCGACGGCGGGTTGAAGCTGCGCACCATGCGTCTGCCCGACATCTTCCAGGACCAGGATAAGCCGGAGGTCCAATATGCCCAGGCCGGACTGGACGCCGATGCGATCGTCGATACGGTGCTGAAGGCGCTGCGCCACAATATCAGCCACGTAACCGAAGGCGTGCGGGCGTGATCCGCGGCTGGACCGCCGTCATCGTCTTTACGACGCTGGCGGTGGTCATGATGGTCGGCGTGAATGTCCGTATGTGGCGGCGGATGAAGGCCGCCACGGCAGCGGCCAAGGCCGAGGCGGAGCGGGAAGAGCGCGAAAACGACGGCAGTTCCGACCTCCGTTCAGCCTGAGCGAATTCGAGGGCGAGGGGAAACCCTTAAGACCAGCTGTTCCCCCGGCGAAGGCCGGGGCCCAGTTTCCACGCTATGGCGATGGCGCGGCAAATTGGCGTGGGAGGCTATAGCCACCGATCGACTTTGCCTCCCACTCGCCGCTTCTATTTCCCCTCGGCCTCACCGAAACTGGGCCCCGGCCTTCGCCGGGGAACGCCGAGTGGTGAGGGTTTCCCTTGGCCCTCGACTTCGCTCAGGCTGAACGGACTGAGGGAGGCTCACCGCCCCAGATAGTGCGCCTGCGCCGCATCGGTCGCGTTCACCGCCAGCACGGCGCGCGCCTCGCTGGGCGGTAACGGGCCGGACGGCGTCGGCCGGTCCATCCCGCTGGCCGCGATCACCCGGCCGAGCAGTTCCTGACCCTCCTGCCACCAGCCGAGACCGCTGGCGGCATTGATATGCCCCTGATGCCCGGCATCGACGAAATGGCTGCCCCAATCGACCGCCAGGCTGTGTGCGCGTTCGATCGAGATCCACGGATCGTCCTGGCTGGCGACCAGGATCGAGGGGAAGGGCAGCGGCGTGCGCGGTGAGGGCGCAAAGCCCTTCAGGCTATCCGGCGCGTCCGGCCGGTCGACATCGGCGGGGGCAACCAGCAGGGCGCCGGCCACCGGCCAGCCATAGGGTTGCGGCGACAGTTCTGCCCACCACGCCACCGCCAGACAGCCCAGCGAGTGCGCCGCCAGGATGACCGGCGCCTGCGCCGCGCGGATCGCCTGATCGAGCCGCGTGACCCAGGCATTGCGATGCGGGGTCGACCACATGCCGAGTTCAACCCGGATCGTGTCGGGTCGCGCCTCTTCCCACAAACTCTGCCAGTGCGAGCGGCCCGAGCCGCCCAGGCCAGGTACGGTGAGGACCGTCGGTTTGCGGGCCTCATAGGATGCGATCGAACCCATATGGCTTCTCCTTGGCTCCGGCTCGGACGAACGAGGCTGCGAAATGCCGACGACTCCCGATTCCGACTATCGAATTTATTCCTACCAAATAGATAGGCAATAGTCTTTACGCCCAGTGGATCGCGGCTTGCGACAGACCGATGCGGGGGGTAGGGCGGGCCATGGCCAAACAGCGTGTCGATCAGATGCTCGTGGATCGCGGACTCGTGGAATCCCGATCCCGCGCACAGGCGCTGGTGATGGCGGGGCTGGTGTTTTCGGGCGATACAAAGATCGCCAAGCCGGGACAGCAAATCGCGCAAGACGCTACGCTCGACGTGCGGGGGCGCGATCATCCCTGGGTGTCGCGGGGCGGGATCAAGCTGGCCCATGGGCTCGAACATTTCGGCTGGGACGTGACCGGCGCGGTCGCGATCGACGTCGGCAGTTCGACGGGCGGCTTCACCGACGTCTTGCTGCAAAAGGGTGCCGCGCGCGTCTATGCGGTTGATAGCGGCACCAACCAGCTTGCCTGGTCGCTCCGGCAGGACCCGCGCGTGATCGTTCATGAGCAGACCAGCGCCCGCATCCTGACCGAAGCCCATATCCCCGAGCCGATCGACATGGTCGTCTGCGACGCCAGTTTCATCGGCCTTGCCAAGGTGCTGGAACGCCCCCTGAGCTTTGCCGGTCCCGAAGCGCGGCTGCTCGCGCTCATCAAGCCGCAGTTCGAGGCGGGGCGCGAGGAGGTCGGCAAGGGCGGGGTGGTCCGCGACCCGGCCGTGCATGCCCGCGTCTGCGACCAGGTCGTAGCCTGGCTGACCGAAGCGGGGTGGGCGGTTGCGGGCGTCACCCAAAGCCCGATTACCGGGCCGGAGGGAAATATCGAGTTTTTGGTCGCCGCATCCCGAAATTGAACGGCACGGCGCATTTAACGTTCACCTTACCCGTTTACTGTCCGGTGCCGGTACGGCACACCCGGCAGCATCATGGCGAAAGAGGGTCAATTGGGTACGATTGCGTCCAAGGGTCAGTTGCGGATGTCTTTCCTGCGCTGGGCGATCGTCATCGTGCCCCTCATCCTGTTGCTGGGTTTCGCATCCGGGCGCTCCGTGCCGGCGGGCAGCGAGAATGGCTGGTATATGGCGCTGACCAAGCCTGAACTGACGCCGCCCGGCTGGGTGTTTCCCGTCGCCTGGACCGCGCTCTATGTCTTGATCGGCCTGGCCCTGGCGATAATCGCCCATGCGCGCGGCGCCACGGGGCGGGGTGTCGCCATCGGCCTGTTCGTCGCGCAGTTCGCGCTGAACCTGGCCTGGACGCCCTTGTTCTTTGGGGCGCACAGGGTCGGGCTGGCGCTTTTCGTGCTGATCGCCATCCTGCTCCTGTCCATCGCCACCACCGTCGCATTTTCGCGTATCCGGCGCGGGGCGGCATGGCTGATGGTGCCGTATCTTGTCTGGCTGTCGTTCGCCGGGGTGCTCAACTGGCGGATCGGCCAGCTTAATCCCGACGCGGAAAGGCTTGTGCCGAGCGCCCAGACCTCCCAAATGCTGTGAAACGATTTTTGGGAATTTAATCATGCAGGCCGACAACAAGCTGTTCGACGATTTCGCCAAGGTGATGAACGGCCTGGCCGGCACCGTGGCGGGCATGGGGCGTGAAGCCGAAGCCAGCGCCCGGTCGCGTGCGCGGGAGTGGATCGGCGGTCTGGATTTCGTCAGCCGCGAGGAATTCGAAGTCGTCAAGGCAATGGCCGTCGCCGCGCGTGACGAGGCCGACGCGCTGAAGGCCCGTCTGGATGCGCTGGAAGCGCGGCACACCGTGGCGACGACGAGCGGGGTTGAATCCTGACCCGGCTAATCCATTCCGATCGCTGGTCCGGCGTGCGTCGCCGGACAGCTATCCACAGATTTCGGCGTCGCGCTGCTTGCAGCTTGGCCATACGCGGTGCAACCTGCGGCGGTCTGGGTTTGTTCGCAGGGGCCTGTGATGCTTGAATCGACCGATCATGAAGCCGATGACTCGGCCCCCATCGATATGCTGGAAGCGTATTTCGCTGCCCATGGGTGGGAGCATGAACGTCATGATGAGGAAATCGTCGCGACGGTAAAGGGCAGCTGGGCAAGCTATGAGCTGCGCGCGTTGTGGCGTGACGACGATAGCGTCCTGCAATTCCTGGCTTTTCCTGATATAAAGGTTACCGAGGATCGCCGTGCCAGCATCTATGAAGCGCTGGCCCTGGTCAACGAGCAGCTCTGGATCGGCCATTTCGAACTTTGGTCGAACAGCGGCATCCTGCTCTACCGCCACGCCGCGATGGTTGATGGCGGCGAAGACGGCACGATTTCGCTCTCGGCAACCGAATTGCTGGTCGAATCGGCGATCGAGGAGTGCGAGCGCTTCTACCCCGTGTTCCAGTTCGTCCTGTGGGGCGGCAAGACCCCGCGTGAGGCGCTGGCCGCCGCGTTGATCGAGACGCAGGGCGAAGCTTGAGGAGCGTCGCGTGAGCTTCCCGGCCGGGCCGATCTGGCTGATGGGATGCGGCAACATGGCTGGAGCTATGCTGCGACGCTGGCTCGATGCCGGATTGGACCCCCGCCAAGTTACCGTCATCACACGCAGCGGACGCGGCGCGCCGGAAGGTGTTCGCTCGCTGACCGCTCTGCCTGTTGATGAGACGGCGACGACCTTGATGCTGGGGTTCAAGCCTCAGCAGCTTGACGATATTGCGCCCACACTTGCCCATCTTCGTCCCGCCCTGCTGCTATCGATCCTGGCGGGCGTCGAAGAGCAGGCGCTGGCATCGCGGATCGCGGCGCAGGCGATCGTGCGGATGATGCCGAACCTGCCGGTCGCGATTGGACAGGGCGTGACGGCGCTCTATACCCGCTCCACCGATCCGTCCGTCCGGGCGGCGGCGGAGGCATTGGCGACACCGTTGGGGATCGCGCCTTGGATCGAGGATGAGACGCGGTTCGATGCCGTCACCGCGCTGGCGGGCTGTGGCCCGGCCTTCGTGTTCCGCTTCATCGATGCTCTGGCGCAGGCCGGGGTTGGCCTGGGACTGTCACCGGAACTGGCGCAGCGGCTGGCGTTGGCGACCGTCGACGGGGCAGGGGCCATGGCGATGATCGCCGATGCCCCACCCGCCGTGCTGGCGGATCGGGTGGCAAGCCCTGGCGGATCGACTCGCGAGGGCCTGAACATCTTGGACGCGGGCGACGCGCTGTCGAAGCTGATGGCCGAGACCCTGACCGCATCGGAGCGGCGAAATCGCGAAATGGCGGCGGCCGCTCGACGGTAGGTCGGTCTTCGCCGGCCTGGGTTGTTCAAGCTCCGCCACAGCTTCTCTGACGAAGGCGCAGACGGATTGCCCCGTTCCCGGGACCGATCGGGATTCGCGCCATTCCTCCTCTGCTCGGGGAAGAAGGGCACGAGAACCGCTCAAACCTTCGCTATCGGTGAAAATCACCCGTCATTGATGCGCAAATCCTCGATCCGGGCACGTTCCTGCTCGGGGATGAACCCTTCCAGCACGGTCCAGAACCCCGTCACCGCCTGCTGCCCCGCACGGGCATAGGCCTTGGACAGCTTTTCGCGCAGCGCGTCGAAGAGCTCGGCTTCCATCTTTGCGCCCGCCGGGGTCAGGCGCAACAGTCGCTGCCGCCGGTCGCGGTCGCCCGGCCGGGTCTCGACCAAATCGCGGGTCGCCAGCTCGTTGAGTACGCGGCCAAGCGACTGTTTGGTGATCGCCAGGAGCGATAGCAACTCGCTGACCGTCATGTCGGGCTTGCGGGCCATGAAGTAGAGCGCACGGTGATGGGCGCGGCCCAACCCTTGCGCGGCGAGACCGCGATCGATCGATCGCACGAGGTGACTATTGCCGAAATACAGCAATTCCATCCCCCTGCGCAGTTCAGGTTCGCGGAGAAATTGTGCCGATGCGGACTGGTTCGAGGCAGCCATGTTGACCCGTCTAGACACAGGGCCTAGGCCACGGCAACCCAAAACAGAGAGTTGACCATGGAAGCGCCACAATCCCTTACGTTTCGGTTCGATCCTTGTGCGACCCCGGTCGCGGCGAGCGAGCGGACGGCGCGTCTGGTCGATCCGGGCTTCGGACGGGTCTTCACCGATCACATGGCGCTGATCCGCTATAGCGAGGAGAAGGGCTGGCACGATGCGCAAATTACCGCACGCGCGCCGCTCAGCGTCGATCCGGCGGCCTCGGTCCTGCACTATGCGCAGGAGATATTTGAGGGGATGAAGGCCTATCGGCTGGCCGATGGCGGCACCGCCCTGTTTCGGCCCGAGGCGAACGCCCGGCGTTTCCAGGATTCGGCGCGGCGTATGGCCATGCCCGAGCTGCCGGAAGAGCTGTTCCTCGAATCGGTCGAACGCCTGGTCAAGACGGAGCGGGACTGGATCCCGGAGCAGGATGGCGGTGCGCTCTACCTGCGCCCCTTCATGTTCGCGAGCGAGGTCTTCCTAGGCGTGAAGCCCTCGTCCGAATATCTCTACATGGTCATCGCCTCGTCCGTCGGCGCCTATTTCAAGGGCGGCGCGCCCGCCGTGTCGATCTGGGTCAGCCAGGGCTATACGCGTGCGGCTCCCGGCGGCACGGGTGCGGCCAAGTGCGGCGGCAATTATGCCGCCAGCCTGCTCGCTCAGAAGGAAGCGATCGCCAACGGGTGTGACCAGGTGGTCTTCCTCGACGCGGTCGAGCGCCGCTGGGTCGAGGAGCTCGGCGGCATGAACGTCTTCTTCGTCTTCGACGACGGCAGCCTCGTGACCCCACCGCTGACCGGCACGATCCTGCCGGGCATCACCCGCGATTCGATCCTGACCATCGCCCGTGCGCAAGGCCTGACCGTGCGCGAGGAGCCCTATGCGATCGACCAGTGGCGTGCCGACGCCGCCAGCGGTCGCCTGGTCGAGGCCTTTGCCTGCGGAACCGCGGCGGTCGTCACCCCGATCGGTAGCGTCGCCGAGCCTGCAGGCCGTTTCACCATCGGCAGCGGCGGCCCCGGCCAGCTGACGACGAGGCTGCGCGAGCAACTGGTCTCGATCCAGCGCGGCCAAGCCCCCGATCCGCACGGCTGGATGCGCCGCCTGGGCTGACGATTTTGTCGCAATAAAGGCTTTTCAAGAGCGGCGCGCCGGGTATAAGGCGCGCCTCTCCACTGGGGCGTCGCCAAGCGGTAAGGCAACGGTTTTTGGTACCGTCATACGCAGGTTCGAATCCTGCCGCCCCAGCCAAGCACTGATTGCCCCAGCTAAGGGGACGGAAAACTGCGGTTTTCGGTAACTTGGCAGGGATTCAACCATCGCAGTGGCGTCAACTGACGCCAGTCGATGGAGCCAGTCCCTGATGCCAGCGATCGAGAACGTCACCCGCCGCAGTGCGGTCTATTGGTGGCGGCGAAGACTGCGTTTGGCGCCAGCGAGCGCAAAACCTATAACCGTAGTGATGATGGTCAGCCTTCTGACGAAGGACCAGCCGGTCGCGCGTCGACGCGCGGTCGCGATGACCGGGCAGAGCGAGACGGTGCGGATGAGCCTGTACGAAAAGATTGAGCGAGACGGCCTTACCGCCGACCAAGCCAGTGCCATATTTCAGGAGGAGATGATCCGCTACCGGAATATGCTGGCCTATCAGCACCAGTCGATCCAGCAGGACGGCGAAGGCCATGTCGCGGAACGCTTCGCGCAGATGCGGGCCATCTATGGCGCGGTGAACCGCGATTTTGCCGACAATGGCTTCACTGATTTTCTGGGAATCGATTATGTTGGCGGCTTCGACAGCCGCTTTGCCGACTTGGACGACGACGCACGCGGGCATCTCTATGCGATGCTCGGCCGAACCCCCGAATTGCCCGAGCATCTGCTGAAGGAAGCGCGAGACTTATTGCGCCGCGTGGGTATCGACGAATCCGGCGACCGGAGTGAGGCCGCCCGTCAGATCATGTGTCAGGCGCGAGCGGCGGCCGCGGCGTCGTACGCCGATCCGGCGTTGCAGGACATGGCCAATCGAATGGCCGTCGCGGCGACCATTATGCGACCCCTCGGCGCGGCGGCTCCTTCGCCCGCACAAAGCGTAGCCCCGACGCCAGCCCCCATGTCCGCGCAGACGGCGGCGAATGTCTCGGCCAATCCCGAGCAATGGGATGAGGAGGATGGGGAGGACGAGAAAGCGGAAAGGCAGCGCTACGCGCGCATGACCCCGTTGGAGGTAGTTGAGGCGTATATGAGCCTCAAGCCAAAGGCCCGAGGGCGCGCCACCGTGACCAAAGCGGCCGCTAACAAGCCTAAGTCACAGGCGAAGACTTGGGCCGACAGTCAGCGGCGTCAGTTTAAGGCGGCGGCCTTCTTGTTCGGCAAGTCGAATGGCGGCAAGCCCTTGGCGCAAACAAGGCAGGAGGATCTCAACCGGTTCTACGACCAGCTCAACCGCATGCCTTCCACGCATCACAAGTCGGTGCGGCACGAGCCGATGAAGATCGAAGACATCTGCCTCGAGGCTGCCGACCGGGTGGAGGAGGCGGAGAAGCACGCAGAAGCCATTAATTTCACGATCGGATTGGATGTCGGTACGATCAACAGGCACTTCGCCAACCTGAAAAAGCTGTCCACATGGCTTGCCAGCAAGACAAAAATGCGGGTGCTTGATTTCTCCGACTACATTCTCGTGGAAGAGGAGCGCGACGAACGGACGGAGCGTGGTCCCTACACCATCCAGCAGGGGCAAGAGCTGTTCGCACTCGGAATCTGGACCGGCAGCCCAACGCTGGACGGCCGGTTCACGAAGGGAAGTGACGGCCGGATTTGGCATGATGCGGCTTATTGGATCATGCCGATTGTCTGGTACTCGGGTATGCGGCGTGAGGAAGCATGCAAGCTGCTCGTCGAGGACATCGGCGAGGAAGATGGCGTCCCGTATTTCGATATCCGCAACACCCGCGCCGGACGGGTCAAAACGGCCAAGAGCACTCGAAAGGTTCCCATCTGCGCGGAACTTCGCCGGCTCGGCCTGCTGGACTACGTTGCCGCGATGCGGGCGGCGGGCGAAGAATATCTCTTTCCGGAAATCGTGCCCGGCAAGGGCGGCCGACCGTTGGGCGATGTGTTCTTCAACACCATCTGGCTGAAGATCAAGCCGCTGCTGTCGCTCATCAAGCCGGGCCAGGCGGTGCATAGCGGCCGACACATGGTCAGCACCGAGCTAAAGGCGTTGCAGACCTTCGAAGAGACGCGGGCCGACCTCCTCGGGCAGCAGATTGGCGGCGAAAATGCCGTTCGCTATGCGGGAGCGACGCGGTTGGAGATCCTGGCGGATGTCGTGGACCGCCTGCCCATCGTCACCGGCCATCTGCCGTCGCCCGAAACCATTAATCTTCTTCCTAAGCATCTGCGCTGTGCGCGCCCGACACGTCAGTCGGCGGGCCGGAGGACGCGAGGCTGACCGGCGCGGTTACAGCACGGAGATCAGCGCAGCCCCATCCGGTCCATCTTCTTGAGCAGGCCGACGCGCGACAGACCCAGTTCGCGCGTCGTATGGGTGTGGTTGTGCCCGGTCCGCTGAAGGCCTCGACGATGCGGCGGCGTTCCAGAGCGGCGATTTCCTCTTCAAGACTTTGGGGGGCGATGGTGGCGACGCTCCCTACCGGTAACGGAGCGTCGCCGACCGCGAAGGCGAGGTCGGCGGCCGTGACGATGGTGCCCGCCGCGCCCAGGATCGCCAGCGCTGGGGCGCATTCGACGGCGGCGCGCAGTTCGCGGACGTTGCCGGGCCTTCCCCGGCCCGCCAACCAATTCAGCGCGTCCGGCAAGAAGTTGGCCCGACCTTCGGCCGCCCGCCGCAGGAACAATCTGGCGAGCAGCGGTACATCGGTCGCCCGTTCGGCCAGCGACGGCGTGCGTAACACGACGCCCTTCTGCCGATAGAACAGGTCGGTTACGACGCGCTGGGTGCCGTGCGGCTGAACGAAGGACAGCTTTTGGGATCGCCCCGGGCGGGCCTGAACGACGGCTGTTAGGGCGCAGAGCCGACCGGCTGGTTTGCGAGACATGGATGGCGAGTTTCGGCAAGAGCCGCCGCTCGCAACAAGGTCGCCGAATTTTGCAGTCTGGTCGGTCGCCGACAACTCAGAATTCGACAGCTCTTGGGACATTTCTGCCGTTCGCAGACGATATGTCGGACGGCAGCTCCTGCCGGGAACGGCCATCCAGCGTTTATCCGACCGGCGTTGCAGAACGACGCGAACTAGGTCGAATTCTGCCAGTCCGCTTACAGCAGCCACGCTCAAGAACCGGACGATCGAAGCTGGCTCAGCTTCTTCGTCTGCAAAAGTCAACTTGCGCGAAGGGGCGGCGCCGAGCCGCATCGCCGCGATAGGCGCGTTGCACGAGCAATTGCAGTTCGTGGAGATCGCCGCCGCCCGCCCGACGCCTCCGAAGATCACCCATCATCAGCCGTCAATCACGCGACGCGAAATGACCGGCGATGCCGTCGAAATCCGACACAATGTCGAAATAGGCATCCGCCTCGCGCTGGAACTGCATCGGAACGAGTGCAGACGTCACGAGGCAGCACTTCAGTCCGATCGACCCTTCGGCAATCCCGGTGGCTTTCGATACTTGCGAGAGATTCGCCTTCAGGAACTTAAAACGATCGAGGTGTCTTCTCGTCGGCCCCCTTCTGCCGCCGCGCTCAACATGGTCGGGACCGAATTCGACCAGGCGTTCGGCGATCTCGCCGACCGTCTTGTCGGCGAGCAGGCGCTTGCACTCGATGACATAGACGGCACCGGTCGATCCGTTCCAGGCCAACACGTCCACGTCTCCGCTCTCCTTGGTTGCACCCAACCGGGTCATCAGGTAGTCGGCTTCGGTCTCGAGCCCAAGCTCATTGAGCCGCGCCGCGACGCGGCGATTGAACTGGTGACCCAGACGGTCGACGGCGCCGCCGACCCAGCGCTTCATCTCCTCGGTCCGGAAGTAGGATTCCGGGAGACGCGCGTTGTAGGCCCGCAGCGCGTACTCCGAGCCGTGCTCCGCGATCACGGGCGACACGATGCAAGTCGGATCCTCGTCGTCATCCAGCTGGACGATTGGCCTAGAGAGCAGGCTAAGTCGTCGGGTGAAGCGCCACGGAAACCAATCCTTCGCGCTTGCGCCGGCTGGCTTCATGTCATTCCATTTCGCGCGTGGAACAAGGGTCCAAGATTCCAGCAGCCTGTCGGCCGCCGCGTCATCCACGCCGTCCATCGCGACGAGATCGGCCTTCAGTTCTGAGCGGCGGACGGTCACCCGCCCGTTGCCCGACGCGACGGCGCGATCACCGAGACGGGAGACGAAGTCGACCATGCGGATCGGCGTCACGCCGTACTCGACCGCGAACGCCGCATCGAATTCCTCGTTGGTCTCGCGTTCGTATTCCTCGTCATCGATCTGCTCGGGCATCTCGTAGAACGTGTCGTACCCCTCCGCCGCCGCATCGAATTGGTCCCGCGACAAGGCGACCATGAATGGCCGGTGGATCCGCTCCGCGAACTCGTCCTCGAACCGGAGGACGCCGCTCGGCTTGATCTCGATGCGCTCGGCAAACCCATGATGGATCTCGTCACTGCGCGACGCGACCCCACAGAGGAGCGAAACGTGCGCCAGGAGGAAATCGAGGTCGTCCAGAGAACAGGTGCGTCCCCCGGTTTCCGGGGAGGTGCAAACCGCCATCTCGATGACGACGCGGCAGCTCAGTCCCACCTCAGAACGCGCGCTCTCGCGCTCGACCGCGGCGCGCATCACCTCCTCGCGTGGATGGAGGTGGAGGACGGCGGCGGCGGTGTGGCGCCAGGTGGCACGGTCCCGGTCGATCGCATTGTGGTTGTCGATGCACGCTTCGATGACCGACGTCCGATCGATCAGCTCGAGCCGCGCGCGTATCTCCTCCCAAAGGACCTCGACGGATTTCTGCAGCAGCTTGCCGGCTTCGGCCGTGTCCTCGACTACCCGGGCGTCCCCCTGCGCCACGCCGCTTCGCTGCGCGAGCCCGATGTCCGCCCAGGCCCTCACCTCGGGCTGCATCATTCGGGCGCTCGGCAGCTCGGCCGTGGCGAGAATGAAGTCCCCGGCCGTCTTGGGCGTCAGCACATGGAGATGCCGTGATGACCTGTCCTTGACGATCGAGGAAGCGATCTGCTCGGCCAGACCGCTGTCGGCCGATCCGACGAGGTCGAGCGCGCCCTGTACGACCGTCTCGACCATCCAGCGGTCGCCAACATTGTCGGGACGGCCGAAGGCTCTGAGGTAATCCACCGGGCAATCGATGCGGATGTCCTCGCCGACGATGTTGAGAACTGGCCTTGCGGGATCCGCGTCATCCGCGACCGTCGCCGCGTCGAGATCGGTCCCTTCGGGGAAAGTCAGCTCGATGCTGATGAACTGGGGCAACGGATCGGCAACCCCGGCCAGCGCCGGCGCGATCATGACCACCCAATTCCTGAGCATGTCCCAGACACGGTAGGACAGCGACCTCGACGGCGTCGGGGCAATCCCCGCGATCGTGATCCACCAGTTGCGTCCAGCCACCTCGATGGCCGCAGCGGGCCGTCCAGCCATCGCGTCGGCGACGCTTACGTAGCTGGGTTCCGTCTGGAGATCGGCGAAGTACATCTCGGTCGAGGGTCTGCGGACCTCGACGAACGCATTGCGTGGCTCGACCCGCACCGCGTGCTTGTCGAGCGCGCGACGGATCCGCACCCGGACCGACGTGAGGTAGTCGGTACCGAGCTGGATCAGCGTGCGGCCGCGCTCGGC
The DNA here is from genome assembly GCF_965112005.1 of Sphingomonas sp. Marseille-Q8236. NCBI lineage: Bacteria > Pseudomonadati > Pseudomonadota > Alphaproteobacteria > Sphingomonadales > Sphingomonadaceae > Sphingomonas > Sphingomonas sp. Marseille-Q8236. The sequence goes on from NZ_CBCOPO010000002.1 coordinate 517,456, forward strand.
GTCCTCGGGAAGGATCTCGAAATCGTTGCCCTCCACGAAGCCGTAGAGATTGAGGAAACCGTTCGGATTCACGAGCTGGCTCCGCGTCAGGCGAAGCTGCCGTTCCTGATCGAGGATCCGGTAAATCTGCAGCGCTGACGTGTTCGAGTCGTCGGCGAAGAGCTCCAGATCCTCGGCGCCGAGTCCTACGAAGGGCCATTCGGGCGGTACGCGTCCGGGGTCGGCCATGAAGCCCCTGCCCAGACCGCCGAATGCGAGGATCGTCATCCCAATCCGGAAATCCGGCATCGCTTTGATCTTGGCGATACCAGCGTCGACGAGGCGTCGCACATCGGCGGACACGTCCTTGACCGAGCGGAAACCTTCCTCCGCGACCTCCTCGACGTCATCCTGGACGAAGATGACGTGCGCGTAGGCGCCGACGTCGAACGTGCAGATCATCTCGACTGCGCCGGACCGCGCGTCTCCGTCGGGCCTCGTTACCCGATCCAAGCCGAGGCCGATGCAGGCGCTCATGACGCTATTGCCGAACTGATAGTCCGTCAGCTTTTCCTGAAAACGTTCGCCTTCTTCGTTGTTCAACGCCATCTCGACGGCGCGCCGCCTGATCGCGGCGCCAATCGCCGTCGGCAGGGTGACGACAAACTCGTCGCCGTCCATCAGGATCGGCCGAGCTTCGAGCGAGGTCCAGCTGATCGTCTCGCTGCGCAGCACTGCGCTGTGGCCCGGGTCGAAGACGAACGGGCGCAGGTCGAATGGCTCGATTTCGAGTTCCGCGAGTTCCGCTAGCGTGAACCGGACACGCGCCGACAGCTCGTCGATCCGCCTCGTCGGGAATTGGACACGGGCAAGCCGTCGTCCTCCGCCGGTGACGTTGCGGGAAAGTCCACTGCGTTCCGCAATGGCGGTGCTCAGGTTGAGGAGCGCCGACGCCTGCCGCAGGCAGTGCGGAGCCCATGTACTTCCGTCGCGCCCGCACGCGGTGACAGCGTAGAGCACGGCCTGCACATAGGCCGCGTTGGCCTCCCAGATGCCCTCGAACAGCAGCGAGTTGCCCGCTCCCGACACCACGTTGGCCACGAACACGTCCTCGGGAGGATCCTCCTGGTGCCCGACCCGGTCCTCGCCGAGAATCTCGTTCAGCCATTCGCGGAGCTGGGCCGCGGTCGGTCGCACCGTTCCGTTGGCACGGAGCGCAACCAAGTGGATCAGCACCTCGAACCTGACGGCATTCGCGTGCAGATCGGGATCCGTCAGCAGACCGCCGAGCATCGCCAACGTCGCGGCCTTGTCGAACTTGTCCAGCCGCGCCGCGAGCTTATCGAGGCGTTCCTCGATCGGCCCGATCGCCATCGCGTCGGTTGCCGCCATCATCGCGTCGAGCATCATTCCTTCACCTGTCACCATTCGACCCTCCTAGGCTGAGGGTGCCCATTGGTGACAACGCCCGCGCGGTGAGATGAATCCGAAATGGTGGTTGGTTCCGTTCGAAGCAAGTGCGCCTCCGTCAAACAGTTCCGGGAGTTGCGCGAGCGCCCGGTAAGGGGGACCAGTCTCGTGCGCGGCGCTTGCCTTCAAGTATCAACTCGCCGATCGGATCCTCGATTCCCGACGCGAAGATCGCCGCAGGCCCTGCAAGGAAGAAGTCGTCCATCATCCAGTCGACGAGCGCGATGGCTCGATCGAGCGGCAAACGATCGAATGGCTCGAGGTCTGCAATCTGCAACGCGACGACGTAATTCTTCTCCCAGCGTCGGCGCGGATAGGCGAAATCATGCTTCGTCGATGCCTCAGGCTGAAACTGTCCCAAACTGTCGGCGCGTCCGCGCGACACCGCGACCCAGGCCAACGCCTGCGCCGCGTCGCTGACGCGAAACCAGCCTAACTCGCGGTTAGCCTCGTCATTCCCCATCCGATGGCCGGGCTGGTGGAATGCGATCGACGGCTCAAAGTCCATCCCCATGCACTGGCAGTAGGCAATCAGGTTCGCCGCCAGCTGCGAAGGCGAAGCGAGCGGATACCGCGCCCGCCCCTTCGCGATCGCCGCGATGCGCGAGATGAGGTTGCGATCTGGAATGATGACCGTCTTCTCGCCCATCAGCTTCGAATACTGGACCGACATCAGGTCGAAGGCGCCGCTACCGCAAGGGATGTATCCGGGGACGATCCCACCATCCCGCGTCAGCTCATCGGCGATCTCCATGACATCCTGCAGGGGGAAGTCGGGCGGGAACCGGACAATGAACTCGTCAATGCCGTCGTCCACGCGAAACTCTCCAGGATGTCTGGCCATCTAGCGAAAGATCATCGGCATCGACTAGAACCGCGGCATGGCGGGTGAGGATTCTGTAAGACCAAGTCGGGACGGCGACCAGTTCCATTACTACTGGACGGCGAGACGCTGCCTGCGCCTGCTTCCACCCAACACGGACCTCGTGGCTGTCTCGATCGAAGGTCCGGCGATCCCCGACGGAAGCGCCGTCCGCGATGGGTCGAAGTCCATCGACGTCGCCGAATACTACGGTTCGACGGATCCCGCGACGGCGACACTAACTAACTACGTCCAGTTGAAGCATTCCACTTTGCGCGAGGAGGAGGAGTGGATCGCCAGCACGATGACGGAAACCCTTCAGGATTTCGCGAAGCGCTACGTCGCGCTGGTGGCCAAGTTCGGGGTCGCCGACGTCGCGAAGCGATTCCGCTTCGAGTTCGTGACAAACCGGCCGTTCGCCCCGTCACTCGAAACAGGCATCGAACAACTCCGAAATGGCCAGATCGGCGCCAAAGGCAAGGCGGCCGCCCATGCCATGAGGATAGACTTCTCGATCGCATCCGGGCTCGCGAAGATCCTGAAGCTCACGGGCCGTACCCAAGCCTATCTCGAACAGCGTTGCCAGCTGCATGACGACCTGTCGGGATTCCTGCCCGAGCCAGACCGCGACGCCTCGCTCCAGATGAAGAACCTCGTCGAGCAGCGGGCGACGACCGAGTTCTCGGACCGACCAGAGATCACCAGGATCGACATCCTGAAGGCGCTCGGGACGGACTCCCGCGACCTCTATCCCGCCCCCTCGCTCATCGAACTCCCCGCGAACATCGTCCCGCGAGCGCAACTGTCGAAACTCGCGCAGCGGATCGTCTCCGGCGGCAGTCTCTGCGTGATCAGCGCCGACGCCGGCGCGGGCAAATCGGTGCTGTCCACCCAGATCGGAGCACAGCTTCCCATGGGCAGCGCGACCTTCGTCTACGACTGCTTCGGAAACGGCGCCTACCGGAGCGCGAGCGGCTACCGACACCGTTGCCGGGACGGTCTCGTCCAGCTCGCGAACGAGTTCGCCGGGCGATCGCTCAGTGGACCACTCATCCCGACGAGCAAGGCCGACCCCGCCGCCTATGTCCGTGCCTTCCTCGCCCGGGTCGAGGTCGCCGCGGCGGCAGTCCGGAACGGAAACACGGATGCGATGCTGTGCGTCGTCATCGATGCGGCAGATAACGCCCAGATCGCCGCCGACGAGATTCACGACGGCTCCAGCTTCCCACGGCTGTTGCTCCGCGAGAAGTGGCCGGACAACGTCCGCATCGTGATGACCGCGCGCCCGCATCGCGTGAAGATGCTCGCCCCCCCGGCCGACGTACCCCTGCTGGAGCTCGAACCGTTCAGCGAGGCCGAGACGGGCCAACACCTGCGCTCCTTCTATCCGGTCGCGTCTGATCAGGAGGTCCAGGAGTTACATCGACAGACGTCCAGAAATCCTCGCGTGCAGGCAACGGCACTCGCCCAGAAAGGACCGTTGAGCACCGTACTGCTCGGGCTGGCCGGCGACCCGCGCACGGTAGAAGACCTCATCGGAGAACTGCTCGAGCGCGCGGTCCGGAAGGTGTTGGACGACGCACCCGCTACCGAACGGAGCCAGGTCGATGCGGTCTGCGTCGCCCTGGCGACCCTGCGGCCGTTCGTACCACTCGACATCGTCGCACGTGTCGCGCACGTGTCAGTCGCCATGGTGACGAGCATGGCGCACGACCTCCAGCGTCCGCTGATCGTGCGCGAGGATGCCATCCAGTTCAGGGACGAGCCAACGGAGACCTGGTTCAGGCAGAGGTTCCGGCCGACCGGGCCGCAGCTCGACGCGTTCATCGAGCGCCTGCTGCCGATTGCCGCAGGCAGCGCCTACGTAGCGGCGGGGTTGCCGCAACTGCTTCTCGAGGCCGGGCGCTTTGACGACCTCGTCCGGCTCGCATTGACCGACGACGCGCTTCCGACTGAGCCGGCGATGGCCCGTCGCGACGTCGCGCTCCAACGACTCCAGTTCGCTCTCAAGGCGGCCATCCGCGACAAGCGTTATCCCGAGGCGGCGAAGCTGGCGTTGAAGGCGGGCGGCGAGACTGCAGCCGACGCCCGGCAACAGAAGCTGATTTCGGCGAACACCGACCTCGCACCGTACTTCCTCGAGACCGACCAGATGCTCGAACAGGTCACGAGACGCCTCATCGCGGGCGGTGACTGGGCGGGCTCCGCACATGCCTACGAGGCCGCGTTCCTCTCTGGCCGGAAAGACCTGGCCGGAGATGCATCGAGCAGGCTACGATTGGCATACGACTGGCTCCAAAACTGGGCGACGCGGCCGCCCGGAAAGAGCGGGCAATCCGGCAGCGTGTCGGACACGGACGTCGCCGAGATCGCGATGGCCGAATTGAACATGGGCGGCGCCGGTCCCTGCGCCAAGTGGTTGCGGCGATGGCGTCGGCGCGAACGGTCGTTCGGCGCTGGCCGGAAGCTGTGCGTGAGACTGATCGACGCGGGCCGCTACAACGATGTCGCTGACCTCGCCATCTCCGCCGGCAACGACCTGGGCCTCCTTCTCGCGATCACCCTCGAGCTAGCAACGGTCGGCCGTCTGCCCCCCAAGGAAGCCGTCAAGCGAGCGACCCGCATGGTGACGAGCCGTCACGTCCAGATACGCGAACCCTCCAGCTTCGGCGGAGAGGTACTCGTCCTCTGGGCGGTGACGGATCTCGTTGTCGCGGCGGCGAGATACCGGGCGGCTCCGCGCGCCCTGCTGGCCAAGACGCTGTCCCGCTACCTAACGACCAACCCGAGATTGCTTTCCGGACATTCGGCCAACTACCAGAACCGACGCACCGTGCATCTCCGCGCCGTCAGCATCAGGGCGGTTTTACGTGGACAGGCGGTCACGGTGGAGGGACTGAAGCCTGACGAGATGAAGCCACTTCCCCGCTCCTCGCGGGGCAGACGGCGGAAGGACAAGAGGTGATACACCGCCGACCCTGGCGAAGTAGTCCGTTTTGAGGAGCAGATCGGATCGCTCCTTCCCTGGCATCGGCTCTCGGCAGAGGTTCGGTTGCGAAAAGTCTCCGCGGGCGCGCTCGATGTCCGTATCGAGGAAGCGCGATCCGCGTCGTCGTCAGCGCGGGCGAGATCCTACGACGAGGATCGCTCGACCGCCGACGAGATCGCCGATCTCTGGAGTGACGTGGCCTTCGGTGCCGCCGACCGCGGAACTGCACTCGATGGCCTGGATGAGTGGCGGAAATCACTAAGGCGACCGTTGTTCATCCCGACGCTGCTGTCGATAGCGCGGCGCGCGGGACGGACCGACGGCTGTGCAAAGGCATGCATGACGTTCGCGCGTTCCGCATTCGAGACGATGCACGAGGAGCGCGAGGAGGCGCAGAGCATTGCGGAGGTATTCGTCGAGGTCAGCCGCGCCGTACTCCTGACCAGCCTTTCGGAAGCACGCGAATACTTCGAGCAGGCGATTGAGGTCTCGGGCAAGATCGGAGAGGAAAACGTCGACCGATGGCGCGCGCTCTCCGATCTCGCCGTCGCCGCGGGGGCTGATGGTGCCGACCGACCTGAACTCGCGTACCGCTACTCCCGGGTTGCCGAGCTGGTATACGCATATACCGAGCACTTCGACTGGTCCTATTCCATCGAAGCGTTGTCACTCCTGTCTCCTCGGTCGTCACCGACGATCCTCAGTCGGTGGATGGATCGTCGCTTCGGACATGAGGCGACGACGCTGCCTGAGCTGATAAATGCACTCTTGGCGAAGGGCGATGTCGATCCGCGTGACGCGATCTGCCTCCTTCCCATCGAAGGAAGATGGCAGCGTCGCGAGTTGCTCAGCCGCGCCCTCGGCGCGACTACCGATGTTGCAGAGCGAAAACGGATCACCGCCCATTTCATCCGGTATGCGCGGCGAATGCACTTCGACGGTAAGGCTTGGCGCGCCGTCGCGCTTATCCTCGCGAAGCACGGGATCGACGGAAGCGAAGCCATCCAACTTGCGCGTGCGAGCGATAGCGCAGCCAAGGAGAGGGAACGCGCGCGGCCCGCCGTCAAGCGGACAGACAGATTCTCGCGAAGCAGCAGGCGGAGAAACTGGGACAGGATATTTGCGAATGTGGTCCTGACCGATCCTGTTGGCCTCGTCGATGCACACACACGGTTTAAGAAGACCAAGCCACCATGGAGTTCGGAGCTCTTCTACGAGGCCGCGATCGCCAAGGCTGCGCCGGGACAGGAGGCCGACTTGATCGCCGCGCTCGATCTCGCGACGATCGGTGGGGTGTTCGACGCGAAAGGGCTACTCGCTGCCATACCCGATAGCTGGATTGCGAGTCCTGCCGTGCGTCGAGCCGTCACACGGTACGTCAAAGGCTTGGCGCGACGGGAACGCGAGTCGATCACGACCATCCGGACCTATCAGCCTCTGAATTGGCGGCGCCTCGAGCAGTTCGGGATCACCCAGTCCGAGGTGTTCCGAGAAGCGGTCACCGCGACCGCTGAAACCGCGCTGCCCGTGGAGCATGGCCAACTCTTCTCGCTCGCGGGACTGCTCTCGACGCTCATCGGTCCGGACGATGCGGCGGCGGCGCTCGACTACGGGCTCGGGCTCATGGATCCCATGCTGCTCGACACGGACGATGGCGCCTGGAGAACGGAGCTTGAACCACCGCGGACCGTTGAGGAATCGATGGCCGGTTACCTGTGGGCGGCCCTTGCCTCACCCTGGGCCGAGCGGCGATGGGAAGCCGCTCATGCGGTCGGCGCGCTCTGCGCGGTTGGGCGAAGCGAGGTCCTCGAACCGTTGGCGACGATCGCGCAACGTGGCGATGGCGGTCCGTTCTCGTCGCCGCGGCTGACCTTCTACGCCCTCCATGCCCAACTGTGGCTCTTCATCGCCCTCGCGAGAGCGGCGGAGGACCACCCTGAAACGGTCAAGGTTTTCGCGCCGCTTCTCCAGGTGGCGGCACAGAGAACGAACCCGCACGTCCTGAGCCGTGAATTCGCCGCTCGGGCGGTCGAGGCGCTGGTCGCCGCCAGCGCCGTAGCCGGGACGCCGGGACAGAGCACCGCGCTATCCTCGATCAACGCTTCGACGCTACCTCCGGGAAGTAGACGCCCTGGTGGACGCGGTGGCGGTCGGACCACCCCGAAAAGCGGGTTCCTGTTCGGCCACGACTTCGTGCAGAACTGGCTCTCCCCTCTCTCGAACTGCTTCGACGCCAAGCCTGGCGAAGTCGAGGCGGAAGTCGCCTCGACCATGCGACAACTATGGGGAGCCAGCGCGACTGGAAGTTACCGCGACGACGCGCGAGCACTTCGACAGCAATTCAGGGACAACGACATCTATCGTCTCCAGAGCTACTGGCCGAAATCCGACGATCTCTCGTTCTACCAGTCCTCGCACGGGCTGATGATTTCCGCTGGCAAGATGCTCGACCGCGTATCCCTGGCCGTCACCAGCTACGAATCCGATCCCTTCGGCGAATGGCTGGACCGGCACCGTCTCAGCCTCGGGGCCGGCGTGTGGCTCGCCGATCGTCGCGACGACAAACCGTCCGGCCTTTGGCTCGACCTGCCCAGCGAGGGCGCCGCGAAGCTCATCGACGACGCTTTCATCATCCGGCTGCTGCAAGGTCCAAATAACACGATGCACGCTTCGGCGGATTGGGAGGTCCATTACGGCACGATCCGCCAACGCGTCGATATCAACTGCGTGCTCGTGACGCCCGAAAAGTCGGATGATCTGGCCAGGGCGCTGCAGACCGCGCACAATCACAACGACTACCGGCTGCCGACGACCGAGGACGACCACGACGCGATCGACGTGCCCGGCTGGTCGGTGAGCGGTTGGATCCGGGCCGATGAGCGGAGCCGCGCCCTCGACAGGTTCGACCCTTGGGCCGGAGGCCTGTACCCGCGGACTCCAGTACCAGGCGAAAAGGCGATGGCCGCAGTAGGCGTGGCCGGCGATCGAGCGGCAAGGGAATGGCGCGATGCGCGCGGCGGACTCAAACTGAGAGCCGAGATCTGGAGCGATGGCGACGGAGACGATCAGGACGGCGCTCACGACAGCGGTCGACGCCTCCTCGCTTCCCGCAGTGCGCTCGACGCCCTGATGCGGCGCGAGGGCCGCGATCTCCTCTTCGAGGTGCGTCTGAGAGCCGAGCGGATCGAGACGCGACACACCCGCTACATGGACAAGGAACCCTTCGATGAGCTCAGGATCACGCGATACGTCGTCCTCCGCCCCGGCCAGCCAGCCAAAGCAACTGCGCGAAGTCATCGAACTCGGAGAGGCCCTCGTCGCCGAGCTAGGCCTCGACCAGTCGAATGATGTCCTTGGCCGTTGGATGGCGCACCATCTCGCGAGACTGATCGAAGCGGCGAATTCGGCGACCGGCGATGCGCGCGTTGCGGCCGAGGATCGATGCGTCACCGCGATCCTAGAGGTCTGGCGGCATCGGAACTGCCTTCCGCATGGGGCACGCCCGTTCGAACCTGCGGAGCGAGTGCTGGATGTGATCACCGCACTCGATCCCGATGCGAAGCAACCTTTCTACAACCGCTTCGCCTTCAACTGGGACTACCTGGACGAGGACGACCAGCCGAAGCCTGCGGAACGCAAGGTTCTCGACGTCGTCGTCCTTTTCGATCAGGTGGCGCGCCAAGTGCTCCGTCACCTGTTGTCCCGTGCCATCGAGGAGATTCCGGACCGGACCCACGCCTGGGTGAAGCGCGCTTCCGGGATGGGGCTCGCCGGCCGCGACATCGCCACCTTGCGTCAGATTGTCTACGTAACCGGCGACACCGAGAAGGACGAACAACGCAGGCTCGTCGACGAGGTGAACAGCGTGCGGTCGCAGATCGAACGTCTCGAGCGCTTCGCCAATACGGCGAAACTCGTTCAGGACGAGCTCGAGACCCGCCTCGCGTCATTGGAGGCGGAACTTCCCGACGAGGATGCGGAAAACTGACGGCAGATCTACGCGCTGACTCAGCAGCGCTAATGGGCGAGCAACGAAATCAAGCTCGAAGATTGAATTCAGCCAATTTGAAGGATGTCCGCTTTTGGGAATCGACGTCCAAGTGCTAAACGATCGTGATTGGGGCGCCTTGCGGACCGTTCGCTCAGATATGCCCCTTGGCAGGTTCTGCCAGAAGCGGACATCCAAGGTGGCTGATTTGAACGACCGACTTTGGTCGACACCTGCCGGCGGATCGTGGGACATTTCTACCGTTCCATAACAAAGGGTCGAACGGCAGCTCCGGTCAGGTGCTGACATTCAGCGGTTGCCTGATCGACATCGCAGAATGACAGACAGTGGGCCGGTTGCGGACTGGCAGGTTTCGGGCGCCGCCATTCAAAAGCTGCCGTAGCCATTCGGTGCTGATGCACGGCAGCCACCGACCAAGAATCGGTCTTCCACTGCTTCTCCGTTGAACCCCCGGTCCTGCCAAGGCGGGCCATTCGCGGGCTGACAGCTGCCCACAGTTAACCGTCGCCATCCGAGGTGATGTCCATCTCCTCGTCCTCGTCTTCGTCGGCGTAGCGCTCTTGTTCCTCGGCGAGCTTGGTAAGCCTCTTGCCGTTCCAGGACCAGGCTTGATGCAGGTCGTTGGAAGCCACCAAATCGGATGTGACCGAAGCGTGCCTGTTCTCGAACACGAGCCACACGATCCGGGATTTCGTCGCGGTGAGATAGGCGAGCAATTTCGCCTTGTCGAAGATCAAGGCGACATCGTCGCCGTGGCCGATCTGTGCGGCGATCACCTCGCCGGATGCATTGATCCAGCTACGCGCGCCGTCCCATTTTGCCATATTATGGATGACGAGGTTCGAAGCTGGTACCCAGAGCGAATGCGTCGGAGTTTCGGGATCGTCGAAATGACTGACGATCACCGATGCAGGAATGCCGAACTCGGGATCGAGCGACCAGTGGCTGGAATGGGCGCGCAGGGCGGCGCCTCCCGGTAGTTCGCCCTGATACAGATCGCGCAGTTCGGGAATGTCCGAGCGGGGGATGGACGAGGCGAAGGACTTCTTCAGCGCGTTCATCTCGCTGTCGGGAACCAGCATCGCCGCCACGCGCCGGGGGGCGAGCAGATAGCGCCCGCTCGCCTCGTCGTCATATCGCCAGCTCTGATATCCGGCCAGCAGCAGCCACTTCTCGCCAACCAGTTCGATGTCCCGGCAGGTGAACAGTTCGGCAGCCCAAGCCTTCGGCTCGCGTGCCTCGGGGCGGGTGGATGGGGCGGTGAAGAAATCCCGGACGCTTACGCCGGGGATCGGCTCCGCCAGGTCATCCGACAAGTCCGTCGGATCGAGCGTGCGAAGCGCGACAGCCTGCAAGTCAGTTGGGTTTCGAGGCGATCCCCAAGAGGGCGGTTCATGGGGAACGTGATCGTGGAGGCGACCCAGCAGCCGCGCCAGGAATATCCACTGATGCTTCTTGCTGACGCGCCGATGGCGGTTGGGCACGCCGCGTTCCTGGCCATGCTCCTCGCTGAGCTTCCAGTCATAGGCGAGCGCGAATTTGCTCGGACCATCATAGCCAAGCGCCAGGATTTGCTCGACAATCCACTGGTTGACGCGCGCCAGCGTCAATCCGGCGGCGACAAGGCCGAAATTTCTGGCGGCCGGCTCGACGACGTAGCGCGCGAAGTCGGGTTGCCACTGTTTCCCTAGTTCCAGGTTCTTCGGCAGGTCGGGATGCGCGGCTTCCAACGCCGCCCAATCCGGAAACATGAAGTGAAGCGGCCACGCGCTCGCATAGGGTGGCTGCACCGCTGCTGGAGCCGGTGTGCTTGCCATGGTGCCTGCCGCAACGCCCTCTTCGACGATGAGCCGCCCCAGATCTCGGAGTAGCACATTCTCGGGCGGCGTCCCCGAAGCGAAGAAACTGTCGAAGACCATGTCGGCGATCTTGCCCCAATAGGCCGGATCCCGCTTCAACAGACCCGTGCCATACGCCGAATTCAGCACGCGCTCGCGAATGAAATCATCGTCGCATCGGATGAAGCTGTCGAGCAGCTCGCCCGATATCGGCTGTGCGACCAGGAGGCGCGTCAGCGCCTGGGACGCCTCATCGCGAATGAGCAGGTCGGCGCTGCCGGTGAACCAGGCCAGGGCAATGCCGAGAAGAGCGGCCGATTCCGTCGACAGGTGAGAAAGGTCCTGATCCCGCGCGATACTGACGAGTTGGTGGCCCGAACCCCCTTGCTCCCAGGCCTGCTTCAGCGCCGAGGCCCAGAGAGCGTCCCGGTCGAGTTGCTGATAGCTCCGGAGCCGCGAGTCCAGCCACTCTGCATTCAGCGGATGCCTGGGCACCGCCGCCACCGCGAGAACCTTGTCGAGAACGTCGATGAGATCGACGAACCTCCCGTGGTGCAGCACCCAGGCCGTGCTGGTGAAACTGGCGAGATCCCGCCAGGCCAGAACGCCGAGTGCGAGCATCGTGACTTCCAGGTCGGTCGCAGTTCCCCTCAGCAGGTCGGCGATCTCGATGCCGTGCAGTTCGGGCAGGAGGATCGAATAGGCCTGGATGAGGCCGGCGTTCTCGGACACGGCGTCCGTCGTCGCCACAAGCGCCGCCAGGTCTCCCGAAAGGAACCGTGCGATGACGGTCGCCTTGTCCTGGTCGGCGATGCTCGCTTGCGCGATCAGCACATCGCCCAGGCGCTCGAAGGCGAACCGGAGGAAAGGGCTGCCACTGTCGGACGCGACCGAGACCAGGTCGGCCTCTTCCATCGCTCTGAGCAAGGATTTCGATGCGCCCTGCGCTGGCCGAACGCCAGCCAGGATCGTCTGGGCATCGGCCAGCGGTAACAGGCGCACGCCTTTCTGTCCCATCGCTTTGGCTAGGGCCAGAGCGCCGTCTTGCACCGGATTCTCGATGCGGACGTCGAAGTCGAGCAGTTCGGCTGCCTTCCTGTTCGCGCCGTCGAGGATCGCCGAGATCAGCTTGGTAAGGCTGATCTGGCCGCCTGGAATGCGATCCCACTTCATGTTGACCGCCGCCCGGCAGACCAGATGCAGGAACAGCGGATTGGCGAATTCGGGTTGCGCGACCACTTCGGCGGGCGGGCCAACCTTGTAGAATGCCGCAAAGGCGTATGCGGCGTCATATTCGCGGCCGGCAAAGCCCGCATGCGTGAAGCTGGGCAAGTCGTCGGCTGCGGCCCCGAGTGCGTCCTCGATGAAGATGTCCCGGCAGGTGAGGAGCAGCTTGATCGGCTGCCCAGCGACATCGGCCTTGAGCTGGGGAAGCCAGGATCGCCATTGCTGGCGATCAGGGGTCTCATTGATCGCATCGACACAGATCAGGAACGGCGCATCGGTGCCTTCTGCGAACGCGGCCAACGCGCCGAGAATCTCGGACTTGCTCGCCGTCGGGCCGATGCCCAGTTTGCTCGCCACCACGCTCCACAGGTTCTGGCCGTGCGTAATTTCCTGCCCGAGTAGGGCCAAAGCGCCGCGCCCTGCAGCAACCCGTTCCTTGGTGGCATCGATCGTGGTGTGGGTCTTGCCGATGCCGGCGGGCCCCCGCATGAGCAGGGTGTCCGCTCCGGCTGCGATCGCAGCCGGGCTCTCGGCAAATGCGAGGATGTCGTGAAGGAGCGTGCATGCCTCGCGGGCGTGATCGAGATCCGCGGCGGGGAACGCAGCCTGATAGGCGGACTGATATTGCCGCCAGCGGATGTTGTCGTTCTGAGCGCCGTGCGTGTTATCGAATGCGCTTTTGACCGCGGCTTCAAGGGACTGGGCTATGGGAAGCGTCTGACTGGCGAGCCTTTGCAGCGCTGCGCGATCGACTTCCGTGAAGGAAAGATCCTCGACCGCGGCAAAGCGAAGGTTCGCATCGCTCAGGGCTGCCAATATCTGCGCGGACGGACCCGGATGCGCTTTGGGCGGCATGCGGCTCCAGACACGAATAGCCCTTCGCAACCGCGCACCCCAGCCTTGATGGGCCGCTGGCCAATCCGGATCGAGGCAAAAAGCCTTGATCGTATTACCAGCATCGTTTCCGACCCGGAGACGGGGCGAGTATCGAGGCCCGGCAACGCCTTCGGCGACAGTCACGGCGCTTTCGAGCGTCGCCATGCTCAGGTTCGGCGAGCCGAACCAGTACAATATGCGCCCATCGGAATTGTCCATTCCGAGGAGCCGAGACTTCAATTCGCTCTCATGCCACCACTCGACCTTGATCGTGGCGCCGCGCTTGGCGGCACGACCGATCAGGCTCTTCCGCCAGGTCTCGAGCTTCTCCGCCTGGCCTTCGCCGGCACGCGCCTTGACCGTCGGTGTCGGGTCAAATGGCAGGGTGACGACATAGGTTTCGAGATCGGGATGATTGTCGAGTGCGGTGTCGAGCGACTTCTCGAGTTGCGCGAGATGCGCGGCCTTCAAAGGCAGGAAGTATTTCGACTGGAGGCCGATGACTTTGCCGCTGGGGAGGCGCCAGATCGCTTCGACGCCGCCATCGCCACCGGCGCCGCGATAGCGCTCGTAGCTCGAACCCGCAGCCACGCTCTCACGATGGAATATCTGAGCGGAGAACTCTTCAAAACCCTCTCTCTGATCGCCGCGCTCGGCACGAATTTTTGTGAAATCGATATCAGGGATCATTCGGCAGCCAGAATAGCAGGTTTCAATTGCTGTCCGTTTAAGCGGAAAGGAGCCTCGCGTCATCCAGTCGATGAGCACTCACAGCTCGATTTGTTCGACATTGAAGTGCTGCCCTCCTTCCCATATGTTTGGCCCGACGTCTGGTATTGATACACCTGTAACGTTTCTCGCATGACGGCCGGTGGCCGACAATTGCCACCTCATCCATTGCTTTCTTAGGGACGGCAGGTGATCAAAACGGGCTCTTCTGACGCAGTGGCGCAAATGTTTGCTCACGACTCTGTTTTGTTATCGGCGCCGTTTGCGAGACGCACTCCAATCAACTGAGCCGACGTCCTTCAGCCTGACGAAGGTCGCGTCGGGAGAGGGATTGGTTTCGACGAACGCCATCGGTTGCGGCGAGTCCACCACGACGAGACCGTGGACGACCGGCACGTTAGGTAGCCTGTAGCGACGCGTCAGCGCCTCGACGTGTTCCCGGACGTGGGCTGCTCGCTTCAGATGGCGCATCAGGTTGTCGGGCTTATTGTCGTGCCTGGGCAAACCGCGGTACTCCGACAGCCGCCTAGCCGTCTCCGCAAGGGTCCGGCAGAGCTTGATGTCCTTCGCCTCGATGACCCAGACGTGCCGCCGGTCCTGACTGAAGGCGAGCACATCTATGTCGCCGAGGAGCTTCATATCGGGCGTCGCCTTCTGATTCAGCGCTGCCCAGGGCGCGACGCCTGGCGCGGCGTCCAGCCCCAGCGCAGCGAGCGTTTCAGCGACGCGGACATTGAAGGCGTTTCCGGCGGCGTTTGAGGCACGACCGACATGACTGCGCATGACTTTGCTCGACCAGAACCGGTCCTGGAGGCTGCCGTCATAGGCGCCGGAGAGATTATGGATGGCGGCGCGCTCAACGACGGCCGGTGCCACGGCGATCATCGGATCCCCATCCGCGTCGATCGCGAGGAGGGGACGGCCGATGATCGACTGTGGCCGGTCGAACCGGCCCAGGTCATAGTCGTTCGGGAAAGCATCCGTCGGGACATCCCTCCATCCGTCTCTCGATCGCAGCGTCAAACGCTCGATCATCGGCTCGATCGCCTCGCCCTCGCCAAGACCCATCGCAACGAGTCGCCGGACGAGCTCCGATCTTCTGAGAGTCACCACGTCGCGGCGATCGGCGATCGCGAGCTCGCAGGTGCTGGCGCTCAGGTCGCCGAAGGTTCGCAAGGAGCAGTGGAACTCCGCCTCGAGCGCCTGGACAAGTTCGGGCTCGAGCGATCCCTGGTCCTCGCGCGGGTTGGCCATCCTCTCGTCATAGCGCTCGATGTCGCGCTCGCGCGATTCCGCGTGCATGATGGTCGAACTGGGCGCCAGCGTGTTCTCGCCGAAACTGTGATCGTAGAGGAGGTCGCCGGTCGGGCTGATGACAAGGCGCGGCGTGAGCCTGTCGCCCATCAGCGCCGGCAGCAACTCGCAATATCCAAAGTGCTGGAGCGCGACGGCGCGCAGCTCGTCGAGGTCCATGGCGCCGACCGGGCTCCCGCCTTCCGCCGGCGCATGGGACGCCGCCACTTCGGCGAGCATTGCGCACGCGCGCAGGTTGGCGTTCGTGGCGTTGCGGTGCTCGAGACTGACCTTGCGGTCGGCGTCGGCGCCGTGGATCGCGCGAAGCGCCCGCGCCGTGACGGCCCAGTGCTGCTCATCCGCGATGCTGGCTTGGAGCAGCGACAGCGACGCAGTGACCAGCTCCAGGCGGTCGTAGTGCGCGACAGAGACGAGAAGGCGCTCGAGCGTGCGTGCATGCAGGGACTTCAGAAGCGCCGCGCACCTCTCCCGCCCCTCGATGACTTCTCCGGGACCGTGGCCTAGCCCGAAGGCATGGCCCTGCTTGACGATGGACACCGCGGATCGCGGGACTGGGCTGAACTTGCGCCCGATGATCTGGTGCAGCCGGAGCTGGTCGGCGACGCGTTCCGGGTAGTACGCGTGCCGCCAGCGGACGTCGGCCGACGGGACCTTGGACCTCACCCGGCCGACCGCGGTCGCCCGGTCGATCTCGTTGCCGATGGCCTGCTGGATTGCCTCCAGAAGCGCCGCAGCGAGTGCAATCTCGGCGCGGTTGTCCACGCGTCGGGCGCCCGCCTGCCAGAGGGCGGACGCGCTAACGATGCCGGTGCGCTCGACGGGATCGGCTGCGACCGCAACGGCGTCATCAAGCTCCTGATCGGTCGGAAGGGTGGCCGCCAGATCGTCGATGGGTTCGAGGCGCAAGTCGATCATCACGGGCGTGATCGCCGCGTCGTCGCCGTGGTCCACCAGGTCGGCGATCAGCGAAATCCAGTGGAGCGCAGCCTTCCAGTTCTGGTAGCCATCGTCGAAGCGGTCGGGCGCACCGGGCGAACGTAGGCGAAGCCAGAGGGGGGATGGTCCGACGAGAACGGTTCCGAGAAGAGTGCCTTGCCGAATTTCGCTGAACGACGCGTAGATCGGCTCGAGGACGCCGAAATCGGCGATCGGGTCCAGTCGTCCCACGGTCCGCCAGCTGCCATCTGGCAGTTGGACGCTCCGCCGGTCGAACGCGTCAGCGGCGCGCTGGCGGGCCTCGAACAGGCTGTCGGTTGGGATTGCGATGTTGACCGGAGGGACCAGGTCGCGTCGCCCCTGGGGTACGAGCGTATGGCCTGTCTGGAGCCACCATTCGTGGAGGTTGAGTGGACCGCTCAGGTTCTGAAGCTCGATCCCTTCGGACTGCACCATGTCCTCGAGGACATCCAGCCTCCAGAAATCCGTGAGCGTACCGTCCTTCGCGCCTCCGAGCGCTATCGCGTCGGCGACCTCGATCCCCGCGAAACGCCAGGCGCGGAGGTCGTCGGGATGCCGGAAATCGATGACTTCGCCCGGTCCCCATCCTCCCATGAGGTAGACGGTCACACCTGCCATGAAGCCGGGTCGAGCCTCGCAAGCCTCGTTTGCGGACCGCATCGATGTGATTATCCTGGCCTGCCGCTCGCGGTTGGCAGGCGCCATGTCGCCGAACCCGGCCTCGCGCCAACCAGACAATCTTCCGGCGATCAGCTCGAGGTGGACATAGCGTCCGGGCGCCTCTTCGCGGACCAGGGAGCGCGTAGCCTCCCCGAGGCTCCATCGGGTCGGCACGCCTTCCAGGTTGGCGAAACCGATCTCGGCGAGGCGCTCGGCCTGGACCGCGAGAAGTGCGTTGCCGATATCCTGCTCGCGCCCGGTCTCGAGCATATGGTCGACGATTGCCGCGCGCACGGCCAGGCTGACCGCGGACGGGATAGCAAGCAGGATGCCGGTCGGCGTGCGGAGCAGCGGACGCGTGTCGAGCGCAGCGCGGCCAGCCGCTGAATCAATCGACGGTGGTAGGTCGCCGTCTTCGACTATGAAGCGCTCAATCAGTGCAGGCTCGAGCTTGGCCGAGGCGAGCGCGCTCGCCGACCAGTTCGGCTGGGCGGTCAAGGCGAACAGCCTTGTGTCCGGCGGCACGGGGACGTCGCCCCATTGTCGACCACTTCCCGGCACCCGGAGCCCAAGCCCGGCGCGCTCGGCGGTCAGGTCGGAAAGCAGCAGCAGGGCGTGGACGGAGGAAAGTACCTCCAGGTCGCGTTCGTCGGCGATCCGTTCCGCCGCTTCCAACAGGGTTTCGGTGTAGAATGTCGGGTGTGCCCAGGTACCGCAGATCAAACGCCTGTCGCCGCGCCGAGTCGAGACGGTCTGCAGGAACAGATCCTCCGACGGGCCCTCGAAACGCGAGATGTCGGATTTGCCGAAGTCGGCGTTGAGAAGGCGCTGGAGGTCGCTGCGACCCGGCCGAGTTCCGCCCTTCGCTAGGCCGGCGACCAGACGACTCGCCCAGTAAAGCCGGACCGAATGGACGTGCAGGCGCGGATCGAGCTGCAGCGCGGCGAGGGTGGACAGTGCCGAGTTGCGATCCCAACGCGCAATCCTACGGCCCATCTGCGGGCTGCGCGCAATCGCCTCCGCGGGGGTGCTGGGCAAAGGCCGCATCATCCTCGGGCTGAACAAGGCTAGCGGCGCCAGAACTTTCGGCTCGTCTTTCTCTGACGCTGAGTTCGTGAACGGTATCCTTCCCATGAACGCATGATGTTACGGTCAACGGCAGGCGTCTAGGGTAATATCCGCGCTGTGCGACCAGCACGGCCCGCGATCGGCGAGAATTGCGGGCGGGGTGCCGACTGTTATCAGAATCCGCCGTTCGGAAGGGTTGGGTGTAACGACCGCTTTGTCCCCAGACCCGACCATTCGCCTGCTATTTGAACGAACAGCAGCTTTTAGGATCGACATCAATCGTGGGAATGCCGACATTGAGGCGCACTGCTGCCGGTCTGCTCATCGAAGCGGGAATGGCGGATTTCGGCAAGAGCGGCCGTTCGGCGCAAGTCTTGGAACGGCTTGAGTTGGTCGAAAGTGGACGGGCTGGCGGTCGATTGAACGCTGTCGTCGAATCGACCGCCAGCGACGTAACAGTTCGATCAGCGTTGATGGTACGCAAACCTTATGCGCCAACGAGGCTGACAACGTCTCATGCCGCCGCCTTCACCACCTCCATCGGTATCGCATCGGAGTAGCTGCCCCCGGCGGGGATCAAAACCGACCCGGGAAGTTCGAGACCGCGCATCTGATCCGCGGCTTCCCGCCAGCGCAGGTGCGCGCGTTCGATGCCGCGCTTGATGCGGCTGCGGGGCGGCAGCGGCGACGCGGTCAGGATGGAGCGCGGCCCGACCGACCAGCGATGCGAGTCACTGAGCAGTTCGATGATCCCGTCGTCGCTGGCGAGGTAGGGCTGCACGTCCGCGTGCCACTCGACAAGGACGTTGCCGCGTGTGGCAAGCGAGATGCCGACTGGCCCGTCAGCGATGGGCAGGTCGAATTGCACCAGGACGAAGTCTCGGTTCGTCTGTTCGACGATAGCGGCGATCTCCAGCGCCTCGGCGAAGTTCTTGCGCCCGCCCGAGGCATAGGCGATCGGATTGCCGATGGGCGCATATTGTGGATAGCCCATCGCCAAGCGCAGGCCGATGGTCCAGGCCTGCATCGTATCCATTGATTCGATGACGCTCATATCATTGATCCTTCTATCTTTTTCGCCCCTTCAAAGAGGCCATCATCATGGCTCAATTGCAGGCCGGAGCTCCCAAGGTTTCCAGTTTGCGGGCTTCTGCCGCGAAGGATGCGGTGAGCAGGTCGTCGGCGTATCGCTGCCAATCGGCGGCGTAGGGTCGGTGGGCGCAGTGCTCGGCGACGAAGCCCGTCAACCGCCGCGTTGCCTCCAGGATCGAGACGGTGCCACCGGACAGGTGGCGCCAGCGCATCAACAGTGCCGCAGTGCTCAGCACATCGCCCTCGCAGACCGAGCGGACCGCGGACCATTTGCCCTGCTGCATCAATTGCGAGACGAGGTCCGGCCGGCAGGTCAGTTTGGCCGGGATGCCCAGCCGGGCAGCGACCTCAGCCAGGTGCGCGGGTGCCGCCCCGCCACACATTTCGCTGCAGAGGTCGAGATGGCCCGATGCGTCGCGCCGCCATGGCGACAACAACCCAGTCAGGCACGTTGGCAACCGCAGGCCAGCGTCGATCGCCCCGATCAGGATCTGCGGCAGGTCGGCGTGGAAGCCACCCCAGGTCACGAGCTGAACATGGCCAAGCTGCTCCATGTCGGCGAAGAAGACCTTCAGGACAGCAGCTTCATTCTGCTCCGGCAGGCCGCGCGTTTCCAGCCTGACCGGGCGCAGGCCGTCCTCGGCCTCGGTCATCACCAGCCAGCTCAGTGTCGTGATCCGGTGGCAGGGCCAGCGCGGCGTCACGCGCGGGTCCGTGTGCAATTCGCGCGAAGACAGGTTAGCCGCATCGGCGGGCAGGAAGCGTTCGCTTGCCTGGTATCGGCCATGTGCTTCATGGTCATAGGCGAGTTCGGCATCGAGGACGACGACGAAGCGGGGCGTGTTGCTCTTCCAGAGCGAGGACAGGTTGTGGTGCATGGTGGTTCTCCGGCGCGCGGTCGCGCGCCCGCATGTCAGTTGGGGGAAGGTCAGCGGATGGCGGGCCGATCGCCGCGCCAGCGGTCCAGCGCCCGGAGCGCGGCTTGTGCGGGATGGTCGGCGTCGTCGAAATCGCCGAAGCCTTGAGCCCAGCATCGCCAGCCAGAGATCGCCTCGCCGATCAGTTCGACCGCAGTCGTCGCGGGGGCCGGCAACAGGAAGGTCGGCATTGACCCCTCGCATTCGTCGACCGGCGTCTGCAGCGGGCACATGCAGGGCATGAGATGCGCGCGTGCCTGGCGAAGGTGCCATGTGTGGCCGCGCGGCAGGGCCCGCCATCGCCCCGCGGTGTCGGCTGCAGCCATGATGATCCCTGGGTGGCGCACCGGATCGGCCAGCGCGAGCAGACGATATGGGACGGCGCCGAAATTGTCCCAGCTGATCACGGCACCGGGTAAGGCCATGTGCGGCTCCAGCCAGTCGAGCAGATCAAGGACGGTATCCCCTTCGCCGAGGCAGCGAGCCTCGGTCGAGAAGCGGTAGCCGTCATGATCCGGAGTGACAGTGAGCATGCCGATCCCGCAGAGGATGCGGGCATCCGGTCTGTTACGCGCGGCGGGGCAGGCCCCGATGGTGCGGATGGCGAGTGCGATCGATGAGGGCGCGAAACCTCGCTCCTCGACCGACAGGTCGATGAGAGACATGGGCATTTCCTTGGGCATTGGCCGTATGGCGGCCGTGTGGGATCAGTCGGCGGCGGACAGCAGGTCCGCGACATGCGCTTGCGCTGCGGCATGATCACTTTCGCCGAGCCAGGTGGAGAGATGGTCGCTGAGGACGGCGGCGATGCTGTGTCCGACCGGGTTCAGTGCAGCGAAGCGCCGTATGACGAGCCGGAAGGTGGCGATCGCATCGACTTGCACTTGCCCCTCGATCTCGCTGGTGTCCGACCGCAGCCAGCTAGCGAAGCGGCGCCCCCGATCGACTTGGGCATGGAGAATGTTCATGTTTGTGCAGGCCTGCGCGAAGGTCAGCCGTTTGTCGTCCTGGCTGGCGGTCAGGTTCAGAGCATATTGCTGACCGCATCCCGCGAGCGCGCGGATGCAGGGCGACCATTCGGCTCCCGGCAAATGGTCGAGAAGTGCCGCGTCATCGTCCAGGCCATATCCGGCAATGGTTGCCCCATCGCGGAGCAGCTGTTCGTCGAGCCATGTCAGGAGCCACTCTGCGGGATCGGAGGGCTGGAGGACGCAGCTGCCGAGGGTGAAGTGAATGAGCTGGCCGCGCAGTTCAGCGGTCAGGATGGCAGCACCGATGGGGATCTGGCGGTCGACGCCCATGCGATGACCGACGTCGAGCCGGGCGACGCTCAGCGCCGTGATGATAGGTGAGGGAAGCATAGGCAATGCACTCCAGGCACGCGCCTTTGCCCCCACGCCGCGTGAGGCGACGGGGGGTAAAGACGCGCGGATGGTGGGGGATGACCGGCAGAACCGGCTGACGATGAAAATGCTGACCGAGGGCCGAGCCGGCGGATGTCGACCCTGTTTTTCCCTTCTTTCAGAACCTTCGCATCGTCCGTCCGTACGGATCAGCGCCACCAGCGCCCCTTTTCCATGCCAGCGGCATGGATGTGCCCTTCGGACTGTCGCAATTTGTTAAGGTTTGACTTATAGCCTGAGGCGGTTCGCGGATTTTGTCCGTGAACCGGGGCGTCGAAACCCCGCACTGAAAGCCGGTCGCAAGACCAAACACGGTCGCAGAGCTCTTTGTGACCGGGTGGCGGACGCGTATGTCCAGGCCACCCGGCTAAAGTCTCTAGCTGCTGCCCCTCGGTGTGAGGGATATCCCGACTTCTTTAAGCTACCTCATGATCTGCTCCTTTGCGGATCTTTGCAAGATCACCCGTCATCACTCCCGGAGTGCAACAGTCTCTTCGCGGTCGGGCGCTTTGCGATGGCCGTTGGGCCTGTCGCCTGCCGCAGTATGGGCATTCACGTGCAAAGGGTGGAGCTTCAACAAGCGTCACGAGGTTGTCGCCACCTCACCTTTAGGCCCGAAGTCTCCTGTCCCTCCGCCTCCCGGGAGGACGGTTTCGCCGCTCTTGTGCGGACGAACCTGGTGTGAACCTGGAATTTCTATGCGGTCGCGCGCGCCTGCTTCAGGTCGCGGTGCGGCCCCACATCGGCGGCTTTGGCCATGAAGTGGGTGCCATCGCGCCACAGGCTGAACATCACGATCGCCAGTTTGCGAGCGAGCGCGACCTTGGCCTTGTTGAAGCCGACCCGCTTGCTGAGCTTCATTCCCCAGTCCTTCAGCGTGCTGAACGACTTGGTGTTCGCCAGCATGACGGTCGCGGCGCCGACCAGATGCGTGCGGGTCAGCTGGTTACCCATCTTGCTGATCCCGCCATGTGTCAGGCTCTCGCCCGACTGGTAGACGCGCGGGGTCAGGCCCAGATAGGCCGCGACATCGTCGACATGCCGGAACCGCGTCGGGTCCTCGATCGCGCTGTAGAAGGACAGCGCCGTGATCGTGCCGATGCCGGGGATCTCCATGAACCGCTTGCACACCGGATTGGACGCGGCGAGCAGGTCCAACTCGCGCTCGATCCGCCCGGCCTCGATGTAGAAGCGCTCGCACAGGTCGAGGAGCGGGATGATCCGCGGCCGCAGGTCGACGGCTTCGGTGTCGGCGATGAGGCACAGCTGGTCTATGGCCCGTTCGCGGAACGTCGCCGGGCTGTCGCTGCCGGGTTCGATCCGTCCGCCATAGACCCGGACCAGCCCGCGGATCATCGCCTCGGTCTCGCGCCGCTGTTTGACCAGGCGGTCGCGCATGATCAGCGACGCCCGTACCTCGAAGCACAGGTTCGACTTGACATAGACCTCGGTCAGATAGTCACGACCGCTGCGCGTGATCTCGGCGATGCCGCGCGCGTCGTTGGTGTCGGTCTTGTTGCGCTTCACCGACAATACCCGATGGACCTGTAGCGCATCGAGTACCGCCACCTGGAAGCCCTGCTCACGCAGTTTGCCCGCCAGGTGCGGCGACAGGCCACCCGTCTCCATGCCGATCAGCGTCACGTGCGACTTGAAGTTGCGGCGCAGGTAGCGGCCAATCTCGGTCGCATGGCTCTTCATCGACACCTGGTGGACCACCACACCGTCGACATCCACGACGCATACCGCCGTGCTCTTGAACCCGACGTCCAGCCCCACCCAGAACCGCGCTGACGCCGGATCCGCCTCCGCCCGCGCCATCGCCGCGACATAGGCCGGCGCCACGATCTTCTTCGACATGACCTGCTCCTTTCCCGTCACCGTTGACCGAAAAAGGATACGCCTCCCGCCGTCGCCTGGGCAGCAGCTAACCCACAAGCGCCCGCGCCAGTTTCAGTGCTGGTTTCGAACATCCGGTCTCCAGAGGGCCGGCACCCCGCCATTTCACGGGGTGCCGCCGGCTGGCCGGTGCGCATCCCCATCGGGGGATGATGATGGTTGGAATACGGGGGATCAGAGCGGCGTCGGCCAGCATGCTGGCGTTGACGATCGCCGCCTGCGGGGGCGGCGGCGCGATTAGCAGTTCGGGCAGCGTAGCGCCGCCACCGCCGACTGGCGGCTCGACGCCGACGCCCAGTCCATCGCCGACACCGTCGCCCGCGCCGACGCCATCGCCAAGTCCGACACCGTCGCCAACGCCGTCGCCGAGCCCAACGCCTGCGCCGTCTCCGACGCCTTCACCCACACCCACGCCGACACCGGCTCCCACACCAACACCAACACCAACGCCACCGGTCTATTCGGCGCTGGTGCCGCCACCGCCGGGCTATGTCATCACGCCATCGGACCGCCAGCCGATCCGCTCGGTCAACGACACGCCCGAGTTCCGCCGCAACTACGGTGCGAACGAGTTCATGAATGCGCTCTACGCGCTCGACAGCGGGCACACCGGTCAGGGAGTCACCGTCGCCGTGGTCGACGATGGCGTGATGAACGTGAACGGCGAGCTCGACGGCCGCATCGACCAGACGCTGTCTAGGGACTTCGGCTATATCGTGGCCGCCGACGGCACCCGGACCAAGCGAAACGAGCTGGGCAGCGCAGCGTCGGACCACGGCACGGCGGTCGCCAACATCATCGCCGCCAGAGCCAACGGCACCGCCACCATCGGCTATGCCCCGTCCGCGACGATCGTCGCGTTGCGGGTCGCCGACTGGGACGAGAAGACGCAAGGCGAGATACTGTGGCACACCGACGAGGCCATCCGCTATGCGGCGGACAAGGGTATCAAGATCGTCAGCTCATCGCTGGTCGGTGGCAGCGCGAGCTGGACTGCGGCAACCGAAAGGCTGGCAGCAACCGGCGGGCTGCTGGTCAACTCGACCGGCAATTACGGCGCTGCCGATCCCCACAATAGCCAGTGGATCACCGCCGGCAATCGCGAGGGGGTGTTGTTCGTCGGCGCGCTCAGCCCGGCGCTGAACGCCTACGAAATCGAGGCCTATTCCAACCGGGCGGGGTCGATGAAGGACCGCACCGTCGTCGCGGTCGGCGCCAATGTGACGACGCTGGTCGACGGCACGGTTGGCGTCTTCTCCGGCACCAGTTCGGCGGCGCCGGTGGTGGCTGCCCTCGCCGCCGACATCCTGTCCAAATGGCCGCAGCTGAGCGGCCAGCAGGCAGGTGACGTCATCCTGAAGACCGCCAAGGACATCGGTGCACCGGGACCGGACGAGGTGTTCGGCATGGGGCTGGTCGACTTCAAAGCGGCGCTGTCGCCGGTCAATCCAACGCTGTCGAACGGATCGACCCAGACCAGCGTCGCGAAATCGGTGATGATGGTGCCGGGGGCGGTCGGCACCGCTGCGATCCAGACGGCGCTGTCGCATGTCACAGTGCTCGACGTCTATGGCCGCGACTTCGCCGGTTCGGTCGCCGCGCTCGTCGTCCAACCGCAGGTCATGGCCGATCGCCGGATCGAGCGGCGGGTAGAGCATATGGGACGACAGGCGAGCCTGTCACTCGGCGGGTTCAGCGGGACGATGGGCTTTACCAGCACCCGCTTCGGCCCGGGACAGGATCAGGTCCGTGCCGAAGCGACTGCGGGCACCGTCGGTTACACTGACGGGACGACCGGGGTGCATGCGGCGTGGAACGGTGCCGACATGCTCCAGGCCGATGTCATGGGTCTGGCGCCCTTCGCCGATGGCGTGCTCGCCTATGCCCCGCAGGCCGCAACCAGCCTCGGCGTCGACCGGGCGGTCGGTGGCGGACGGCTCGGGCTGACCATGGCGGCGGGGCGAGCCAGCGGGAGTGCCGCGCAGGCGATGACGCTGGGCTGGAGCCGGGGTGGCCTCGATCTGCGCGCCTCGTACATCGACGAGGATGGCACGCTGATGGGCATGCCGACCGGCAGCGGCGCTCTGCGGCTGGGACGCGGTGCCCGCACCGTCATGGTCGAGGTTCACCACCGCCTCGGCGTGACCGACGGCTGGGCGCTGGAGGGCTATGGCTCACTGGGCATTACCCGGCTCAAGATCGATGCCGCTTCACTCGTAACCGGCGCCACCCCAATCCTCGGCAGCCGGATCGGCGTGCAGGCAACCGGCGCAGTGCCCGGCGGTCTGCTGACGCTCGGGATCGCGCAGCCGCTCGCCATTGAGGCGGGCGCGGCGGAGCTGACCCTGGGCACCGGCTACGACCTTGCCAGCCGTTCGGTCCTGTACGGCGTCACCCGCGCCAGCCTTGCAGGGCAACGCCGTGTCCAGATTACCGCTGGTTACGTCACCCACACCGCGATGCCGCTCCGCCTCGGCGTCATGCACGACGTCACCGACGGCTCCGTCGCCGCGCTCGTCGGCTGGCACACCGGCTTCTGATCGACTAATTCAAGGGAGACACACATGCGTTTGACCATTGCACTCGTCATCGGGCTGGCCGCCGTGCCCGCCGCCGCCCAGCGGGCACCGATCACCAAGTTGCTCGACAAGATCCCATCCGTCTTCGGCAATGGGCCGAAGCAGCCTGCCATCACCATGCCGACCACGCCGGTGATCGTCGGCCTGACCCGCGCTGCCGATCGCAGCGTTGCCGATGATCCTGTTACCTTCGACCTCGGCGGCTTTCGCCTCGGCATGAGCGAGGAGGAGGTTTCCGTCGTCATCGCGACGCGAAAGCTGACCAGCAGGGGCGTGACCCGCTTCGTCGATTTCGAAAGTCAGGTTCGCAGCGCCATCAACATTCGTGGAGGCGTTGGTGGCGTGGAAACGCGGCGCAGCGTGCTCGGCGAGGCGACGCTTCAGGACGATGCGGGCGGACGATATACGCTCCGAATGCTCGTCTGGCCGGATGGGGCGCATTTGTCCGGGATCACCTATATCGCGCCACAAGGTACGGCGGCCGACGAATGGCGGCAGATGCTCGTCACCAAATGGGGCACGCCCCATCAGGAGAGCAGCCGCGACACCTTCTCCGCGCGTTGGGGGAAAGCCGGGCTGGATGGCTACCACGCCGACGCCGATGTCGGACCTCGTGGTGGTACGGTCGGCATCGGTTTACCCGATGGATCATCCCAACGGCCAGCCGCTCTGGTGGCACAAGCCGCTGACGCCTTCTTTGCCGCTCGTGCCACGAAGCCGGTGCTGTGATGGCCGCGATCCTGAAGGGGACGATGCACATTCGTCCGCTGTTCGCAGCCGCCGCACTTCTCGCGCTGACCGCCTGCGGCCAGGGACCGGGTAACGCTGCCCGTGCCGCGATGGAGGCGGCCGGGCGCGGTCAGACCGCCGAGGCGCTCGAACGCATTGATCCGGAGATCAAGGCGACCGCCGGGATCTTCATCACGCCGATGCTGCAAGGCAAGGCCGCGAACGCGCAGAAGCGGGGTGGAGTGACGTCGGTTGAGGTCGAGAAGGTCGACCAGACCGACGCGGATCACGCCGTGGTGACCACCGTCACCCGCTTTGGCGATGGGTCGACGCAGACCGACACCGGCAAGGTACGAAAAGTCGACGGCAAGTGGTACATCACGATGTGAGGTTACACACGCCGGTTCCGAGCCGATAATCGCGACGTTCCATTCTCGGCCTATGCGAGAATGGCTGGCTGGGGGCAGTCCAGCGTGCTGGCTTCGGCGCGCTGGACAAGCGCCTAGCGAGGATCGCCGCCGATCTGCCGGATAATGCCGTTCAGCGCAGCGGTGCATCCCTGCGCGCGGCCGATATCGTGATCGGTGCCGGCCGAGTTCCAGAACATGTCGAGCGGCCAGCGCTCTGGGCAATGTGCGATCAGGCAGCGCAGCGCGAGGCGCACCTCTATGGTGTCGACCTTGCCCTTGCCCGACCGGGCGGCGGCCCCGCGCAGGATGTGGAGCGACAAGTCTATGATGATCCGCTGATGGCGCGACATGGCCAATCAATGAAAGTCGCGCGACTTGATCCGCACCACCTGCTCGGGATCCTGGCCATTGGCGTGCGGCGGCCAATAGCTGTCGCGCGGGCCCGGTCGCCAGCCGGCATCGCCACGGTCGGGCGACCCGGCATGGCGCGCACCGTCTCCCCGGCCGGTCGCATGAGGGAAGTCCATCTGTCCGACTTGGGCGAGCAGCCCGCCATAGTCGATGATCCGGTCGCAGATGACATGGATGACAAGCCCCTCGCGCTGGACCCGGCCCTTCATTCCGATCATCGCCGCCGACATGACGGTGCGGCGCTGTGCCTCGAACCGATCGGGCCAGAGGATGCAGTTGGCGATGCCGGTCTCGTCCTCGATGGTGATGAATAGCACGCCCTTGGCGCTGCCGGGCTTCTGGCGGACAAGGATGATCCCGGCGACTTCGACGTGGCGGCCGTCCTTGATGTGGGCGAGGTCGGCGCAGCGGACGATGCCGCGGCGGGTCAGGTCCTGGCGGAGGAAGGCGAGCGGATGCGCGCGCAGCGACAATTGCAGCGCGCGATAATCCTCCACCACTTCGCGGCCCTCGGTTAGCGGGCGGAGCGACACGGCGGGCTCCAGTCCCTCCGTGTTGAACGACGCGTGCCGCGCATCGGCGGCGGCGAACAGGGGCAGGGGGGCCTCGCCCAGGCCCTTCACCTTCCATAACCCCTGACGGCGATCCTCGCCCAGCGCATGGAAGGCATCCGCTTCAGCCAGTCGCTCGATCGCGGCCCTCGGGACGCCGGCCCGCCGCCACACTTCCTCCACCGACTGGAAAGGCGATTCCCCCCGTGCCGCGACGATCGCCGCACCATGCGCGTTGGCGAGGCCGCGCACCTGGCGCAGTCCGAGCCGCACGGCGAGGTAGCGGCCGGCGGTCGGCTCCAGCGTACAGTCCCAGCGGCTGGCGTTGATGCAGGCGGGCCGCACCTCGACGCCGTGCTCGCGCGAGTCGCGGACGACTTGGGCGGGGGCATAAAAGCCCATCGGCTGAGCGTTGAGCAGCGCCGCGCAAAAGACGTCGGGATGATGATGCTTCATCCAGCAACTGGCATAGGCGATCTTGGCGAAAGAGGCGGCGTGGCTCTCGGGGAAACCGTAGGAGCCGAAACCCTCGATCTGCTTGAAGGTCCGTTCGGCGAAGTCGCGGGGGTAGCCGCGCGACACCATCCCCTCGACCAGCTTGTCGTAAAAATGGCTGACCCCGCCGGTGAACTTGAACGTCGCCATGGCGCGGCGGAGCTGGTCGGCCTCGACCGCGGTGAAGCCTGCACCGACGATGGCGACCTTCATCGCCTGTTCCTGGAACAGCGGCACGCCCAATGTCTTCTCCAAGACCGCGCGCAATTCCGGACGGGGATAGTCGGGCTTCTCGCGCCCCTCGCGGCGGCGGAGGTACGGGTGGACCATGTCGCCCTGGATCGGCCCCGGTCGCACGATCGCGACCTCGATGACGAGGTCGTAGAAGCGCGCCGGCTTCATGCGCGGCAGCATGCTCATCTGCGCTCTGGACTCAATCTGGAAGGTGCCGAGCGTGTCGGCCTTCTGGATCATCGCATAGACGTCCGGGTCGTCGTCCTGCAGATCGGCCATGCCGACCGCCACGCCCTTGGCCTCCTCGAGCAGGTTGAAGGCGCGGTTCATGCAGCCGAGCATGCCGAGGCCGAGCACGTCGACCTTCATGAACTTCAAGGCATCGATATCGTCCTTGTCCCATTCGATCACCTGCCGGTCGACCATCGCGGCGGGCTCGATGGGGACGAGATCGTCAAGCCGATCGTGGGTCAGCACGAAGCCGCCGGGATGCTGCGATAGATGGCGGGGCACGCCGATCAGCTGGCGGGAAAGTTCGAGCGCGAGGCGCAGGCGCCGGTCGTCCATATTGAGATTGAGCTGCGCGACCTGCTTCTCGCCGACCCCCTCCTGGCTCCAGCCCCAGACGAGGCCGGCGAGTGCCTTGGTCAGATCCTCGGGCAGGCCCAGGGCCTTGCCGACCTCGCGCACCGCGCCGCGCGCGCGATAGCGGGTGACGACCGCGGTCAGCGCGGCATGGTTGCGGCCATAGGTGTCATAGATCCACTGGATGATCTCCTCGCGCCGCTCATGCTCGAAATCGACGTCGATATCGGGCGGCTCGCGGCGTTCTCCGGAGACGAAGCGCTCGAAGAGAAGTTCATGCTTGATGGGATCGATGCTGGTGATGCCGAGCACGAAGCAGACGCAGCTGTTCGCCGCCGAGCCGCGCCCCTGACACAGGATGCCGCGGCGCCGGCTCTCGGCGACGATGCTGTTTACGGTGAGAAAATAGGGGGCGTAGCCGAGTTCGCCGATCAGCCGCAGCTCGTGTGCGATCTGGTCGCGATAAGCTGGCGGCAGGCCGTCGGGGAACATTCGCGCGGCGGCGGTTTCGGTCAGCTGTTCAAGCGCGCCCTGCGCGGTCAGCCCCTCGACCACCCGCTCGTGCGGATATTGGTAGCTGAGTTCGCCGAGGTCAAAGGTGCAGGCACGCGCGATCGCGGCGGTGGCGGCGATCGTATCGGGGAAGGCGGCGAAACGACGCTCCATCTCGGCGGGGGACTTGAGGTGCCGGTCGGCATGGCGTTCGCGCCGGTAGCCGAGTGTATCGACGGTGCACTTCTCGCGGATCGCGGTGACGACGTCCTGCAACAACCGAGCCTGCGGGGCATGGTAAAGGACGTCGCCGAGCGCCACCGCGCGGACGCCCGCCTCGCCAGCGAGCGCGGCGAGATCGTGCAGCCGCAGTGCATCGTCGGGCCGGCGGCGGAAGGCGAGGCCGCAATAGCCGCGCGCGCCGAATGTGGTGCGCAGTTCGGCGAGCTGCGTCGCAGTCACTGCATCCGCCTCGCCCGGCAGCAGGATCGCGACCAGCCCCTCATTCCGGGCAACCACATCCGCCCAACCGAGCGTGCAGCCGCCCTTGCCCGCGCGCGACTTGCCCAGCGTCAGTAGCCGGCTGAGCCGCGACCAGGCGTTCTTGTCGGTTGGATAGAGCAGCAGCGCGCGCCCGTCGTCGAGATCGACGCGCGCACCCGCGATCATCCGCACGGCAGTGGCCTTCTGCGCCTCCCACCCGCGCACCAGTCCGGCGACACTGCCCCGGTCGACGATTCCGAGCGCGGTGTGGCCTTGCAGCGCGGCTGCAGCGAAGAGTTCGTCGGGGCTGGAGGCGCCGCGTAGGAACGAGAAATGGCTCGTCACCTGAAGCTCGACATAGGTCGTGGTGGGGGCCGCCATCAGCCGAATAGCCCGTGGAGGTACCAGCTGAGATCACCGGTTGCGGCATCGACCCCGTCGCCGCGGCGAAACAACCAGAAGCGCGCGCCCGTGTCGTCCTCGACCCGGAAATAGTCGCGCACCGCCCAAACCTCGCCGTCGCGTCGCCACCATTCTCCGTGAATGCGCTCGGGGCCATCGCCCGCGACCACGGCATGGACCTTGCCCCGCCAGGTGAATCGTCGCGGCGGTGCGTCGGGCACGAGCGCAAGCACCCCGACCAGTGGTTCCGGGCGCGACAGCAGGCGGACGGGCCGCTTCCACGATGGCCAGCCGGTGGGGGCGGCGAGCGGCGACCATCGGCGCACGGCACGCTCGGGCACGTCGCTTTCCACCGGTGCAGTCGTAAACAGGGCTTCCTCACCGACCCGCCCTGCGATCTGGTCGACCAAAACCGCGACGTCGGGTGGGGCATCGTCGCCGGCCAAACTGGTGGCCAGCGCGATCGCGCCCAGCGGATCGGTGTGGGGGGCAGCCAGCCGCATCGCCTCGATTCCGTCGCCCGGATCAACCCGGTCGATGCGTAGGTGGAAAAGCCGGGCGAGATGGCCTGTATCACGGGTCGCGCGCGCGGTGCCGATCGACAGATGCTGTTCGCTGCCATCGATCCGCTCCAGCGTCAGGATCAACGCCCGGACGCCGCGGCCACGCTCCACCAATTGCCGGATAAGGTCGGTGAGCAGGTCGCCGATCACCTGCTCGATCGCCTCGGCCGTGCCGATGGGTTCGAGCAGGCGGAGACGGGCAATAGGCGTCTCTTGCGGAACCACCGGGACGATCGGTTCGGGGACACGCCCCAGTGCCTCGTCGAGGCGGCGGACACTCGCCATGCCTAGCCGCCGGGCGAGCGGCCCGCGCGGCAGCGGCAGGAGATCGGCGATCCGGTCGAGCCCAAACCGGCCCGCCGCCGCCGTCGCTTCCGGCGTAAGGCGGAGCGCGGCGGGCGGTAAGGGGGCGATCGCCTGGGCCTCTTGTCCGCCGGGAACCAGCAGGATCGCATCGCGACCGAAACGGGCGAGCGCATGAGCTGCGCCCGGCGTGGAGGCGACCGTCACACGCGCGGTCAGGCCGAAACGTCGGCAGAACCGGACCAGTCGCTGGCAGAAGCGCGCTTCGCCACCGTGCAGATGCGCGACGCCGCTCAGGTCCAGCCACAGCCCGTCCGATCCGCTGACCGCGGCGGTCGGTGTCCAATGGCGCACGGCATGGAGCGCCAGATCCGCCAGCAACGCTATATCTGCCGCCCGGTCGGCGGGGCGGATGTCGAGATCCGGGATCAGCGCCCGCGCTTGCGTCACCGCCATGCCCGGGGTCAGTCCGAGCGTCATCGCCGCCGGGCAAGCGGCGGCGATGACCTGCCGCTGTCCGATCTGCTCGGCCAATACCATCGGCACGAGGTTCAACGCGGGTGCTGGCCCTGATACTGCCTTGTGCTGGCCCAGTGCGCTGGAGTGTTTGAACGGATGGTCCGCCGTCTCGGACCGGCGGCCCAACTCGCGCATCGGTGGGCGCTGGTGCAGCGGCAGTGCTGCTACCTGCTCCTCCACCGCCCCACGCGCCGCGCCTTGCTGCGCCCAGCGCGCACCGGGACGCCAGCCGCCGCCCCGCGGCACCGAGCAGGCACCGGGGTCGTCGTCAATGGGAAGCATAGGCGCGGGCCTCGGTTCAGGCAGCGCGCGCGGCCGCTCCAACCGTCGCAGTCGCTCGATCGCGAGATGCGGCAGGTAGAGCGAGGCGACCCGTGTCATCGCATGCCTCCAATTCCATCGTGAAGCCCGGGCCGCCGCGCTGGCGCGCCAGCTCGACCATCCATCGTGCGCGGCCGACCCCTGGGGCGGGGAGCGGCGTGGAGGGCGCGCAGGCGATCCGCCACCGTGTCCTCGCCGCCGACAGTTCGGTCAGTGGGCAGGTGCCCTGTCGGCGCCAGCGGCGCGAAAGCAGGGCAGGGGTATTTCCCGTCATCGCCGCCAGCTGCAGTCGCCGGGTCGCAACCATGTCGGCGCGCTTTACCTCGCCGACGACCGCTGCAAGCCCGCCATGGCGCAGGCCATCCTCCATGACGGCAAGAACGTCCTTGTCCTCACGTACCTCGGCGAAGAACAGCGTGGCAGGGCTGAGTCCGGCCTGTTCGAGACCCGGCGCATAGAGATCGAACCGGGTGAGCGCCCAGAGCACCCGGCGACCGCTTTGCGCCGCCGCGCGCGCGGCAATTCCCACCGCAAACAGCGTGGCAGCCGCGTCATCTGTAAGGGTCGGTGTCGCCGAAGACGTCTCATGCAAACCGCCGAGCGCCAGGCCGCCGCCCGTCAATCGCGTGTCTACCGCCTCTATGCCGAAAGGCAGGACCGCACCCTCACTGCCGCGCACAGCGCCTATAGCGCCCCGCAGGCGGGCCAGTGTTTCGAGGGGTGGGGCGGTGGAAGACATCATTGCTGCGACTCATATGTTCGCTATATGTTCCGTTGATTCCGTAAGCAGGTCAAGGCGTTGCGGAAGCGGATCGATAATCGGAACGGGACAGGGTCGTGGCAGAAGAGGGCCGCAAAAGGGGTAGCCAGGAAGGCGGGGCAGGGGCCGATCACGATCATATCGGGCGGCGTCTGCGTACGTTGGAGGAGTGTGCCCTGCACAAGCGCACGCTGCGCCTCAGCTGTCCGAAATGCGGTCACGTCCGCGTCTTCGATGCGGTTGCGCTCTGGTGGATGTTTCACCGGCGAGGTTGGGACGGGACGCTGGGTGTGGTTGCTCGACGGCTATGTTGCTCGGCATGCCAGGCGGAAGGACGCATCCAGCGTCCCCATGTGTTGATCGGGCGTGACCAGCCCACCGGCGCTTCTCTGCCCTATCCGGACGCCGCGACGTGGAAGAAGCTTGTCTCGCGCTGCCGGTCGTGATCGAACAGGCGAATGTGTAATCTTTACAATATCCAGGTCGATCCTCGCAGCTATTTCGACGCGCTTGCCGCGGTCGACGACGCGAGCAACACGCTGGAGATCGAGAAGGATTACGCAGCGCCGGGAAAGCCCGGCTATGTCGTTCGTGTCGAGGAGGGCCGACGGGTGCTCAGCACCATGCGCTGGGGCTTCCCGACCCGCAAACCGCGCAAGCGGCCAGCGCACGAGGGGGAACTGCCCTTTCTCTACGACTGGTGGACGAACGCCCGGAACATGCAGAGCAACATGTGGAAGCCGTGGCTGCTAAAGGCCGAGCATCGTTGTCTTGTGCCCTTTACCCGCTTCTCCGAACCCAAGGCCGCCGCCGATCGGCAGGCACCCGGCGACACCAACTGGTGGTTTACCGTCGAGGATCAGGCGGTGCCGTGCTTCGCCGGGCTATGGAAGGTCGATCAGGATCATGACCGGGTCTATGCCTTCTGCACGACCGAGCCCAATCCGCTGGTGGCGCCCAAGCACCCCAAGGCGATGCCGGTGATCCTGCTGGCCGAAGATCAGGAACGCTGGCTGACCGCCCCGGTCGAGGACGCGCTCAGCTTGCTGACGGCCTATCCCTCGCAGCTGATGAGCGTCGCCTGACCATGGCCCGCAACCGCTATTATGACGGTCCGCCGAGTGATCACTACGACGGCACGCGCTTCTTCAACCCGGGGCAGGCCAGCACCGACCGGGGCCTGCGCGCGGTGCTCCGCTGGAAGCTGGCGGGCGGTGCCGCCAAGTGGCCGAAGTCAGTGCCGGTCACGCCCGCACGACCCGAGCCGCGCGTGGATGGCCTGTGCGTGACGATGGTCGGCCATGCGTCGCTGTTGATCCAGGTGGCGGGGGTCAACATCCTCACCGACCCGGTCTGGTCGAAGCGCGCCAGCCCGTTCCGCCGCGTCGGACCGAAGCGGGTGACCGCGCCGGGGATCGCGTTCGAGGATCTGCCGCCGATCGATGTCGTGCTGCTGAGCCATGCCCATTACGACCATCTCGACCTCGACACGTTGCGGCGCCTCCACGCCGCGCACAATCCCCTAATGGCGATGCCGCTCGGCAATGATGCGGTCGTCCGGGCAGCGGTACCGGCCGCGCGATGCGTGACCGGCGACTGGTGGGACCGGCTCGACCTCGGCGGCGGCCTCGCGACAACGCTGACCCCGGCCAACCACTGGTCGAACCGCTGGCCGAGCGACACGCGCATGACGCTGTGGAGTGGGCATTATCTCGACACGCCTTCCGGGACGATCTGGTTCGTCGGCGACACCGGCTATGGCGATGGACGCATCTTTAGCGAAGTTCGCGAGCGGCTCGGCGCACCCGACGTCGTGCTGATCCCGATTGGCGCCTATGCCCCGCGATGGTTCATGGCCGCACAGCATGTCGATCCAGCCGAGGCGGTGCGGATCTTCAAGGACGTCGGGGCAGGGCGCGCGCTCGGCATCCATTGGGGGACCTTCCAGCTGACCGACGAGGCCCGCGAAGCACCGGTCGAGGAACTGGCGATAGCGCTGGACGAGGCGCACATCGCCCCGGACCGCTTCGTCGCGGCGGACGCGGGTGGGGTCTACCGCTTCGGCTAAAGCATCTCCAAGGGCACGCGTCCCTTGGGGGCCGGGAATAGTTCATCGAGGCGAGCGAGGGCATCCGCATCGAGCGTCAGGTCGGCCGCCGCTCGGTTCTCCCGCACATGCGCGCTGCGCCCGGCCTTGGGGATGGCGATGACATCACCCTGCGCCAGCAGCCAGGCCAGTGCCACCTGGGCCGGCGAAGCACTGAGTTCGTCGGCGAGCGTGCGCAATCCTGGATGCGCGACGAGGCGCCCCTGCTCGACCGGGCTGTAGGCCATGGTCGCCATGCCGCGTTCCGCGAGCCAGGGCAGGAGGTCGTGCTCGGGGCCGCGCCGCGTCAGATTGTAGAGGATCTGGTCGGTCGCGCACGCTGCGCCGCCGCTGGCGACCAGCTCCTCCATATCGTGGGTATCGAGATTGCTGACGCCCCAGCGCAGGATCTTGCCCTCTTCGACCAGCCGCTCCATCGCCTCCACAGTCTCTGCCAGCGGCACGCTGCCGCGCCAATGCAGCAGGTAGAGATCGAGCCGATCGGTACCGAGCCGCGCCAGACTGGCCTCACACGCGCGGGGCAGGCGATCACGCGACGCATTCTGCGGATAGGCCTTGCTGACCAGGAAGATGTCGTCGCGCCGACCCTCAATTGCCTCGCCGACCAACCGTTCGGACTCGCCATCGGCATACATTTCCGCGGTATCGATCAGCGTCAGGCCGAGGTCGACGCCCTCCCGCAAGGCGGCAATCTCCTCCGCGCGTCGGCGGCGATCCTCCGCCATCATCCAGGTGCCTTGGCCAAGCGCGGGGACGGCGGTGCCGTCGGGCAAGCGGATCGTCTTCATGCCGAACCCAACGTCTCATGGTAATTTCCGAGCCACGGCAAACTCGTAGGCAGTCCTCCGCGTGGATGCGCAGGCGCATGTTCCCAATTCGTTCCGAGTCGGGTAAGCTCGGGTCCATGGTCACGCGTAAGATCATCCATGTCGATATGGACGCATTCTTTGCGTCGGTAGAGCAACGTGACGATTCGACGCTTCGCGGCAAGCCGGTCGCGGTCGGCTCCGCCGCGGCGCGCGGCGTGGTCGCAGCGGCGAGCTATAAGGCGCGCTCGTTCGGCGTGCGGTCGGCCCTGCCGTCGGTCACGGCGCTGCGTCGCTGTCCCGACCTGATCTTCGTGCGGCCGCGGTTCGAGGTCTATCGCGATGTCTCCCGCCAGATCCACGCGATCTTTGCGCGCTACACCGACCTGATCCAGCCGCTCTCGCTCGACGAGGCCTATCTCGACGTGACTGCCGACAAGCAGGGGGTGGGGACCGCGTGGCGCACCGCCAAGGCGATCCGCGCCGACATCCTTGCCGAGACGGGGCTGACGGCGTCGGCCGGCATTTCCTATAACAAGTTCCTCGCCAAGCTCGCCTCCGACCACCGCAAGCCCAATGGCCAGTTCGCGGTCACGCCCGAGATGGGCGGGGCCTGGGTCGAGACGCTGCCGGTCTGCCGCTTCCATGGCGTCGGACCGGTCACGGCCGCGAAGATGAAGCGGCTTGGCATCGAGACGGGGGCCGACCTCAAGGCCAAGTCGATGGCCTTCCTCCAGCAGCATTTCGGCAGCTCGGCGGAATGGTACCACGCCATCGCGCGCGGACAGGATGACCGACCCGTCAACCCCAACCGGGTCCGCAAGTCGTCCGGCTCGGAGACCACTTTCGACCGCGACCTGATCGAAGCAGCGGAGATCGAGGTCGGAGTGCTCAAGATGGCGGATGATGTCTGGGCGTGGTGCGAAGGCCGTCAGGCGTTCGGCCGCACGGTCACGGTGAAGGTCAAATATGGCGACTTCCACCAGATCACACGCCGACGCAGCCAGCCGATGGTCGTCGCGACGCGAGAGGCGCTGCACCGGGCCGCGCTCGACCTGATCCGATCAGTCCTGCCGAACCAGAGGGGCATTCGGCTGGTCGGCGTGACGGTATCCAACTTTGCCGAGGCGCATACCGAGGCGGTCGACGAACTGCCGATCTTCGTGGAGGCGGCGGCCTGATGCTCGACCTGTTTGATGCGCCCGCTTTGCCCGGCCTCACCACTCGCCATGATCTGATCAGCCTCACGGAAGAGCGGATGCTGATCGATCGCATCGATGCGACCGATCTGGCTCCCTTCCGGTTCCAGGGCTGGACCGGCAAGCGGCTGACCATGTCGTTCGGCTGGAGCTATGATTTCGAAATTGGGCGGCCCAAGGACGCTCCACCGATCCCGGACTGGCTGCGGCCGTTTCGTGACCGGGCGGCCAGCTTTGCGGGGCTCGACGCCGACGCTCTGATCCAGGCGCTGTTGATCCGCTACGATCCCGGCGCCGGGATCGGCTGGCACCGCGACCGACCGATCTATGGGCATGTCCTCGGCATTTCGCTTGGCGAGCCGGCCGTCATGCGTTTTCGGAAGCGGCGTGCCGACGGGTTCGATCGCGTTTCTGTGCCGCTCGATCCGCGCGGCGGCTATCACATGACCGGCCCCGCTCGGCACGACTGGGAGCACAGCATCGCTCCGCTGACGCGACCGCGCTGGTCGATCACGTTCCGGAGCCTGGCGGATCGGTCATGATCTGCACCAATGCTACTGGGGCATCGTATTCCGTCGCCCAAGCGCAGCGGTCATGATGTTCCCGACTTGAGTGAAAGGCTCATGATCTTCAGGATTTCGCGTAGCGACACGGGGCGCCCACGCCCCGCCCGAGGCGGCGAAGCCGCGACCCCCGCGTTAGCGCTGGCAACGCGAGAGCGGTGCCACCTCGGCGCGTCAGCGCCGATCCAAGCGGCGCCAAAGGCGCCGCCGCACACAATTTTGTCGCGCCGTTAGGTGCGTCAAATTGTAGGTATTGCGCCTGTCTTGAGTGGGCGAAGGAGCTGTGGCGACACTCCTTCGCCGAGTGGTTTGGAAGACGACCGCTTTGACGAAGGGTATTCGCGATAGGTCTTCGCCGACGTTGCACCTTATCTGCGCCGCTATGGTCGGCGCTTTTCCATGCTGCTCAGAAAATTTTTGCGCGATTTCGCTTCGAATCCTACAAAGTGGTTTGTTTGCCTTTTTCAGGTGAGGCCATGTCGATTTGGAGGATTATCGAAGACGACGCACTCAGCGGTGTCCTTGCGGGGATCGCGGAAGCGGTACGGCAGCGGGAGGAGCTTACCAGAGTCATCGCGGATGCCTCGGCGGATCGGCTTGCTAATCTGACGCCCCAAGAGAAGATGGAGGCTAAGCGGAAGGCCAAGGCCGCCAAGCAGACCCTGCAAAATCCACGGGGGCGCAAGGCGTCGCTTGCGCAGGAAGAAGCGGACCTGACCAAGGCGCTGAATAAGCTCCTTATCGAACACCGGCCGGACTTGGGCAATATGGTAAAGGTCGTCGTTGAGGCGCTGATCCTCGGCACCCAGATCGATGAGATCCGAAAAGAGCGCGCCGAGGTCAAGGCGAAGCCGACGCTGACCCGAAAGGACAGCGCGGCTCTGAAGGCGCTAGGGTCAGGACCCATTGATGTCAGCGTCGCGATCTGATTCAGGCTCCGCAAGGAGACCGGAATGAGCGACCTGTTTTGGCTGACGGATGAGCAGATCGGGCGGCTGCGGCCGTTCTTTCCAAAGAGCCATGGGAAGCCACGGGTGGACGATCGGCGGGTGCTGAGCGGCATCGTGTTCGTCAACAAGAACGGGCTGCGCTGGCGTGATGCGCCGAGCGCCTACGGCCCGCACAAGACGCTATACAATCGGTGGAAGCGTTGGGGCGAGGCCGGTGTGTTCACACGCATGATGGAGGGGTTGGCGACTGCAAGCGCGCAGCCAGGAACGGTCATGATCGACGCGACCTACTTGAAGGCGCACCGCACGGCATCGAGCCTGCGGGTTAAAAAGGGGATCTTGGCCGCCTGATCGGCCGCACCAAAGGCGGCATGAACACCAAGCTCCATGCCGTCGCCGATGCGAACGGACGCCCGCTGAGCTTCTTCATGACCGCAGGCCAGGTCAGCGACTACACCGGCGCGGCAGCGCTGCTCGATGACCTGCCCAAGGCACAATGGCTGCTTGGCGACCGCGGCTATGACGCGGACTGGTTCAGGGACGCTCTCCAGGCCAAAGGCATCCAGCCCTGCATCCCGGGCCGCAATTCGCGCAACGAGCCTGTCCGGTACGACAAGCGCCGCTATCGGCGCCGCAGCCGCATCGAGATCATGTTCGGCCGTCTGAAGGACTGGCGTCGCGTCGCTACGCGCTACGACCGCTGCCCCACCGCCTTCTTCTCGGCCATCGCCCTCGCAGCCACCGTCATCTTCTGGCTGTAATCAACGAGTCCTGACCCTAGCGACGTCGATCGCGCTCTATCTGATGGTCGGAGCCTGCTGGTTGCCGGTGGTCGGCATCCAGATCCAGATGCGCCGCATAGCTGACGCCACCCCGTCCGACATGCCGCTACCGGCGCGCTATTTCCAGCTGTCGCGGATGTGGTTCCTGCTCGGCTGACCGGCGTTTATCGGGGTGATCGTCATCTTCTGGCTGATGGTGACCAAACCGGAGTTCGTGTGGTGACCCAGCCCCTGTTCCGTCGTCTCCTCGGCAGCACGATCAATGACCTATCACCCGTGCTGCGCGATGCGCATGATAGTCGGATCGACCAGCGCTGGCGCGGCGTGGCGCAGGTCGAGACGCACCCGAACCCGCTAGCCCGGCTGCTCTGCCGGATAATGCGCCTGCCCGCCGCCGGGATGGCCATCCCGGTCAAGGTCCGGTTTTAGCGGCGCGGCACCGCCGAACACTGGCACCGCGATTTCGCCGGACGTCGCTACCACAGCACTCTCGTCGAGCTTGACGGATTGACGATCGAACGGATGGGCATGGCGACCAACATCTTCCGCGTGTCGGTGGAAGACGGCGCACTCCGGTTGGACCTGATCGGCTTTAGGTTCCTCGGCGTTCCGCTGCCTTCCGCCCTGGGCCCGCATTGTCACGCCCGCGAACATGGAAACGACGGGCGCTATGTATTCGACGTGCCCGTCGACCTCTGGCCCTTCAGCCAGATCATCCGCTACACTGGCCGGATGGTGCGGATCGATGCCCGCCGCAACCAGCCGCTCCATCGCCTCAACCGTCTCGGCCAGCGGCACGCGTCCACGCCAATGCAGCAGGTACAGGTCGAGCCGGTCGGTCCCGAGCCGTTCGAGGCTCGCCTCGCACGCCTGGGGCAGCCGGTCGCGTAAGGCATTCTGCGGATAGGCCTTGCTGACGAGGAACACCTCATTGCGCACGCTCGCGATCGCCTCACCAACGAGGCGCTCGGACTCGCCATCGGCATACATCTCGGCGGTGTCGATCAGGGTCAGGCCGAGTGACAGCCCCTCGCGCAGCGCGGCGATCTCGTCCGATCGGCGGGCGGGGTCCTCCGCCATCATCCAAGTGCCTTGGCCAAGCGCGGGGACGGTCATGCCGTCGGGAAAGCGGATCGTCTTCATGCGACGATCAACGTTCGACCCAGCGCATCGGCCCAAGTTCCGGTTCGTGACGCCGCGCGCAGCCGTTGCGGCGCAGCCAGGTCAGCCGACCGTGACCCCTTTCCAAAAGGCGATGCGTCCGCGAATGTTTTCCGCTTCGGGCTTGGGGTCGGGGTAATACCAGGCGGCGTCGGGATTGTCGGCGCCCGCGACGTGCAGGCTGTAATAATGCGCCGTTCCCTTCCACGGGCAGACCGTCGTCGTGCCGCTCGGTCGCAAGAGTGCGGTGTCTACGCTCTGCTCGGGGAAATAGTGGTTGCCCTCAACGATGACCGTATCGTCGCTATCGGCGATCCGTACGCCGTTCCATCGTGCTTCCACCATCATGCGTCTCCTGACGCCGATGGACGTCGGTACTCGATCTATGTCTGTCAAGATCATGCCTGGGGACATTCAACGGGGCGGTGTCAAAGCCGACCGATCCTGTTACCGGACCGCTATGTTGAGAACCCGCATGAAGCGCATCGCCGCCAGGACGGAACACGAGCTTCAACGCCTCGCTGCCATCGAGGCGGCGGTGGCGGCGTTGGGCGATGAGGATCTGCTGGACTTCGCCGACATTTTCGCCGCGGGCGATCAGACGCCGCTGCGTGTCATGGCGGAGGATCAGATGCGTCGGCGCGGCCTCAGCCTGTGAGGAAAATGCCATCCCGCTTCCGGCGTCTCGATGGTGCCCTGGCGGACCTCCCGGTCGAAGAGCCGATGCTGCTCACCGAGCTTGACGGTTTCCTGACCGGACTTATCGCCTGTCCCGAGCCGATCCCGGTCGACGAGTGGATGACGGTCATATGGGGCGTCGAGGTCGATGGCGTTCCGCCCTTCGACGATCCTCTCGACGTGCAATGGTTCGTCAAAGCGGTTGCGGCGCGCCGCGACGAGATCGCGCGCGACCTGTCCTGCGGAAAGTTGCAGCCGATCCTCGACGTCGACGAGCGGGATGGCGAGGTCCTGTGGGAATATTGGATCGACGGCTTTTCTGACGCGGTCGCATTGCGCCCGGACGCGTGGGACGCGGCGGCGGCCGATGCCGGATGGGCCGATCCATGGCACCGCCTGCTGGCGCTGATCGCGATCGCGCGGGGCGAAAGCGAGCTCGACAGCGTCGAGATCAACGCCTTCCAGGACCGTGCGGTGTCCGAGCTGACAGACACGGTCCAGCGCCTCTACGCGGCCCGGGCAGGCGGCGGCGAGGCGAAGCCGATTGCCGTGGATGCGATTGTGGGGGCAAAGATCGGCCGCAACGATCCGTGTCCTTGCGGATCGGGTAAGAAGTACAAGCATTGCTGCGCTTGACCGGAGCCATTGCGCGCTGATCGCCAGCGACCGCGCGGTGGGGCTCTTGCCGGCATAGCCGCCTGAAGGACCGCCGAACCTGAAACCGCACTTCGGTCCGCCTGGCTCGCTGTTGAGGCCAAGGATAACGTACCGGTCTGTCCCTGCGACCCCGATCGTCGTGCCGATCACCGATCGCGATCTCGGAAGGGCGGGGGACGGCTTCTGCAAGCCGTCCGCCGATGCCGATCACATGCGTAAGCGGATCGTCCCGCCGATGGTGCGCGGATCGCTGGGGGTGCCGACAATGAGGCCCGAATTGCCCGCCTGGATCGTCAGGTTCTGGATATAGTCGGCGTCGAGCAGGTTGCGCGCCCAGACGATCAGTTCCAGCCCGTCCGCGAAGCGATAGCCGATATTGGCGTTGGTCAGGTTGTAGCCGCGGATATAGGTGAAGCGGGACAGGCTGGGGTCGCCGTTGAAGCCGCTGCGCGAGGCGGTGTCGATATGGACGAAGACCTGCCCGTCGCCCACCGGCCGCTGGTAATCCAGCCCGGCGGTGATCGCGAAGCGCGGCAGCGAGGCGAGGCGACGACCTGTCAGGCTGCACCGCGTCGTGGCGGCGGTCTGGACCTCCAGCGGGCATGGACCGGCGGGGTAGTCGGTATATTCCCCGTCCGAATAGGCGACGCTGGTTCGCGCGCTGAGGCCCGGCAGGA
The DNA here is from genome assembly GCF_965112005.1 of Sphingomonas sp. Marseille-Q8236. NCBI lineage: Bacteria > Pseudomonadati > Pseudomonadota > Alphaproteobacteria > Sphingomonadales > Sphingomonadaceae > Sphingomonas > Sphingomonas sp. Marseille-Q8236. Next base: position 560,162 of record NZ_CBCOPO010000002.1, read on the forward strand.
TCAGCGCGGTCACGTCCGCCTCGATCCCCTTCACCGTCACCTGTGGAATGTTCGACAGGTAGCCGCGCAGCTGCACGGTCTGGGTCAGCGAGTTCTCGACGACGGTCGCTTGGAAGTCACGGACCTTGGTGTAGAAGCCGTCGATGTTGAAGATCAGCCGGTTGTCGAACAGCGTGTTCTTGACACCGATCTAATAGGTTTCGTTGCGCTCCCGCCGCACGACGGCGGTCGCCAGTACCGGCCGGTTGTTGCTGTCGAGCGGCAGGCCCGACATGTTGATCCCGCCCGATTTGAAGCCGCGCGCATAGCTCGCATAGGCCATCGTCGTGTCGGTTATCCAATTGGGAGCGATGGCGGATTGACCCTTCACCTCCATCGCGAACGCCCGCGTCCGTCAGAATCCCATCGTCAACCTGCACGCCACCTTCATATTCCTCGATGCGGAAGCGGCCGCCGCTGAGCAGCCCCCACCGGGTGGTCCGGCTTGTTAGTTAGTGCATTGTCGTCTCCGCCGCCATTGCCGGGCGTAGGTGGAGCGAAGCGGAACCGGAGGCCGGTAATGGCGGTGTCACCGCTTCCGGGGCCGGCGGGCGGTAGCCCAGGCTGCTGTGCGGCCGGACGGTGTTGTAGTGACGGCGCCACGCCTCGATCAGCACCCTGGCCTCCGCGAGGCTGTAGAAAATCTCGCCATTGAGCAGTTCGTCGCGAAGCGACCCGTTGAAGCTCTCGTTATAGCCGTTCTCCCATGGCGAGCCCGGGGCGATGTAGAGCGTCTTCACGCCGATCTGGCCGAGCCAGGTCTGGACGGCGGTGGCGATGAACTCGCTGCCGTTGTCCGACCTGATGTGCGCTGGCGGACCGCGTTCGATGAACAGGTCGGCCAACGCGGCCAGCACGTCTTCGTGGCGCAGCTGACGTGACACGACCAGTGCCAGGCACTCGCGACTGGCCTCGTCGATGATGGTCAGGATGCGGAACTTGCGCCCATCGTGGGTACGCTCCTCGACGAAATCATAGGCCCAGACATGCCCCGGATACTCTGGTCGAAGCCGGATGCAGGAGCCGTCATTGAGCCAGAGCCGACCGCGTTTCGGTTGGCGCTGCGGCACTTTCAGCCCCTCGCGCCGCCAGATCCGCTCGACCCGCTTGTGGTTCACCGACCAGCCCGCCGCATGCAGCAGTGCGGTTACCCGACGGTAACCGTAGCGCCCATACTGCTTTGCCAGCGCGACGACGTCGTCGGTGAGCGCCTGCTCATCATCTGCCCCGCACGGCACTTTGCGCTGCGTTGACCGGTGCTGGCCAAGCACGCGGCACACGCGCCGCTCGGACACGGCCACCACCTCCCGGACCTGGTCGATGCAGCGCCGGCGCCGTGCGGGGCTCAGAAGTTTCCCTTCGCCGCCTCCTGCAGGATGAGCTTGTCCAGCGTTAGATCCGAAATCGCACGCCGCAGCCGGGCGTTCTCCTTCTCCAGATCCTTCATCCGACGCGCCTGATCCGTCTTCAGGCCACCATATTCCTTGCGCCAGCGATAGTAGGTCTGCTCGCTGACCGCGATCCGCCGGCATGCCTCCGCGGTCGTGCCGCCCTGGCCCAGCACGATCTCCACCTCACGCAGCTTGCCGATGATCTCCTCCGGCTTGTGCTTCTTCGCAGGCATTCGTTGTCCCTTCCTTGGTCCAGACTGTCATAGTCGATGGACCACTCAGAAGGGGGCAGCTCAATCTCGACCAGTACGGTGGCAACGGGCGTCCTGCTGAAAATCACGCTGACGCTGGCCGACGTCAACGCCAGCTGTGCACCGCTGGCCGGCTATGCGGTCTATCTGTGGCATTGCGATCGGCAGGGGCTCTATTCGCTCTATACCGCCCCGGCGGAGAGCTATTTGCGCGGCGTCCAGGTGACCGATGCCAATGGCCAGGTCAGCTTCACCACCATCTTCCCAGGATGTTATGACGGCCGCTGGCCCCATATGCATTTCGAGGTGTTCTCCAGCCTGTCGAACGCGCTGGGCGGTCGTTACGCGGTCCTGACTTCGCAGCTCGCCATGCCGAGTGCCGCCTGTTCGACCGTCTATGCCGATGCCACGACCTACCCATCGAGTGCCACGAAGTTCGCGCGCATCTCCTTGTCGAGCGACGGCATCTTCGGTGACAATAGTGCGGCACAGGTCGCCCAGCAGACACCGACGTTCACGGGCAGCCCAACGGCGGGCTACAATGCGACTGCGCTGATCGGCATCGCGCGCTGACGATCAGAGCCCTTTTATGAAGACAGGAAGCTGATCGTCACTAGCGGAGAGGTATCGCTCAAGGTGAAGGCTGTGAACGCAAGAACGGCATCGCATTCACGCGCCCGCCGGGCACTGCCACAGCCATCCCGCTCGCATTCTAGCTCTATATTCCGTTTCAGTCCCTGAGAACCGATGGCCCGCTGATCCCGGATATCTATAGTTCGGCCAGTTGACGGTGGCAGGCGATCAGCCGATCGTCTGCCACGCGCATGGGTGCGCGCGTCCGGTCGCAAGTGCCGGGAATCGCCAGCGCGCAGCGGCTGAGGAAGCGACAGCCATCGGGGGTGGCTTCGGCTTGGCCGGGCACCACCGCGAAGGGATCTGCCGTCGCCTCCAGCCAACCGGCCTTCAGATGTGGCACCGACGCCATCAGCAGTCGGGCATAGGGATGGTGTGGCCCCGACTCCAGCGCCCGTGCGCCGGCCAGCTCCATCTCACACCCTCCGTACAATACCATCACGTCATCGGCGATGGCGCGCACCCGCTCGATATCGTGGGTGATGAACATATAGGCGACGCCCAGTTCGCGCCTGAGGTCGATCAGCAAATCAAGCACCGCCTCGGCGACGACCGGATCGAGGGCGGAGGTCACTTCGTCGCACAGCAGCAAATCCGGTCGCGCGGCGAGGGCACGGGCCAGGTTGACGCGCTGCTTCTGGCCGCCGGACAGTTCGCCGGGCAGCCGATCGGCGATCGCGGCGGGCAGCCTCACCAGATCGAGCAGCCGCGCCACCTCGGCCGCGCGCGTGCGACCGCGCAGCCCGTGGAAGAAGGCGAGCGGACGCCCGATAGCCTGCCCGACGCGCATCGCCGGATTGAGCGCGGTGTCGGCATTCTGGAAGACGAGCTGCACACGGCGCAGGTCCTCGCGGCTGCGTTGCGCGATGCGCGGAGCGAGCGGGACGCCGTCCAGATTGACATGGCCGAGCACGGCCGGGTGCAGTCCGGCAACGACGCGTGCGAGCGTGCTCTTGCCGCTGCCCGATTCACCGATCACCCCCAGCGCACGCCCGCGCCGGATCTTGAGACTGACCTTATCGAGGATACAGGCCTTGGGCCGTCCCGCGGCGTCGACTCCGCCATAGCCGGCAACCACATCGCGCAGTTCGAGCAGCGGCGCTTCCCCGGGGCCGGGTGGGGGTAGGGCGATGGGTTCCGCCGGGACGCGCGGCGCGGCCGCCCCGACCAGCGCGCGGCTATATTCATGCGTGGGCGCGTGCAGGATCTGGTCGGCCGGGCCCTGTTCCTGCACGGTCCCGCCGCGCAGCACGCAGATGCGGTCGGCGATCTGCGCGACGACGGCGAGGTCGTGGCTGACATAGACGGCGGTGGTGCCAAGCTCGCGCACGACGGCCTTGAACGCCTTCAGCACTTCAATCTGCGTGGTGACGTCGAGCGCGGTGGTCGGTTCGTCGAAGATCACCAACGCCGGATCGGTGATCAGCGCCATCGCCGCCATCAGGCGCTGGAGCTGCCCACCCGAGACCTGATGCGGATAGCGGTCGCCCACCGTGTCCGGGTTGGGCAGGGCGAGCGCACGGAACAGCCCCCTTGCCTTTGCCTCCGCGGCGGGGCGGTCCATCAGGCCGTGCACCAGCGCGGGCTCGATCACCTGGCGCATGATCGTCAGCATCGGGTTGAAGGCTGCGGCTGCGCTTTGCGCGACATAGGCGACGACGCGTCCCCGCAACGCGCGCAATTGGGCCTCGTCCATGCGATCGATGCGGTGGCCCGCAACCTCGATCTCGCCTCCGGTGATCCGGCAACCGGACCGGGCATAGCCGAGCAACGCCAAGGCGATCGTCGTCTTGCCGGACCCCGACTCGCCGATCAGCGCGAGGACTTCACCGGGTGCCACGCACAGGTCTATGTTGCGGACGATGGGTGTTTCGCCGCCGTCCTTGCAGGCGGCGATCTCCAGGCCGGCCAGGCGCACCAACGCGGTCATCGTGTCCCCTTTCGTCCGCCGGTCAGCGTATCGATCGTCAGGTTCAATCCCACGGTCAGCGCCGCCAGCGCGAAGGCCGGAAACAGCACCGCCGGCGCGCCGAAGCCCAGTCCTGCGATATTCTCGCGCACCAGCGCGCCGAGATCGGCATAGGGCGGCTGCACGCCAAGCCCGAGGAAGCTCAGCCCGCTGAGCAATAGCGCGACGAACACGAAGCGCAGCCCGAAATCGGCGGCGAGCGGCCCGATCAGGTTCGGCAGGATCTCGCGCAGGATGATATGGCTCAGCCCTTCGCCGCGCGACCGCGCGACGGTGACGAAATCCAGCGCGGCGACGTTGAGTGCCAGCGCGCGCGCGGTTCGGAATGCTCCCGGTGTATACACCACCGCCAGCGTGCCGATCAGCACGGGGATCGACGCGCCGAGCGAGGTGATGACGACCAGCCCGAACATCAGGCTGGGGATCGCGATGACGATGTCGAACAGGCGGCTCAGTACCGTGTCGATCCAGCCGCCGCTTGCCGCCATCAATCCGAAGAAGATGCCGATCGATGCCGCGATCACGGTCGCGGCGAGGGAGATGAAAACGGTGTAGCGCGTCGCCGCCAGCACGCGGCTGAGCACGTCGCGACCGAGATAATCGGTACCGAGCGGAAAGGCGGCGCTGCTCGGGCTGAACACGTCCAGATCGACCACGGCGCCGATCGGGTGCGGCGCCAGCACCGGGCCGACCAGTGCTGCCGCCAGCGCGACGCCGACGAGGGTCGCACCGACCGCGAGCGCGATGCCGGGCCGCCTCATTGGTGACGCAGCCGCGGGTTGGCGAGGATCGCCACGATATCGGCGGCGGTCACGAGGAACAGATAGGAAGCGCTGAAGATCATGGCGACGGTCTGCACCAGGGGCATGTCCCGCGTCGCGACCGCATCCACCATGAGGCGGGCGACACCGGGATAGTTGAAGATCACCTCGATCACGATCACCCCGCCGAGCAGCGATGACAGGCTGAGCGCGACGGCATTGGCGATCGGGCCGATCGCATTGGGCAGTGCATGCCCGAGCACGAGGCGCCGGGCCGGGACGCCTTTCAGCCGCGCGGCCTCGACATAGCTGCTGTTGAGCGCGTCGCAAACGGCGGCGCGGGTCATGCGGATCATCTGCGCGACCGTCACGCAAGCGAGGCTCATCACCGGCAGCGCGAAGACGCGTAGCATCCCGTCGATCGAATCCACGTCGCGCAGCGAGGACAGGGCCGGCAGCCAGTGGAGCGTCACCGCGAAAATCAGTACGGCGATGGTCGCGATCAGGAATTCGGGGATAGAGACGATGCCGATCGTTGTGATCCCGACGATCCGGTCAAACGAGGTCCCGCGTTTCACCGCCGCGACGATCCCGAGCGCCAGTGCGACCGGCACCGACACCAGCGCCGTCAACCCGGCGAGCAGCAGCGAATTGGCCAGCCGCGGCGCGATCATCCCGCCGATCGATTGCCCGGTGACGAGCGACGTGCCGGGATCGCCTTGCGACAGGCCGATCAGCCAGCGCAGATAGCGATAGGCGGCCGGTTGATCGAGGTGCATGCTGGCACGCAGGCCGGCGAGCGCCTCCGGCGTCGCGCTCTGGCCCAGGAGCGCTTCGGCCGCATCCCCGCCCATCAGCAGCGACACGGCAAAGACGGCCAGTGAGACGAGGAACAGGGTGAACACCGCCGAGGCGACGCGGCCCGCAATCAGGCGCAGGACCCAGAGCGTCGCGGTCATGCGCCGTCCAGCCAGACATGCGAGGCGAAGCGATAGCCCATCAGCCCCCCCGTCGGCATCGGCCGTAATCCGCGTACCCTGGGACCAAAAGCGTCGAGCGAACTGATGAACAGCGGAATGCCGATCCCCGAATGATCATGAACCAATTGCTGCATTTCGCCGTACATCGCGCGGCGACGGCTCTCGTCGGTGTCGCCCCGCGCGAGCATCAGCAGGCGATCGAACCGTGCGTTCTCCCACCCGGATTCGTTCCAGGGCGAGTTCGACGAAAAGAATTGCGTGAAGATGATATCGGCGGTCGGCCGAGGGTTAACGTTGCCGAAGCCGATCGGCACCTTCATCCAGCTCGATGTCCAATAGCCATCGGCGGGGACCCGACGGACATCGAAGGCTATCCCGGCGCGGCGGGCCGCATCCTGCATCACCACTGCGATATCGTCCGACTTGTTGGCGGCGGTCGAGGTGACAATCGGAATCGTTGCCCCTGCCAGACCCGCCTTGCGGAACAGGAAGCCCGCGCGTTCGGGATCGAACGGACGATGCGGCACGGCGGGGTTGAAGTACGGGTCGAAGGGAGGAATCGGCTGATCGTTCGCGATCTGGGCATAGCCGCGGAAGATCGCGTCGCGCATGGTTCGGCGGTCCATCAGCAGCTTCATCGCGGTGACGAAGTCCGGGTCGCGGCCAACGCCCCGATCGACGCGGATCACGAGATCGGTGTATCCGCCCGAGGGGCTTTCCAATACGCCGAAGCCGGCGCGCTTCAATTGCTTGATGATGCGCGGATTGATCTCGTTGATCAGATCGATGTCTCCCGACATCAGCGCGTTCACGCGTGCACTGTCGTCGGCGATCGAAAAGACCTCGACCTCGCCAAGATGCGGGGACGCCCCCCAATAGTCGTCGTTGCGGACGCCGACCGAGCGAACGCCGGGATCGAATTCGCGGCAGCGGAACGGCCCGGTGCCGTTGGCGAGGCGGAAGTCGGTAGTGCCGTCCCGGATGATGAGAAAGTGGGGAATGCCGAGCATGATCGGCAGGTCGGCATTCGGCCCGTTCAGCGTGACCCGCACCTGGTCCTCGCCGATCGCGCGGACCTCGGCCATCTGTTCGGCGAACACGCGTGCCTTCGAACCGATGGCCGGGTCGCGATGCCGTTTGAGCGAATATACGACATCGCGCGCGGTGAGCAGAGTGCCGTCGTGGAAGCGCACGCCGCGACGAAGCTTTATCGTCCATTCGCGCGCGTCACGCGTCTCGATCGCCTCGGCGAGCGCCATTTGCGGTCGCGAATGCGCGTCGATGACGGTCAGGCCATCATAAAACATTGCGTTGCGGCAATAATCGATAGCGACGCTCTGCTTTGCGGGATCGAGCGTGTCAGCGGTCGAACTCGTCGCCGTCGCCACACGCAGCCGTCCGCCCTTGACCGGCGCGCGCGCGACCGGGAGATTGCATCCGGCCAGACCGGCGGTCATCATGCCGGCACCCGCCGCACGCAACAAGCCTCGTCGACTGATGCCGTGGGCGATCCCGTCCGGTGCGACCATGTCGATCATGCGCGTTTGCGTCCCATGTCGTGACAATGGCAGGATGGAACGAAATTTTCTTGCCTATCGATGTGGCCGGGCGGCGGATGCTGCGGATTCGTCGAGCCGACGCCGCATACCGTGCCAGTGCGGGATAGGGGTGGGCTGGCCGGTCCGGCGGCGCGCGCAGACCACCGGATCATGCGATGCGGCAGGATATTGCGGGCCGCATGACGATCCCCAAGGATCGCAATTGGTCGTCCATCGCACGCGGGGGCGACTACGCTACTTGGGAGATAGAGAATACAGCATGGGGTGATCCCCGATCGCTGTGGCTTCGGGAGGGCGATCAAGGGCCGAACGCGCCCCCTTCCGCAACCTCTTCATACCATCATTGAATCGGACAGGGGCGGGCGGGGGCTTGCGGCAGAATATGCCGTGTGCCCGACAAGTTTGGCAGGGCGACCCGCTGCTCATCGGGAAATCGGCGTCTCCGATGCGCGCGCCGGCCTTAGGCTGACAGGCCTGAACCAAAGAGGCTTCCATGCAATCCAATTCGCTTATCGAGGCCGATCGCCGTCACCTAATCCACCCGGTCGCAGCCTATCGCGCGCATGAGCAGCGCGGCGCGACCGTGTTGAGGAGCGGCAAGGGCATGTATCTGACCGACGCCGCCGGGAACGAATTGCTCGACGCCTTCGCCGGATTATGGTGCGTCAATATCGGCTATGGCCAAGAGAGCGTGGTCGCCGCCGCGACCGAGCAGATGCGCCGTCTGCCCTATGCCACCGGCTATTTCTCCTTTGCGAGCGAGCCTACGATCCGGCTTGCCGAACGGTTGGCGGAGCTGTCCCCGCCGGGGCTGGAGCGCGTCTATTTCACCTTGGGTGGATCAGATGCGGTGGACTCCGCGATCCGCTTCATCACGCTTTATTACAATGTCACCGGCCGACCGTCGAAGAAGCAGATGATCGCGCTCGACAAGGGCTATCACGGCTCGTCCAGCAACGGTGCGGGGCTGACCGGCCTGCCGGTGTTCCACCGGGCATTCGATCTGCCGCGCGATTGGCAGCATCATATCCCGGCACCCTATCCGTATCGCAGCCCGGTGGGCGACGATCCGCAGGCGATCATCGATCATTCGGTGGCCCAGTTGCGGGCCAAGGTCGCGGAACTCGGCGCGGAGAATGTGGCGGCCTTCTTTGCCGAGCCGGTGCAGGGTTCGGCAGGGGTCATCGTGCCGCCGCGCGGCTGGCTGCGCGCGATCCGCGATACCTGCCGCGAACTCGACATCCTGTTCGTCGCGGACGAGGTCATCACGGGCTTCGGTCGTACCGGGCCGCTATTCGCCTGCGAGGCGGAACAGGTTTCGCCCGATCTGATGACGATCGCAAAGGGATTGACCGCGGGCTATGCGCCGATGGGGGCCGTTCTGATGAGCGAAGCGGTTTATGCCGCCATCGCCGATGGCGCCGATCCGAGCACGCCGATCGGCCACGGCTTTACCTATTCGGGGCATCCCGTCAGCGCGGCGGTCGGCCTGGAAGTGCTGAGCCTGTATCTGCAGGGCGGTATTCTGGCCAATGGCCAAGCCCGCGCGCCCCAGCTTGCCGCCGGCTTGGATATGTTGCGCGATCATCCGCTGGTCGGGGATATTCGTCAGGCGGGCATGCTCGCTGGACTCGAACTGGTCAGCGACAAGGTCGCGCGGACACGTTTCGCCGCAGAGCTGGGTATCGCCGACCGGCTGAGTCAGGCCGCTTATCGACGCAATCTGATCTTCCGCGCGTTCGGCGACGGGACGATCGGCCTTGCACCCGCCCTGAGTTGTGGTGCCGATGACATGAGCATCCTGCTCGATCGCCTGCGTGCTACGCTGGACGATGTGCTCGATCAGCGCGAGGTGCGAGACGCGCTGGTTTGAGAAAAGGGAGCCGAAAGGATATGGTATCGCATGAACGCCGCCCCCAAGCTTGATCGACTGGATCTCCGCATCCTCGCGCACCTCCAACGTAACGGCCGCATCACCAATGTCGATCTGGCCGATGCTGTGGGGCTGTCTCCGAGCCCGTGCCTGTCGCGGGTGAAGCGGCTCGAAAAGGCGGGTTATATCACGGGCTACGGCGCCCATATCGCGCTGGCCAAACTGGGTTCGACCCTGACCGTGTTCACGCAGATCACGCTCAAGGATCACCGCATGAACGATTTCTCGAAGTTCGAACAGCGCGCGCGCAACGTGCGGGAAATCGTCGAGGCGCATCTCGTCAGCGGCGGCTATGATTATCTGGTCAAGTTCGTGACGCGTGACGTCGCCCATTACCAGCAGGTGATCGAAGAGATTCTGGAAGCGGATTTCGGCATCGAGAAATATTTCAGCTTCATCGTCATCAAGTCGCCGATCGTGAAACGCTATGATCCGATCGAGGCGCTGTTCGAGGAGGATGCATGACGGCGCAGCATGATGGCAGGTTCGAGGCGCTCGTGCCCGAACTCACCGCGCTCCGCCGCGATATTCACCGGCATCCCGAACTGGGCTTTCAGGAACATCGCACCGCGGCCCTGGTGGCCGAAACACTCGCCGCGTTGGGGCTTGAGGTTTCGACCGGCATCGGCGGCACCGGCGTGGTCGGTGTGCTGCGGCGGGGTCATTCCAAACGCGCGATCGGGCTTCGCGCGGACATGGATGCGCTGCCCATCGTCGAAGAGACCGGACTGCCCTATGCCAGCGTCAATCCCGGTCGGTTCCACGGTTGCGGGCATGACGGACACACGACGATGCTGCTCGGCGCGGCGCGTCACCTCGCCGAACATCGTGGGTTCGACGGTACGGTGGTGTTCATCTTCCAGCCCGCCGAGGAAGGGCAGGGCGGCGCGTGGGAGATGATCCGCGACGGATTGTTCGAGCGTTTTCCATGCGACCGGGTGTTCGCCATACACAACTGGCCGGATCTCCCAGCTGGCAGCATCCGCACGCGGCCAGGCCCGATCATGGCCTCGGCCGACAAATTCCTTATCACCGTGGAAGGGCGCGGCGGCCACGCCGCGCTGCCCCACCAGACACCGGATGCGATCCTCGCGGCGTCGGAACTGGTGCAGCAGCTCAACACGATCGTCTCGCGCCGCGTGGCCGCGACCGAGTCGGCGGTGCTGTCGGTGACGCGCATCGCGGGCGGACACGCCCACAATGTCTTGCCCGCCAAGGTCGAGATCATGGGTACGGTGCGGACCTTCAACCCCGATGTGCAGGACCGGATCGAGGCTTCGATCCGCGCGATGGCCGAAGGCGTCGCCCGGTCGAGCGAGACCCAGGTACGCGTCGACTATGATCGCTATTATCCCGCGACGATCAACGACGCCGATGCCGCACGCGCCGCGCTGGCCGCCGCCGCGACGGTGTCGGCCGACGTGGCCGCCGCACCCGCGCCTGCCTTCACGTCCGAAGACTTCGCCTTCATGTTGCAGGCCCGGCCCGGAGCCTATCTATGGCTCGGCCAGGCCTCGCCCGAGCATGGAGCGCCACTCCACCATCCCAGCTACGACTTCAATGACGGCGTGATCGCGACCGGCATCGCTCTGTTCGCGGCGCTGGTATCACAGGAAATGCCGATCTCCGACACGGGAGATTGACCCGTATGGCCGTGGTCTGGACGGCAGTTCACACGGGCTGCGCGGACCATGGTGCGTCACATCCCATAAGCTGCAAGCCTCGACGTGCATACCCGTCCTTCAACACGCCGATCCGTGGAGAGACTTCTTCTCGCCGATCGGACGGATCACGGTCTCCGGCGACGTGACGAACTGGGCGACGTTCACCGTTTCCGGGTTCGTTCTCGCCTTTGTGTCGCTTCCGGGGACGAGATGCGAGTTCGCGGCAGCTTGAGCCATGCCCTCTGACCATCTGGAGCCATATCGATGCCCACCCTCCTGCACTGTGGCGACCCTGCGCGGGGAGAGCTTTGGCGGGACTTGCTGCCCGAGATGGTTCCCGGACTGACGGTGCGTCAATGGCCCGATCTCGGCGATCCGTCCGATATTCGTTACGTCGCGGCATGGACGCTGCCGCCGAACTTGGCGGCGGGCTTGCCCAATCTTCGCCTAATCGCGTCGATCGGCGCGGGAGTGGATCAGCTCGATCTCGATACCGTCCCGCCGCGCGTCGAGGTGATCCGGTTGATCGAGCCTGGCCTCGTGCGCGGGATGGTCGAATATGCGGTCATGGCGACCCTAATGCTCCACCGGGACATGCTCGGCTATCGTGACGACCAGCAGGCCCGGCGCTGGTCGCCGCGTCGGCGTGTCGCGGCGACGGACAGACGGGTCGGTGTGATGGGGCTCGGCGCGGTCGGGGCGGCCGTGCTGGAAGGCCTCTCGCCGTTCGGCTTCGCGGTCTCGGGCTGGAGCCGAACCGCCAGGACGATCGATGGCGTCGCCACCTGGCATGGCGGAGACCAACTCGCGGCGTTCGCGCGGGATGTGGATATCCTGATTTGCGCGCTGCCCTTGACCGAAGAGACTCGCGGCATTCTCGCCAAGCCGCTGTTCGATGCCTTGGCGAAGGGAGCGGCCATCATCAATGTCGGACGAGGCGGGCATCTGGTGCAGGATGATCTGCTCGCCGCGTTGGACAGCGGGCGGATCGGCGGCGCGATCCTTGATGTGACAACGCCCGAGCCGCTGCCCGACGACAATACGCTGTGGCATCATCCCGCGGTACTGTTGACGCCCCATGTGGCGAGCAGCACGGTTCCCGCCGCCGCCGCGCGCGCCATGGCCGATGCCGTCCTTGCCATCGAGCGTGGGGACGTGCCAGCGGGTAGGATCGATCGCACCGCCGGTTACTGACGACGCCGGGCCGCGCGGGCACTCCGATAGTCGAAACCGAGTCTGTCAGGGGCCGTGCGTCGATCGCGTCCATGGGCGATCGATGGCTCCGGCAGGCTCGCGGCAGCAAATATCGCCTTTGAATGGTTCCGCCGCATCGCATCGCCATCGGGCGACGACATTCGGGAGATGTTGCCAGTGAAGACTGGCTTAATAGCCGAGATCTGGCGAGCTTCGCCGACCAGCAAGGACGAACGCGATGGGTGGGGCGGTGACGATGGGGGCGGGATATCTGAGCGGGCAGGGGGCCGCGAGGACGGCGCCCGCCGCGCGTGCGCGGTTGCAGAATATCGATGCGCTGCGTGGCTTTGTGATGGTGCTGATGCTGCTCGACCATGTCCGTGAGACGTGGTTCGTCCATTACCCCGTTACAGATCCAGTCGATGCTCGCACGATCATGCCGGCGGTGTTCATCGCCCGCCTCATCGTCAGCCTGTGCGCGCCGGTGTTCGTCGCGCTGACCGGAGTCGGCGTGTTCCTGTATAGCAGCAACCATAGCATCGCCGAGACAACCGAATATCTGTGGAAGCGCGGCCTGCTGTTGATGGCGATCGAGGTTCTGTACCTTTCGGAACTCTATTGGGGCATTACCCAGCCGACGCTGTGGTTGCAGGTGATCTGGTGCATCGGGCTGTGCATGATCGTGCTGTCGGGGTTGATGCGGCTGCCGCGTACGGTGCTGGTGGTACTTGGGCTGGTGCTGGTCTGCGGCCACAATCTGCTCGATCCGATCCGGCTGCAACCGGGCGATCCCCTGTTCCCGTTATGGGCGATGCTCCACCAACGTGACACGTTCGCACTGCCGTTCGGGCTGATCGCCAAGACGACCTATCCGGTACTGCCCTGGATCGGCGTGATCTCGCTCGGCTTTGGCATCGGGCCGTGGTTCCTGTCCGATGTCGGACCTGCCGAGCGTCGACGCCGGTTGCTGACGCTGGGGATCGCTATGCTCGCTGCGTTCCTGGTATTGCGTGGCCTCAATGTGTATGGCGACAAGCCGTGGTTCGTTGTGGAGGGAAGCCCGCTGCGCACCCTGATGAGCTTCTTCGCATTGACCAAATATCCGGCATCCCTGTTGTTCCTGCTGCTGACGCTCGGCATGGGTACATTGCTGCTGGTCGCGTTCGATGCGATCGGGGATAGTCGTCTGGTGCGTGCCCTTTCGGTGTTCGGTGGCGCACCGATGTTCTTTTATATTCTTCACCTCACGGTACTGCGCATCCTGTACCACGGCGCGCTTGCGATCTGGGGGCCGAACCACGGGACGACGTTCGGCTTTGACAATTACGGCTGGGTAGTTGCTTGGTATCTCTGCCTGATTGTGCCGCTCTACATCCCCACCGCATGGTATTCGCGGCTGAAGCGGCGTCGCCGCGACATAACCTGGCTCAAATATTTCTGACCGACCGCAGAAGGACGAGGCCGGGGGTGGTTGGTCATCGCAGAAGCATCGCTCCGCCGTCGGCTCCCATCGGCTTGGGATTGCGCGGGTACGACATCGCAGGAAGGAGCGCCGGGGCGGTCTTGGAAATCGGCTATCCGTCGAGCGTCACCCTTTCCGGCAGCCTGCTGCGTCGCTCGACGAACGCCGAGGATCGATCGCTGCCTTCCAACGAGATTTTGCGCGTGAAAAGCTTGTCGCGGGCATTCGGGCCGCCTACCCTTCAACGAATGTCACGGGGGCAAACTCGATCCGCGCTGCTCGGCGCCGTATTGGCGTTCATCGCCATGATCGGTCTCGTTGCGTTGTCGAGCTGGCATAGCGCGGTCGTCCATGACGACAATCCCGTGCATGTCGCATCGGTCGAACATGTTCACGGCTCGTCCAACCAAGTCGATCCCGACGGACCGATCCATGTCCTGGCGCACGCGACGGGACAGTGGCTCGCGTTGGCCGACATCTTCGCCACTCCCGCTCAGTTTGCTCCGGTGACCCAGGTCTGGCCGATCGAGGTCTACGATCTGCAGGCGGGCATCGATCCCTCCGAACCGTTGCGCCCCCCACGCGGCTGAGCGGTACGCGGCGCACGGCGCCGCCAGGCTCATCCCGCGAAGGAAACAGGATCATGAACGGCAACTTCTGCCGGCAGCGCATGGTGGCGCTGACCGGCCTGCTCGCAGGGCTGTGCCCGGTCGGCCAGGCGTGCGCGCAAAGCGCCCCCCCATTCGCGCAACTCCTCGATCAAGCGCGCACCTCGCCCCGCATGGCCGCGCTCGACGCGGATATGAAGCGTGCGTCCGGTCTCGCAGAACAGGCACGGGCGAGACCGAACCCCATCGTCAACGTCTATGCCGAAAACTTCAACGGCGACCTGATCCGCAACGCTCGCGATCAACAGCAGATCACCGCCCAAATCGATGTACCGATCGAGTTGGGCGGGAAGCGATCCGCTCGGATCGCGGCTGGCGAGGCTGGTGTCGTCGCGGCACAGGCCCGCGACCGTGACGGACGTCTTGCGTACGCGACCGAATTGGCGCGCGCCTATGCGGCGGCTGAGATCGCCGATCGCCGTATCGAACTTGCCGAGGACGAGGTCGAAGAAGCCACTGCCGACCTGAAGGCGGCACGCGCCCTGGTCGACGCGGGCAAGGAGGCCCGCCTGCGCCAGCTTCAGGCGGAAACGGCATTGAGCACGGTCGAGGCCGACTTGGAGACGGCAAAGGCGCAGAAGGTTGCAGCTCTCGCGCGCCTGTCAGCGTTAGCGGGTTCGTCGGTGCCCTACACAGGCGTTTCGGAGTCTTTGCTCGACCGGCTGAACGCCAGACCGGCAGCTGGACCGATCGACCCTATGCAGGCGACCACCGTGAAGGTCGCGGAGGCAGAGCGTGAGGCGGCGGCCAGGGCGGTCGAGTCCCAACAGCGTCTCGCCATCCCCAACGTGACCGCGATCGTCGGGGTGCGACAGCTCCGCGTCGCGAGCGGCCCGGCAATTGTCGCCGGGGTCGGCATCCCACTGCCCCTGTTCGACCGAAATCGTGGCAATATCGCCGCAGCCAAAGCCGAGCTGCAAGGCGCGGAGGCGCGCGCGGCGATCGCCCGGATGGACGCCGAGGCGGGGAGCCGGGCGGCGCTGGCGCTGGTGGAGGCGGCCGACCGCAAGGCCGAAGCCGCCCGTCGCACGATGGCGACTGCCGAGGAAGGCTATCGCCTGGCGCGTATCGCCTATCAGGCGGGCAAGTCGCCGCTGATCGAGCTTTTGGCGGTACGCCATAATCTCGGGGTCGCACGCAGCGTCATTCTCGATGCCGACGCCGCCCGCCTCGACGCCCGCGCCAATCTCGCCCGCCTGCAGGGCGTCACCATCACCGGAGAACCGGTTCTATGACCGACAAGACTCGCCTTTATGCCGGGGCCGCTATCGGCCTCGTCGCCGCAGCCGGGATCGGCTATGGTGCGGGCCGCCTTACCCAGGCGCCCGCGCCAGCGCAGGCACCGATTGAAACCGCTGCTTCCCAGGCGCCGTCCGATGCGCTCGCGATCAGCCCGCAGGGTATCGCCATGTCGCAGATCACCGTGGCGCCGGTCGCGTCCGGTGAGTTGGATTCGGTCATCCTCGCCTCCGCGACCGTCGAGGCGACACCCGATGCCGAGGCCGTCCTGACGGCGCGGGCGCCGGGCACCGTCAGCCGGATCATGGTGCGGATCGGCGATCCCGTTCGTGCCGGTCAGACGCTTGCGCTGGTCGAAAGCCGCGACGCCTCGCAGATCGCGGCGGACCGTGCCGCCGCTTCCGCCAGGGTGTCGCTCGCCGCGAGGCAACTCGCACGCGAACGCGGCCTCTTCGCGCAAGGGGTGAGCCCGCGCGCCGATTTCGAGTCCGCTCAGGCCAACCTTGCGGTCGCCCAAGCCGATGCCCGCCGCGCCAGCGCCGCGGCCGGGGCCGCCCGCGTCACCGGCGATGGGCGTTCCGTCGCGATCGTCAGCCCCATTTCGGGGCGCGTCACCAGCGAGACCGCCAATCTCGGTCAGTTCGTCGCGGCGGAAACCGAATTGTTCCGTGTCGCCGATCCCCGTCGGATCCAGATCACAGCCAACGTGCCGCCGGCCGACGCCGGGCGGGTTCGCCCAGGCGACAAGGTGGAACTGACGACCAGCGATGGTCGCCCGATCGCGGGCCGCGTCCGTTCTGCGACGGGCGTCGTCGATCCACAGTCGCGGACGGCGACCATCGTCATCACGCCTGACGCGGGCAGGAGCATGCTCGCGCCCGGCCAGCTCGTGCAGGCCCGCATCTCGGCCAGTGGCGGTGCCAGCCGTACAGGCATCATGGTCCCGCAGGATGCAGTGCAGACTCTCGGCGATCGTAGCGTCGTGTTCGTCCGCACCGCGCAAGGGTTCAAGGCCCGCACGATCCGCGTCGCCAGCCGGTCGGGCGGCATGGTGGCGGTCGCCGATGGTCTGGCCGCCGGCACTCGGATCGCCACCACCAATGCGTTTCTCATCAAGGCCGAACTCGAGAAGAACGAAGGGGGCGACGAATGATCGGCCGAATCCTTCAGGCGTCGGTCCGCTTCCGCTGGCTGGTGGCGTTCCTCACCCTCGTCGTCATCGGCTTTGGGGCATGGCAGATCACCAAGCTGCCGATCGATGCGGTGCCCGATGTCACCAATCGCCAGGTGCAGATCAGTACCTTCGTACCCACGCTCGGCCCCGTCGATGTCGAGAAGCAGGTCACCTTCCCCGTCGAGACGGCTCTGGCCGGTATCCCAGGCCTGGAGATGACGCGATCGCTGTCGCGCAACGGCTTCAGCCAGGTGACGGCGGTCTTCACCGACGCCACCGACATTTATTTCGCGCGCCAGCAGGTGACGGAGCGATTGGCGCAGGCCCGGGACAGCCTGCCCGCCGGTGTCCAACCCAGTCTCGGCCCGCTCAGCACCGGGTTGGGCGAGATTTTCTTCTACTCGATCGCCTATCGACATCCCGACGGTAGGGGCGGCACCGAGCATGTCGACGGCAAGCCGGGCTGGCAGACCGATGGAAGCTATCTCACCCCCGAAGGCGAACGGCTGACCACCGAACTGGCCAAGGCGGCCTATCTTCGCACGGTCCAGGACTGGATCATCCGGCCGCAGATGCGCAACGTGAAGGGCGTCGCAGGCGTCGATTCCAATGGCGGCTACGTCAAACAATATCTGATCGAACCGAACCTCAATGCGCTGGCCTCCTATGGTCTGTCGATCACCGATCTGGCCGACGCGATGCAGCGTGCGAACCTGTCGGCGGGCTCCAACTATATCCGGCGGGCAGGGGAGAGCTTTCTGGTCCGGGCGGATGCGCGGTTGAAGTCGATCGAGGATATTCGCGAGGCGGTCGTCGCCACCCGCGCGGGCGTGCCGGTGCGCGTCCGGGATGTCGGCGACGTCGTCATCGGCGGCGCGGTGCGTACCGGATCGGGGAGTCGCATGGGATCGGAGGCGGTCATCTCGACCGTCCTGATGCAGGTCGGCGACAACAGCCGCGTGGTGTCCACCGCGGTCGCCGACAAGCTGGTGCAGATCAACAAGAGCCTGCCGCCCGACGTCTTCGCCGAGCCGGTCTATAACCGCTCCAAGCTGGTCAACGCCACGATCGCCACGGTCGAGAAGAACCTGACCGAAGGCGCGCTGCTGGTCATCGTTGTGTTGTTTCTGCTGCTCGGCAACGTCCGGGCCGCGCTCATTTCCGCGATGGTCATTCCAATCACCATGCTGATGACCGCGGCGGGGATGAACGGGCTGCGCGTATCGGGCAATCTGATGAGCCTCGGCGCACTCGACTTCGGCCTGATCGTCGACGGAGCCGTCATCATCGTCGAGAATGCGCTGCGCCACCTGGCCGAACGCCAGCAGGAGGAAGGCCGGCTGCTGACGCGTGCCGAACGTCTGGAAACCACCATCGCGTCCGCGCGGGAGATGATCCGCCCGACCGTCTATGGCCAGCTCATCATCTTCCTCGTCTTCGTGCCACTGCTCACCTTTGAGGGTGTCGAGGGCAAGACCTTCGCACCGATGGCGATCACGCTGATGATCGCGCTTGCCTGTGCCTTCGTCCTGTCGCTGACCTTCGTGCCAGCGATGATCGCAATCCTCATCACGGGCCGGGTCAGCGAGACGGAGGTTCGCCCGATCCGCTGGTTCAAGGCGCGCTATGCGCCGGTGCTGGCGAAGGCGATCGCGCGACCGCTGCCCTTCATCCTCGGCGGTGCGGGCGTGTTCGCCACGGCGGTGTTCTGCTTCGGCCTTCTCGGCGAGGAGTTCATGCCGCAGCTCGACGAGAAGGACATCACCGTCACCAACTTCCGCGTCCCCTCGGCATCGATCGACCAATCGA
Organism: Sphingomonas sp. Marseille-Q8236; assembly: GCF_965112005.1. Lineage (NCBI taxonomy): Bacteria > Pseudomonadati > Pseudomonadota > Alphaproteobacteria > Sphingomonadales > Sphingomonadaceae > Sphingomonas > Sphingomonas sp. Marseille-Q8236. Next base: position 578,888 of record NZ_CBCOPO010000002.1, read on the forward strand.
CGCAGATGCAGATGCACATCGAGAATGCGCTGAAGACCCTGCCCGAGGTGGCGCTGGTCTTCTCCAAGAACGGCAATGCCGATCTCGGCACCGATCCGATGCCGCCTAACGCCTCGGACACCTATGTCATCCCCAAGCCGGAGAGCGAATGGCCCGCCGACGTCAGGAGCAAGGCGGATATCATCCGGCGGATCGAGGAGAAGATGAAGCCCATCATCGGCAACCGCACGGAAATTCAGCAGCCGATCCAGATGCGCTTCAACGAACTGATCGCGGGCGTCCGCGCCGATGTCGCGATCAAGCTCTATGGCGATGATCTGGAGGCGATGAACGTCCAGGCCCGCAGGCTCGCCGATGCGGTGCGCACCATTCCCGGTGCCGCTGACGTCAGCGTCGAGCAGACATCGGGCGCGCCGACCTTCGACGTGCAGATCGATCGGCAGGCGGCGGCACGCTACGGCCTGTCGGTGCAGCAAGTGGCGGACACCGTCTCGGCGGCGCTGAGCGGTCGCGCGGCCGGGCTGGTGTTCGAGGGGGATCGACGGTTCGACATCGTGGTGCGCCTGCCCGACGTGCAGCGCGACGATCTCGACATGCTGGGCGCGATCCCGGTCATGCTCCCGGCGGAGGGACAGGCGGCGCGTGCCATTCCGCTGCGCGAGGTCGCGCGGTTCCGCTATACGGAGGGGCTGAACCAGATCAGCCGCGAGAATGGTAAGCGGATGGTGACGGTGCAGGTCAATGTGCGCGGGCGCGACCTAGGCGGTTTCGTCGCCGATGCGCAGGCCCGGATCGCGGCGATGCCGCTGCCGACCGGCATGTACACCGATTGGGGCGGCACCTTTCAGAGCCTGCGGTCCGCCCGGCTGCGCCTCGCCGTCGTGGTGCCGGTCTGCTTCGTCGCAATTTATGCGCTGCTCTATCTGGCGCTGGGTGGGTTCGTGCGGGCGCTGATCGTCTTCTCGGCGGTGCCGATGGCGCTGGCGGGGGGTGTCTTCGCGCTCGTCCTGCGCGGTATCCCTTTCTCGATCACTGCCGCGGTGGGGTTCATCGCGCTCTCCGGTGTCGCGGTGCTCAACGGACTGGTGATGATGAGCGCCATCGCCAAGCATCGAAGCGGGGGAGCGCCAGAGGACCGAGCGATCGCCGATGGCGCGATGGAGCGCGTACGGCCGGTGCTGATGACCGCACTGGTGGCGTCGCTCGGCTTCGTACCGATGGCGCTTGCGACCGGCACGGGGGCGGAGGTGCAGCGTCCGCTCGCCACCGTCGTCATCGGCGGCCTCGTCACCTCGACGGTGCTGACCCTGCTGGTGTTGCCTGCGATCACCGCATGGGTGGCGCGTTTGCGGGGGAACGAGCGCTTACCGGTCTGATGATCCTTCGCCATGCCGGACCGGCTCCGGCATGGCGATCGGGCTACACGCCGCCCGTCGGCGGCTCCAGCGTGCCCAGCCATGCGACCAGCGCCAGGATCGTAATCGCGCAGGCGGTTTCGACGGCAAGGCTGCGGCGCAGCGCACGAAGCGCGATGCGAGGATCGGTCGCAAGCGCCAAGGCGGGCGTCAGCCGGAAACGATTGAGCGCCGCCAGACCCAGCATCGCGCCGAACAGCACCAGCTTGGCGAGCAGAAGCTGGCCGTAGGTTGTCGTCGGCACGGCGCTCAGGCCGCCCATACCGATCAGCATTCCGCTATTGATGATGCTGGTCGCGATGATCGTGCCGACCAGCGCGGTCCCCAAGGATGCGAAGCCATGCAACGCGCGATGGGTCAGCGCGACATGCCTCGCATCGACCCGGTCCGTCGATCGGATGACGAGCAGGCCGAGGCCGATGAGCGCGCCGATCCAGCCGCCGGCGGCAAGCAAATGCAGGATGTCGGCACCCAGGTGCATCCATCCTCGACCGCCTTCGTCCATCGCGCCATGCCCCGTCCAGGCCAATGTTGATAGCGCTGCACCGGCACCGAGCATCACCAAGAGCAATGCGGCCCGGTGCCGGGGCACCCACAGTGCGGCGAGCGACGCAAGCATCAGTGCGGCCATCCGCACCTGCCACGCATTACCCGTCGCCGATCCCGACAGCAGCATCGCAATCGCTTCTCGGTCGATCGGCCATGCGGGCGCGCCGGTCATCGCGGCTGCGAGGAGCGCCAGCGCGACACATGACAACAGTGCCGCGCCGACCCCAGCGCCGATCAGCCAGGGTCGCAACGGAAGAACGGTTCGGCATTCCGTGTCGTTCAGCGAAACCAGTGCGAAGGCCGAAAGGCCGAACAGCCCGCTCAACATACCGTATAGCGAGAAGCGGACCGCGATCAGCGGCCAGTCGGGCGTCACCTTATCGGACCATGAATGCAAAGCTGCCGGTGATCCGATGCGTGTCGCTCGACACGACATGCCAGGTGACGGTGTAGTTCCCAGGCATCATGGCCGATTTGGGCGTCAGGACCAGCGTGCGCCCATCGGCGGCGACCGAGGGCGTGACCGGGACCGCCATCGACCCGTGCGCCATGCCCGGATGGACCATGACCAGTTCCGCCCCGGAGAATTTGGCCATCAGCGCCTCGCTGAAACGCAGCGTGATCTGACCCGGCGCGGCGACCGTTGCATTCGGAGCAGGCGTGACGGACAGCAGCTTCGGGTGTGCCTGAACCGGGGCGGCCAGCGCGGACAGGGCGATGGTGGCAGCTATGAGCATGGAACGCATATCGTCGACTCCTTGGCAATGATGCCTCTTTTACGCGTCCTTCTCCGCCATCCCTCATCGGCGGGGAGCGCCAGGAGAATATTAGACGGGGTGAGGGGCATGTGATCGCGCGGCGCAAGAATGGGGAGAAGGGGGGATGGTGGCCCCGTCCCAAGAAGTCTGCATGTCGCGTGTGATGGATCGTTGTCAGTTGCTATGCTGCGCCGATGTGGCGGCATCCGAACCTGGTTCTGTCGGCGCGTGTCGATCCGGCATCCTGTACGCCTTTGCCGGCGTCGAACGGCAGGATCGGCGTGTCGCCCCAGGCATTTCGGAGGCCTGTTGCGGCCATTGGTCGATAGGGTGGCTTGGAATTGGTGCGACCGATGGAAGGGGGCTAGATGAGCGGACAGGGCGCAGGCGGCTTTTATATCGATGGCGCTTGGGTGAATCCCCCGGACCGCCCGACGATCGCGGTCATCCAGCCATCGACCGAGACCATGATCGGCACCATCACTGCGGGAACGAGCGCGGACGTCGATCGCGCCGTGGCGTCGGCCCGGCGTGCCTTCCCGGCTTTCGCCGCCTTGCCGGTCGCGGCGCGTCGGGCGATCCTGATACGGATCGCCGAATTGATCGAGGAGGGTGCCGAGGATTTCGCGCAGGCACTGTCGCGCGAAATGGGGGCTGCGATCGGCTTCGCTCGCGCGTCGCATGTCCCCTTTGCGGTCGCGCATGTCCGCGCGCAGGTGGACGTACTCGACGACTATCGCTTCGTGCGGGAGGAGACCGGGTTCGCGGTGCTCAAGGAGCCGATCGGTGTCTGTGCGCTCATCACGCCGTGGAACTGGCCCCTCTATCAGATCACCGCGAAGGTCGCCCCCGCGATCGCGGCGGGCTGCACGATGGTTCTCAAGCCCAGCGAATTGTCGCCGTTCAGCGCGTTGCTGTTCGCGCAGGTGATGCATGACGCGGGCGTGCCGCCGGGCGTTTTCAATCTGGTGAACGGCACCGGCGAGGTGGTCGGCGCGGCGCTTTCGGCGCATCCTGCGGTCGACATGATTTCGATCACCGGATCGACCCGCGCAGGGGTGCTGGTGGCGCAGGCCGCCGCCGTGACCGTCAAGCGCGTCGTGCAGGAACTGGGCGGCAAGTCGCCCAACCTGTTCCTCGATGACGCCGATTTCGCCACCGCCGTGCCCCGGGGCGTCCTATCGGGGATGCGCAATGTCGGGCAGTCGTGCAGTGCGCCGACCCGGATGCTGGTTCCTGCCGACCGACTGGCCGAGGTCGAGGCGCTGGCCGTCGAGGCAGCGCGATCGTGGCGGGTTGGCGATCCGCTGGACGAGGCGACGACGATGGGGCCGATCGCCAATGCGGCCCAGTTCGCGCGGGTGCAGGCGATGATCGAGGCAGGTATCGCGGACGGCGCCAGATTGCTGTGCGGCGGCGTGGGGCGTCCCGATGGTCTCGATACGGGCTATTTTGCGCGGCCGACGATCTTCTCCGGCGTCACCGCCGCCATGCGGATCGCGCGCGAGGAGATTTTCGGACCCGTACTGTGCATCATGCCCTATCGCGACGAGGAAGAGGGCATCGCGCTGGCCAATGACACGGTCTATGGCCTGGGTGCGCATGTCCAGTCTGGCGACATCGCCCGTGCCCGGTGGGCGGCGGCACGTATCCGGGCCGGACAGGTGCTGATCAACGGTCCGACCTGGACCGCGCACGCACCGTTCGGCGGCTACAAGCAATCGGGCAATGGCCGCGAATACGGCGTCCATGGGTTCGAGGAATATCTCGAAACCAAATCGGTGCTGGGATACTGACCGCGATGCTCCCTGCGCGCCCTTTCTATCCTGCCCTTTTTCGACGGAGCTGACTGACATGCCTGCCCCCCTGGCCGCCGTAACGGCGTCGACGGACGTTCCGGCCGAAGCCGATGTCGTGGTGATCGGCGCCGGGATCATCGGCGCCTTCACCGCTTATTATCTCGCCAAGCGCGGTCTAAAGGTCGCGCTGATCGAAAAGGGGCGGGTCGGTGCCGAGCAGTCGAGCCGCAACTGGGGCTGGTGCCGCCAGCAGAACCGGGACGCGCGCGAATTGCCGATGGCAACCAAGTCGCTCGATCTGTGGGAATCCTTCACGGCGGAGACGGGCGAGGTAACGGGGTTCCGGCGCTGCGGCCTCCTATATCTCAGCAACGACGAACAGGAACTGGCGGGCTGGGCGCGCTGGGGAGAGTTCGCGCGGGGCGTCGGGGTCGAGACGCATATGCTGACCTCGACGCAGGCCGCCGAGCACGGCCGTGCGACCAACTGTAGCTGGAAGGGCGGGGTCTTTTCGCCCACCGACGGCACCGCCGATCCCGCACGTGCCGCGCCCGCCGTGGCCCGCGCTTTCGTGCGCTTGGGCGGCGTGTTGTTGCAGGATTGCGCGGTGCGGGGCCTGGAGACGCAGGGCGGTCGTCTCTCCTCGGTGGTGACAGAGCGTGGCACGATCCGTACCCGCACCGCCGTGTTGGCAGCGGGAGCCTGGGCGTCGTCCTTCTGCCGGCAATATGATCTGCGCTTTCCGCAGGCGACGGTGAGGCAGACCGCTTTGGCGACCGCGCCCGGCGCGGCCGATGTGCCGCCGGCGCTGCATACCGCCGATATTTCGATGACCCGGCGGGGTGACCGGGGTTACACCTTGTCGATCAGCGGGTACGGGCGGGTCGATCCTACGGCGCAGTTCCTGCGTTTTTCCCCGCAATTCCTTCCGATGTTCCTCCGCCGCTGGCGCAAGCTGGCGCCCGGCGGGGTCGAGGGTATCCGGTCGGGACATGAGACGCTGGCACGGTGGCGGCTGGACCGGCCGACGCCGATGGAGCGGATGCGCATCCTCGACCCCTCGGCTGATCGCCGCGTCGTCGCGCTGACCCATCGCCGCGCGACCGACCTCGTTCCTGCCCTGCGCGGATTGCCGATCACCGCCGCCTGGGCCGGGTATGTGGACAGCACCCCGGACGGCGTGCCGGGGATCGGCGAGTTCGAGGCGTTGCCCGGTCTGGTGCTGGCGGCGGGCTTCAGCGGGCATGGCTTCGGCATCGGGCCGGGCGCAGGGCATATGATCGCGGACATCGTCAGCGGGGACGCGCCGATCGTCGACCCGCGTCCCTATCACCCCAGCCGTTTCCAGTCGTCGGCATGGGGCAAGGTCGCCGAATTCTGATCGTGGCGCGGCCATCCCGCGCCGCTTTCTGGGCAACGAAATTTAATGCCGCCGACCGCGCACCCTTTGTTCCGGGATAGCGGCCCGGGTGCGAAAAAAAGCCATTAAGTTCGCGACCGCCCCCTAGGCTCGGTCCCATAGGAACAGACGTGGAGCGAGTGATATGCGGCATATCAAATCCCTGTTCGTCGGCGCGGCGATCCTCGCGCTCGGGACCAGTGCTGTCGATGCGCACGGCATCTGGTTCGCCCAGCGCGCGCGGCAGACCGCGATGATCTATGGCATCGGCGCCGATGATCTCGACATGGTCAAGCGCCTGCCGCTGGTCGAGAGTGTCAGTGCTTTCGACGCGAGCTACAAGCCGGTTCCGGTGAAACTGCGCACCGCCGGTCCGATCATACTCGTGGATGCCGACGAACAGCCGACCTTGCTTGCCGCCGTCCTGCAGAACGGCATCTGGTCGCGGCGCGGCAATGACGAGTTCGAGAAGAAGGGGCGGGACGAGATGCCCGATGCGACCCTGTCGGAAAAGACGGTGAAATATGCCGTCTCGATCCAGGGACCGCTCGACAAGCCGATCCCGGCGTTGCCGACCCAGATCCTGCAGATCGTGCCCGACGGTCCGCTGCCCACGGTACTGGGCCAGCCGCTACGCTATCGTGTCCTGTTCCATGGCAAGCCGGTTGCCGGGGTCCGCATGATCAAAGACATGGTCAACGATCCCGATGCGAAGGAAGTGCTGACGGGCGCGGACGGAACGGTGACAATGCCGGTCCGCAACCAGGGCCTGAACGTGATCCGCGCGGTCTATAACGGCCCGACCGACGATCCCAAAAGATACGATCATATCGAGCATACCGCGACCCTTGCCTACACGCTGGCGCACGCGCCGGAATGATCCGCACTGCAACGGAGATTCCCATGAAGACGATCCTTCTGATCCCCGCCCTTGCCGCCTTGATGGCAAGCGCGCCCGCTCTGGCCCATGGCAATATGAAGCCGCAACATGGTGGCGTCGTGCAGATGGCTGGGGAAACCTTGTTCGAGCTGGTCCGCTCGTCCGCTGGCGTGTCGATCTACGTCACCGACGATGACGAGCCGCTGGCGTCGAGCGCAGCGAGCGGCAAGCTGTCGGTAACGGCCGGCGGCAAGACCCAGGACGTCGTGCTGCGTCCCGGACCCGCCAACCGCTTCGACGCGCCCGGCATGAAATTGGCGCCCGGCGCGCGGCTGGCGGTACAGGTCGTCGAAACGGCGACGCAGGCGCGGCTCGGCACCACCTTCCTCATCAAATGATCGGGACGGGCGGTCATCTCAGGCGCGCCGCCTTGGTGGTGGCCGCTTGCGCGCTGCTCGCCGATCCGGCGCTGGCGCATGGCGTGGCGGAAAGCGACAAGGCCTATATCCAGTCGCATCCCGGCATCCACGTCATCCCGTTCATCTATCTCGGGGCCAAGCACATGGTCACGGGATATGACCATCTGCTGTTCCTGTTCGGTGTCATATTCTTCCTGTACCGGCTAAAGGACATCTGGACCTATGTGACGCTGTTCGCGCTGGGCCATTCGACCACATTGCTGCTGGGCGTGATGGCGAACATCCATGCCAACCCCTTCATCGTCGATGCGATCATCGGCCTGTCGGTGGTGTATAAGGCGATGGACAATCTCGGCGCCTTCCGCACCTGGCTCGGGTGGGAGCCTAATCCGAAGGCGGCGGTGTTGATCTTCGGCTTCTTCCACGGTTTCGGCCTGGCGACCAAGTTGCAGGATCTGGTCGTGTCGCGCGACGGTCTGTTCGCCAATCTGGTCAGCTTCAATATCGGGGTCGAGACGGGGCAGTTCCTGGCGCTGTGCGTCATCCTGATCGGCATGACCCTGTGGCGGCGCACCGCCGGCTTCGGGCGCAGCGTCGTCGTCGCCAACATGCTGCTCGCGACCGCCGGGATCGTGCTGATCGGCTATCAACTCACCGGCTATGCGATGGAGCGTGTTGCATGATGGCCACCACCGTTCCTTATCAGGCGTCGCCCCGGACGCTGGCGCGCGCGTCGCTCGCGGCGCTAACCGGAGGCGCCGCGATCCTGGTCCTGTTCGTCCTGCCCGCCGAATATGGCCTCGATCCCACCGGGGTCGGCCATGCCATCGGCCTTACCGCGCTGACCGCGCCCGTAGAGGAAGAGGAGGCCCCCGCCGCTCCGTTCCCCAAGGGGGCTGCACCGGTGGCCGTTGCTCCGCAGACCCAGGCGTCGATCGACAAGACCACGCCGTGGCGCAGCGATGAGCGCACGGTCACGATCGCCCCGCATCAGGGCGTCGAGCTGAAGGCCGAGATGAAGGCCGGAGACGCGTTGCAGTTTCGCTGGACCGCGACCGGTCCGGTCAAGATGGACATGCACGGCGAGACATCGATGACCGCCGACAGCTTCACGACCTATTGGAAGCAGAGGGGAATGCGGAGCGCGCAAGGCAGTTTCACCGCTCCCTTCTCGGGCATCCATGGCTGGTACTGGCGCAATCAGGGCGAAACGCCGGTGACGCTGACCCTGAAGACCGACGGATTCTACGCCAAGCTGTTTCAACCGAAATCCTGACGGAGACGCGACCTATGGCTCTGAGGCCCAAATATATAACCTTCGATTGTTACGGCACGCTGATCTATTTCGAAATGGCGCCCGTCGCCCGTAAGCTCTACGCCGATCGCGTCGCGGGGAGCGACATGGATCGCTTCGTCGCGGACTTTTCCGCCTATCGGCTGGACGAGGTGCTGGGCGCGTGGAAGCCTTATCGTGACGTGGTCGAGGGATCGCTGCGGCGGCTGTGCGCCAAATGGGGCATCGAATATCGCGATAGCGACACCGCCAGCGTCTATGCCGCCGTGCCGACCTGGGGGCCGCACCCGGACGTGGTGGAGCCGCTGAAGCGGGTCGCGAAGGAATTTCCGCTCGTCATCCTATCCAACTCGATGGTCGACCTGATTCCGGCCAGCGTCGAGAGGCTGGAGGCGCCGTTCCACGCCGTCTACACGGCCGAAGAGGCGCAGGCTTACAAGCCCCGGATGCAGGCGTTCGAATATATGTTCGACCAACTGGGTTGCGGGCCCGAAGACGTGCTGCACTGTTCGTCCAGCTTTCGATACGACCTGATGACCGCCTATGACATGGGCATCACCATGAAGGCGTTCGTCAATCGCGGGCACGAACCGCTGAACACCTATTATCAGGTCCACGATATCCCCGATATCGGCGGGTTGCCGGGCCTGCTCGGTCTGTGAGCGGCGCGGTGACGGTGGCGTCCTTCGTCGATCTGCGGGCCTTTGCCGATGGTGTGACGGTCCCGCCGGGAGATTATCTCGGCGCGCGGGTGGCGCTTCCGCTGCCCGCCGGTCCGGTGTCGGTCGAGGCGATCCGGTTGGAGGCGGGAAGTGGAAGTGCTTCATCGGTCGCCGATGAATTCGTGATCGTACTGACCGGAAGCCTGACGCTGAACGGCCTGACATTGTCGTCGGGATGCAGCGCAGTGGTGCCGGGGAATGTCGTCACCCACTGGCAGGCGGGGCCGGGCACCACCGCGCTGGCGATGCGCTGTACGAGCGGCCCGCCGGGGGCGGACATGGTCGTGGCCATTGACGAGGGTGCCGAACTGGCTCCCTCGGGCGCGCCGCTCGCGGCCTTGCTGGTCGGCGAGACGCCGTCATGCCGCAACCATACGGACTATCGTTCGGCGAATGGCGAGTTCGTGTGCGGAACCTGGGATTCGACGCCCTATCACCGCTTGCCGATGCGCTATCGCCATTATGAGCTGATGCATCTGCTGGAGGGAGAGGTCTCGTTCCGTGACGAGGCCGGCCGCACGGGCACGTTCGCGCGGGGCGATGTGTTTCTGGTCGAGCAGGGGGCGCAATGCTCCTGGCTGAGCACGACACAGGTCAAGAAAGTCTATGCCATCTTCAGACCCGCCGAATAGCGGGAGGGGATGCGGATCGAACAACATTCGCCCTGCCGCGTCGGACCGCCGTAGGATATTCTATCCCGACATTGGCCCTGTGTCGGCCGGCGGTCTGGCAGGGCCGAATGCGCCGGAGGATGGACTGACGACTACAGCGACGCCGCATCAATGCCGCCAGTCTTGGTATCGATAATAGGCGCCGACGAAGGGGAGGAACCAGGGCGGCCCCCAGTGGCCGGGGATCGCGGGCCAGTCGATGCCGTGGAAAGGGTTTTCATCCGCCTCGCGCGCGCCCGTGATGATCCTTGCCATGCGCTGCCCCATCAGGACCGACATCTGCGTGCCGTGCCCACTGAAGCCGGCCGCGTAATGGATGCCGTTGCGGACTCCCGCGCGTGGCAGGCGATCGGCGGTCATGTCGACGACTCCGCCCCAGGTGTAATCGATCGGAACCGTCGCCAGCGCAGGGAAGACGCGGCGCATCGCGTCCTGCAGGATCGCGCCGCTCTTGGCATCGCTGCGCGGGTTCGACAGCGCAAAGCGCGCGCGTCCGCCGAAGATCAGGCGATCGTCGGCGGTCAGGCGGAAGTAATTGCCGATATTGCGGGTGGTGGTGCAATTGCGCCGCCCCGGCATCACCTGGCGCGCCAGGTCGCCGAGCGGTGCGGTGGCGATGATGAAGCTGCCGATCGGCACGATCCGCCGCCGGAGCCAGCTGAAGGGGCCGGTCATCGAGGCCCCAGTCGCCAGCAGTACCTCCCGTGCCTCGATCGTCCCGCCTGGCGTGACCAGCCGATGCCGCCCGCCGGAGCCGCGCTCAATCCGTATCAGCGGCATATGTTCGTACAGTCGGGCGCCGTGCCTGACGGCGGCCGATGCCAGACCGGTCGCGAACCGACCCATGTGGAGCGAGGCGCTTCGCGGGAATATTGCGCCGCCGTGAAAGGCCGGGGAGGCGATCTCCGAGGCCAGCTCGCCCGGCGCAAGCAGTCGGATATCGGGTTCGACATGACGCGCCAGAATGTCCGCCGCGCGGGCGATCTTGTCATAATGGGCGGGCTTGTCGGCGAGCTTGAGCTTGCCGTTGCGTACAAAATCGCACGCGATCGCTTCTTCGGCGATGATCGTCTCGACCAGGTCGACGCCGGCGTCGAACGCGCGGTAGATGGCGGTGGCCCGGTCAAGGCCGAAGCGAGCGGCCAGCGCGCCGAAATCGCCCGCGATGCCATTGTTGCACTGGCCGCCATTGCGGCCCGAAGCCTCGCCAGCGACCTGCCCCGCCTCGATGACGACGACCTGCGCGCCCGACCGCGCCAGGCTGCGCGCCGCCGACAGGCCGGTGAAGCCGCCGCCGACGACGACGACGTCCGCCGTGTCCGGCATGGGGACACGTGCGGCGTCGGCGAACTGCGAACTGGTATCCGTCCAGTATGATTCCAGCTTCATAACCCGCCGAAAGCTCCACCGGGCGTCATTGCCCCCTGCGCTATATCGTGCGTCGCGCAGCCGACAATGTCGCACTGGATTGTCGGCCGATGGCGGCGGATCATGCCGATCACGGTGGCGTGTACCGCACGCCATATCGTGCCTGGCCTGCGAACCGCGACCCCCGTGGCGGTCCGATCGGACGGGTGGCGGGTGACAACGGCAGGAACTACTGGAAGAATCGCGTTTTCCCCATAGCGACCGCCGGAACGCGGACATCGCGGCATCTGATGCTGCGTCGTGGCGTTACGATAAGGGACGCCTTTTCAATGGAGACTGCGGGCATGGCTATAATGCTCGATAATCGACTGACCCTGCGCAAGATGGAGCCCACCGACGTGGCGGCCGTCCACCGATTGTCGAAAGCCGAACAATGGCCCCATCGCGAAGAGGATCTCGCCGATATGCTGGCGGTGGGGCAGGGCATCGTCATGGAGATGTCCGGCGAGATCGTCGGCAGCACGATGTGGTGGCGCGCCGGGGAAGCGGTGACGACACTGGGGATGGTGATCGTCTCGCGCCAGCATCGCGGCGCGGGATTCGGCCGGATCGCCATGGAGGCCGCGCTCGACGCGATCGGCGACGGCAGCGTGATGCTCAATGCCACTGAGGAAGGGCTGCCGCTCTATCGCAAGCTGGGGTTCAACGGCATCGCCGAGATTCGCCAGCATCAGGGCACTGCATTTCATGCGCCCCTCGTACCACTGGATGGTAACGAGCGTATTCGCCCGCTGGGAGGCGCCGATGCCGGAATCGTCGAAGGGCTAGTCGAGGCGGCGACCGGCCTGACGCGCCCCGCGATCATGGAGTTGCTGCTCGAGAAGGCGCACAGCATCGTCCTCGACCGCGACGGCACCGTCACCGGCTGCGCCCTGTTCCGCCGGTTCGGGCGCGGTTATGTGGTGGGGCCGGTCGTCGCGCCCGACGTGCTGCGGGCCAAGGCGCTGATCGCTCAGTGGCTGGGTTCGCGCAGCGGTGAGTTCATCCGTCTCGACATTCCGGGCGAATGTCATCTGAGTGGCTGGCTGGAGGAACTAGGGTTGGTGCAGGTCGGCCGGGTCGTCACGATGGTCCGCGGGCCGGTGCCGCCGGTCGCCGCGCCCGGCCAGTCCTTCGCGATCATCAGCCAGGCGCTCTGCTGATGGCCGCGCTTGATCTTCGGGAACCCGGCCTGTTCGTCGAACGCGCGCTGATCGACGGCGAATGGATCACCGCCCGCTCGGGCGCGACCCTGGACGTCACTGATCCGGCGACCGGAGCGACGATCGGCACCGTGCCGGCATGCGATGCGGACGATACCGAACGCGCGATCGCCGCCGCCGCCGCCGCCTTGCCCGGCTGGCGTCGGCGTACCGCCGACGATCGGGCCTCGCTGCTGGAGTCCTGGCACGCGCTGATCCTGGCGCATGCCGAGGACCTGGCGCGGATCATGACAGCCGAACAGGGCAAGCCCCTGGCGGAGGCGCGCGGCGAGGTCGCCTATGCCGCCAGCTTCGTCAAATGGTTCGCCGGGGAAGGGCGGCGGATCGAGGGGCATATGATCCCCGCGCCCACCGCCGGTCGGCGCATCCTGGCGCTGCGCGAGCCGGTCGGGGTGTGTGCCGCGATCACACCGTGGAATTTCCCGGCGGCGATGATCACCCGCAAGATCGCTCCGGCGCTGGGGGCGGGTTGTACCGCGGTCGTCAAGCCGTCCGAACTCACGCCTTACACGGCGCTTGCTCTGGGCGTACTGGCCGAGCGGGCGGGGCTGCCCGCCGGGGTGCTCAACATCGTCACCGGCCTGCCCGACGGGATCGGGGCAGCGATCACGGCCTCGGCCATCGTGCGCAAGCTGTCCTTCACCGGATCGACCCGCGTCGGCGCGCTGCTGATGCGCCAGTCGTCCGACACGCTGAAGCGGCTGAGCCTGGAACTGGGCGGCAACGCGCCGTTCATCGTGTTCGACGATGCCGATATTGATCTGGCGGTGGCGGGCGCGATGGCGAGCAAATTCCGCAATGCCGGGCAGACTTGCGTCTGCGCCAACCGCATCCTGGTGCAGGAGGGCATCCATGACCGCTTCGTCGCCGCACTGGGCGAAGCGGTCGCCGCGCTGAAGGTCGGGGACGGACGCGTCGAGGGCGTCACCATCGGCCCGCTCATCAACGCCGCCGCCACCGCCAAGGTCGCGGCGCATGTCGCCGACGCGCTGGCCCGGGGCGGGCGGATCGCCGCCGCACCCGACGGCGCGCGCGAGGACGAGCGCTTCGCGCGGCCCGTGCTGTTGACCGGTGCGACGCCCGACATGCGGCTGGCGAGCGAGGAGACGTTCGGCCCGGTCGCCCCGATCTTCCGCTTCGGCCGCGAGGAGGAGGCGGTCGCGCTCGCCAATGCGACGCCATTCGGCCTGGCCAGCTATTTCTATACCGACGACCTGCACCGCGCATGGCGCGTCGCGGAAACGCTGGAGTTCGGCATGGTCGGCCTCAACACCGGCGGCCTTGCCATGGAGATGGCGCCGTTCGGTGGCATCAAGGCGTCGGGGCTGGGCCGCGAGGGGGGCCGCGAAGGCATCGACGAATATCTGGAAACCAAGGCATTCCACTGGGGCGGGCTGAAAGGACTATGAGCGGCAGGCAGTATCGGATCGCGGTCATTCCTGGCGACGGTATCGGCAGGGAGGTGGTGCCCGAGGGCATCCGCGCACTGGAGGCAGCCGCGGCCGCGCATGGCTTTACCATCGAACAGCAATGGCATGATTTCGCCTGCTGCGACTATTATGCGCGGCACGGCATGATGATGCCGGAGGACTGGAAGGCGCGGATCGGCGATGTCGATGCGATCTTCTTCGGTGCAGTCGGCTGGCCGGATACGGTGCCCGATCACGTCTCGCTCTGGGGCTCGCTGATCCAGTTTCGCCGCGAATATGACCAATATGTCAATCTGCGTCCCGCCCGGCTGATGCCCGGTGTCCCATGCCCGCTGGCCGGACGGCAGCCGGGCGACATCGACATGATGATCGTGCGCGAGAATACCGAAGGGGAATATAGCGCGATCGGCGGCACGGCCTTTCCCGGCACCCCGCGCGAGGTGGTGTTGCAGGAAACGGTGATGACCCGCTTCGGTACCGACCGCATCCTCCGCTACGCCTTCGACCTGGCGCAGACGCGGCCCGCCCGGCATCTGACCAGCGCGACCAAGTCGAACGGCATCGCCATCACCATGCCGTGGTGGGACGGCCGCGTCGAGGAAATGGCGGCGCATTACCCCGAGGTGCGCACCGACAAATATCATATCGACATTCTCGCCGCGCAATTCGTGATGAACCCCGATCGGTTCGACGTGGTGGTCGCGTCCAATCTGTTCGGCGATATCCTGTCCGATCTGGGCCCCGCCTGCACCGGTACGATCGGCATCGCGCCGTGCGGCAACATCAACCCCGACCGCTCGGTGCCGTCGCTGTTCGAGCCGGTCCATGGCTCCGCCCCCGACATCGCCGGGCAGGGCGTCGCCAATCCGGTCGGCCAGATCTGGTGCGGCGCGATGATGCTGGACCATCTGGGCGAGACCGCCGCCGCCGCGTCGATGGTGCGCGCGATCGAGGACGTACTGGCCAGCGAGAACGGGCGCACCCGCGACCTGAAGGGACGGGCGGATACGGTCGCGTGCGGCAAGGCCATCGCCGCCACCATCGATTGATCGAGGCAGATCAAGTCCTCGCGATCGGGAGCTTGGCGGCACGGATCCCTGCTCCCGGTCGTATCGATACGGTCCCCTAGGGACTTCTTCGCTCATGCTCCCCGCTCGCCGATAGACGTCGCTCCTCCTGCCCGGTCGTCTACGCCATGACGTCGATGGCGCGGCCCGCCGGTTGGGAACCGACCGGCTCATGGCACTGGTAGGGGGGCTCCTTCCATCCTCTATGCACACGGCATTTCCTGCGTGCTGGGGAACTTTTTTGCGTTGTAAACGTGTCGCGCTGCCAGCAATTCGCAACAAAATGCCTAAGGGGGGCGACCATTATCAGGTGGTCAAAGAACCTGTTCGTGACACGCCGCGCCAGAGCCCTGTTATAAGAACAAAAACAGAAGCAGCGGGACGACAGGTCAGGAGGACGGTCAGCACCGACATTTCTTTAAAAGGGGGGCATCATGACGTTTCGCACTTTTCTTTTGTTAGGCGCGATAGGCTATCAATTCATGGCGGCTAACGCCGTGGCGCAGGATGCTCCAAAAGCTGAGGTGCAAGAAAGCGAGGCGTCGAGCGCAGAGCGCGTCAACGGTGATATCGTCATCACTGGTCAGCGTCAGCAATATGTCTCCGACATTCCGGCCATCGAAGTTCCACAAAGTGTTCAGGTGCTCACCGCTCAGACACTGCGGGACGCGGGTATTACCCGTCTCGACAATGCTCTCGACTTCGCAAGCGGTATCGCTCGCCAGAACAATTTCGGTGGCATCTTCGACAGCTTTGCCTGCCGCGGCTTTGCGGGCGACGAGAACACGGCCAGCAACTATCTGGTCAACGGCTTCAATGCCGCGCGTGGCTATGGCGGTGCGCGCGACACGTCGAACGTCGAGCGGATCGACATTCTGAAAGGACCCAATTCGGCGCTGTTCGGTCGCGGCGAGCCGGGCTGCACGGTGAACATCGTCACCAAGAAGCCCCATTTCGAACTCGGGGGCAGCGGCACCCTGTCCTATGGCAGCTTCAACACGTTGCGTAGCGAAGGCGATATCAATGTGCCGCTTTCCGGCTCGCTGGCGCTACGGGTGACCGGGGCGGCGGAAAAGGCGGACAGCTTCCGCGACACCATCCATACGCGGAAATGGACGGTCACGCCCTCTTTCCTGTGGAAGATGGCGCCGGACACCAGCCTGTCCTACGAACTCGAATATATCCATCAGGAGGTTCCGTTCGATCGCGGTATCGTCGCGGTGAACGGCAAGCTCGATACCCTACCGATTTCCCGTTTTCTGGGCGAACC
This sequence comes from Sphingomonas sp. Marseille-Q8236, assembly GCF_965112005.1. Taxonomy (NCBI): domain Bacteria; kingdom Pseudomonadati; phylum Pseudomonadota; class Alphaproteobacteria; order Sphingomonadales; family Sphingomonadaceae; genus Sphingomonas; species Sphingomonas sp. Marseille-Q8236. The sequence goes on from NZ_CBCOPO010000002.1 coordinate 595,191, forward strand.
AGGCGACGGGCCGATCAAGGTGGAGGCGCTGGGCCATCAGGTCCAGCTCCAGCACGACTTCAGCCAGGACTGGTCGGTGATCCTGGGGGCGGGCTATCGCGAGACTTCGCTGCTGGGCTATTCGACCGAGGCGGAACTGGCGGCGGGGCGGCAGAAGCTCTACACCGACGGCCGGACCCTTTCGCGCATCCGCCGCTATCGCGACTACAGCACGACGGACCTGACCTTCCGCGGCGAAGTCAGCGGCAAGTTCGACACCTTCGGTCTTGGTCACCACCTGCTCGTCGGGGCGGACTGGGACGATTATGAAATGACCATCATCCAGGGGCGCTATCGCCCGCCAGCGGTCGCGTCACAGCGGACCGCGGCGATCGGCAACAGCGTCGATATCTTCGCGCCGGCCTATGGCAAGCTGCCGGCGACGCCGATCTTCCAGAATTATATCGAGCGCCAGTTTTCCTATGGCGTCTATTTTCAGGATCAGATTGACGTCAGCAGCCGCCTGAAGGTCCGCGTCGGCGGTCGTTACGACAATTTCGAGCAGGACATCCTCAACCGGTTCGCCCGTACGCGCACAGGGCAAGCCAGATCGACCTTCAATCCGCAGGCCGGTGTGTCCTTCCTGCTGTCCGACGCCGTGTCGCTCTATGCCAATTACGGCCGGGGCTTCCGGCCGAACACCGGCACGACGTTCGACAACCAGCCTTTCGTGCCGGAACGTACCCGATCCTATGAAGGGGGCGCCAAAATCTCGCTGTTCAACGAACGCGTCACCGGAACGCTCGCCTATTTCAATACCAGGAAGACGAACGTGCTGACGGCCGATCCGGTCAATTCGGGCTTTTCGCTGGCGGTCGGCGAGGCGCAGAGTCAGGGCGCGGAATTCGAACTGTCGGGCAAGCTTCCCGCCGGGTTCCGGCTTCAGCTGAACTATTCCTATATCGATGCCCAGGTGGCGAAGGATGCGCTCGACCCGAACTTCGGTTTCGCGCTGCGCAAGGGCGATCCGTTGATCGGTATTCCGAAGAACAGCGGCAGTGCTCTCGTCTTCAAGGATTTCGATATCGGCGAGTCGGCCCTGACCTTGGGAGCCGGGGTGAATTACGTCGGTAAACGGCTGGGCGAGACGGGTTTCCGCTTCTCTGACGGATCGTTCTTCTACCTGCCCGGCTATACGTTGACGCGCGCGCTCGTGACGTTCTCGCCCAGCAAGTCGATCCGGATTTCGGGCGAAGTCACCAACTTGTTCGACACTAGCTATTACGCAAGCTCCTACTCGCGCCTGTGGGTGACGCCGGGAACGCCGCGACAGTTCATGGGCCGGATCGGATTCTCCTTTTAAATCAGGGGCCGGCTGCAACGATCGGCCGAACGAGGGGGTAGCGAGACGGAAATAGAGGCGATCATGGTCGCGCTGCCCCGGCGCTGCTCCCTGGCAAACTACTGAATAGCGGGAACGCCGATGACGGGTTGAAGGCCGCGCAAATATTCGCGCGGCCTTCATCTTCCCGTGAGCTGCCCCCTTTTTAGTGGTCCATCGGCTATGACAGTCTGGACCAAGGACGACGGTCCCCCAGTTTCTCATCCGGGTGCGATGCGAGCTTCCGGACTGCATGACGGTCCCCCGGTTTCTCATCCGGGCATGATGCGAGTTTCCGGTTTGCATCCGTCGGGGTTAACCCCGACGGATGCAGCATATTCGGCTGGCGTGAGCCAGCCAAGCGCCGTGTGAGGACGGCTCTCGTTATAGTCCCGCCGCCAGGCCTCGATCTTGGCACGAGCGTCCGCCAGCGACAGGAACCAGTGGCTGTTCAGGCACTCGTCGCGAAGCCGGCCGTTGAAGCTCTCGACGAAGGCGTTGTCGGTCGGTTTGCCCGGCCGCGAGAAATCGAGCGTGACGCCGTTCTCATACGCCCATCGGTCGAGCGCCTTCGAGATGAACTCCGGGCCATTGTCCACCCGAATGGTCTTCGGTGCACCACGTACTGACGCGATCCGCGTCACCGCCGCGACAACCTGCTCGCCCTTGATGCCCTGATCGACGTCGATCGCCAGCGCCTCGCGGGTGAACGCATCGACCACCGTCAGTGCCCGCAGCCGCCGGCCATCGAACAAGGCATCCGAGACAAAGTCCATCGACCACATCTCGTTGGGCGCCGAGGCCGCAGGCTGGCGTTCGCGGTTCGCCGCGCTGACGTTGCGACGGGGACGCTTGAGCCGAAGGCTCAATCCATCCTCCCGATATAGCCGGTAAACCCGCTTGTGATTCACCAGCCAGCCCTCCCTGCGCAGCAGGATGTAGATCCGAAAATAGCCATAGCGCACCCGTGCTGCCGCCAGATCGTGGATGCGCAGCCGCAGCGGCGCCTGGTCCGGCTTGTGTGTGGATCGGCGTGGAAAAGGGACCCCGGTAGCGGGGTGATCGGCGTCGAAAAGGGACCCCTCATCCCGTTGGTCTAGGCTGTTCGCTTGGCGGTGTGTCAGGCGGCGAGATCGGGATGCTGGTATTGGAGACGGTGTTGAGGATCCGGCGCGAGCACGCGTCGGGGAAGGCCATCAAGGCGATAGCGCGGGACCTGCACCTGTCGCGCAAGGTGGTGCGCAAGGCGATCCGGGCGCCGGAAGCGGACATGGGGTATCGGCGGGAGGTACAGCCGCTGCCGAAGCTGGGGCCATTTCAGGCGCGACTGGATGCGTTGCTGGAGGAAGATGAGGCACGGCCGCGGCGCGAGAAGCTGCGCCTCACGCGCATCCACGACCTGCTGCTGCGCGAGGGGTTCGACGGCTCGTACGACGCGGTGCGGCGTTATGCGGCCCGCTGGCGCCGGGCGCGACGTCGCGATGTGATGAATGCGCCGGCGTTCATCCCGCTGCTGTTCCGGCCGGGCGAGGCTTACCAGTTCGACTGGAGCCACGAGGACGTGGAGATTTCGGGCAAGCCGATGCGGGTAAAGGTCGCGCATGTCCGGCTATGCGCGTCGCGGGCAATGTATGTGCGAGCCTATCCCCGCGAGACACAGGAGATGCTGTTCGACGCGCATGCGCGGGCGTTTGCCTTCTTCGGAGGTGTGCCGACGCGCGGCATCTACGACAACATGAAGACGGCGGTCACGAGCGTGTTCACGGGCAAGGAGCGTGTCTTCAACCGGCGCTTCCTGGTCATGGCCAACCATTACATGGTCGAGCCGACCGCCTGCTCGCCGGCGTCGGGCTGGGAGAAAGGTCAGGTCGAGAACCAGGTGCAAACCGCACGCGGCCGCTTCTTCCAGCCACGCCTGCGATTTACCAGCCTCGAGGAGCTGAACGGTTGGCTGGAGGCCGAGTGTCGGCGCTGGGCAGAGTTGCACCAGCATCCCGAGCAGAAGGAACTGACGGTTGCTCAGGCCTGGGCTGCCGAGCGCAGCGTGCTCCAGCCTGTTGTCGCACCCTTCGACGGCTTTCATGAGAGCGAGCATGCGGTAAGCGGCACATGCCTCATCAGCTTCGACCGCAATCGCTACTCCGTTTCTGCCAGGGTGGTGCGACGTGCCGTTCAGGTCCGCGCCTATGCCGACCGCATCGTCGTGCGCTGCGACGGTGAAGTCGTCGCCGACCATCCCCGGTTCTTCGGCCGCGACCGGACCATCTACGACCCGTGGCACTATCTGCCGGTGCTGGTGACCAAGCCGGGTGCCCTGCGCAACGGCGCACCGTTCCAGGGCTGGGAGTTGCCGCCTGCGCTGGCACGACTGCGGCGCAAGCTTGGCACCGGCGACGATGCCGACCGGCGGTTCGTGCGGGTGCTGGCAGCGGTGCTCGACGACGGGCTGGAGGCGGTAGAAGTGGCCGTGCGCGAAGCATTGCTGGCCGGCGTCGCCAGCGACGACGTCATCGTCAACATCCTGGCCCGCCGGCGCGAACCGCCGCGACCGCTGACTATTGTCACGCCAGAAGATCTGGCGCTGCGCCATCCGCCCCGTGCCGACTGCAACCGCTATGACAGCCTGCGAGGTCTCCATGCAGCGGCATGAGATGATGACGGCCATGGCCGAGTTGGGGCTGAAGGGCATGGCTGGCGCCTTCGACGAGGCGGTCACTACCGGTCTCCAGCGCAAGCGCACGACCATGGAGGTCCTGACCGACCTGCTGCGTGCCGAGGCGACGCACCGCCATGCAGCCTCGGTCCGTTACCGGATGTCGGCCGCCAGGTTACCCGCGGTGAAGGACCTCGACGCCTTCGTCTTCGGCGACACTCCCATCAACGAGGGACTGGTGCGCTCGCTGTACAGCGGCTCGTTTCTTCCGGGCCAACGCAACGTCGTGCTGGTCGGTGGAACGGGTACCGGCAAGACGCATCTCGCCACCGCCATCACTGCCAATGTGGTACGAGCCGGCGCCCGCGGACGCTACTTCAACACAGTGGACCTGGTGAACCGGCTCGAGGAGGAAACGCGCCTCGGCAAGGCCGGCACGCTGGCGGCCCAGCTTTCGCGCCTCGATCTCGTGGTGCTCGACGAGCTTGGCTACCTGCCGTTTGCACGCTCGGGCGGTCAACTGCTCTTCCACCTCGTCAGCAAGCTCTACGAGAAGACCTCGGTCATCGTCACCACCAACCTGGCCTTTGGTGAGTGGCCGACCGTCTTTGGCGACCCCAAGATGACCACCGCGCTGCTCGACCGCATTACCCACCATTGCGACATCGTCGAAACCGGCAACGACAGCTGGCGCTTCAAACATCGAAGCTGAAGCCTGGGGCACCGGCAGAGAACGCTTCGTGCTGGTTGCGCCTCCGGTCGGGCTACGCCCGCCCTACGCCGCAACCAGCACGAACAGTGCGCCCGTCATACCCGTTACGCTGCTCGACGAAGGGGGTCCCTTTTGGACGCCGATAGGGGGTCCTTTTTGGACGCCGATTGACAGGCTTGTGCGACACGTAGCGCACCGATGAGCGGTCGACGCCGAGCGCGAGGCAACTGCGCCGCTCGCTGACGCCGTGGGACGCCTGGACGTACGCGACGATCTCGCGCCGTCGCCCAGGCGTCAGAGCTTTTTTGCTAGGACATCCTGCAGGATATGCTTGTCCAGGCTCAGATCCGCGACGAGCTGCTTCAGCTTGCGGTTCTCGTCCTCGAGTTGCTTGACCCGCCGCAGCTCGCCGACGCCCAGCCCGCCATACACCTTCTTCCAGCGATAAAAGGTCTGCTCCGATACGCCCATACGGCGGATGACCTCCGCCACCGGCGTGCCCGTCTCCGCCTGCTTCAGCGCAAACGCAATCTGCTCTTCCGTGTATCTCGACTTCTTCATGTCCCAGCTCCTTGCCCGCAGGCTTCAAAGGGCCGGAAAACTCTCACTCAGCTTGGATGAAAAAATAGGGAGGACGTCATGCATCCGCCGGGGTTAACCCCGGCGGATGCAGCATATTCGGCCGGCGTCAGCCAGCCAAGTGCCGTGTGAGGACGGCTCTCGTTATAATCTCGACGCCAGGCCTAGATCTTGGTTCTTGCGTCCGCCAGTGACAGGAACCAGTGGGTGTTCAGGCACTCGTCGCGCAGGCGGCCGTTGAACGACTCCACGAAGGCGTTGTCCGTTGGTTTGCCTGGCCGGTTGAAGTCCAGCGTGACGCCATTCTCATAGGCCCAGCGGTCAAGCACTTTCGAGATGAACTCCAGGCCATTGTCCACTCGGTTGGTCCTAGGTGTTTGATCCCACGATTTGATGGTGTGATCCTTTCGCTGGAATGGAAGGAAGCCGCATGGGACAAGTTCGTCATGGGTGCGCCACGATCACGCACGCCGTCCGAGCCGCAATACAGCGCGCCAAGCTTCGCTCGCGACGCTAAGCCGTGAGTTGGGGATCAACCCGAAGACGGTCGCGAAGTGGCGTAAGCGGGCGACCGTCGAGGACCTGAAGACCGGGCCGAAGGCCCCTCATTCGACAACCTTGTCCGAGGCCGAAGAGGCGATGGTTGTGGCGTTTCGACGTCACAACCTGCTGCCGCTCGACGATTGCCTCTAACGCTCTGCAACCATCGATCCCGCACATGACGCGCTCAGCGCTGCACCGATGCCTCCAGCGGCATGGTATCCCCCGCCTGCCGGACGTCGAAGGGGACAAGCCGAAGCGCCAGTGCTTCAAGCGTTATCCCATCGGCTTCTTCCACATCGATATCGCCGAGGTGCAGACCGCCGAAGGCAAGCTGTACCTGTTCGTTGGCATAGATCGCACGAGCAAATTCGCGGTCACCCAGTTGGTCGACAAGGCTGACAGGCGCACAGCGTGGGAGTTCCTCGAACACCTGCTGAAGGCCGTGCCTTATCGCATCCACACGATCCTAACCGACAATGGCATCCAGTTCGCCGAGCAGCCGCGCAATCGCAATACCGCCTGGTCGCGTCAGATGCGCTTCGACATGATCTGCGAGGCAAACGATATCGAGCACCGGCTCACCAAACCGAACCATCCCTGGACCAACGGCCAGGTCGAACGGATGAACCGCACCATCAACGAGGCCACCGTCAAGCGCTTCCACTACGATACCCACGAACAGCTTCGGACGCACCTCGCCGACTTCATGGCCGCCTACGACTTCGCCCGTCGGCTTAAGACGCTCAACGGGCTCACACCCTACGAATACATCGCCAAGATCTGGACGTCAGAGCCAGACCGGTTCAGCGTCAACCCGATCCGCCAGATGCCGGGACTGAATACCTAAGTACTGGAACGTCGGCGGTATGATCGGGTTCAGCGGTGGAATGTGCCATTTGGGGGTGCCAAACTTCACCGACCGCTTCTTCGTCAGAAGATCACCACGCCGCGGATGCTTTCGCCCGCATGCATCAGGTCGAAGCCCTTGTTGATCTCCTCCAGCGTCAGCCGGTGGGTGATCATCGGATCGATCTCGATCTTGCCGTTCATATACCAGTCGACGATCTTGGGCGTGTCGGTCCGCCCGCGCGCGCCGCCGAACGCGGTGCCGCGCCAGTTGCGGCCCGTCACCAGCTGGAACGGCCGGGTGCTGATCTCCTTGCCCGCCTCGGCCACGCCGATGATGATCGACGTGCCCCAGCCGCGATGGCACGCCTCCAGCGCGGTACGCATCACCTCGGTATTGCCGGTTGCGTCGAAGCTATAGTCCGCGCCGCCATCGGTCAGCTCGAGGATCTTCGCGATCGTTTCCTCGCGCGACAGACCCTTGGAATTGAGGAAGTGGGTCATGCCGAAGCGGCGGCCCCATTCCTCACGGTCGGGGTTGAGGTCGACGCCGATGATCCGGCCCGCACCCGCCAGCTTGGCGCCCTGGATGACGTTCAGGCCGATGCCGCCCAGGCCGAAGACGACGATATTCTCGCCCGGCTGGACCTTGGCGGTGTTGACCACCGCGCCCACGCCCGTCGTCACGCCACACCCGATATAGCAGCTGGTGTCGAACGGCGCGTCCTCGCGGATCTTGGCGACCGCGATTTCGGGCAGGACGGTGAAGTTCGAGAAGGTCGAGCAGCCCATATAATGGAAGATCGGCTGGCCCTTATAGCTGAAGCGGGTCGTGCCGTCGGGCATCAGGCCCTTGCCTTGCGTCGCGCGGATCGCGGTGCACAGGTTGGTCTTGCCCGACAGGCACGACTTACACTGGCGGCATTCGGGCGTGTAGAGCGGGATGACATGGTCGCCCGGCACGACGCTGGTCACGCCCGCACCCACCTCACGCACGATGCCGCAGCCTTCATGGCCGAGCACGCTGGGGAAGATGCCTTCGCTGTCCAGGCCGTCCAGCGTATAGGCGTCGGTATGGCAGATGCCGGTCGCCATGATCTCGACCAGGACCTCTCCGGCCTTGGGTCCTTCCAGATCGAGTTCGACGATTTCGAGCGGCTTCTTCGCTTCGAAGGCGACGGCGGCGCGGGTCTTCACGGTAACGGATACTCCAGTGGTAAAAAAAGCAAGGGAAGTAGGGAAGGGATCGCGGTGCGATCCCTTCCCGGTCGTCAGAAGCGAACAGTGCCCTCCACGCCGAAGGTTCTGGGCAGGGCCCGGACCAGATAGCCCGCGCCGGTGATCCCTTCATTGGGATAGCCGCCCGGAAAATAGAGCTTGTTGGATAGGTTCTTGCCCCACACCGAAAGGGTGTAGCGATCCGTCACATAGCTGATACGGCTGTTGAAGACCCAGTAATCGCCCTCACCATTCGTGTATGGGCCGGTGGCGAGGTTCTTCAGGACGCCACGACTGTAATCCTTGAAGGAGTCGTAGTAGAAGCGCCCCGAATAGGCGGTGTCGCCATGGACCTTGATCGTGCCGCCCCCGACTTCCGCCGCATTCCAGTCGAAGGCGAGATTGATCGAGGATGTCGGTGCGTAGGGGAAGGGGTTGCCGCCCACACTGACGCTGCCCGCGCCAGACTGGACGCAGGAACCCTGTTGCGCCGGATATAGCCCGCTGAGGTTCAGGGCCGCGCAGGTCGCCTGATCGAAGTCCTTATATTTGCTGTCGAGCAGGCCGAGCGATGCACTCAGCGTCAGGCGGTCGGTCGCGGCGAATTCGACATCCAGTTCGAGGCCCTTCATCGTGCCGTCGAGCGTGATGATGTTCGCGGGCACGCTCTGGTCGACGACCTGGCTCTGCTGGTTCTTGTAGTCATAATAGAAGAAGCTGCCGTTGACCTGTAGCCGATTGTCGAGGAAGCGGGTCTTGAACCCGGCCTCATAGGCGTTCACCTCCTCCGGCTTGACGAAATAGACCTGTGGCGAACTGATATAGGCCAGGCCGTTGAACGTCCCGGCGCGATAGCCGCGACTATAGCTGGCATAGAGCATGACGCCGTCCACCGGCTTCCAGTCCAGGATGGCGCGCCCCGAGATCCGGCTGGTCTTGCCGTCCTTGTTGACGCCGCCGGGCACGGTTCCTCCGGTGGCCGGGATCACCACGGCCCGGGCCTCATTATAGACCGGCGACAGGAAATAGGGCGCGCCATAGGCCGACACGGCGAGCATCCGTGCATTGCCCGCATCGTCGTAATAGGTGGTGATACCATCGCGATATCGGGTGGTGTCGGTGGTGTAGCGCAGGCCTGCGGTGAACTTCACTGCCGGGGTGATTTCATAGCTGCCTTCGCCATAGACCGCCCAGCTTTCACGTTCCTGCCGGAAATGCTGCTTACCGAGAATGCCGGTCGGCACCGAACCGCCCGATAGCACCGATCCATTGAAGCCCCCCGCCGGGTTGAACCATGTCGCGGGGAGGCCAACGGCCGCACGCACGTCGCTCAGCAGGTTGAAGATGTCGATGGCGTTGTTCGACGTGACCGAATCCCAGCCATAATAGGCGCCCGCGATCATCTTGAGCGGGCCGTTGCTGTAATCGAGCCGCAGATCCTGGTTGAAGGCCTTGAAATTGGAACGATAGCCATTCGAACACAGGCGCAGCGGGCTGCTGTCGCAATCGGTCTGTGTCTGGAGATAGAGACCGGAGTCATAGCCGGTGATCGAGGTGAGGTTGAGCCTGCTGGTGAGGTCGGCCTTCACCGTCAACACGGCGCCTTCGGTGCGGGTGACGGCGCGGCCGATCGTATCCTGTTCTATCTCGGTATCCGACAGGCCCGCCCGGCTATAGCTGCTCGGCAGAAGACCGGCACCCGCGGAGCCAAGCGCGCTAAATAGCGGCGAGAGAATGAAATTGGGATTTTCATAGTCGAACAAGCCCGGGTTGGACTTGTACGGACCAGCGCCGATCGAGGCCGCCGCGCCCCCGGTCGATTTGGACGCATAGCCCTTCAGCGTGATGTCGAGGGCGTCGACCGGCTTGAACCGCATTGTGCCCCGAAACGCATAGCTCTCATCGCCGCCCGGATCGCGGCCCGTCGCGAAATTGCGACCGGACGCGCCTCCCGCCGCCGTCGTGTTCAGACCGGCGGGCATCAGATTATGGATATAGGGATCCATTTTGACATAGGTGCCCGCGATACGGATACCGAACCGGTCCTCGACGGGTGTCAATTCGATCGCGCCTTCAAAATTCCTGCGGTTGTAATTGGCGTAGCCGGCCGTCAGATAACCGTTGTCGCCCTTCAGGGCGGGCTTGCGGGTGATGAAGTTGATCGCGCCGCCCGTCGTGTTGCGGCCATAGAGCGTGCCCTGGGGTCCGCGCACCACTTCGACCTGGTTCAGGTCGTAGAGCTGCTGGCCCTGGCTCGCGCGGAAGGTCTGATAGACCTCGTCGACATAGACGCCGACAGGCGATGCCGCGCTTGCGCTGAGTTCGGTGCCGACGCCGATACCCCGCAGGGTGAAATTGGGCTGCTGCGGACCATAAGCCGACGACACCTGAAGATTGGGCATCGAGCCGTTCAGGTCCGACGTGTCGAACACGCCCTGGTTGGCGAGTTCCGACGATGAAATGGCCGATACGGCAACGGGAACGTTTTGAAGGTTCTCCGCCCGCTTGGTGGCGGTCACGACGATCTCTTCCAGCCCCCCGGCCTGCGTCTGTGTCTTGCTCGCATCCTGCGCGAATGCCGGCATCGCGATGCATGTCGCGATGGCGAGAATGCTGATGCCCCCGACCCTTTTCATGTGAAGCTCCCTGATGAGGTCATTGCATCTGAGTGCATTGGTGACCCGTTGCGCCTGGGCATCAGCAGTTAGGGGTAACGGGGTGCGTGGATCCTGTTGCAAAAGCCCCGAACGCTGGTGCCAGGGATCAAGGTGCCCGACATCTGCCCCTCTTCTTAGGACCTGTTTGCCGCTTTTTGATGGAGCCAGTTTAGCTCGGGGGCTGGTCCATGGCGCGTAACATGAAGCGTTGTACCTTGCCGCTGGGGGTTTTCGGCAGTTGCGGCAGGAACGCGATCAGCCGGGGATAGGCGTGGGCGGACAGTCGGGTTTTGACATGCGCTTTCAGGGCATCGGCCAGCGCTGGCGTTGGCGCAAATCCCGCGTTGAGGACGATGAACGCCTTGACCAGTTCGGTGCGTCCCGGGTCGGGCACGCCGATGACGGCTGCCTCCATCACGGCAGGATGTTCGATCAATGCACTTTCCACATCGAAGGGGCCGATGCGATAGCCCGATGAGGTGATCACATCGTCGGCGCGTGCGATGAAGCTGACGCTGCCGTCCGGCCCCAGTTCCACCATATCCCCCGTCCGGTAATAGCCGTCACGAATGGCGGGGGTGGGTTGGTGCCAATATCCGCCGAACCAGAAGAGCGGCGATCGGGTGATGTCGATGGCCAGTTCGCCCGGCTCGTTGACGCCCCGTTCGCGGCCGTCCTCCCCCAGCACGGCGACCCGGTAGCCGGGCATCGCGACACCGGCCGAACCGATGCGGACGGCGTGCGATAGGCCATGATGGTTGTTCACCACCATGCCCATCTCCGTCTGGCCGTAATGATCGTGCACCGGCACGGCGAGCTGGGCGTCGAACCACCGGATGACCTCGGGGTTCAGCGGTTCGCCTGCACTACTTACGGCGCGCAGCATGCCCCTTGCCTTCGCGGCCGCGGCGCCGCCTTCCGCCATCAGCAGACGATACGCGGTAGGCGAGCCGGCAAGGTTGGTGACGCCGAGCCGGGCGATGAGATCGAAGGCGGTCTCGGCGGAAAAGACGCCATCATATAGGATCGTCGCCCGCCCAAGCAGCAGCGGCCCGGTGATCCCGTAATAGAGTCCATAGGCCCAGCCTGGGTCCGCGATATTCCAGAAATTATCCTCCGCTCGCAGGTCTATCGCCCAGCGCATATAGGCGCCGATCGCGATCAACGCCTTCAGCGGCACGCCCACGCCTTTGGGAAGGCCAGTGGACCCCGATGTCGACATCATGAGGAAGAGGTTCTCGCCCGTTCGCAAGACCGGCACGAAATTGGTCGACATCCCTGCCACCTCGGCCCGGAAGTCGATGTCGCCGACCATGAGCGGTTCTTCCCGCGTTCGGACGAGCGCGATCGGTGGACATTGTGCGATGTCGGTCAGCTTGGCGCGATTGGCACTGTCCGTCACGACCAGCACGGCTTGGCTGAGACCCAGCCGATGGGCGATCGCCTTGGGGCCGAAGGCGGTGAACAGGGGCTGATAGGTCGCCCCGATCCGCCAGACGCCCAGGATCGTCGCGACCAATTCGATCCTTCGCGGCAACAGGCCTGCTACGACGTCGCCGGGCTGGACGCCGTGCGCCGCCAGCATATGCGCCACCTGCGCCGACAGGTCGCGCAACGCGGCGAAGCCATGGTCATGGCGTGTGCCGTCCGCCGCGATCGTGACCAGCGCCACATCGTCGCTATCGGCATAGCGGTCGCAACATTCGACGCAGGCGTTGACACTGCCCGAAAGGCATCCCGAAAGCCGCGCTCGCTCGCGTTCGATGCAAAAATCCTCGACCGCCTTCCCGTAATCAGGGACGGCGGCCGATGCCGCTATGCCGGTCATGCGTTCGATCCTCTCCACGATCACGCCGCATTGATGCGGTCTATCGTACGGCCCACCTTTATCGTTGGGTCTCCGCTGCGCCCGGCGGGTGGAGGCGGCGGCTTGGATCAATGATGATGATGCGTTCGCGCCTGCGGACGGATCAAATTGGACCGGAATGGCGGCCCTTAGAGGATACCGCCACCCGTCACTGCGAACCCGGCGTTATTCGGGCAGCACGTCCCCCGTGATGACCCACAGCTTCTTCGAGAAGGGGCCCTTGGACGTCCATGTGATGTGCATGCCGGCAGACAGGCCGATCGTATCGCCAGCCTTGAAATTATGCACCTTGCCGGTGTCGGTCTCCACCACCTCGACCTCGCCTTCGAGAAGCAGGATCGTCTCGTCACCCAGCACGCCGGTATAGGGCGTTTTGAGCGCGCCCTTTTCGTCGACATCGCTTCCGGCGATGCCCTTGCCCGAACGCCACACGCCGCTCATCATCGTGCCCGTCGAACCGCCGGAGCGCAGGAAATAGAGTTCGCCTGCGACCAGCGGGCCTTCGGCGGGTTCGACGAAATGATATTCCAGCCAGTCTGCGGGATTGTCGCTGGTATGCGCGATCAGCAGATCCTGCGGCGGGTTGCTCGTCGGTTCGCTGCCGTTCCAGATGCACCACCATTTCTTGAACGACGGCCCCTCGATCTCCCACTGCACCTCCAGCCCCTTGGGCGAGTTGATGATGGATCCGGGGCCGACCTTATAGCGCTTGCCGGTGGAAAGGACGGTGAGCACGGCGGTGCCGTCGATCACGCAAGCCACCTCGTCGCCCAGGGGCGAGGAATACACGATGGTATGCGACCCGTCGGCCGTCGCGCCCGGCGCGGTGGGGCCGGTGCGCCAGAAGCCGGCCGAGAGCGATCCCGACATACCCTCGGGCCGAGTCACCACATATTCGCCGTGCATCTGTGCGCCGAAACGGGGCTCGACCCATTCGAACGGCAGCCATTTGTCATTGGGTTCGTTCTGCACGCCGCCATGAACCGCGTAACGCGGCAATTCCTGCACCTGCGGCGCCAACTGCGTTGCCATGCCAAATCTCCCTTGAACGAGATTGAACCGTAACCGGCCGATCGCGAAACCGCTCGGTCCCCCCGAATGTCGGCCAGGCTTCACTATCAGAGCATCACGACCAACGGCCTAGCGCCATCCCTGGTCTTTTCGATGAGTCCAGATGACGGGCGCTTCGCCGTCTTCTCCACCCGTTCATGCCTCCACGGACGGGGCCGACAGCGGGATGGTTTCCGTCAGTAGCGGCACGTCCTTGAATACCGCAAAGCTGCTGGGCGTGTTCGGCATGACGGGGAAGTTGAAATCGCACTGAGGACAGGGTTCGGCGAGGACCTTCTGCTCTTCCTGCAGCTCGAACGCCTTGTCCTCGACCAGACCGCAATTGGGGCATACGCGGAGAAGCCGCGTGTTGGTCAGTTCGAAATTGGTGATGATGTCTTCCATGATCGCACCGCGCGCCGCCCATGCCTTGGCGTGCTTGTGGTAGGTCGCTTGGTGCCAGTCCTTGAGCGCCGCGCGGTTCACCCAGAAGCTGACTTCGTTGAACCAGGTCGGGTCTTCCGGATGGACCCACCACGTCAGATGGAGAAAGCCGGGCAGCTTCATCAGGTGATTGCGCGTATCGGCAAAAATAACCTTGAACTTCTCGTAACCGTCCGGGCTGGAAAAGCGCACGCGCTGCATACTGAGATAAATGGACATGGGATTCTCCGCTCGATGAGTCCAGCCCGATAAGCTGTGCGCTCAGGATGAAGAGCGACGTGGTCAGCCGGTAGGGCCAGTATAGCGGAAGATGATGGTGCCAGACGTCGATGCCTCTATCATTGGCGTGACCAGGCGATAGGATCGGTCCAGATGGGGTAGCGAAGGCATGCCTGACGATGACGATGAACCTGATCATTCGTATCGACCGAGAAGACGAACGATCGCTGCAGGTGCAGATATACGAGGCGGTGCGCAATCAGATCCTGCAGGGCACATTGGTCGCCGGCAAGCGGCTACCCTCGACGCGCAGCATGTCGGATCAACTCGGCATCGCCCGCAACACGGTGACGCTGGCCTATGAACGCCTCGCCGCGGAGGACTATATCACCTCGCGGGCCAAGGCGGGTATCTTCGTCAACGACCGGCTGCCCGACGCGACGGTCCTGCTGCGCAATGGCCATTCCTCGGTGCAGCCCAGCCGCAAGCGCCTCCGGTTGGGCAAGAATCCCAGCTTTTCCGGGCGGGCGCCCCGCTTGTGGCATGAAAGGCGATCGCGGCCGCAGTTCGATTTCTTCGTCGGACGCCCGCGCCCCGACAGCTTCCCGACCAGTTTCTGGCAACGCACGATCGCGCGGCATCTCGCTTATGCCCATGGCATCCAGACCGAATATAGCGATCCGCGTGGACTGGCCGCGCTGCGCGAGGCGATCGCGGCGCATCTGGGCGAAACGCGCGGGATAGAAGCCAGCGCCGATCAGATCATGGTCACCTCCGGTATCCAGGGGGCGCTCAACCTGCTCGCCCGCATCTTCATCACCGATCGTACGAAGGCGAGCGTGGCGGTCGAGAATCCCTGTTACCAGGGTGCGGCCTTTCTCTTCGGCAGCTATGGTGCCAGTATCCGGCCGATCGACGTCGACGAACAAGGTATCGTCGTGCCGCAACTCGAAAGCTTCATGGGCAATCTCGTCTATGTGACGCCGTCCCACCAGTTTCCGACCGGCTGCACGCTCAGCCTCGATCGCCGGCTGCACCTTCTCGACTGGGCTTATCAGACGGGCAGCTATGTCATTGAGGATGATTATGACAGCGACTTCCGCTATGACGGCCCGCCGCTGACCGCGCTCGCCGGATTGGATCGCCGGGGTCACGTCATCTATCTTGGCACCTTCTCCAAATCGATCGGCGCGGGGCTGAGAGTGGGTTATGCGGTCATGCCGCGTCATCTTCTCGATCAGGCGCGATTGGTGAAGTCGTTGACCGACCATGGCGCACCATGGCTGGAACAGGCGGTGATCGCGGATTTCCTGAAGGAAGGCGCGTTTCTGCGCCACCTGCGCCGCATCCGCCGGTCCTATATGGGCGCGCGCGACGAGGTGATCCGGTCGATCGAAGAGCATTTTCCCGGCGGCGTGCTGATGGGGCGCGAATGCGGCATGCATATGATGTGGACGCTACCGCCCGATCTGCCGTCCGCGAACGACATGCAGCGCATCGCGCTCAACTGCGGCGTCGGCCTGTATCCATTCGCGGGCGCGGCGACGCAGGAATATGGCAATCCCGGCCGTTTTCGCGAACGCTCGCTGGTGCTCGGTTATACCGGGCTGACGGAGGAGGCGATCCGCGAAGCCTTTAGCCGGGTCGCCACCGTGGTCGGTCAGCGCCGTTAGACCACCCGAACTGGCACCAACTTTAAGGCCCGATTTGGCTCTAGGGGATGGGCCGAAAGCTTCTTAGCCTTCCTGAAAATCATCGACGTTCCTTTCGCCAGGTTGGCTGACGTCGACGACAATGCAGGAGGATGAGATATGCCTTGTTACCGGCTTCTGATCGACGGTCGATTGGTCGATGGCGCGGATAGGATGGAGGTCATCAACCCCGCGACCGAGGAGGTACTGGCCTTATGCCCGCGCGCCTCGGCAGGGCAGTTGGACGAAGCGGTCGGGGCGGCGAAGCGGGCCTTTCCGGTGTGGGCGAAGACGCCGATCGCGGAGCGACGTGCGCTGATCCTCGCTCTTGCCGATTGCATGGATGTTCACGCGGAGAGCCTTGCGCGTCTGCTGACCCAGGAACAGGGCAAGCCATTGAGCGAAGCGACGGCCGAGATCGCCTATAGCATCGCCTTCATCCGCCAGCTCGCGACCCATGACCTGCCAGTCGGGGTGCTGGAGGACAATGACAGCCGCCGGGTCGAACGGCATCGTCGCCCGCTGGGGGTGGTCGGCGCGATCATTCCCTGGAACTTCCCGGTTCTGATCGTCGCCTTCAAGCTGCCATTGGCGCTGCTGGCGGGCAATACGCTGGTCATCAAACCGGCACCGACCACGCCCTTGTCGACGCTGCGCCTGGGCGAGATGATGGCCGGGATCTTCCCGCCGGGCGTGGTCAACGTCATCACCGACCAGAATGACCTGGGCACTCGTCTGACGACGCATCCCGATATCGCGAAGATCAGCTTCACCGGATCGACCGCAACCGGTCGCAAGGTGATGGAGAGCGCGGCCGCGTCGATCAAGCGCCTGACGCTGGAACTCGGCGGCAACGATGCGGCGATCGTCCTGCCCGATGCCGACCCGGTGAAGGCGGCGACGGGCATCTTCGGCGGCGCGTTCCTGAACGCCGGACAGGTCTGCATCGCGATCAAGCGCGTCTATGCCCATGCCGACATTTATGATGCGCTCTGCGCGGAACTGGCCAGACTCGCGGAAGAAGCCGTTGTCGATGACGGGCTGAAGCAGGGCGCACAGATCGGGCCGCTCCAGAACCGCGCGCAATATGATAAGGTGAAGGCGATCATCGAAGCGGCGCGATCGGACGGCACGATCATTGCCGGTGGCGAAGTGCTGGACCGGCCCGGCTATTTCATCCGGCCGACCATCGTGCGCGACATCAACGACGGAGCGCGGCTGGTGGACGAGGAACAGTTCGGCCCTGTGCTTCCCGTCATCCGCTATGACGATCCCGAAGAGGCGCTGGCACGCGCCAACGCGTCCGAGATGGGGCTGGGCGGCTCGATCTGGTCGTCGGACCGCGATGCGGCACATGATCTCGCCATGCGCATGGAGGCGGGCACGGTCTGGATCAACAAACATCTCGATTTCGGCCCGACCGTTCCGTTCGGCGGCGCGAAACAATCGGGTCTAGGCGTCGAATTCGCGGAAGAGGGATTCCACGAGTTCACCCAGGTCCATGTCATCAACGAAGCGAAGGCCTGATTGGCACCAAAGCCGACGTCCGAACGAAACATGTCGTAAGCCAGAATGTGGGACCGGTCGCGAACAGGGTCGCGGCCGGCAGCCGCAACCATAATCCCGACAAGCGGACGTCTTTCGAATGGCACGATCCACACTCCGTAAGCAGGTGAGGGGGGGCGCGGTCATCCGTACAGGAGAGTGCGGCTGACTGCCTCTGAAAGGGTGGGGCAGGAGTACCCTGTCCGGCAGCGATATGCGCTGGAAGACAGAGCCGCAGCCGAACGCTATGAGCGCAGCATGGCCCGGCTGCTCCTGTTCAACAAACCCTTTGGGGTCTTATCGCAATTCACGGACCGGGGATCGCCGACGGTTCGGTCGACATTGTCCGACTTCATTACGGTAAAGGGCGTCTATCCCGCCGGAAGGCTAGACCGCGATAGCGAGGGCCTGCTGCTATTATGCGATGATGGGCGGCTGCAGGCGCGCATTGCCGATCCCCGCTTCAAGATGCCCAAGACCTATCTCGTACAGGTCGAAGGCGATCCACAGGAGCAGGAACTGGACCGCTTGCGGCGGGGGGTCTTGCTCAAGGATGGCATGACTTTGCCGGCCGATGTCGCGCGTATCGACGCGCCCGACCTGTGGCTGCGCGATCCGCCGATACGCCAGCGCAAATTCATTCCCGACAACTGGCTGAAAATCACCATATGCGAAGGCCGCAACCGGCAAGTGCGCCGCATGACGGCCGAGGTCGGCTTGCCCACGCTGAGGCTGGTCCGCTGGTCGATCGGCGACTGGTCCGTCGCCGGAATCCCGCCGGGTCAGTTCGAGGCCTCGCGTCCGGGCGAGCTTGCCAAAAGCAGGCAGAAC
This sequence comes from Sphingomonas sp. Marseille-Q8236, assembly GCF_965112005.1. NCBI lineage: Bacteria > Pseudomonadati > Pseudomonadota > Alphaproteobacteria > Sphingomonadales > Sphingomonadaceae > Sphingomonas > Sphingomonas sp. Marseille-Q8236. Next base: position 613,406 of record NZ_CBCOPO010000002.1, read on the forward strand.
CGATGACGCTGTTTGCCGGAGGAAAGGGAACCGGTTGCCGTCGACTGCGAAAGCTGATTTGAGGCTGTGCTCAGAGGAGCTTTGACGTCTCCCGCCCGGTTCATGCGCGCTTGCGATCAGTGGCGTCAGCCTCCTCGCGATCGGCTTGCTCGCCGGGTACTTCGTGTAAAGGCCAATCGGCAGGGTTTTGAATTTTAATGAATTATCGCCACTCCTTCCATGCCGGCAATAGTGCCGATGTCGTCAAGCACAGCCTGTTGATCGCGCTTGTCCGGGCCTTGCAGCAGAAACAGGGGGCGTTGACCCTGATCGACACCCATGCCGGCTGCGGACTCTACGACCTTGGCGGCGAGCAGGCGCAACGCACCGGCGAGGCCGCACAGGGGGTTTTGCGGGCCTTTGCCGACCCGAACCCCTTGCTGGACGACTATCGTGCCGCCGTACGAGCGGTGAATGTCGGGGCGGAGCCGCACCTCTACCCCGGCTCGCCGCGCTTCCTGACGCAGCTCTTGCGTCCGCAGGACGTGCTGATCCTCAATGAAAAACACCCCGAGGACGCGCAAGTCTTGCGTGGTGCCATGCGCGGTACGCCTGCTGCGGTGCATGAGCGCGACGCCTATGAGCTTTGGCTGGCGATGCTTCCAACCCGCACCGGTCGCGGCGTGGTGGTGGTCGATCCACCCTATGAGCAGACGGACGAACGCGCCCGCATCACAGCCACCCTCGCGGCCGCGCACCGCAAATGGGCGCATGGCGTGACGGTAATCTGGTATCCGCTGAAAGATCGCACGACGCATCAGCAATGGAAGGGCAAGTTACGTCAGCTCGGCATCCCGAAATTCCTGTCGGTCGAGCATTGGTTGTACGATGCCGATCAGCCGGGCGTCTATAACGGCGCGGGCCTTTTCATCGTCAATCCTCCCTATGCCTTCACGCAGGCGCTGCCGCCTCTTCTGGAGGCCCTCCGCGCCGCACTGGCGCCGGAAGGGCATCGGGGTGAAATCACAGCGGATTGGGTGAACGTTTGAGGATCGGCCTGGTCCGGGATCTCGTCAACGAAGCCCATCGGCAACGTCGCTCTGCCTTCCGGCGGCCGTCGGGACGGCGGCGATGTCGACGACGGCACGAGAAAGACCGCTGCCGATGACGGCCTGTGGCATGGTAGGGCTCCTGTCCATGCCGTGCGGGCTCCGCAGTGCCAAGCAACTTTTGGAGCGCAGGAGGGCCCCGTGCTCTCTATCGGGCTCCAGCCCCTGGAGAGGATGGTCGATCGTCTCAACAGGCACGACGCATTTTTTTTGAGGCGTTGTGAATGAGATAGCGTGGCGGACGAGCAACCGGGGCGGGGGAAAGCCGTTGTTTCGGAATGATCGAAACCGCTCGCCAACCCGTCATCGATGATCGCCGTGACCCGCCAGCTTGGCCGGAGCGGCTATGGATCGTGCGGCACGGCGAGAGTGCGGGCAATGTCGCGCGAGCGCGGGCGCTGTCGGCGGGGGCCGGGCGGATTATCGTGGATGGCCGCGACATGGACGTTCCCCTTTCGCCGCTGGGTATCGAGCAGGCCCGCGCGCTGGGACACTGGTTCGCTCGGTCCGGCATGGCCCTTCCACAGACCATCCTGGCCTCGCCCTATGCACGGGCCCGCGAAACGGCGACGCTGTTTCGCGAGGCATCGGGATGCGGCCGCGACCTGCCCATCTGTTTCGATGAGCGGCTGCGTGAAAAGGAGTTCGGCATTCTAGACGGGCTGACCGCCGCTGGGATCGCTGAGGAGGAGCCGCAACAGGCGCGGCTGCGCGCGGAACTCGGCAAATTCTATCATCGCCCGCCGGGCGGTGAGAGCTGGTGCGATGTGATCCTGCGGCTGCGTTCACTGATGGACACGGTGGCGCTCCATCATGGCGGTCGCCGGGTGATGATCGTCGCGCATCAGGTCGTCGTGCTGTGCCTGCGCTATATTCTGGAAGGTCTGAACGAAGAGGAGATCCTCGCCATCGATCGCGAGGCTCCGATCGTTAATTGCGGTGTGACGGAATATGCGTTCGACCCCGGTGCCGGACCGGGCGGTGGCCTGCGCCTGTCGTCTTTCAACGGCACGGCGCCGCTGATCGAGGAGCGTGCCGCCGTCACTGCCGAACCGCGTTCTCAGGTGGCAAATCCATGATTGAGATCGACGCGCGCTGGCGGGCCGAACACCCGCTGCCCCTGCCGGAAGGAGAGGTCGACAAGAAAAGCCGTGGTCGGGTGCTCGTGATCGGCGGCTCCGCTCGCGCACCCGGCGTCGTGCGGCTGACGGCGGAGGCCGCGATGCGGGCGGGGGCTGGCCGGGTACGCGTCGCCACGCGAGCGCGCGCGGCGATGCAGGTCGCCATGCTGATGCCCGAACTGGGCGTGGTCGAGATGCCCGAGGCCGATGGCGAGATCGCCGTCACGGACCAAGCGGCGCTGGCAGAGCAAGCGGCCATGCACGAGGCGGTGGTGATAGGGCCGGGAATGGCCGCCGAGCAGCCGGCCGCGAAGGTGGTGGCGGCCCTCGACCCCAGCGGGTCGCCCGAAACCGCCCTGGTCCTCGACGCCGCTGCCGTGACCTGTCTGCGCCATGACCCGGATCACGTGCACTCTTGGCGAGGCAGGCTGATCCTGACGCCACATCACGGCGAGATGGCCAAGCTGCTCGACCGAAGCGCCGATGCGGTGCGCGACGATCAGCCGGGCGCGGCGCGCGAGACGGCGCGGCGTACGCAATCGGTGGTCGTCCTCAAGGGCACGCAGACCTTCATCGCCCAGCCATCGGGGACGCTGCTACACTATCCCGGCGGCGGCCCCGGGCTGGCGACCGGCGGGTCCGGCGATGTGCTGTCGGGCGTGATCGCCGGGCTGCTTTCGCGCGGGGTGGCCCCCGTAGAGGCGGCGGCATGGGGCGTCTGGCTGCACGGGGAAGCCGGACGGCGGCTGGCGGTTTCGACCGGGCCGATCGGTTTTCTGGCGGGAGAGTTGTTGGCGGTCCTGCCGGGCTTGCTGCCCCGCTAAGCTATGCTCGGTCGACTATGTCGGACCCATCCACGCATTCACGGCATCATGACGGAGGAACAGCGCTGGCCCCCCGCGACCGAAGGATTACGCGGCGAGCGACCGCCGACTGGGAATAGTCCCGAACAGCGCCGGGATGTCTCGGTCGAAACGGGGATAGATCGCCGTTCAGGACGCATCGGGTATCGGCTTCGGACAAAGCGGCGCCATGGGCGGATGACGGCACCGGGTGATGATGCCACCCCGGTGTGAAGATCGTCGCGGCCGTCTTCAGCCCGGCGGATCGATCATCACAAAGGCGGCACCCGCTATGTCGTGTGTGGCAGGACCGGGCAGGGGCACGCCGTCATCGCCGAGATCGAATATGCTGACGCCGCCTCCTTCCTCATGCGCGACCACCAGCCTTTTTTCCAGCGGGAGTAGAAAGCGCGGCGAGCGTCCACCGCTCGGGATATGACCCAAAAGCCGCAACTTACCTCTATCGTCCAGCGCGAAGGTGGCGATGCTGTCATGCCCGCGATTGGTGACATACAGACGGTCGCCGGCAAGGGCGATGGCGCCGCCCAGATTGTCCGCGTCGGCATCGGGCGGGGCGGTCGGCAGGATCGCGGCCGCAGCCAGGCCCGCTCTCTCCGGTCGAAGCACCGTCAACGTCGCGGCGAGTTCGCTGACGAGATAGCCGATCTGTAATTGCGGGTGGAAAACAAGATGGCGCGGCCCCGACCCCGCCGGTGCCGCGTATAGCGGCTGGGGATCATCCCGGTGGGCGACGTTGCGGATGAGAATGCGATCGGCCCCCAGGTCGACACACAGAAGCGCGCCGGACTCCGTGAACCCGACCCAGTGCGCGTGCGGCCCCTGCTGCCGCTCGGGATCGGGGCCTTTGCCTTGATTGGCGAGAATGGTGCGCTCAGCAGGAAGGCCATCGTCGTCGAGATCGAACAGGGCGATCGTACCGCTTTTATAATGGGCGACCGCCAGCCGCGTCTCGTCGGGCGACAGCGCTAGGTGACAGGGCCCGCCGCCGCCGGTTGCCACTTGGCAGATTCGCGCCCAGCCGCCTGCAACGCTGTAGACCCCCAACGTCCCGGCCTGCTCGTCGACGAGGTAGCGATGCCCCCATCGTGGAGAAGCAATTCCGAACGAGGCATTACGGATCGCCTGATGAGGTTCACCGACCGTCCAACGTCCCGCGTCCTCCATAACGGTCGCCAATCCGTCACCGCCCTTCGCGGCATAGGTTCCGACGACGAGGCGGGTCATCGCCATGGCTTCCGCAGAATATGTTGATCATCATATGCGCATGGTTCCGATACGCGCGGCATGCCGATCATGGCCGCCGCATGGCCTCGCGCGCTGAACATGAGCCGATCCACGAAAACCTCCACATTGTGATGTAAGCGGCAATGCCAGACCGGAGGTCAGTGCAGGATATGTTCGAGCGAATGCAGAAGTTGTCGCGAGACGAACGGCTTGGCGCAGTTGACGACGTTCGGGTAACGGCTCTTGACCACGTCATCTTCATATCCGCTGGCGAAGATGAAGGGGATATGCTGCGCGCTCAGCGCGTCGGCCACGGGAAAGGCCAATTGTCCACCGAGATTGACGTCCAGCACTACGGCGTCGATCCGGTCCTCTTGTTCGATGCGGGCCAAGGCGCATGCGACCGAGGCTTCGGGGCCTATGACGATGGCGCCGGCGTCCTCCAGTTCCAACTGAAGGTCGTGGGCGAGCATATATTCGTCCTCAACGATCAGAATCCGGCGATTGGTGAGGGGCATCACGCGACTCCGCTTGGCTCCGGTTCGATACCGGAAGGGCAATAGAGCAGTGAATCCCATCTGCTGCCATAACGTAGGTCGCCTTCGCTTGTAATTGATAAGGCAAGGCTTTTTCGATCAGCATCCGGCCCTGGCCGGTCCCGGTCGGCGCCTGGCCATCGGGTGGCATCGTCACGCCGCTTTCTCGCCAGTCGACGTGCAGCCAGGGTTGCCCACCCGAGCTTTCCTCAACCCACCATCGCACATGGAGCCGTGCGTCCGGCTGGCCGAGCGCGCCATATTTGACCGCGTTCGTGGTCAATTCGTGCAAGGCCATCGCGAAGGTCTGCACCGTGCTGGACCGCAAGGGTACGTCGTGCGGACCTTGCAGCGTGACCTGTCGAGGCGCGGCGTCGAGCGCGCCTATCGCATCGAACTCCGCCTGGATCAGGTCGCCGAAGGTCACCCGTTCGTCGTCCCGCAATTGGGACAATAGGCGTTGCACTCTGGCCAGTGCGTCGATCCGATTGCGAAACTTGACGCGGAAATCCTCCAGATCGACGCTGGATCGGATCGTCGCATCGGCCGTCGAGCGCACCATGCCCATCAGATTGAAGGTGCGATGCTGCAACTCCTTGACCAGGATCTGCTGGCGCTCTTCCCATTCGCGACGGTCGGTGGTCTCCACGATCGCGCCGACCATGCGAACGGGGCGGCCGGCGTCGTCGTAATAGAATCTGCCCCGGCCGGACAGCCAATGGATCGAGCGATCCGGGTGGACCACGCGGAACTCGTGTGCGAACTCCTCATGCCGTTCCATCGCTTGGTGAAGCACCGCCTCTGTTCGCGACCGATCGTCAGGATGGATGCGGGACGCCCAGGTCTCCTAGCTGGGCGTCACCTCTCCGACATCATATCCCTCCATGCGGAAATGCTCGTCCGACCAATGGATTTCGCCGGTGACGACGTTCCAGTCCCATAGTCCCAGCTGCCCGACTTCGACCGCGCTGCGCAGTCGTTCCTCGCTCTCGCGCAAGGCCGTCTCGGCACGCTGGCGCTGCGTCACGTCCTGCCCGACCTTGACGAAACCCCGTGCCGTACCGCTCTCGTCGAGCAGCGCCCATACCGCCCCTTCGATGAAGATCCGCCGTCCATCCTTGCGCAGATGCCAGCGTATGTTGGCGGCATAGCCGTCGCGCCGTGCCGTTTCGATCTCCCGTCGGTCTTGGCCCGCTGCGCGATCCTCAGGCGTGAAGGTGATGCTCGCATGCTGCCCGATCGCTTCATCCGCGGTCCAGCCGAATACGGCTTGCGCGCCGGGAAACCAGTTGTCGATGCGATCTTCGGCATCCGTCGTGAAGATGGCATAGTCCCGTACGGTCTCGACGATACGGCGAAAGCGTTCCTCGCTGGTGCGCAGTCGGTGCATCTTGCGAAGCCGGTCGATCACCGGTCCGAGGATCGACGCATAGGTTCGCAGGAATTGAATCTCGTCATCGCCGAATGTCCGCGGCCGGGACGCGTCGACTTGCAGGACGCCATAAGGGTGGCCGCCAGGAACAAGGATCGGGACATTGACCAGCGCGGTGACGCCTGCATCCTTCATGAACGCCGGAATATGGAACCTGTTTTCCTTGTTGATATCCTGCGAAACCACGGGTTCCCGGGCTTCGATCGAATAGGTTTCGGACGACGGCTCCTTCATCGACAGGCGCACGCGTCCGACGACATCGTCGGCCCAACCGACGCCGGCCCGAACGAGCAGTTCCTGCCGTTCATCCTGGATCTCGAGGACTTTCGCGCGATCCGTCCCCAGCGCCTTGGCGACCAGACGGCAGGCCTCGGTCAGCACCGCGTCGAGATGTTCCGAGCGGATGGCGAATTCGCCGAAATCCGCAAGCACCTGCTGTCTTTTCATCATCTCGTTGATTTGAGGCATGAAAATCTCCGGCATGTGGATCGCGGCTTCGGCTCTAGAAGAACCGGGAGGGGGCATCGTTCCATCCGGATGATCCGTGTCACGGCGTTGCCGCTGCGGCGGCCCTTTCCCCGCACTGCCTGGCGGCCGATACGAGCAGCAGCGATCCGTCGCCCCCCTCGATCGCGCGGATGCCGAAACTCTGTTCCAGCGAGCGGGCCACATCGACCGATCAGTCCGAACGGAGGGTGCCGTCGATCCGGACGTCAGCTAGGGCGGGATCGCCGATCACGATGGGCACGGCGCGGTAGCGATTAACTTCGCGACCGCCTGTTCCAACGTGTCGCCGTCGAAGCTCACCCGCCCCTCGCGCCATGCCACGCGGCGACGAACACCCCTTGGTCCAGCGCGATGCCTTCGCTGACGGTCACTTCGGTCCAGGTCGGGACCCAGGCGGACCGTGAAGGTAGCGCCCACCGCCCGAACCCGCGCCTCGCTCGTCGCGACCACGAAGGGGCGGGCGTTGTCGTATGTCACCTCAAAACCAGCCTTGCGTCGAAAGAGCTGTATCGAGCGGCGGTCTAGCGCCAGATCATCGACGAAGGACGTATCGGTATTGAGGCAACCAAGCTGCCATCGGCGAGCATGACCGCGCGGCGTTCGACTATGCCGGTCGTTTGGGGATCGCCCGCTTCACCAACCCCCAGGCTACAAGTCCAATCAACCCGGCCGCAATTCCGGTCAATGCCAGGGAGCGAGGGGCGATGGTCCCGGCATCTCGCCGCACAGCGACCAAGGATAACGGGACGACCCCATTCTGCTCCAGCCGTTCGGGGGCGACATCACCCAGCCGGGCGGCAAGCTCCCAGCCCGCCTCGACCTTGGCAAAGGCGCAACCATGTGCGGGGTCCTGTTCGATCCAGCGATAGGCGGCGTCCCAGTCGGCCTCAGCGTCGCTGGCGCGCGCCGCCAGAAACAGCCGCGTGGCCTCCGCCTCGATCGCCTGTCGTCTGGCTGCGTTTGTGCAGGGACCATCCAAAGCCAGAACCCTCGTACTCGCCGATCGCTTGCATGATCTTCAGCGCGGCACGTGCAAGATGCTTGTCCACCGTAAAAACGGACAGGCCCATCTCTTCTGCTATCGCACGTGTCGACCAATCGTGCACCCGACGCAGCACAAACGCGCGTCGGCATTGCGGGGGCAGCGTATCGAGGATCGCCTGGAGGTGGCGCAATTCGTCTCGCGCCTCCAACCGGGCTAGTGCGCTGTCGTCGACGCCGATCAGGTTCAGATCGGTGATCACCTCGAACGACACGATCTTGCTGCGCCGCGCGGCATCGATCATCAGGTTGCGGGCGATCTGGAACAGATAGGCGCGGCCGGATTGCACACGCTCCGTATCCCCGGTCGCATAGGCCCGGGCCATCGCCTCCGCCACGACGTCGTCGACATCGGCGCCATCGGGCAGCACCCGCCGCAGCCGCGCCCGCAGAGCCCCCTCATGCGGCAAAATGGCCATTTTGTACCATTCCAGCCTGGCCCTGACCGATATGGTGTCCTTGACTGAATTCACCGGAACCCCCCCGAGCGTAACGAAGGCGATCCTCTCCTACAGACTGATGCTTGGCCCGATACGAACAGCCTTTGTTCCGGCTGTCCAGCCATGATGAAATAAAAATGACGGGGGTGTTAGCAGATTATGTCCCGCCGACCGTCTTGCTTCATCAGAAAGGACCATCGGCGGGGCGGACGATGACGGCATCCAGATTGCTATTGGCGCTGCTCGCCGGGACCGCGGCGATGATCGCGGCGCCCGGCGTCGCGGCTGGCGGTACATCCACCGTCATCGCGACGCCGAAGACGCTTCGCACGCTCTGGATCGAACGCGCCGGGGTGGAGCGTCACATCGAAGAAAGGACGAATTTTTGATACGCAGGACCAAGCTTGCCCCGTTGGTGGCGTTTGCCGTTGCCATGCCCGCAACCCCGGCACCCGCCCAGACCGCGCGGCAGGTGCATGAAGCAGCGATCGTCCTCGACACCCATTTCGACACGCCCGCCAATCTCGGCCGCCCCGGCTGGAGCATCATGGACCGCCATAGCCGTGCGGACAGCGGCGATCAGGTCGACTATCCGCGTATGGTCGAGGGCGGAATCGACGGCGGCTTCTTCGCCATCTTCACCGCTCAGGGGCCGCGAACGCCGCAGGCCGATCAGGATGCGCGCGACGCCGCACTGATTCGCGCGGTGCAGATCCGCGAGATGGTGGCGCGCCACCCCGATGTCTTCGCCTTCGTGACCACCGCTGCCGAGGCCCGTGCCGCAGTCGCCGCCAAGAAGCGGTTCGTGTTCATGAGTATGGAGAATGGCTATCCGTTCGAGGGCGATCTGTCGCTGATCCGCACGTTCCAGCGACTGGGCGTGACGATGATGAGCCCGGTCCATTTCAAGGACAATGACCTGGCCGACAGCGCCACCGACAAACCCGAATGGAATGGCCTGAGCCCCAAGGGCAAGGCATTCGTGGCGGAGGCCAACCGTCTGGGCATCCTGATCGATTGCAGCCACGCCTCCGACGATGTTTTGCGCCAGACGATCGCACTGTCGAAAGCGCCGATCATCCTGTCCCATTCGGGTGCGCGCGCGATCTTCGACCATCCCCGCAACGTCACCGACGCCGATCTTCGCGCGCTCGCGGCGAAGGGCGGCGTGGTGCAGATCAATGCCTTTGATGGCTATATGATCGCACAGCCGAAAATCCCCGAGCGCGAGGCGGCGATCGCGGCGCTGATGGCGAAGCTTCCACCGCGCGCGGCGATGACCGAAGCCGACCGCAAGGCGTTCCTGGCGCAGCGCAAGGCGATCGATGCACGCTGGCCGGTGCCGCGCGCGACCTTCGACGATGTGATGAAGCATCTGCTTCACGCGATTTCGGTCGCGGGCATCGACCATGTCGGGATCAGTGGCGACTTCGACGGCGGCGGCGGGGTGGAGGGGTTCGACGACATCACCGCCTTCCCCAAGATCAGCGCGGCGCTGCTCGCTCGCGGGTTCAGCGCGACAGATGTCGCGAAGGTGTGGGGCGGCAACGCGTTGCGCGTGCTCGACGCGGCGCAGGCTGCCGCCGAGCCGGGGGTGCGCCCGGCCATTCCCGTCACATCATGATCGCGACGCGGATCGGGCCGTTGCGGGGAGGGCGTTCCGCCTCGCCACGAGCCTGATCACCATGTCGCATCGTCAGTTACCGGCGGACCGGGAAGAGCCGGCCGCCCCATCGTCCCGGGGGGGATGATCTGGAAGCCCAAGACCGTCGGTGCGCCGACCAGATCAGGAGAATGCGCGTGTTTCGTTTCCATGCCCAGCCCCCCGCCGCTACTGCGCTGGGCCTCGTCCTCGCCGCTGCCCTTCTGCTGACCGGCCAGGCCGCCGCCGCGCAGGCGACATCCGCCGAAAACGCCGACACCGGAACACAGGCGAGCGAGGCGCGCGCCACCGACGGCCAGGATATCGTCGTCAGCGGCCGCCGCATCAGCCAGGCGAGCGAGGCGGTGGGCGAGGATCGGATCACCAGCACGGTTGCGGTGACGCGTGACGCGCTGCTGTCCGCACCATCGGGCATTTCCGGCCTCAAGATGCTGGAGTCCCTGCCGGGGTTCAACGTCCAGACCGACGGTGCGCTGGGCCTGTACGAATTCGGCAACAGCGTACAGGCACGCGCCTTCAACCTCGACCAGATCGGCTTCGTCGTCGACGGCGTGCCAATGGGCCGCAGCGATGCCTTTGGCGGCAGCCCGGTCTTTCGCTACGTCGACAATGAAAATCTTGGTGTCGTCGAGGCGTCTCCCGGTGCGGGTGGCGTGACGATGCCGACCTATTCGTCGCTCGGCCCGGTGGTGTCCTATCGCTCGATCGAGCCGCAGGACCAGCTCGGAACCTTCGTTTCGCAAAGCTTCGGCGACTTCAACATGAAGCGTACCTTCGTCCGGGTCAGCACCGGCAAGATCGGACCGCTCAAGGCCTTTGTCAGCCGCACCAAGCTCAACACCGATCTGTGGCGCGGCGCGGGGTCGGTCGATCGCGAACATTGGGAGGCGATGGCGCATATCGACATCAGCGACAGCAGCTGGGCGCGGTTCAAGTTCGTGTCGAACGACTTTTTCGATTATGACTCGCCGACGCTGACCCGGGCGCAATATCAGAGCAGCGAACCCGATCTCGCCGGTCATGTCGGTCGCTATCGCGGCTATTACGGCGATCCGCTGCCCACCTATGCGCCCACGGTGGCAGGGGTGCCCTATTCCAATTCGAACTACACTTATTATTACGGACAGGCGATCAACGTCCGAAAGGACAAGCTCTATGCCGGCACCGTCCATGTCGGGATCGCCGATGGCGTCCATGCCGAAACCACCATCTATTATGAGGACAAGGATGGCTGGGGCAGCTCGCCGGACAGCTATGCCAACACGCTGACCTACTATAATCGCCAGCGTCTGGTATCCGGGCTGACCCTGACCGCGCCGCGCGGCACGCAGTTCGGCGTATCGAGCCTGGGCGGTTATCGCCAGGGCATTCTGCAAAGCGTGCATGCCCAGCTCGGCATCCACGCGATCGATATCGGCATCTGGGCGGAGGACGATCGCTATCGCCGCTACCAGCGTCGCCAGAATACAGTCGATGGCTCGCCCGCCAGCGCGCCCAATTATGGCGAACTCGTCTATGGCCGCCGCGATTACCGCTCGAAGCGCGCGACGGTGCAGCTGTTCGCGCGCGATCGCATCGACCTGACACCGGCGTTCAGCGTCGATCTGGGCGTCAAGGCCCTCGATCTGGATTATCAGCAGCGCGGCTATCGCGACTATGCCGATTATGCGCGCACGGTGAACGGCGTGAACGTCGCAGGCTGGGGCCCGCAATATAATCGCGCGCATTACCGCGACTATTTCCTGCCGACCGTGGGTGTCCTCTATCGCTTCGCCGATCCCCGGACGCAGTTCTTCGCCTCCTATGCGGAGAATATGGCGCTGCCCAAGGGGATGGATGACATCTACTCGGTGGCCTATAACAGCTCGCCCGCCGTCGTGGCCGCGCCGGCACCCGAGCGCTCGCAGAATTTCGAGGTGGGTCTGCGCACCACCCGGCCAGAGTTCTTCGCATCGCTGACCGGCTATTACACGAAGTTCGACAATCGCATCCAGTCTATCGCCTCGATTCTGCCCGGGACCACCAACGTCACCGAAACCTTCTACCAGAATGTCGGCGGGGTGAAGGCTTATGGCGCGGAGCTGCTTGCCAATTACAAGCCCGCATTCCTGCAGGGGGCGGCCTATTTCAACGCCAACGTCACCTATAACCACGCGCAGTTCCAGGATGATATCATCGCGGCGGCACGGACCTATCTGATCGCGGGCAAATATCTGCCCGACAGTGCGAAATGGATCGTGTCGGGGGGCGTCACGGTCGAGCCGGCGCCATGGCTCGTCGCCAACATCACCGGCAAATATACCAGCCGCCGGCAGTCGACGTTCGAAAACACCCCGGGGTCGTCGCTGCCCGGCTTCACCGTGTTCTCCGCCTATGCGGATATCGGAGACGGCTTCTCGATCGGGCCGGTGCGTAACGCGCGTATCCGCGTCAATGTCGACAATCTGTTCGACAAGGACGTGCTGTCGTACATCTCGTCGGCGCTGACCGGTGACGGGCTGTTCCGTCCGCTCAGCCCGCGCACGGTGCAGTTGACGCTCTCCGTCGATATCTAAGCGGACGGTTCCGGTCCGACAGGCGGCCCCTCCTTTGCCGGGAGGGGCCGCCATCCATGCCATTACGCCAGAAGGATTTTGTCGAGCGCCAGGCAGAAGTTGCGCATGTCGGTCATCGAGCCGACCGTGATGCGGCTGACCGTAGGCCAGATCGGCCAGGACCGTCCGATCTCGACCGACTGCGCGCGAAAGGCGGTCTGCATGTCCTTGGCGGGCTTCGTCTTCCAGTCGATCATGAACATGTTGCTGTCGGTGCGCTTGAACGTCACGCCGCGCTTGGTGAGATGGGCGAGCGTCATCGCGCGAGCCTCTTCCATCGTCTTGCGACGCGCGACGATCAGATCGGTCGCCTTCAGGCTGGCCGTTCCGCAGGCGACGGTGCTGACGGTGATCGCACCCGACTGCATGCCGCCGTCATAGCGCATCATCTTGGCGATGTTGGCCGGGTTGGTCATGATGAAGCCCAGCCGCAGCCCGGCCATCCCAAACAGCTTCGAAAAGGTCCGCAGGACGATCACGTCGGGATATTTCGTCGCCATGTACGACGCGACCGGCACACCCGCAAAATGAATATAGGCCTCGTCGACCAGCACCATCGTGTCGGCGGGCTTGTTGGCGATCAGCCATTCAATGTCCGCCAGCGGCGTCACGGTGCCGGTGGGATTGTTGGGCGAGCAGATATAGATCAGGCCGGGATTGGGATCGGCGGCCAGCATCGCCTTCACGTCATGCGTCAGATCGGGCTTGAGAGGCACTGCCTTGACCGGCGCCCCCAGCCAGGCGGCGGTGCGCCCCGCCAGCTCGAAGGTGGGATCGGCCGTCACCAGCGCGCGCGTCGGGGAGCAGAAGGTGACGACGGCGCGCGACAAGGGGTCGCTGGACCCGGGCCAGGGTGCGACATGGTCCTCCGGCACATTTTCGACCGCCGCGATGGTGCGGACGAAGCTGGGGCGGATCACATTGGGTTCGTACCGATTGCCCAGCGCGATCGTGGCGGCGGCAGCCTTCTGGCCCGGCGGCAGAGGACCGGTCCAGCATTCGTTCGCGCCGATACGCGTCTTGGCGGTGGACGCGGGATCGGGCACCCCGCCCGAGGCCCAGGCCGGGCGCCCCAGCGTCGCCGACGCCATCGCTCCGACGCCGAATATCGTACCGATCCGCGCCAGATCGCGACGGCCATAGCCACGCGTCAGCAGATCGTCGCGCGCATCGTCATTCAACATAGCACGAACGGGGATTTCGGTCGAAAGGTCGGTCATGGCATTCTCCAGTCTGACAGGCGGTTCGGCGCGGCGAGGCGCCCAGCCAATTCAGGCCTATGGTCCGGCGATCGCTGGCTCTATCCAGCCCGACGATCCTGACGGCCATTCACCCCCTCCCAAACCGTGGGTCGGCATCATCACCGGCATCCTGCCGGTCCGACGCGATCCCGAAAATGTCGGCGATCAGCTGGGGCAGGGGCCCTCATTCGGAGCGACGTGCCGGGATGGGACCATCGGGGATGCAGCCATAGGGTCGCGCGCGTCCTTTCGTTCGTACATGCGGCCATTTGCCCATGCAGCCGAGATACGGCCAAGGCCGTTTATCCCGTATACGAAGCGCGACAGGAAATCTGCCATGGGGAAGGCGGCAATATTCGGTGTTCGAGGACATGCCTCGCATCGGCCCGGCGGGATCGGTATTCGACCTGTCCGACTGGGTCGATTGCCGATCGGCAATATGCGGTGTCGTCGGGCGGAGTGGGGCGGCAGGCGAGCCGCCGCCCCGACATTGCCTATTTCTTGCTGCGCGCGCGCTTGGGGGCGGCGGCGGCTTCGACGTCTTCTTCTTCGTCCGCCTGTTCCTCGCCCGCTTCGGTCAGCGCCTGACCCAAGGCCCTCAGCTTGTCCTGCGACTTGTCCGCCTTATCGGCGATCCTGGTCGTGGCAGCGCCGAGGCGGTGCAGCAGGTCGTGGATGCGGTCGGCGTCCGGCTCGTCCTTTTCGAGCTGCTTGCGCAGGGAGGCGAGGTCGCGGAGAATGCCTTTGGCGCCCGGCGTATCGATTTCGGCCAGGGCGGCCTCCCAATCCTCCACCATGGTCGCGCCCTTGCTGCCCTTGGTGCTTTCGAGGCCACGGTTGATCGCGTTCATCGTTCCGGCGAATTTCACAGCCATCACAGGATCCTTTCCAACCCGCCCATGCCGGCGCTCGTCAACGACGCATTCCGGAAAAAGACCCCGCCGGGTTCGCCGATATTTGGCTATTTCGCCCCTTCGATCAGACAGTTGATCAGCATATCGCTGGCCGGTTTCACCGTTTCCTGGTGGAGCGTTCTGGCGCAGACCGAGCCCAGCGAGATGACCATGAAGGCCTGAGCCAGGGTGCGATGCTTGTCTTCCACCGATTCGCTGCCCATCAGGCCCGCAAAGGCACGGCTGATATTCTCGACCGCCTGGTGACGAACGTCCAGGAAGATGGCCCTGATCCGGTCGTTGCGGGCCGCTTCCGCCGCAATTTCCAGGAACAGCCGGTCTCCGGATTCATCCTTGCGGGACGGCGTTCCGGCCAGCCAGGCGATGATCCCGGCACGATCCTTGTTGGCCAATGCCGTATTGAGGGTATTCTGGTCCGCGATACGTTCGCAGTCTGCGGCCACGATCGCGGCGATGATGTCCTCTTTCGAGGGGAAGTCGCGATAGAGCTGCTGAACGGCCACGCCGGATTCCTTGGCGATCGCCGCGATTCCCGTGGCGTGAAAGCCATTCTCCACGAACAGGCGCCGAGCCACCTCCTTGATATTATGTCGGCGCATCTCCGCGCGCGTGGGGGGCGGGCACTTGATATTCAACAAGTTCGGACCTCTCTTAAGGATGTTGACGCACTCGAAAGGCGGGTCTAACGACGTCGTTTGTGAGTGATCGCTCTCATACAATTTTTCAAGCGGGAAATGATATGTCCTCCAATCGGCTGATGGGTCGTGTGTTGGCATCTGGCGCCTTGCTCGCACTGGCCGCTTGCGGTGCCGGTGGCAAGCAGGAGCAGCAGCAGGCGGCGCAGGGGCCGGCACCGGTGGGTTATGTGGTGGCAAGCGAGCAGCCTGTCACCCTCACCACCGAATTGCCCGGCAGAACAACCGCGTTCGAAACCTCCGACGTCCGCCCGCAGGTCAATGGCCTGATCACCCAGAGGCTGTTCGTCGAGGGTGACATGGTCCGTCAGGGGCAGCCGCTATACCGTATCGACCCGGCCCCCTATCAGGCCCAGGCGGCCAGCGCCCGTGCGGCGCTGACCCGTGCGCGGGCGAGCATCGCGTCGAGCGCCGCTCTGGCGCGCCGCTATGGCGAACTGGTCAAGATCAACGCGATCGCCCGGCAGGAGTTCGAGAATGCGCAGACCAGCGCGGCCCAGGCCCGGGCCGATGTCGCCGCGCAGCAAGCCGCGCTGCGCACGGCGGAAATTGATCTGGCACGCACCACGATCCGGGCACCGATCACCGGGCGGATCGGCCGGTCGGTGTTCACGACCGGCGCGCTGGTGTCCGCGTCGCAGACCGACGCGCTCGCCACCATCCAGCGGCTCGACCCCATCTATGTCGACATTCAGGAGCCCAGTGCGGAACTGCTGAAGCTGCGGCGGCAGATCATGAGCGGCCAGTTGACGCGTGACGGCAATGCCCGCGTCAAGCTGACGCTGGAGGATGGCAGCGAATATGGCCCGCAGGGCACGTTGCGCTTCGCCGACGTCACCGTCGACCCGACGACCGGATCGCAGGTGATCCGCGCACTGTTCCCCAATCCCAACGGCCTGTTGTTGCCCGGCATGTTCGTGCGCGCCTCGCTGGTCGAGGGCACACAGTCCAAGGCCTTCCTGGTTCCGCAGCGTGCCGTCAGCCGCGATGAAAAGGGGCAGGCGACCGTGATGGTGATCGGCGCGGGCAACAAGGTCGAGGTGCGTACACTCCAGACCGGCCGTTCGATCGGCGACAACTGGCTGGTCAACAGCGGGCTGAAGGCCGGGGACAAGATCATCGTCGAAGGCGGCATGTTGCTGCGACCGGGCATGCCCGTCCAGGGCAAGCCATGGAACCCCAATGCCAAGCCCGCCGGCGCGCCGCCGCAAGCAGGCCAGGCACAGGAACAGGCGAAGTAAACGGCCATGGCACGCTATTTCATCGATCGCCCGATCTTCGCCTATGTGCTGGCGGTGATGGTCGTCATCGCCGGCCTGCTGTCGCTGCGCACGCTGCCCATCTCCCAGTTCCCGGCGATCGCGCCGCCTGCGGTGTCGATCACGGCCAATTATCCGGGTGCCGACGCCCAGACGCTGGAGAACACGACCACCCAGATCATCGAGCAGCAGATGAAGGGGATCGACCACCTTCGCTACTTCTCGTCCTCGTCGTCCTCGGCGGGCAGCGTGACGATCACGCTGACCTTCGAGCAGGGGACCGATCCCGATATCGCGCAGGTGCAAGTCCAGAACAAGCTGCAGGCGGCGACCCCGCTTCTGCCGCAAGAGGTCCAGCGGCAAGGCATCATCGTCGCCAAGGCGACGCAGAACTTCCTGCTGTTCGTCAGCCTCTATTCGGAAAACGGCAAGCATAGCGCGGACGACCTGTCCGATATCGTCGCCTCGCGGATCGCCGATCCGCTGTCGCGCGTCACAGGTGTCGGCGATACGCTGATCCTGGGATCGCAATATGCGATGCGCATCTGGGTCGATCCGATCAAGCTCAGCAATTATGCGCTGACCATGGCGGACGTGACCAACGCGGTCACGGCGCAGAACGCGCAGGTGTCGGCGGGCCAGATCGGCGCGCAGCCCGCGCCCAAGGAACAGATGCTCAACGCGACCGTGTCGGTCTCGTCGCGACTGACCACCCCTGAGCAGTTCGCGCAGATCCGCCTGAAGAGCAATACCGACGGTTCCATCGTCCGGTTGGGCGACGTCGCGCGTGTCGAGATCGGCGCGGAAAACTACGCCTTTTCGTCGCAGTGGAACGGCAAGCCCGCCTCCGGCATCGGCATCAAGCTGGCGCCTGGTGCCAATGCGCTCGACACCGTCGCCGCGGTCAAGACGCGGGTGAACGAACTGGCCAAGCAGTTCCCGCCGGACGTCAAGGTCATCTACCCCTATGACACGTCGCCCTTCGTGCGGCTGTCGATCGAGCAGGTGATCGAGACCCTGGTCGAGGCGGTCGTGCTCGTCTTCCTCGTCATGTTCCTCTTCCTTCAGAATTTCCGGGCGACGTTGATCCCGACGATCGCGGTGCCGGTGGTGCTGACGGGGACGTTCGCGGTCCTCGCGGCGTTCGGCTATTCGATCAACACGCTGACTTTGTTCGGTATGGTGCTGGCGATCGGCTTGCTGGTCGATGACGCGATCGTCGTCGTCGAGAATGTCGAGCGCCTGATCACCACCGAGCATCTGTCGCCCAAGGAGGCGGCGCGAAAGTCGATGGACGAGATCACCGGCGCGCTGATCGGCATTGCGGCGGTGTTGTCCGCCGTGTTCCTGCCGATGGCGTTCTTCGGCGGATCGACGGGCGTGATCTATCGCCAGTTCTCTATCACGATCGTGTCGGCGATGGTCCTGTCGGTCGCGGTCGCGCTGATCCTGACGCCCGCGCTCTGCGCCACCATCCTGAAGCCGCACGACCCCAATAAGGGCGAGGGCAACGGACCGCTTGCGCGCTTTTTCCGCTGGTTCAACGACCGGTTCGATCGTGGTCGCGACCGGTATGAAAAGGGTGCCCGCTCGACCGCGCGGCGCTGGGGGCGTTCGCTGATCGCCTATGCGCTGATTGTCGCAGGCATGACTTTCCTGTTCATGCGGTTGCCGAGCGGCTTCCTCCCCGACGAGGACCAAGGCGTGATGATCGCGCTGGTCCAGGGACCTCCGGGGGCGACCAGCGCGCGGACCCAGAAGGGCCTCGACCTCGTCCGCGACCATTTCCTGAGCGATGCGGGCAGCGCCATTCGTGGCGTCTACACGATCAACGGGTTCAGCTTTGCCGGACAGGGCCAGAATAGCGGCATCGCCTTCATCCCGATGAAGGAATGGAAGGACCGCCCCGGCGCCGAGAACAAGGCGCAGGCCATCATCGGCCGTGCGATGGGGGCCTTCTCGCGCTATAGCGACGGCCTGATCTTCGCGGTCATCCCGCCCGCGGTCCAGGAACTGGGCAATGCCACCGGCTTCGACATGCAATTGGTGGATGAAGGCGGCATCGGGCACGAAAGGCTGCTGGCGGCGCGCAACCAGTTGCTGGGCATGGCGTCGCAGAACAAGTCGCTGGTCGGCGTGCGGCCCAACGCGCTCGACGATGCGCCGCAGCTCAAGGTCAATGTCGACCAGGACAAGGCGCGGGCGCTGGGTCTCGACCTGTCGACCGTCAACAGCACGATCGCGACCGCTTGGGGTGGTTCCTATGTGAACGACTTCATCGATCGCGGCCGCGTCAAGCGCGTCTACATCCAGGCCGATGCCGCCTATCGCATGGCGCCCGAGGATATTGGCGACCTGTATGTGCGGGGTGCCACGGGCACGATGGCGCCGTTCACGGCCTTCTCCACCCTTGCGTGGCATCAGGGGCCGATGCAGCTCACCCGCTATAATGGTCAGCCCTCGATGGAAATCCTGGGCCAGGCCGCGCCGGGTGTGTCCTCGGGTGCCGCGATCAAGGCGATGGAGGAGATGCAGGCCAAGCTGCCGCCGGGCACCCGGCTCGACTGGACGGGCCTCAGCTATGAGGAACAGCTGTCCGGTGGTCAGGCCCCGGCGCTCTACGGACTGTCGCTGCTGATCGTCTTCCTGTGTCTTGCCGCCCTCTATGAAAGCTGGTCGGTGCCGATCTCGGTCATGCTGGTCGTGCCGCTCGGTGTGGTCGGTGCGCTGCTGGCCGCGATGCTCACCGGCCTGAACAACGACATCTATCTGCAGGTCGGCCTGATCACCACGATCGGCGTGTCGGCGAAGAACGCGATCCTGATCGTGGAGTTCGCCGAGGAGAAGATGCGGGAAGGGCTGAACGCGTTCGACGCGGCGATCGAAGCCGCCAAGCTGCGCCTGCGTCCGATCCTGATGACCAGCCTGGCCTTCGTCTTCGGCGTGTTCCCGCTGGCGATCGCCAATGGGGCAGGGGCGGGTGGTCAGAACGCCATCGGCCGCGCCGTGGTGGGCGGGATGCTGTCCGCGACGATCCTCGCCATCTTCTTCGTGCCGATGTTCTTCGTCGTCGTGATGCGGCTGTTCGATCGCAACAAGGGCGAAAAGCCGCAGGGTGACGCACGACACGACGACGCTGGCCAGCCCAGTGATGGCGGGCAGGGTTCGCCCTCCGCGCCGCAGGGAGTTTGATCCATGATCCGTTCCAAGTTTGCGATCGTCCTGCTGGCGGCCACGACGCTGGCCGGGTGCAATCTCGCCCCCAAATATGTCCGGCCCGTGGGGGCCGTCCCGGCCACGCTGCCGCAGGACGGCATCTATCCTGCGGCGGCGTCCGACGCACCCGATGTCACCAAGATCGGATGGCAGGAATTCTTCACCGACGATCGCCTGCGCCGCACCATCGCGCTGGGGCTGGAGAATAATCGCGACCTGCGGATCGCGGCGGCCAATGTGTTGCAGGCGAGGGCGCAGTATCGCATCCAGCGCGCCGATCTGGTTCCCTCGACGACCCTTTCGGGATCGGGCACCTATACCAACAACATCCAGGGTGCCACGGGTGCACTTGGCGGGGCGGCCGGCGGTGGCGCCGGGACGGGGTCGGGAACCGGTGCAGGTGCCGGTGGCACCGGGCTCGGGGTCGGGGTTGGATCCTCTTCGCGCAATCTCGAATTCTACTCGGTCAATGCCGGTTTCTCGGCCTTCGAGCTCGATCTGTTCGGCCGGGTGCGCAATCTGAACCGAGCCGCGCTGGAGCAGTATTTTGCGACTGAGGAAGCCCAGCGTTCGACACGCATCAGCCTGATTGCCGAGATCGCGACGGCCTGGCTGACCTATGCGTCGGATCAGGACCAGTTGCGGATCTCGCAGGAGTCGCTGAAGTCGTTCGAGCAGTCCCTGGAACTGACGCGCGCGCAATTTCGCATCGGCGTCGCCTCGGAACTGGAGGCGCGACAGGCCGAGACGACCTATCAGGGCGCGCGCAACGACATCGCTGTGCTGAAGACACGGGTGGCGCAGGACAAGAACGCGCTCGACCTGCTGGTCGGCGCACCCGTGGTCAACGACCTGCTGCCGCAGGGGCTGGGCGATGCGAACGCGGCGTTGCAGGTGCTGCCGACCGGCCTGTCATCCGACATATTGCTGCGTCGCCCCGACGTGTTGCAGGCCGAGCATCAGCTAATTGCGCAGAACGCCAATATCGGCGCGGCGCGGGCGGCGATGTTCCCGCGCATCTCGTTGACCGCGACGCTGGGGACGATCAGCACCGCGCTCAGCGGTCTCTTTGCGGGGGGCAGCTTCACCTATACCGGCGCGCCCTCGGTGTCGCTGCCGCTGTTCGATGGGGGGCGGCTTCGCGGCAATCTGGACGTCGCGCGAGCGCAGCAACAGGCCGCCGTCTCGACCTATGAGCGCACCGTCCAGACGGCGTTCCGCGAGGTGGCGGATGCCCTGGCGCAGCGTGGCACGATCGACGAGCAGATCGCCGCGCAAACCGCTCGCGTCGAGGCGGCCAACGTCGCGCTGAAAATCTCGGATGCGCGCTACAGGACGGGTGTCGAGTCCTTCCTGACGACGCTCGATTCCCAACGGACCGCCTATTCCGCGCAGCAGTTGCTGGTCACGACGCGCCTGAACCGCGCGAGCAACATGGTGGAGCTGTATCGTTCGCTGGGTGGTGGGCTGAACTGATCGCGTTGGGCGTTGGACACGATCGCGGTCGTCTCCAACGCCCATTCGGCCCCCGATCATCGTCGCCGCTTCGCGACGAGCAATTTACATTCGGAACACGACGATGACCCACTCGCGCGGTCGCCCCAGTCTTGAGCGTGCAGCGGAGATCGGCCATCTGGTCGTTGGAGCGGCGATACTGGCCTTTGTCGAACAAGGGCTGGACATTTCTATCGACCAGATCGCGCAGTCCGTCGGGGTGAGCAAGCAGGCGGTCTACCGCCGCTGGCCGAGCAAGATCGCTCTGCTGATGGACGTGATGGACCGGGTGATGGCGCAGGTCTATGCGAACCTCGGCGCCGATCTGCCCGAAGGCGCGCTGGCGGCGCTGAAGGAAGTTTCCTGGCGCATGTGCAGGCCCGATGGCGGCGTGCGCGAGCGGAGCATCATGATCCTGATGGCGGAGGCGTTGAACGACGCGCCGATGCCCCAATGGCTGGGGACGTGGCGCCGGAAGAATTTCGACTTCCACCTGCGATATGTTTCCGCCGTCCGCAAAGCCGATCAAGACGAAAATAGGGTGAGGATCATCGCAAGGGTTATCCTCGACATGGTCGAGGGGGTGAGCAGGGAAACCTATTGGGATGGCCTGTCCGACGCCGAATGCGCGTCGCTGTTCGACCGGAAATGGGATGAAGTGTCCAAACTGCTAGGGTGAGGGGCGACGATCGAAATTTGCGGCGCGAAACCGGTCATCAGCGTGCATTGGACCGTCGTCGGTCCGCCGGTCGAGCTGCCGCTCCCGTGCCGTTGCCAGTGCCCGGTGCCGCAGGATCGCGGCCTCGCCCGCCGTACGGCGCAGCGCGGCGATCGCCGCGCGATCCTGTGGCGAGGCGTGGCGACGATGGAAGACCGCCTTGGGATCATGCAGCGCGATCTCGGCGGCGACGCTGGCGAGGCCAGCGGACCGGCGCGCCTGCTCCACCTCCACGGGCGGGCGGTCGTCACGCACCGCCTGCGCATAGCGCTGGTTCGCGTCGATCCCTGCCCGGATCAATGCGCCCAGGCTCGGGCCACGTTCGGGCCATAGCCATAGCGCGGCGAGCAGTGCCGCGATGCTGCCGACGACATTGTCCAGCATCCGTGCAGAAGCGCTCCCCGCGCCGGGGTGCAGCGTGTCGGTAACGATCACGAACAACATGGTCAGGAAGACGACGAAGACCGTATAGTTGACTGCGCGCAGCGGAATGGCGACCGCCGCCAGCCCTATGGCGATCGCGATCAGCAGCGGCGGTGCGGCTACGAACTGGAGAAGCAGGACCGAAATCCCCCCGCCCAGCAGGCTGCCCACGATCCGCTCCACGGCGCGCGTCCATGTGATCCGCGCCTCGCCGCGCAGCACCACGACGACGGCCATCGCCGCCCAATAGGGATAGCCGAGATGGAAGCTGATCGTCGCGCAATAGACCATGATCAGACCCACCGCCTGCCGCCCCGCCTGACGGATCACGCCCGCCCATTCCTGACGGGCCGGGGCAGGGGCGGGCGGCTCGTTCGATTCGCTGGAGGGCGCCCCCGCCCGCAACATCGCGGTCAAGCATCCGATCGCGACGGGATCGCACAGCCGATCGCGGGCGCGTTCCAGCCGCGCCTCCAGCCTTTCGGACAAGGGCTCGCCGGTCCCGCCACGCAGGATGTCGGCCCGCCATGCCAGCAGGATCGCACGTGCGCCGCGCGCGACGATCGCCAACTCGCCCTCGGGTAACGTCCGGTCGATCGCCGCCTGGTCCAGCGCGATCAGCGCACCGAACATCGCCTCCGCCCGGTCGAGATCGCTCCGCCGCCTCGTGGTTCGCGACGATACCGGCTCAGCCGACTCCTCGGCATAGCGGGCCATCAGGCCGCGCAGTCTCTCGATGCCGATCCTCACCGACCGGCGATGCGCGCCATGCCGGCCCGGATCGCCGTCACCCAGCCCATCGATCATGTCGACCAGCCGGAGGATCACCGCGCCCGTCAAGCGCCGTACCGGGTGCGCCGGATCGAACCGCCAGACGAGATTGATAAGCAGATAGGTCCAGCCCGCCCCGGCAAGGAAGGCCGCCGCCTGAAGCATGGCGTGATCGATCGGCTTGGGATAGCCGACCGCGACCACCGCCACCACGGCGAGCAGCGTGCCGACCCCATCGCCCCAGGCGATCCGCGATCCGCCGAGCGTCGCCAGGAATACCATGGCGGGGCCGACCAGCATGGCTGCGCCCGGATTGGGGCCGAAATCGAGCATCGCATAAAGATGCGTGACCCATGACCCGGCCAGCGCCATCGCGCCGCCGCAGATCACGAACAGCCCCAACAGCCGCCGCCGAAGCCGGTCGGGGCCGGGTATGTCGCACAGGCAGGTCCAGAAGGCCGCGAATACCGCCCAGCCCCATTCGGGGCGACCGATCGCAACCGCCACCAACAAGGGCAGGCCGACCGCCAGCGCGGCACGCAGCCCTTCGGACAGGTCGTAATATTCCGGCGCGAGGTCGATCGACCGTAGCTCCAGTCGGCGCGCGGCCGATCGCACGAACCGCCATCCTCGTTGAGCCCTTCGCGGCTGCCCGGCAGCGGGAGAGCGCTTTGTTACCACGTCCCTCAAGCCGATCATGTCACCACGCCCCGCGTCCCCCGCAAGTCCGGCGTCTCCGGATGAAATCGATACGGGCTCTAACAGGACATTCGGGCAAATCCCATGCGGGGATGGCGCACTTGACGTTATGCTATCGGCCCGCTGGCACGCTTCCTCCCCCCAGGGCACGCGCCAGGGCGACGCTGGCCGTCAGCCTTTGTGTCTCCAGCGACAGGGCGCTTTGCTGATCGCGGAGCAGGCTTTCCTGCGCGGTCGCGACATCCAGATAGGTGGCTGCAC
Organism: Sphingomonas sp. Marseille-Q8236; assembly: GCF_965112005.1. Lineage (NCBI taxonomy): Bacteria > Pseudomonadati > Pseudomonadota > Alphaproteobacteria > Sphingomonadales > Sphingomonadaceae > Sphingomonas > Sphingomonas sp. Marseille-Q8236. The sequence goes on from NZ_CBCOPO010000002.1 coordinate 637,606, forward strand.
CTTTGACATAGCGGTCGAGCGCGATCCGGCTGGTGCTGCTCGCGGAGGTTATGGCCTCAGCCTGCGCGGCCTGCGCCTCGTCCAGATGACGGAGCGTCGCGAGCGCGTCCTCCACCTCCTGAAACGCCCCCAGCGCATGGCTGCGATAATCGGCGATGGCCATGTTCCAGTCGGCTCGCGCGGCGGCGACATCGGCGCGGCGCTTGCCTCCATCGAACAGGTTCAGGATGGCCCCCGGCCCGAGCGCCCAGAAGACGTTCGGCGCGGCGATCAGCCCGGCCAGCGCCGTACTCTGGAATCCGCCGGTGCCGCCCAGCGTAATCCGGGGGAAGAAAGCCGCCTTCGCCACGCCGATCCGCGCATTGGCCGCCGCCATTCGCCGCTCCGCCGCCGCTACATCGGGGCGTCGGGCAAGGAGCGTCGACGGCAAACCGACCGGTATCATGGGCATGGCCAGCGGCGCGTCGCGGCGCGGGATCGCGAAGGTGGATGCGGGCTGTCCGACCAGGCTGGCGATCGCATGCTCGGTGATCGCGCGCGCGGCTTCCACCTGGGCATATTGGGCGCGTGCCTCACCCAGCAGCGCGCCCGCTCGGCCGACATCCATGCCGGTCGCGATGCCGCCGCGAAACCGGTTGCGGGTCAGCGCATCGGCCCTGGCAAAGGCGTCGATCGTCTGGGCGAGCAGGGCGAGTTGCCGATCCTGCCCTCGCAACTGCACGAAGTCCGCCGCGAGTTGCCCCTGAAGTGCCAGCTTGACCGCGGCCAGATCGTCGCGGCTCGCCTCGGCAAGCGCGCGGCCCGATGCCACCGAATTGCGCACGCGACCCCATAGGTCCGCCTCATAGGACAGGTCGCCACCCAGCGTCGCGGCGGTATAATAGTCCGGCTGCGAGCCGCCACGGAGGGGCCGTTCGTCCGACTGCCGGTTGCGGAGCAGGCTGGGGGTCAGTTCGGCATGGGGAAACAGGTCCGACCTCGCCCCAGCCAGGGTCGCGCGGGCGAGGTCGTAGCGGGCCAAAGCCCCCGCGAGCGTAGGATTTTCGCGGTCGATCCGCGCCTCGAGCCGGTCGAGCGACGGATCGCCGAAACCCGCCCACCAATTCGCTGAGGCGGCCGGGGGCAAGGCATCGACCGGTTTCCAGAGCGGGTCGTCCGCCCCCGGCATTTCATTGAACGCGGCAGGCGCGGGCAGGACTGGCGGGCGATAGGCGGGGGCCATCGAACATCCGCCGAGGATCGCCAGCGACGCCCCCGCCATCCAGCGTAGCAGCCGCTTAGCCATGATGGTTCGCCGCCACGCGCACCAGTTCGCCCTGCGCCAGCGAGTCCGGCGGATTGTCGACGATCCGCGCGCCCGGGGCGACCCCTGACAGGATCTGGACCGTGGGACCGTCGTCCTGCCCGATCTGGACCTTCCGCATCGCGATGCGGCCGTGTGAATCGACGGTGGCGATCCGGGCGCCGCCAGCACCGAACAGGATCGCGCTCGACGGTACCTGCGCCGCGCCGGCCCGTCCGGGCATATCGAAACGCGCCTGCGCATAGCCGCCGGGTTTCAGCGCGCCGTCGGGATTGTCGCACAGCAACTGGACACGGAAGGCGCCGGACGCCGGATCGATCGCGCTCGACAGGCCTGCGACCGTCGCGGTGAATGTCCGCCCTGGAAAGGCGGGGACGGTCAACGTGGCGGTCATGCCCGGTTTGATCGCGGCCGACAGCGACTGGGGTACGCTGACATAGACCCGGATGCGATGGGTATCGGCGACGGCAAACATCGGCGCCTGCGCGACCGCGCCGGGACCGACCAGGTCGCCCACCTCGGCGTTGCGGGCGGTCACTACTCCGGCAAAGGGCGCGCGGATGACGGCATAGCGCTTCATCGCCTCCAGTCGCGACAACGCGGCCCGTGCTTCGGCGACTTGCGCGGTCTTGACCGCCAGGTCGCCATTCTTCTCATCGACCTCCTGCTTGGATACCGAGGAACTCGTGAGCAGGTCGCTCCAGCGCGCCGCCGTGCTTCGCGCCAGCTTCTCATGGGCGAGTGCGCTGGCGAGCGTGGCGTGAGCCTGGCCGATCTGCTCGTCCAGTTCGGGCGTATCGATCACCCCCAGCGCCTGGCCCGCCGCGACCCGCGCGCCGATATCCTGCGACCAGCTGCGGACATAGCCGCTGATCCGTGGGAACAGCCGGGCGGCCTCCCAAGCCTCCAGCGTGGCGGGCAGGTCGAGCATGTTGCTCTCCGCGCTGCCCCTGACGTCGATCAGGTGGACGGTCGGGATGGCATTGGTCTTGGACCAGCTAGCGGCCGACGCGACGTCATGGCTTCTTGCGATCGTTCCCACCCCCACGACGCCGATCGCAACGACAGCGGCGACGATTCCGGCGAGCTTCAGGCCCTTGGGCGCGGGGGTGTCGGCCGACACAGCGGGGGCCGGGGCGGCTTCATGCATGGATGGCTTCTCCGATGGGCATAACGGGGGAGGGAGTGGTCGCCTTCTGACGGCGGTGCGCGATGGCGAAGACGACGGGGACGAAGACGAGCGTGGCGAGCGTCGCGCAGAGCAGTCCGCCGATGACGGCGCGGCCCAGCGGTGCATTCTGCTCGCCGCCTTCGCCCAGGCCCAGCGCCATCGGCGCCATGCCGATCATCATCGACAGCGCGGTCATCAGCACCGGGCGGAACCGGGTGGCGCCTGCCTCCATCGCCGCCTGGATGGCATTGCCGCAAGCCGCCAGCCGTTCGCGCGCGAAGCTGACCACCAGCACGCTGTTGGCGGTGGCGACCCCCATGCACATGATCGCGCCGGTAAGTGCGGGAACGCTGAGCGGCGTATGCGTGGCGAACAGCATCCACACGATCCCCGCCAGTGCGGCCGGGAGTGCCGAAACGATCACCAGCGGATCGACCCAGCTCTGGAAGTTCACGACGATCAGCAGGTAGATCAGGATGATCGCGCCGGCGAGGCCCAGGATGAGACCGGAAAAGGCGGCGTTCATCGTTTCGACCTGTCCACGCATCGTCACCGTCGCACCCTTGGGCAACTGGCCCTTGGTCTCGGCCAGAACCTTGTCGATGGCGGCGGCGACGGCACCCAGGTCTCGGCCCTGCGGGGTGGCATAGACGTCGAACACCGGCTGCACGGCATAGTGGGAGACGAGCGCCGGACTGGGCTCGCGGTGGAGCGTGCCGAGCGCACGCAACGTCTGCAGGCTGCCGGGCGTGCTGCCCGAGATGGGAAGATTGTCGAGTTGTTCGATGGTGCCGGCGCGATATTGCGGGGTCTGGACGACGATGGGGTAGGACACGCCGTTCTTGGGGTTCAGCCAGAAGGTCGGCGCGATCTGCGAACTGCCCGCCAGGTTGACGGTCAGGCTGCGCGTCACGTCATTCTCGGTGACCCCCAGGCGGTTGGCCTGTGCGCGGTCCACATCGACCGCATATTCCGGATAGTTGGACGCCTGTTGCAGGCGGACATCGGCCAGCCCGGGAATATGCGACAGCTTTGCTACCAGCATCCGCGCATAGGCCTCCCCACCCTTCGTATCCGGTCCGGCGACCTGGACGTCGATCGGCGCGGGCGAACCGAAGTTCAGGATCTGGCTGACGATGTCGGCGGGCAGGAAGGAGAAGGTCGAACCCGGAAAATCGCGCGGAAGCTGCTCGCGCAACGCCTTTACGAACCCGGCCGTGGGACCGTGGCCTTCCTTCAGCGTGACCAAGATGTCGCCGTCCTGCGGACCGACGCCACCGGTGTTCGAATAGGCGCGATTGATGCCGCTGACCGGCAGGCCGATATTGTCCACGATCGTATCGAGCTGATCGGCGGGGATGACCTGGCGGATGCGGTTCTCGATATGGTCGAACAGCGCCGCGGTTTCCTCGATCCGGGTGCCGACCGGCGCGCGGACGTGAAGGCTGACCTGCCCTGCATCGACCGCCGGGAAGAAATTGCACCCCAGCATCGGCACCAACGCGAAGGACGTCACCACGACGACCAGGAAGACGACGACGAAAGGCCGCCGCCGGGCGAGGGCGAAGGCGAGCATCCGGATATAATAATCGCGTACCGCTTCGAACCGGCGCTCAAAGCCATGCTGAAACCGGCGCAGCGGATTGCGGCCTCCCGGTCGTCCCGCCTGCGCGTCATGCGCGACCATCACCTCGGCGGTGTGCGGCCCGGCATGGTCGCGCAGCAGGTAGTTGCCAATGGTCGGCACCAGCGTGCGCGACAGGATGAACGAGGCGATCATCGCGAACACCACCGCCATTGCCATCGGCGCGAACAGGAAACCCGCGATGCCCGGCAGGAAGAACATCGGCACGAACGCGATGCAGATGCAGAGCAGCGAGACAAAGGCGGGACCGACGATCTGCTTCGCCCCGTCCAGGATCGCGACGCGAACCGTCTTGCCCTGTTCCAGATGCCAGTTGATATTCTCGATGGTGACGGTCGCGTCGTCGACCAGGATGCCGACCGCCAGCGCCAGGCCGCCCAGCGTCATGATGTTGAGCGTCTGCCCGGCCAGTGCCAGCCCCGCGATCGCGGCCAGGATCGCCAGCGGGATGGACGCCGCGATGATGACCGTGGAGCGCCAGGATCCCAGGAAAAGGAGGATCATCAGGCTGGTCAGCGCGGCGGCGATCACGCCCTCGCGCATCACGCCCGACACCGCCGCCTTGACGAACACCGACTGGTCGGACAGCAGCTTGACGTCCAGCCCCGCGGGCAGGGTCGCCTCCAGTTGTGGCATCAATGCCTTGACCTGATCGACGATGGCGATGGTGGAGGCCGATCCGCTCTTCAGGACGGTCATCAGAACCGACCGCGCGCCATCGACGCGTACCTCGTTGCGCTGCGGCGGCGAACCGTCGCGGACATGCGCCACGTCGCGCATCAGCACGGTGGTGCCGTCGATCGTCCTGATCGGCAGGGCATTGAGATCGTCGATGACGCTGGGGCTGTTGTTCAGCCGGATGTTATACTCATAGGCACCGATTTTGGCCGTGCCCGAGGGGATGATCTGGTTCTGCTGCGCCAGTGCATTGGCCACGTCGGTGGCCGACAGGCGATGGGCCTGAAGCGCGGCGGGATCGAGGTCGATCTGCACCTGCCGCTCCTTGCCGCCATAGGGCGAGGGGATCGCCGCCCCCTGGACGGAGGCCAAAGCCGGTCGGATCATGTTCTGGCCGAGGTCGTAGATTTTCTGTTCGGAAAGCCCCTTTCCCGACAGCGCGAGTTGCAGGATCGGCACCGTCGAGGCGTTGTAGTTCAGGATCAGCGGCGGAGTTATGCCTGGCGGCATCTGCTTGAGCACCGTCTGCGACGCGGCAGTCACCTGCGCGGTGGCCGTGCGAATGTCGACGCCGGGGCGGAAGAATATCTTCACGATGCCGACGCCCTGAAGCGACTGGCTCTCGATATGGTCGATGTCGCTGACCGTCGCCGACAGCGAACGCTCGTAATAATAGACGACGCGGCCCGACATGTCGTTCGCGGGCAGGCCCTTATAGGTCCATACCGCCGCGATCACGGGAATGCGGATGTCGGGGAAGATGTCGGTCGGCGTCTCGACCGCCGCGATCCCGCCGCCCAGCACGATCAGGATCGCGAGCACGACGAAGGTATAGGGTTTGCTGAGGGCGAGCTTGACGAGCTGGAGCATGGGCATCCCGGTGTCGGACACAAACAGGGTGTCGGCGACGGCGCGGGGATCGGGGGGTGGGGAACCGCGGCCGCGTCGCCGACGGGGCCTCTTCGCGCCGATCGGCGGCGCAGGCGACTTAAATGAATTTCACGCCGCTGCCGGGATCAGGATTTGCGCGCACAGGCCCGGCCCGGCATCCGACAGGTGGAGGCGAAAGCCGTGGAGGTGCAGGATTGCGACGACGACGCTGAGGCCAAGGCCGCTGCCCGGTGTGTCCTGCGCTTGGGCACCCCGATGGAATCGGCGCAGCACCGCACCGCGCTCCTCGGGCGGGATGCCGGGGCCGTCGTCGCGGACTTCGATACCGTTTCCGGCTTCGCCCGCGAGTATCGCGATGCTCACCCGTCCGCCCGGCCTGCCGAATTTGATGGCATTGTCGATCAGATTGCTGAGCGCCTCGAACAGCAGCTTGTCATCGCCTTCGACCGACAATGGTCTGGTCGCGACCGACAGTTGGACGTCGCGGTCCTCGGCCAGCGGTTCGTACAACTCGGCAACCCGCGCGACGAGCTCGGCGAGGTCGAGCTTACGGAACCCGGCTCGCCGTCGCCCGGCTTCCAGCTCGGAAATACGCAACAGCGCCGTGAACCGCTCCAGCACCAGGTCGAGATCGGCCGTGGCCTGCCGGATCCCCATCGTCACTTTCGTAGTGTCGTCCGGCGTATGGCCCAATGCGTTCAGCGTCGCGCGGACGCGGGTGAGGGGGGTGCGCAGGTCATGCGCGACGGCATCGGTCACCCCCTTCACCTGCGCGACGACACGGCCGACCTCTTCGACGGTCGTGTTCACCGTCGCGGCGAACTGGTCCAGTTCGTCATGTCGGCCCGCGATCGGCATCCGGATCGAAAGGTCACCCGCCGCAATTTCCCGACTGGCCCGTTGCAGCGCGCGGACGCGGCGGAGCGGCGCCCGGCTGAACCCGATCGCCGCCGCCGCGACGCACAACAGGGTCAACAGGCCGCTGACCAGCAGCGTGTCCAGAACGGTCCGGCGCAGGTCGCGGAGGAGGCTGATGTCGCGCCCGACCAGCAGCGTCTCGCCCTCGCGGGTCCGCAGCGCGACGAGGCGAAAAGGCCCTCGTGCTCCGCCTTCCACATCGATCGGGTGGCCGGGAAGCAGGGGACGTAAGAGGCGGACATTGCCGACGACCGGCGTACCGTCGCTCGCGATCAACGCCAGATAGTTGAACCCTGCGCGATTGCGCTGCAACTCGGAACGAATGCGGTCGGGCAATTGCTCGGCGGGAACCTGCGACAGGGGCTCGGCGACCGCATGCAGGATGCGGTCGCTTCGCTCGGTGAGGTCGCGCGCGGTCGCCATATAGACCACGCCCAGCATCACGATCAGACCGATGACGAACACCGCCCCCAGCATCGCCGAAAGGCGGAACGTGCTGATCCGCACGATCTCCCGCCAGTGCAGCGGTTCATCCCCCGTCGAAGAGATAACCCTCTCCCTTGACCGTCTGGATGGCGCTGGGGCGGCCCGGCCGGTCGATCTTCTTGCGAAGCCGGGCGATATGGACGCTGATCAGATTGGCCCCCGGATCGAAATAATAGCCCCAGACCCGCTCGAAGATGATGCGCCGGGTCATCACCTCTCCCCGATTGCGCATCAGGAATTCGAGCAGGCGGAATTCCATGTGGAGCAAACGGGTCGGTAGGCCGTCCACCCTTACCGTGCGGCGGACCAGATCGCATTCGATCCCGCCGCCACGCAGCACCACCGCCTCCGCCTGCTCGCGCCGCCGAAGCAGTACCTCGACGCGCATCGCCATCTCGGCAAAGTCGAACGGCTTGGTCAGATAATCGTCGCCGCCCGCACGCAGGCCCGCGATCCGCTCATCGACGTCGCTCAACGCGCTCAGCATCAGGACGGGGAGCGCGATATGCCGCTCCCGCAGCCGGGCGACGAGCGCCAGCCCGTCTAGTCCAGGCAGCATCCGGTCGAGCGTGATCGCATCGAACGCTTCGCGGGTGGCCAGGTTCAGGCCGGTGTCGCCATCGGCGGCACGGCTTACGGCGTGTCCGTGGCGTTCCAGTTCGGCGATGATCGCCGTGGCGGTGGCGTCGTCGTCTTCGATGACCAGGATGGCAGCCATGTCGTCGGCATAGCCGGACGTGCGGTACGACGCCAAGGCTCGCGACCTCAGGTGAAAATCATTTAAGTCGGCGGGATCGTCCTTTCGAGCGAAACAGTGCGAAGCTCAATCCCATGCTGAAAGGAGTTGCCATGCGTGGCCTATGCGGGTGGCTGATTGCGATCTCGACCGGTCTGGGCGCGGCTCCGGCTTTCGCATCGCAGAATGAGGGCGACATGTCCGACGATTGTTTTGCGGTCGCGGCGCCGATGGCCGATGCGACGCCGTGCTTTCAGACGGGATCCCGCAAATCGCATCGTCACGTTCGCCACAATCCAAATGAGAGCGGGACAAGCGCCGGCACGACGATCGTGCACGCCGGTAGCGCCATCCGCGAGGCAAAGGCTCATTCATCCGACCGATCCTGACGGGCTGGCCGGGCAATGCGTGGCGGCGCCGCGCCTTTCGTGCCTTGGATCGGATCGCGCGGCGCGTCTAGGCGATCGCTTCGGGCGTGAACCCGGCCAACCGGAGCGCGCCGTCGAGCGCATCGCCGAAAGGAGCGCTGAGCCGCTCGACCGTGCGGGCGCGAAGCCATGGGCTGATGCGTGGTGCCAATCCGCCGACCAGTACGCATCGCGTCACGCCGCGCTCGAAGATCGTTTCGACGAAGCGCTCGATATGGCTAGCCGCTTCCTCGACGATCAACCGGGCGATCGGGTCGTTGGCCTCGGCATAGTCCATGACGAGCGGCGCGAAGCTGCCATAATCGCGCGGGGTCGCCCGATCCATCCAGGCGATCGCCTTGGCGGTGTCATGGTCAAAGCGTTCGGTGACCGCCGCGCTGAGCGGCGTTTTGTGGGTACGACCGTCGAGCGCGCGCAAGGCATGGCGCATCGCACTCAACCCCAGCGCCGCGGCACTTCCTTCGTCCGAGATCGGGAAGCCGTAGCCGCCGATGGTGAAATCCTGCCCGTCGATGCGCAGCTTGGCCGCGCTGCCCGTGCCGATGATCAGGATCGCGCCGTCCTGCCCCGCATGGGCACCCAGATTGGCGATCTGCGCATCGGTCGCGAACGCGACGGACGCAAAGCCGAAGTCCAGTTCGGCCAGCGCCTCGCGGATGCCGAGCCGGCTGATCCCGGCAATGCCCATACCCGCGCGGATGGTGCGGCGCTGCGTATCGGACAATCCGGCTTCGGACACCGCCTGGTCCGCCGTCTCCGTCAGCGTGCGGTAGAGCGGTTCGATCCCGATGCGGGCATTGGCAGGTCCTGAAAGACCATGCCCGATCACCGAACCCCGTTCGTCCACCAGCCGGGCCCGGCAGTGACTGCCGCCCGCATCGATCCCAAGATAATAGGTCATTGATGGTCTCCCTGGTCGGTGGTGCCCCAGTTTCGGGCGCGAGGGGTCTGGCCGATGCCCGGATTGAGCTGATTTCGCGGATCGATGCGGCGATAGAAATCCGCCAGTTGGGGCGGCGCGACATAGAGGTGGCCGACATTATGCTCGGCCGGATATTGGGCACCGCGCGCGTCGAGCAGGGCCCAGAGCGCGTGTTCGAACGCGATGGGATCGCTGCCCTTTCGGATGATATAATCCTGATGGAAGACGTGGCAAAAGAAATGGCCGTAATAGAGCGTGTGGATCACCTGGTTGCCGAGCGCCGACGGCAACGCCTCGACCCAGGTTTCCGCATTGCGGGGCAGGGCGATGTCGAGCGCGACGATGTCGGCAACCGCCTCTGTATGGACCGCCCGGTATCGCACCGCCGCGCCCGCCACCAAGAAGCGATGGAGAAAGGCCTTGGCGCCGTCTTCCTTGCCGCACGCCAGATGGTCGCCCTCATCATCGCCCGGAAACAGCCGAGCCAGCAAGGCGCGGGTCTCCGCGATCTGATCGCCCGAGACCTTCAGGACCAGGTGATGCGCGAAGCGGTCGCGGTAGCGCCGCATCCAGCCGGGCAGGTGATCGGGCATGAACCGCCCCGACCATTGCATCAAACGATCGCTCAAGCCCCGCGATATGCGATCGGCGAACGCGTCGAACCGGGCCTTGGCGGCGAAGAGCGCCGGGAGCCGATCGGTGCCGAGCCGCTCAATCGCGAAGAACATGTCGCGCCCATAGCGATCCGCGATGTCGAAGGCGGTACGGTGAATATATTCGGCCGCGATCGGCAACCGGTCGAAATCGCGCAATATCGTTCTACGTAACTCGGCGAGCCGGTCGGGCGCATTGGTGCCGATATAGAAGGTGGCGCTATCCTCCTCCCGCACGAAGGTGTCGAGGCGTACCGCAAAGACGATCAGCTTTCCGGCGCTTCTCGACGCCTCGAACAGGCAGCGGGGATCGGCGTTGAAGCGGGCGGGTATGTCGCTGTCGATCGCCCGGACATGCTCGGCATAGCTGTGGTCATGGGCCGGGCGATCGGCGGCGGGGTCTATGTCCGCCTCGGCGAAGTCCCCGGTATCGAGACGCGACAGGATCGTCTCGGGATCGTCGCCAAGCGCGATGCCCAGGTGATTGACCAGGGTCAGGCCGCCATCTGGTCCGACGGCGGCGAACAGCGCGAGTTGGGTATAGGCGGGGCCGCGCCGGATCAGAGATCCGCCCGAATTGTTGCACACGCCGCCCACGACCGACGCGCCGAAACAGGACGATCCGATCACCGAATGCGGTTCGCGCCCATAGGGGCGCAGAGCCTTTTCAAGCTCGTACAAGGTCGCGCCCGGCAGGCACACCACCTGCTCGCCATTTCGGATCACCCGCAGGTGCGACAGGCGGGTGGTACTGATGATGACGACGCCGCCGGGATAATCTTCGCCATCGGGTGTCGAGCCGCCGGTGAGCCCGGTGTTCGATGCCTGCATGATGATCGAGACATTGGCGGCGACACAGGCCCTGACGACATGCCACAGTTCGACCAGACTGCCCGGCTGCACCACCGCGATCGCCGGTCCGTTGCCGGTGCGATACCCCTTGCGGAACCGCGCCGTCGCGCGCGGCGTGGTAAGAAGGTGACGGCTGCCCACCGTGGCGCGGAGTTTGGCCAGCAGCATGGTGCTATCGGTCATGGCCTTGGGGCCGGGGTCATTGGGTCTGAACCTCCTCGTCGGTCATCAGGCCCTTGCCGTCCAGCCAGTCGATGATCTCGCGCGCCGCAGGGTGATCGATGGCGCCGTAGCGGGCACAGAGCCGATCCCCTCGCGGGCCGAGCCGATCATGGCCGACATCCTGCAACGCGGCCACATCCTGGCGCAGCATCCGGGCGAAGTCCTCGCCGAGCAGGCTTTCCGCCGCCTCGGCGAAAGCTGCGCCATAGCTATAGTCGTCGCCCCGGTCATATAGCATGGGCAGCGTCAGGGCGGGGATGCAGGTCAGATGCGCCTGGATCGCGGGATTGATGGCATGGCCGGTTACTCGCCCGGCGAGCCGCGCCGATCGTCCGGTAAGCCCGCGCAGATGCAGGAAGCGCGACATGCGCGCGCCGTCATTGACCGGATAATTGTCCCACAGGCAGACCGGCCGCCCCAGTTCCGCAGCCACCCGGTCGAGATGGGCGCCGCCGATCTCGGGCGAGCAAACCTCTTCGCCGGTCCAATAGACCTGCACCGACCGGTCGAGCCCACGCCCCAGATCGGCGAGATAATCGCACGGGCGTTCGCCGAAGACGAGGTCGAGCACCGGATCGTCTGAATAATAGGTCGGGCAGGTAAAGACGCGCGACGCACGGGTCAGGCCGGCGCAGAAATTGACCACCTCCGCCTGGCTCCGCGCGAGGTCCGGCATGTCGCCGCGCAGGTCGTCGAACAGCACGGCGAGGTCGTCGATCCCGATCGCATCCAGATCGGCCAGCCTCCGCCTGAGATCGGCGCGGGCCTGATCGTCGAACGGGTGGGTCGATCCGACCGGCGTGATCGCGATTCCGAAACGCAGGCCCGCCGCGCGGCATTCGTCGGACAGGCGGGCCAGCATCCCGGTCTGTTCCCGGTCATGGCCGGTGCGCCAGTCGCGCCGCAGCGCCCGATCTGCCTTGGGCCCATAATGATAGAAGGCGTAACCGGCCTGCCCGAGCATCCTGACGACATGATGGCGTTCGTCCGGCGTCCAGATGCGACCGAACCGCCCCTCGATCAGGCCCAGATCGGGGCATGGCGGGGCTGCTGCCGGAGACATGTCGATATGCGAAGTCATGACGTAGTTTAGATACCAGTTCGCCACTCTTCGCAAGTGGCATCCTATTGGTTTGCATGAGCAGAGCAAAGTTGATAGCCTCCCATCGCATTCGAAATCGGATGGGGAGCATTTCATGCTGAGGATCGACGTCGCGCTGTCCGATGGGCCGGGGCATGTGAATGAGGATGCGATCGGCCATTATGGCAATGCCGCCTGGGTGATCGATGGCGCAACCGGCATTGGGCCGTCCGTGCTCGACGCGCCGAGCGATGCGGCATGGCTCGCGCAGACAGCGAACCGGCTGATCGCGGATGCCCTGGCCGAAGACCCGGCACGTCCCACCGTCGAAATCCTTCGCACGGTCATGACGCGTTGTGCCGAGGCGTTGGGGCCGGTGCGATTGCGGACCGGGATCGAGGCATGCGATCTCCCCTCGGCGGCCTTTGCCATGCTCCGCATCATCGGCGACATGGTCGAGATCACGTGCCTCGCCGACTGTCGTGTCGCGGCAGTCGATGACGCGGGTGCCGCCCGATTATTCGGGGCGTCGGATCTGGATGCCATCGAGGCGCGGACGTTGGCTGCGGTCAAGGCGATCCATGACGAGAATCCGACGATCGACCCCGATGTCCTGAAGGCGCGACTGATACCGGGATTGCGTGCCAATCGCCGCCTCAAGAATCGCGAGGGCGGCTATTGGGTGCTCGGCACCGAGCCTGCCGCTGCGGATCATGTGTGGCAGGCAACGCTTCCCCTGCAGCCCGGCCAGCGCTTCGCGATCGCAAGCGACGGGTTCCTGCGGCTTGTCGAATTGTTCGGCACTGCGACGCCCGCCGATCTTCTGGCGATCGCGATGCCGGAAGAGGGGCGCGAGTGGCTGGCGCGATTGCGTGACATCGAGCGCGAGCCGGATTCGCTCCATCGTTACACCCGCGTGAAGCGGCACGACGATGCCAGCCTGATCGTCTGCGCCTGGGACTCGTCGAACTGATGCTGGTCATGGGCTATATGAGCGGAACGTCGCTCGACGGGGTCGATGTCGCGCTTATCGAGACCGATGGCGAGCGGATCGGGGGATTCGGCCCCGCCGCGATGATCCCGTTTGCGACCGCCGATCGCGCCGTGGTAGAGCGTGCGACGCAGGATGCGCTGGCGTGGAACGGCCATGGGGTCGCACCACCTTCGTTCGAAGACGCGGCTGCCGTGATCCATCGGTCGCATGTCGCGGCGGGTGAGCGGGTTATCAAAGAGGCCGGTCGCCGCCCCGACCTGATCGGCTTTCACGGCCAGACGGTGCTTCATCGCCCTGAGCGACGGCTTTCGGTCCAGATCGGCGATCCGCAGCGGCTGGCCGATGCCCTGGATGTGCCGGTCGTCGCGCAGATGCGGCAAGACGATCTACATGCTGGTGGGCAGGGGGCTCCGCTGGTGCCGGCCTATCATGCCGCGCTCGCCGAGCATCTTGGGCTGGCGAGGCCTGTCGCATTCCTCAATATCGGCGGCGTCGCGAACCTGACCTGGATCGGTTCGGACGGAACGTTGATCGCGTTCGATACGGGTCCCGGCAATGGGTTGATCGACCAGGTCGTCCAGGCGCACGGAGCGGGTCGCTATGACGATGGTGGTCGGTTCGCCGCTGCGGGCGCCGTCGATACGCGTGTGCTGGCCGAGCTGCTGGCCCATGACTATTTTCGTGAGACGGGGGCGAAGTCGCTCGATCGCTACGATTTCCCGTTGGACTGGGCGGATGCCTGCTCGCTTGAGGACGCCTCGGCGACACTGACCGCTTTCACGGCAGAGGCCGTGGCGCTGGCAGCGCGCAGTTTGCCGGCATCGCCCGAGCTTTGGGTCATATGCGGCGGTGGCGGACATAATCCTGTTTTGATGGCGGCATTGCGCGATCGGTTGGGGCCGTGCCGGACGGCGGATGAAATCGGCCTGCGTAGCGACTTCGTCGAGGCCGAGGCGATGGCATTCCTGGCGGCGCGGAGCGCGCTTGGCCTGCCGCTGACCTTCCCCGGCACGACGGGAGTTGCCGAACCACTGACGGGCGGCCGGACATGGCAACCGACGACAATCAAACACTAATACCAATATATAATACCACATCTTTACAAGTTGAAGACAGGTATGCATAGTTCGGCTCGTTCCCGTGTCCCGTCGAGTCCCGAGCTGGCCTGTCGACGGGACCGGGTTCGGGCTTATGGGAGGGACTCCATCATGGTGACGTCGTACCGACATACCGCAGCCGCAGCAGCCTTGGCCGTTGCCCTTGTGCAGATGCCGAGCCTCGCGCTCGCTCAGACCGGCCCGGTGGCGGAGGCGCAGGGGGAACCCGCCGCGGGCGGCGACATCGTGGTGACCGGCACGCGCATCCCGATTCCCGGCCTTACCTCCAGCAGTCCGGTCGCCTCGACCAGCGAAGAGCAGATCAAGCTGCAGTCCGCACTGACCATCGAGGATTTCTCGACCAAGATCCCGCAACTGTCGGGCGGCGTCCGCCAGGGCTCGCAGGGCAGCGACGCGTTCGGCGCGCAGGTTCTGGAGCTGCGCAACTTCGGCCAGAGCCGGTCGCTGGTTCTGATCGACGGCACCCGCGCGGCGCCGTTCAGCTTCCGCAACTCGGTCGATGTCAATGCGATCCCCGCCTCGCTTATCAAGCGCGTCGATGTGCTGACCGGCGGCGCGGCCGCCGTTTACGGTGCGGACGCGGTCGCGGGCGTCGTGAACTTCATCCTCAATGACGAATATAAGGGCATTCGCGGCACCGCGACCAGCCGGCTGTCGGTCAGGGGTGGCGCGCAATATGGCGGTTCGCTGATGCTGGGCACCGGCATCGGTGATCGTGGCAACCTGGTGATCGCGGCGGACTATACCCAGCGTGACGGCGTTCGGGCGGGACAGCGCGACTGGGCCGCAACCCCCAATCAGACCATTCCCAGCATCGGCGGCGTCTTCACCGATGTCGCCAGCGGTCGGCGCTTCGGCTTTACCGACGACGGCGCCTTTACGACCACGCCCTCGGCCACCTCGAACCTCTCGGCCAGCTATCCGCTGATCTCTCCGCTCAAGAGGATCAACGTGGCGGTGCTCTACAAATATGAAATTACGCCGCAGGTCGAAATCTATGGCCGCGCGATGTACACCAACGCCCGGACCGAGGAGACCGGCACGCCGGGCGCGGCCCCGGCGTCGGTCAACCGCACGGTGGCGATCAGCGCGACCAATCCGTTCCTGACCGACGCGATCCGCAACCAGCTGACATTCGTGAACGGCTCGGCACAGGTGAATGTGTCGCGCTCGCTCGCCGAGCTGGGGTTGATCACCTATGCGACCGAGCGGAACACGTTGCAGTTCCAGTCCGGCCTGCGAGGCCCGTTGACCGATGCGGTGCGGTGGAACGTCTATGCGCAATATGGCCGCTCGACCGAATCCTCTTTGATCTCGGGCGATGGCGTGGTCAACAACGTAGCGGGCGCGAACAATTTCGCGTCTATCGTCAACACCGTGAATATCTTCGGCCCACGGCAACCGGGGCTTGCCTCCGCGTTGGGCAGCACGATCGACGGCTTCAATCGCAAGCGTGACCAGTTCGTAACCGCCGCAACGATCAGCGGCAGCCTGGCCGACCTGTTCTCCCTGCCGGCGGGCCCGATCGGCTTTGCGGCGGGCGTCGAATATCGCCGGGAGACTGCGAGCATCAACCAGGACAGCGCGCTGCTGACCGGCAACACCTACCGCCAGGGCGTGCAGGGCGCATATAAGGGGGCGTTCGACGTCGCCGAGCTTTATGGCGAAGTGCTCGTTCCGCTGATCCACGACACGCCGTTGATCCGCAAGCTGGACATTGGCGGTGCGTATCGACTGTCGGACTATAACTTGTTCGGCACGCACGGCACCTGGAAGGTCGAGGGCAATTGGGAGGTCGATCGCAACCTGCGGCTGCGCGGTACCTATCAGCGTGTACTGCGGACCCCCAATTTCGGCGAGTTCGCCGCCTCCACCTCATCCCTGCCGCTCAGCAATCTCGTCACCGTCGATCGGCTGAAGCCTCGCTATGGGGGCGATCCGTGCGTGCTGGGCACCGGCAACGCGGCGCAGTGTGCGCGCCTGGGCGCACCGGCCGTCGGCTCGGCCAATTCCAACGCCGCGAGCTACCTGACCGGCAATTATTATTATGGCGGCAATCCCGACATCAAGCCGGAGACAGGCTATACGACGACGGCGGGCGCGGTGTTCACCCCGACCTTCCTGCCCGGCCTGAACGTGACGTTCGACTATTATAATCTCGACCTGCGCGGGGCCGTCGGCGTGATCCAGCCGATCGCGGCGATCACGAGCTGCTACATCACCAATCCGACGGCGGGCAATCCGCTGTGCGCACTCGTCACCCGCAACGCGAATGGCAGCTTCGCCGACGCGTTCGTCAACAACCAGAATCTGGGCCGCCTGCTGCAGCGCGGCTTCGACATTTCGGCGGCCTATACGCTGCGCGCGGACTGGTTGCCGGGCAGGGGCATGCGCGCCAGCTATCAGGGCAATATCGTCACCTCCTATCTGATCCAGGCGAACCCGACCGTGTCCGCGGTGCAGTGCAAGGGCACGTTCGGCGCGACCTGCTCCAGCGACGGCACGACGCTGGTACAGCCCGCCTATCGGCATACCGCCGGGATCGGCTGGCTGCTCGACAAGGGGGTGATCCAGTTCGACTGGCAGCGCATCGGCAAGGTCCGATCGAGCACGGTCGGATCGACGGAGACGATCAAGGCACAGGACACCTTCGACCTCTCGGCATCCTATGATTTCACCGACACCGTCACGATGAGCGCGGGCGTCTACAATTTGCTCGACCGCAACCCGCCGCGCGTATCGACGGGGGCGTGTTCAACACCTTCCCCGACACCTATGACATCCTGGGACGGACGATCGGCTTTTCCCTGACCGCGCATCTCTGATCGCTCAACTTAGCCATAGCGCCCGGCCCGATCCGAGGGGCGGGCGCGATCGTTTTTCGCCCGTGGACGTCCGGTCCGAAGCAATCGGAGCATGTTTCGATGATGTTGCCCTTCTCTCTGGCCGACTGGCTCGTCATCGCGGCCTATCTGCTGCTGCTGGTCGCGGGCGGATGGATATTCACGCCCCGCAAGACCGAGTCGGCGCGGGAGTATTTTCTGGCGGGGGGCAATGTTCCCGCCTGGCTCGCCGCGCTTTCGGTCCTGTCCGCAACCCAGTCGGCGGCGACCTTCCTTGGCGGGCCGGACTATGGCTATCGTGGCGACCTGACCTATCTCAGCGGCAATATCGGCGGGCTGATCGGTGCGGTATTCGTCGCCCATGTCCTGATCCCGCGCTTCTATGCGATCCGTGCCACCACCGCCTACGAGTTGCTGACGCTGCGTTTCAGTGAGCGGGCCACGCGCTGGGCGGGGGGCATGTTTCTGGTGGGACGCGTCTTTGCCGGTGGTGCGCGGGTCTATCTCGCCGCGATCGCGCTTGCGATGGTCGTGACGGGCAGCGTCGGTGCGCAGGGCATCATGATCGCGGCTGCGGCACTGGTCGTCGCGAGCGTGGCGTTCACTTTTGTGGGCGGCCTGAAATCGGTTCTGTGGAACGACCTGATTCAGTTCATCGTCTATATCGGGTCGGCGGTGGCGGTGCTGGTGTTCCTGCGCCTGTCGATCCCGGCCTCCAACGCCCAGATCCTGGACGCGCTGGCCCATACGCCGGAGGGTGTCGACAAGCTGCGGCTGTTCGACTTCTCGCTCGATCTGTCGCGACCCTTTTCGATGCTGGCGATCGTGACAGGCCTCGCGCTGCTTTACATCGCGAATGCGGGCATGGATCAGGATACCACGCAGCGCCTGTTGTCGTGCAAGGACGCGAAGACGGGCGCGCGTAGCCTTTACCTCTCCGTCCTGGCGACGGTGCCGACGGTGGGCATGTTCATCGTGATCGGTCTGCTGCTCTACATTTTCTACGACCGCCCAGATCTGATGGGCGGGTCCGGAGCCGTCGCGGCCAGCCAGTTCGGCGGCGAGAAGATCAGCATTTTCATGCATTATATCCTCACCCAATTGCCGGGCGGCCTGCGAGGTCTGGTGACGATCGGCATTTGCGCGGCGGCGGTGGCGACGACCAATTCGGCCCTCAACGCGATGTCGTCCGTCCTGGTGCAGGATTTCTACCGTCCCTGGCGTGATCGGCGTGGGCCGGTCGACGAGCATCATTTCGTCCAGGCGGGGCGCGCGGGCATGGGCGTCATCGGCTTTGCGATGTTCCTGATGGCCGTCGCGTCCTTCTATTGGCAGCGTTACAGCTCGATGGGCCTGCTGGAGTTCGCGCTTCAGGTCATGGTGTTCAGCTATGCCGGCCTGCTGGGTGTCTATTTCACTGCGCTGTTCACCACACGAGGGACGACCGGATCGGCGATCGCCGCGCTGCTGATCGGCTTTGTCACGATCGTGTTGCTGCAACCTGCCATTGCCAGGGCGATCGGTCTGCCCCTGGCCCTTAACGGGCTGTCCTTCCCGTTTCAGCTTTGTCTGGGCACGGCCGTCGCGTTTCTGGTCTGCGCCGCACCCGCTGGCACCGCTCCGCACCGAGGTCGTTGATATGATGAACACCGAAGCGCTCGATCCCCGTTTCCTCGATCTCGACCTCTGGCCGACCCAGTTCGCCGTCGAGGCGATGCTGGAGGGGCAGATGGCGGCCATCGCGGCCCTTCAGTCCCAGGTCGCCGCCATCGCGCACGCTGCCGAAGCCGCCGCCGCGCGGTTGGGGCAGGACGGGCGGCTGGTCTTCGTGGGCGCAGGCACATCGGGGCGCCTCGCGGTCCAGGACGGGACCGAGCTTCACCCCACCTTCGGCTGGCCGATGGAGCGCATGATCTTTCTGATGGCGGGCGGCATGGGCGCACTGACCGAAGCGCGCGAAGGGGCGGAGGACGACGTCGACGCCGCGCGCAGGGACATCGACGCCTGCGGCATCACGCCGTCCGATGTCGTGATCGGCGTCGCCGCCAGCGGGCGGACGCCCTACACGGTCGCGGTGATCGAGCGAGCACGTGCGGTCGGTGCGCTGACGATCGGCATCACCAACAATCCGGGAATGCCGCTGACCGAGCGCGCCGAGCATGTCGTGGTCGCCGATACCGGCAGCGAGGTTCTGGCGGGCTCGACCCGGATGAAGGCCGGAACGGCGCAAAAGGCGGTGCTGAACCTGTTGTCGACTGCGGTGATGCTCCGGCTCGGTCTCGTCTATCGCGGGCGGATGGTGGCCATGCGCGTCTCCAATGCGAAGCTCTTGCAACGCGGTCGGCGTATGGTTCAGGATATTGCCGGAGTGGATGCCGAGGTGGCGACGCGCGCGCTCGAACGGGCGGACAACGACATTCGACTGGGCATCATCGTCGCCAAGGGTCTTCCGGTCGAGGAGGCCGCCGCGCTGCTCGACCGCCATCGCGGCAGCCTGCGCGGTGTCATGCGGGCGCTCGGCGAACGGGAGGCGTAACGGTGCGCGATATAGCCTGGACGCGAAGCGACGAAGCGACGCCGCTATACATGCAACTGGCCCAAAGCCTGCGCGAGCACATCAATGGCGGCGGCATCGATCCCGGCAGCGCTCTGCCCTCGGAACGCGAACTCAGCGAAATGGCGGGCCTGTCGCGGGTGACGGTCCGCAAGGGCCTCAAGCAGTTGATCGACGAAGGGGTGCTCATCAGCAAACATGGCTCGGGCACCTTCGTCGCGCGGCGGATCGAAACGGCGGGGGCGAAGCTCACCAGTTTCAGCGACGACACCCGGTCGCGCGGACAGGACCCGGGCGTCGTTTGGATATACAAATCCTATGCGTTGCCGACCGAGGAGGAAGCCGCCGCGCTGGAAGTGGCGCCCGATGTCCGCGTCGCGCGGCTTGGGCGTGTCCGTCTGGCGGGCAACGAGCCGCTGGCGATAGAACATGCGGTGATCCCGGCCATTTTCATGCCCGATCTCGATGCGCTGGGCGACTCGCTCTATCAGGCGCTGGACGTGCATGGTTTCCGACCGACATCGGGGACACAGCGTATCCGCGCCTCGCTCGCGACCGAGACGGAAGCCGGAATCCTGAGCGTGCGACAGAATTCCGAAGTGTTGCGGATCGAACGTTGCACGCGGATCCCCGACGGCCGCGTCGTCGAATTCACCCGTTCGGTCTATCGCGGCGATCGCTATGAGTTCGTGACGGATCTGAACGTCGTGTGATCCCGCGCTTGCGCTAATCCGTTGGACGGCCCGGCGAGCGGGGCCATCATGGAACGGTTTGCGCGCCGCAACGCTTTTGTGTCGCGGCGCTGATGCCGCGCATGGGACGGCTTGGCATGGCGGACGACAAGGTTGCGACCCTCTACCGGATGGTGCTTCCCGAGCATACATGCCCTTTCGGCGTCCGGGCGAAGGCGATGCTGGAGGCAGCGGGCTTTGAGGTGGAGGATCATATTCTCTCGACCCGTAAAGAGGTGGAGGCTTTCAAGGACGAGCAGGGCGTCGCCACCACGCCGCAGGTCTTCATCGCGGGCGAACGCATCGGCGGGAGCGACGCGTTGGAGGCCTATCTGGCCGGATGATCCCGGCGGCGCGATCACGCTGGCTGTGCTGCCAGGACGGACGCCTGCAAATGGTCCCGGCCTGCGGCAAGTGGCGGCTGAACGGACAATAGCGCGGCATCCAGGGCGGCGGCGAGCGCCAGCGCGGCGTTGCCCCGCACCATGGTTTCATGGTCTCCGGCGATTTCCCGAACCGTGATCCGCCCTTTCAAAACCGCGTTCCAGCCCGAGTCGCCATGCCGTGTCGTCGGCTGCATCAGCAGGACGTTTCCGCAATAGGGGGCGGCAACATAGGAGCGCGTCGCCTGCTCGACCCGCTGGCTGAAGCTGGCATCATCGGGCCGGATGCCGACCCGCCGTCGCAGCAGTTCGGCCATCCGCCGTCTCATCCCGCCCGCCCCAGGCCGATCCGCATCCAGCAGGGCGAGCAGGCCGACCTCGTGGCCCGCTTCCGTCAATTGCCGTGCCAGTTCATAGGCGACGATTCCCCAGCGGCACCATCCGCCCAGATAATAAGGGCCATTGGGTTGTGCTGCCAGCAGATGACGCCGCAGCCGGGCCGCCACCGCTAAGATCGATAGCGGTCCGCCGCCCAAGGCATCTTCGTCAACGGGATCGGTGTTGAGCGCGAAGACGGGCTGATCGGCGGACAGGCCCCGCAGCATCGTCCGCATCAATGGTCCGGTGTCGAGCCAGAAGAGTGGCGGTCGATGGCCGTCAGGGTTGAGCAGCATCGCAGCCCCGTCCATCGGCTGGTTCCCCGCTGCGATGCGTGCCGCCATCGCCGACAGGGTCGAATGGCGCATCAACTCGATCAGCGGCAAGCGCACGCCAAAGACCGTCTCGATCCGGCGGCTGAGCCGCACCGTCATCAGCGAATAGCCGCCCAGATCGAAGAAATCATCGTCATCGGCGACGCGCGCCAGGCCCAGCAGGTCGCACCAGATCGCGCTTAATCGTCGATCGATGGCGTCGACGGCCTCGACCGGCACCGATGCCGGTGCATCGGTGGAAGGATCGGGCAGGGCGGCGCGATCGATCTTTCCATTGGGGGTTAGTGGCATCATGGCCAGGAAGACGATCCGATCCGGGATCATATAGCCCGGCAGATGGCTCGCGAGGAAGGACTTGATCTCGCGGGCATGAAGCCCTTGTCGGCGCGGCACGACATAGCCGACCAGAAGCGGCTCGCCCGAGGCGTCGGTCCATAATCGCACCGCCCCCCATGCCGCGTCGGGATGGAGGGCCAGTGCCGCCTCGACATCGCCCAATTCGATCCGGAAGCCGCGCACCTTTACCTGATCGTCGATCCGCCCCAGGCAATAGAGTGCGCCGCGCTCGTCGAAGCGCCCCAGATCGCCGGTGCGATAGACCCGCGTTCCGTCCGCCATCTGGACGAAACGCTCGGCGGTCAGGTCGGGGCGGTTGCGATAGCCGCGTGCGACGCCGGTCCCGCCGATCACGATCTCGCCCACCGTGCCGGTGGGGACCGGGTTCAACGCCGCATCGGTGACCTGCACGGCGATGCCCGCCATCGGCCAGCCGATGGGTATGGCGTCATGGCTGGGCGTTACGTGGCATGCGGTCGACCAGACGGTCGTCTCGGTCGGTCCATAGATGTTCCAGAGTTCGTCGCATCGGTGCAGCAGCCGGTCGGCCATGGGCCGCGTCAGCACCTCGCCACCCGCCAATATCCGCAATCCCGGCTGGCCGCTCCAGCCATGTTCCAGCAGGGATCGCCAGGTAGACGGAGTCGCCTGGACCAGATCGGGGCGATAGGCATCGAAAGCCGCCGCGAGCCGCGCGGGGTCGGCTGCTTCCTCCAACTCGATCAGCGCCAGAGACCCGCCGACGAAGAAGGGCAGGAACAGGTCCGGCACTGAAAGATCGAAGCTGAGCCGGGTGATACCCATGATCCGCTCGCCGACGCGAAACCCCGGAATGGCCGCCATCGTCTTCAGAAGGGCGGCCAGCGAGCCATGCTCGATCTCCACGCCTTTGGGGCGGCCGGTCGAACCGGAGGTGAAGATGACATAGGCCAGTGTGTCAGGCGTGACCGGCGGCGTAGGGAGGTGGAGCACGGGATCGCTGTCATCCTCGGCGATCATCATCGGCACGCCCAGATCGCCCAGCATCGCGGCATAGCGTTGATTGGCGACGATCAGCGCCGGGCGGGCATCCTCGACGATATGGGCGAGCCGGGTCGGGGGTGTCGTGGCGTCGATCGGAAGATAGGCCGCCCCGACCTTGAGCACGGCAAGCAGCCAGGCGGGCAGATCGACGTCGCGCGACAGACAAAGGCCGATCAGGGGATGGTCCTCGGTCAGGGCATGAGCCAGCCGGGCTGCCAGTCGCTCGACCCGTTCCGCGAGTTCGCGATAGCTATATCGTCTTCCTTGCGCCTCGACAGCGGTTGCATCGGGTTGGCACCGGGCATGATGCTGGAATGTTTCGGGAAGCGAGCGCCATGCCCGCGACGCGACATGCGTGACCGTCTCTTGCTGACGCAGCACCTTCATCCCCTTCCTGTTCCCTCGATCCGGTTCTGACCGGTGAGTATTTCATCGAAGGAAGCGCCGGTCCGCGATATGTCGAATGATGCATTGCAGAGGGAACATGGCGGCTAGGCGGGAACCATGGTGTTTCCCTCCCTTTCCCGCGATGCGCTACCCCGCGAAGAGGCAGGGGCTGGGCGGCCGAAGCTCTTCCTCAACGGCAAATTCTATTCCGGCGGGACGAACGGGGTTCACCGGGTGGCGGACCGGCTGCTGCGCGAGCTCGATGCGCTGGCGATCGCGGGGGCGGCTCCGGCGGGATGGGACATGCGGCTGCTTCTGCCGCAGGGGGCCAATTGGGCCCCGCGCTTCGCCGCGATCACCCCGATGCCCCAGCGGCGCGGCCATAGCCAATATTGGGAGCAGGCGATCCTGCCTTTCGCGGCGCGTGGCGGTGTGCTGGCCAGCTTCGCCAACCTCGCGCCGGGATGGCACTCGCGCAAAGTGACGATGGTGCATGACGCGCAATTTTTGCTGTCGCCCGAAAGCTATGCGCCGAGATTGCGTTGGGGATACCGGCTGCTCGTGCCACGGGGTGCGCGGTCGAGCCGGGTCGTGCTGACCGTATCCGACTATGCGCGTGACAGCTTGGCGACGTTCGGCATCGCCCCTGCCGCGCGCACCCAGGTGGTCCATAACGGGGCGGACCATATTCTGGACGTTCCGGCCGATCGGTCGGTGCTGGTCGAACATGATCTGGTGCCCGGCGCCTATGCCGTGATGTTCGGATCTGCCTCTGCCTATAAGAATGTACGCATCGTCTTTGCCGCCTTTGACGATCCGCGACTGGCCGCGATGCCGCTGGTTGTGGTCGGTCCTTCACGCCGGACGCTGGAGGCCGCCGGGTTGCGGCCGCCAGCGGGCGCGGTGTTCGTCGGCGGGGTCGACGATGCCGGTCTGCGCGGCCTGTACGAAGGCGCGCATTGCCTGCTCTACCCCTCCCGCACCGAAGGCTTCGGTCTGCCCCCGGTCGAGGCGATGCTGTGTGGCTGTCCGGTCGTCGCGGCCCCGGCGGGGGCCATTCCCGAGGTGTGTCGCAACGCCGTGATCTATGCCGGAATGGACGATGTCGGCGAATGGGTCGGCGCCGTCCTGGCCCTGCGGGAGCCGGACCGGCGTGCTGCCAGGATTGCCGCCGGCCGGGAACGTGGCGGGCAGTTCACCTGGGCGGCGGCGGGCATCAGGCTGGCGGAGATATTGAACAGGGTATTGACGCCCTGACGCGACGATCGGCCCCGCGCAGGTCGAGACCGAAATGGCTCTCCGCCAGCTGGAAGAGGCGCGCCGCATGACGTTCGGGCGACAGGAACTGGCGCAGTTCCTCCCGCCGCCGCGTCGGGGCGGGGGGCGAGCCCAGCATATGGTCCAGGCGCGCGGCGAACAGGTCGGGCTGCCCCGGATCGAATAGCTGTCCGCCGCCGAACCGGCGGACCAACTCACCCGCGCCCGCGCGGGCCGAAACCAGCACCGGCACGCCGGCCGCCATCGCCTCGGGGACGATCAGCCCCCAGGTCTCGTTCCACAGCGAGGGCAGGACGACGACGGCGCAGGATCGCATCGCCGCCGCCATTTCCTCGCGCGGCTGCCATGACCGATGGGTGATCCCCTGTGTGGTACCGAGCAGCGGCTCCAGCGATCCCTGGCCGACGAACAAGCCCGTCCGGCTCGTCGCCCTGAGCGTCTCGACGAGCAGCGCGACGCCCTTGTCCGGTTCCAGCCGCCCGAAATAGCCGACATCATAGGCCGGTTTCGGCGCGGTGGCGGGCCCGGCGTCGGGGAATTGTAGGGGATTGTAGAGCACGGCATGGCGCTGATCGGGCAGCAGCGGCATGGCGGTTCGCTGCGCATGTTCGGACAGGTGCAGGAAGAGGCGACGGTCGCGCGCAACCGGGATCGACATCTGCCGGACGGCGTGCCGCGCGAGGCGGCCGAGCTTCTGCACCCGACCCTGTCGGTCGCAGTTGGTCGTCAGGCAATGTCCGCTCATCGGCCGCCGGGCGCAGGGCTGTCCCTGGCGAAAGTCGTAATAGATGCCGTTCGGACACGCCCAGAAATAGTCGTGCATATAGACCATGGTCGGAAAGCGGCTGGCGATGCGCACTCCGGCGGGGGACAGATAGCGCGTCCATTGATGGAGGATGACCAGCGTCGTGTCGCGATCCATCCCCGCCAATTCGCTCGCCAGCGCGGCGTTGGCGCGCGAGTTGTAGATAGTGCGCAGCATCGATCCGGCGCCGCCGCCACGCAGGTCGCCGCCGCGCAGGTCGCTGAACCGACCGGGCTCGATCCCCGCATTGCCGCCGAAGCCCGCAACGGCATGGACGTCCGCGCCCGCCGCTCGCAGCGCACGATAACTGTCCAGCGCAGCATGACCGGCTCCGCCGCTGCCCGGCCCCTCACCGCCGATATAATCGGACAGCAGGACGACCCGCCCTTTACGCATGCGCCACCCGCCCCAGCCCGCTCGGCCCGCCTCGGGGTATCAGCGACAATTCGGCATAAAGGGCCGCCAGTTCAGCGTTCATCCGCCCTGCGGTGAACATTGCTTCGTAACGGGCGCGCCCCGCCGCACCCATGGCGCGCCAGGTCGGACGATCGTGGCGGGCGAGCGTCCGCATCAGCCGCGCCGGATTGTCGGGCGGCACGAGATAGCCGGTCTCTCCATCGACCACGATCTCCCGCAATCCCCCGACGTCCGAGGCGACGACCGCGCAGCGCCCGCACATCGCCTCCAGCGCGACGAGGCCGAAACCCTCCCAGCGCGAGGGGACGACGACGACATCGGCGGCGGCGATCTCGGTCGCGACCTCGGACAGGGAACGCCAGCCCAGATATTCGATCTGCGGGCTGCGTTTGCGCGGGGCGGTGGCGGGACCGGCCACGGCCTTGCCGATGACCCGTACCGCGACGCGGTCCTGGATCGGCTCGACCGCATCGAGCAATGTGTCGAAACCCTTTTGCGCATCGAGTCGCCCGACGAACAGCACGCGAACCCGCTCATCCTGCCAACGCGCTGGGCGTTCGCTATGCAGGTCGGTGATACCGTTCAGGACCAATGTCAGCGAGGAAGGGGCGATACCGATCCGCGTTCCCTCGCGCCGTTCATGGTCGGAGATCAGCACGATCCGGTCGGCGGCGGGGGCGAGCAGGCGTTCGATCCCCTCGACCAGACGCCGTTTCCACGCCGATGATCGTCGATCGAACGCCCAGCCATGCGGGCAATAGACGATGCGGAAGGGCGCGCGTCCCCAGGCCCCGTACATCAGCCGCAGCACCGCGCCCGCGAAGGTGGAATGCGCATGGACGATGGTCGGTTCGAACCGCTGGATCGCATGCCGGATCGCGGCGGCCAGCGACATCATGCCGAAGATCGAACGATGGCGCCGCCGCCAGGGCATCAGCATTCGCCGGTCGACCCCGCTCAGATGCGCGGCATGCTGTGCGGGGACCAGCGCGCGGACATGTTCCGCGCCATAGCGCCGCGCCTGATCGTACAGGATTTCCGTCAGATAGGTCCCAACCCCGCCCTGCGCGGACTCGGCAATGTGAAGAATCCTCATCATGCCCTCCGAAAAGCCGGTGATGACCCAGGGCCTAACCATGGCCCGCGGCGGCAACCCCATCATTTGACGTGACCGTGCGAGGCCCGGCGTGATCGGATGGCGCATGACGCATTATGATGTCGGAGGAGGAATGGAGGGGGCGGTTCATCCGGTCGGGGTGGTGCCGACGCGGCGGACCTTGTGGACCGTCCAGGCGATGCGCGGGATCGCGGCGCTGATGGTCGTGATCGGCCATAGCCAAAGCGCGGCCGGACGGCTCATGGCCGCATCGGGCGAGCGCTTCGCCCGGTCGACCGTCATGCCATGGGGGGCGGGGGTCGATCTGTCCTTCGTCCTGTCGGGCTTCATCATGGTCCACGCCTCGACTCGCCTGTTCGGGCGGCAGGGGGCTCGCGGCGAATTTCTGCGGCGGCGATTGGTGCGGATCGTGCCGCTCTATTGGCTGGTGACTACGCTGTTCCTGATACTGCTGGCGGCGGCGGCGCTGAAGGGCGGCGATCCTTTCCCCGGCATGGGGGCGATCCTCGCCTCCTATGCGTTTTTTCCGGCGGACACCTATAGCGACGGGCGGTTCTTTCCGGTCTTCGATCTCGGCTGGACGCTCAATTACGAGATGTTCTTCTATGCGCTGTTCGCGCTTGTCGTGCCGCTGGCCCGTCGGCGAGCGCTGGCGGCGGTCGGGGGCCTGTTGTCGGTCGCCGTCGTCATCGGCATGATCGCGCCGGGGCCGTCGCCGCTCTGGTTCTGGACGCGACCGATCATTCTCGACTTCGGGCTGGGGTTGATCGTCGGTGCGCTGGCGGGGCGGGAGGTGAGGCTTTCGAGCGGCGTTCGTCTGGTCCTGGCGCTGGTCGGCGTCGGCCTTCTGGTGGCCGATCCGTTCCGGATCTTCAACGGGCCCATCGGCGTGACCGTGGGCAATGGCTGGCCGCGGGTGCTGTGCGCCGGGCTGCCGATCGCGGCGATATTGGCGGCTGCGGTGCTGGGCCCGGAACCGGCGATGCTGCGCCTCCTAAGGCCTGTTTCGCACCTGGGAGATGCCTCTTATTCCTTGTATCTCTTCCACCCGTTCGCGCTGATCGTGACCGAAAAGCTGGTGCAGAAACTGGCTTTCGCGCGCGGTGTCGAGGGGTGGCAATTGGTGCTGTTCATGGTTGCCGTGGCGCTTGGCATCGCGCTGTGCGTCCATCGCTGGATCGAGCGGCCCATGACCGCCGAACTCGCGCGTCGCTTATCGCGCGCGGTCCCGCCCTTGCCGCGAACCGTCGCGGCGCATTCAGGAGAGTGACGATGCAGAGCCTGCGCCATCGATTGCGCAATTGGACCGGACGAGCCGACGCTTTCGCACCGGAGCCGGGGCTGGAGGCGATCTATCGCGATCTGTTCCTGCGCGAGCTGGCAATGCTGGGGGAGCGGGACCGGTTCTTCCCCACCGGTGGGGCGGCCAATTACAGTCTTCTTTATCTGATCCTGCGGATCGGGTTGGAGTTCCGGCCCACGTCCGTCCTCGATGTCGGGGCGGGGCAGAGCAGCCTGCTCTGGGCGATGCTGCAGAGACGCGGGCTGGTCGGCGAGGTGCTGACGCTGGAGAATGACGTCGCCTGGGGTGAGCGCATCGCCGCACAGGTGACTCATGAGGTGTTGGTGACGCCGCTGACCACGCGTCAGGTCGGCGGACGTGCAATGGCGACCTATGACTGGGCCGCGGCGAAGGTCGGGCGGCGGTTCGAGGTGATCGTGTGCGACGGTCCGCGTGGTACGCCCAGCTATTCCCGTGCCGGTGTCATGGCGATGCTGGAGGATCTGCCGCCCGACTTCGCGCTGATCCTCGACGATGCCGAACGCGACGGCGAGCAGGACACGGTGTCGGCGATCCATGCCCGGCTTCAGGCGGATCGGATTGCCTATGGTGTCGGTGTGGTGCGAGCCGCCAAAACGCAGGTCGTCTTCGCGGGCGGACGATTCCTGCCGGCTACCTTCCTGTAACCGCCGTCTCCGGCGCCGTGCCGCGTGCCAGCAGCGCGGAGAGCGTGCGCCGGACATGCAGGTGAAGCGCGGCATAGCTGGCGAGCACCGTCGCGCCATATATCGCGGTCGCCCCGATCCAACCCGTCCAACTGCCCGGATGCGTGCCGCTGGTGACCGCGACCGCCAACACACCCGCGCCGGTCGCCAGAAGGGCAGGGGCCAGCGCCTTTGCGAGCCTGTCCGGGGTCAACCCGGTCAGGGTCACGGTCATCGCCAGGAAAACGAGGCTGAGCAGCGAGATGGCGGCGGTATAGGCCTGGACCATCGCCATCAGGCCATGCGGCAGGGCGAGGACGAAGGTCGCGATCAGGATCGCGGTGTTGGCGACGCTCAACAGGAATTGCGCGCGCACTCGCCCCGCGATCATCAGCAGGGCCCCGTTATACGACGCGATCGCCTGCAACGCCCCCGCCGGGGCCAGCCAGGCGACGATTGCGGGCACCGCCGCCCAATGGCCGGACAGGAGGCTATGCACCGGAAAGGCCAGACCGAAGGTCAGATAGATCATCGCGGGCGTGACGATCAGCGCCGTCGCGGACAATACGCCCTCCACCGTTGCCTGGGTTCGGGGCCCATGCGGGTCTTCGCCGCGCAGGGTGGAGAGGAGGATACCGCTGGTCGGCCAGGTGATCGCCATCAGCGGTGCCAGCATGAATTGATAGGCCAGCCCATAAACGCCAACCGCCGCCGACCCCAGCCATGCGCCGATCAGCAGATTGTCGCTGTTCCGCGCCAGGAAGTTGAGGATGTTGTTCGCCAGCACCCAGGTGCCGAACGACAACAGCCCGCTCAGTTGCCCGAAGCGCAAATTCGGCCGTAACTCCCGGCGCGTCGACCAGCAGAACGCCGCGACCCGCATCGCCTGTACCAACAGATTGTAGAGGACGAGCGACCAGACGCCCGCTCCCTGCCACGCCGCGGCCAGTCCGGCGGCGGCGGCGATGGCGATGGCGGCGGCCTCGATCTGCGCGATCCGGGCGTAACGAAGCTCCCGCTCCATCAGCGCGCGCGGGGTCGCGGCGGGGATGGAAAGGACGACCACGCCCGCCATCCCCGCCATGACCGGGGCCAGCCCCGCCATGCCGATCGCCTGTTGCAGCGGCCAAGCCCCTGCGACCAGCAACCCGGCGCAGCCCACGCCCCCGGCGATCATCGCCCCCATCGCCGCCCCCGCCTCGTCACGCGAAAGGGTCGGGGCGCGAGTGATGGCGCTGGTCATCCCCAGATCGGTCAGCATCGCGATCAGCACAAGGAAGGGCGTGGTGAAGACGATCAGTCCGTAATCGCCGGGAAGGACGAAGGCGGCGATGACGATGTTCATCCCGAACTGAACGGCGTTGCGATACAGGCTGAGCCCCGACATCGAGAGCATGTTCTTGGCAAGCATGGCGATCTCCCCGCTTGCCCATGCCCTGACCATGGCGCGGCCCCAGGCCATGCCTCATTTGAGGCAATGGGGGACAGGCGGTGGCGTAAGCTCGGCGACATGGGCATCTCGACAAAGGGCGGCGTCGCCACGCCGATGGAGCGCGATGGTCCGGGGCCGCGTCCGCTGCCGCTGGGCGCGATGGTGGCGCTGGCCGCCGCGCTGGCCCTCAACTGGGCGCTGGCGGCGGCGCTGCCCAGCACGCTGTTCTCGGGTCTGTCGCTGCTGCTTTTCGTGGCGTTGCTGCTGGTGGTGGGGCGGATCAGCGCGGCGGGATTGATCCTACTTCTCCCGCTGGTCATCACGCGCGGCGCGACCCTGGTATCGTTGTTCGTGATCGAAGCGGGGGCCTACATGCCCGAGGTCAACCGGGCAGGGGAGGCGGGGGACGCCAGTGCATCCTTCGTCGCCTTCACCGCCTTGTTCTTCCTGATCTTCGCGCTGGTCTTTGCCCGGATGGAGCGGTGGTTCCTCGCCTATGCGCGCTCGCCGCTCCTGGATCGGTTGGTGGGCTGGCTCGGCTGGCCGGTGGTCGGGCTATGCATGGCATTGGGCGGACTGGCTTTCCTGCACGGGCTGCAAGGCGGTTTCCCATTGCTCGCCGGGGTGGACCGGTTTCTTTATCGCCGCGAATATAGCAGCGGGCTGGTCCTGATCCTGCTCGACAACAAGTTCCTGTTCGCCGCGATGCTGGGGGCGGTTGCCTTTGCGCCGCGATACCAGCCGCTGCTCAAGACGGCGGCGATCCTGACCTTTCTGGGGCTGACCGGGCTTTATTTCCTGTTCGGCGACAAGTTCTTCACCATCCTGGCCGAGGTCGCCTTCTTCGCCATGCCGTTGCTGCTCGCGCGGCAGGGACGTCTGGCCGGCACGATGATGAGGCTGGCCGTGCCGGTGGTGGCGCTGCTGTGCGCAGCGCTGGGCGCAACACTGTTTATTTATTCGGGCTATGGCCGTTTGCCGCTCGACCGCACCGTCACGCTGGTCGGCGAGCGAATCGCGGGACAGGGCGAACTCTGGTTCGTCGCGACCCGTGACGCACGCCGGATGACGCAGTGGGATGCGCATCTGGTTGACCGGAACCTCGATGCGCTGGGCGACAAGTCGCCGCCCGCCTCGGCCTTCGCCAATGGTGTCGAGACTTATTATTTCATCCAGCGTTATGCACCCGCCAAGCTGGCCGCCAGTTTCCGCAAGAATGGCGGCTGGGTTCAGTTGACCATGGGCACAGAAGCGATGGCGCTGGTCATGTTCGGCTATGCCGGTGTTGCGGCGGTCATGGCGTTTCTGGGCTTGCTGGTGGCGTTCGCCGCTTTGTATCTCCGCCGGGCCTTTGCGTCCGGCTTTCCGCTCAGCCTGTTCTTCGCGGTCTGGACCTTCCTCCAGGTCTATTTCTCGGCGCAACAGGCCTCGCTCTGGACCATCGCCGCGCCGGGGCAGATCAACCGCTTGCTGCTGTTCGTAACGATCGAGATCGTCCTGCTCGCGGTCAATCGGGCGCAGATCCTGTCCTATTGGGACCGGACCAGAGCGGCGATGTTCGCGGCGAGGGGAACGGCATGAGGGTCACGCGGCGGCTGATCCTCGGGGGCGGGCTGGCGCTCTCGGCGACGCCGGGACTGGCGGCGGCGCGGCGCTATCCGCGACAGGTGCTGGCCTTCTATTATCCCTGGTATGGCAACCCGAAAACGAGCGGGCGATGGGTCCATTGGCAGGGCCCGCATGGCGAGGCGCCGCGGCAGAGCCCGACGCTGAACCATCCCATTCTGGGCTTCTACGACAGCCACGACCCAAAGGTCATTCACACCCATATCGCACAGGCCAGGGCCGCTAGGATCACGGCGCTGATCGTCAGCTGGTGGGGCAAGGATTCGTTCGAGGACAAGGCGATGCCGATGATCCTTGCCGCCGCGCAGGCCGCCGGCCTGCATGTCACCGTCTATCTCGAGCAACAGAAAGAGTGCGCAAGCGGCGCGGCGCGCGACATCGCCTATCTGACCCGAAGCTATGGCGGCCATCCCGCCTGGTTGCGGGTGCAGGATCGGCCCGTGCTGTTCCTCTATCTGCAAGCGCTGCGCGACCTGCCCGCGCGGGACTGGCGAAAGGCGGCGGGGCGGGCCTTTCTGATCGGTGACGTGTCGCCGCGCGAGACCCAGGACTTCGCGGCTTGGGCCCCCTTCATGGATGGCATCCATGTCTATGTCCTTGCTCCCTATCTGAAGGGCATGACGCCGCCGCAGATAACGGCCTGGGCCAACCGGACCTATCCGGAATGGCGGGGCAAGACGGGGGGGAGGCTGTTCTGCGCGACGGTCATTCCCGGCTTCGATGATACGCATGTACCCGGCCGTCCCGCACCGCGCCCGACGGTCGACCGTCATGACGGCGCGACCTATCGCCTCCTTTGGGATGCCGCGATCCGCCACGAGGCCGACTGGGTGCTCGTGACCAGTTTCAACGAATGGCATGAGGGTTCGGAGATCGAACCCTCCACTGAATATGGCGACCGCTATCTGTCGCTCACCGCGCGTTTCGCGCACCGGTTCATGGAAGGCTGAGCGATGCGCATTCTTCATATCAGTTCGGTCTATCCCCCGCATGTCGTCGGCGGCGCGGAAAAGGTCGTCGCGATGCTCGCCGAGGCGCAGGTCGCGCGCGGACATCAGGTAGGCGCGGCCTATCTCTCGCGGGACGCCCAGGCCCCCGGCGAGCGTCACGGCGTGACCGTCCTGCCACAGCGAAGCCGCAACCTCGTCTGGATGGAGGAGGTCTTCGCCGCACCCCGTCCGATGCGGACCGCGAACAAGCTGGGTCAGATGGTCAATTATCGCTGCACCGCCGATGTGGCGCGGGCGATCGGCAGCTTCAGGCCCGACATCGTCCACACCCATTCGATGGTCGAACTGCCGCCGATGATCTGGTCCGCGATCGCGGGCAGCGGCGCGCGGAGTGTCCACACGCTGCATGACTACGACCTGATCTGTTCGCGCGCGACCATGTTCCGCAACGGTCGCTCTTGCGACGGGCAACATGCCGCTTGTCGGATCACCGGCGCCTGGAAGGCGCGGTTCGCGCGCCGGATCGACGCGGTCGCGGCAGTCTCGCAACCGGTGCTGGACGAGCATCGGCGCTTCGGCCTCTTCGCGGATATGGACGGGACACGGGCACGGGTGATCTGGAACGGCGTCGAGACCTCCCCCAATCATCGGCATACACCCAGGACCGGCGATTTCGTTTTCGGCTTTCTGGGCCGACTGGTCCCCGAAAAGGGGATCGAGACCCTGCTTGCGGCGTGCCACCTGTTGCCTGGGTCCGGGTGGCAGTTGCGGGTCGCGGGTCGCGCACAGGAGGGCGATGCCGCCTATCGGAAGCTGGCCGAAGGGATGCCGGTCACATTTCTGGGCTTTACCGATCCGGCCGCTTTCTTGCGCGGCATTGACCTGTTGGTGGTGCCGTCCATCTGGCGCGAGCCGTTCGGGCTGACGGTGGTCGAGGCGTTCGCCCAGTCGGTGCCGGTCATCGGATCGAAACTCGGCGCGCTCGTCGATCTGGTCGGCGCGGTGGGCGAGGAATGGCTCGTCCCGCCGGGCGATCTCGCTGCCCTGGCCGAGCGGATGATGGCGGTGATGCGAGCCGGTCGGGCGGCCTTGCCGCCGCCAAGCGCGTTCGAGGGTGTGTTGTCGGTCGTGACCCCCGATCGGATGCTGGACGCGTACGACTCGCTCTACGCGGATGTCATGGCGTGAAGCCTCGCATCCTGCATCTGTCGAGCCTTTATCCACCCCATATCGTCGGCGGCGCAGAGCGGTCGGTCAGCATGCTGGCCGAGGCGCAGGCAGCGGATGGCTGGGACGTGGCGGCCGCCTGCCTCACGCCTGGCGAGGCGGTGGAGGAGGAACGACACGGCGTCACCGTCTTTCGCATGCCGCACGGCAACGACTTCTGGCTGGAGGATTGGCTGGCCTATAGCCCGCGCCAGCGGGAATGGGCCAAGTTCAAGCAACAGGCCAATTTCGCGATCGAGCGCCGCTTCGGCGAGGTGCTGGACCGCTTTCGGCCCACGATCGTGCATACCCATTCGATGGTCGATATTTCGACCCGCGTCTGGCACGCGGCACGCGCACGGGGCATTCCGATCGTGCATACGTTGCGCGATTTCGACCTGCTTTGCGCGGCCAGCTCGATGTATCGCGAGACTGGGCCATGCGCCGGACGGCATCTGAAATGCCGTGTCCTTACCTTTGCCAAGCAGTTCGACCAGCGGCTGGTCTCGGCGGTGACGGCGGTGGGGGAGGAGGTGCTGTCACGCCATCTCCGCTACGGCTTTTTTCGGCAAGTGCCCGTGTCGCGGCGGCGGGTGATCTGGAACACCGCGCGGGTTGAGGGAGTGGGGCCACACTATATCAAGCCGCCGCTTCGGGGGCCGGTGACCTTTGGCTATCTTGGTCGGATCAGCCCGGAAAAGGGCGTCGATACGTTGTTGCAGGCGGTTCGGCATTTGCCGCCGACCGGCTGGCGCCTGTTGATCGCGGGCAAGGCATTGGGGCCGATCGAGCCCTATCGGGCCTTGGCCGAGAATCTGCCGGTGGAATTCATCGGGTTCCAAACGCCCAAGGCCCTGTTCGACCGGATCGATTGCCTCGTCGCGCCGTCCCTATGGGCAGAGCCGTTGGGGCGCACCGTGCTGGAAGCCTATCAGGCGCATGTGCCCGTCATCGGCGCGCGGAGCGGCGGGATTGCCGAGATCATCGCCGATGACGCATGGCTGGTGCCGCCGGGTGATGTTCGGGCGCTGGCGGACCGCATGCGTGCGGTGCTGGAGGGCGGACGCCCCGGACCGCCCGAGGGGCGCGAGCGGGTGGTCGCCCGCACGACCCCCGAAGCGGTCGCGCGGGCCTTCGCCCAGGTCTATGCCGACCTGCTTCAGTAAGCGCCCTGACCGGTAACGACGCTGCGCGCGGTGCCGAGCAGCACGCGGGCGTAAAGGCGCGGCGACATGTGGCGGGCCATCAGACAGTCCATCGCGACCCGCCGGCGATAGCCGGTGTCATTACGTCCGCTGATCTGCCAGATGCCGGTGATGCCGGGCCTGACCGAGCAATAGGCCACGAAATGGCGGCCATAACGCCGCACTTCGGCCGCGACGATGGGGCGCGGGCCGACCAGGCTCATCTCGCCGCGAAGGATGTTGAAGAGCTGGGGCAGTTCATCGATGCTGGTCTTGCGGATGAAGCGACCGATCCGCGTCACGCGCGGATCGTGGCGCAGCTTGTGGTCGCGCTGCCACTCGATGCGCGCGTCGGGATCGCTGGCGAGAAGGCGGGCGAGCCGGGCATCCGCATCCAGCGCCATCGAGCGGAATTTGTAGCACAGGAAGGTGCGACCATCTTTGCCGTAGCGGCGGTGGCCGTAAAGCGCCGTGCCACCGCTTTCCAGCCGGATCAGCAACGCGACGGCCAGCATGAGCGGCGATACCAGGACCAGGACGAAGAAGGCGAGGCCGATGTCGATCACCTGTAAAAATAGGGCGCGACGTCGGAGAATGGAGGCGTGATGGCTGTCGAGTCGCATGGTAACTCCCCTTTTGAGGATGCGAGCACGCAACGCGCCGGAGCCCCCCTTTCGCCAATCATTTGATGTGCCCGATCGCCGAAATCGCGGCGACCATTCTCAATGCATCAAAAGACAAAAATCCTCCCGACAATCGAAGAGAACCGTATAGCAGGTTAGTGTTTGTAAATCGCCGATGACTAATATGATTAACAGATCGTTAAAAAGGCGTATTCAGCGGATTACATGCCGATCTGAGCTACGGAAGCTTGCAAACATAGCTTAACTTTGTCGGCAGCGTGCCGCCGCATGACGCAATCGATAATTCTAAAACGGTGAGACATCGTCAAAGGAGGACGTATGCGCAACGGCGTATCGCGTAGGGGTGCGGCATGTCTGATGACGGTCCTGATGGCCATCTGCCCCGTATCGGTGGTCGGTGGGCAAAACACCCGGTCGTCCAAGACCAGTACCGCCACGAACCTTCCCATCTATAATTATGTCCTGTCGGGTGGGGACCGGGTGCGGGTGGTCGTGTTCGGCGACCCCGCGCTGGGCGGTGAGTTCACCATTGCGGGCTCCGGGCTGATCGCCCTGCCATTGATCGGCGAGGTGGACGTACGGGGACTGACCTCGACCCAGTTGCAGGATCGGATCGTCGCGCGGCTGGCCGACGGCTACCTCAAAGATCCGCGCGTCGCCGTCGAGATTCTGACTACCCGGCCCTTCTATATCCTGGGTGAGGTCAACAAGCCGGGCCAATATCCCTTCGCCAACGGCCTGACCGTGCTGGGCGCGGTGGCGCAGGCGGGGGGCTATACCTATCGCGCCAAGACCAAGCAGGTGTTCATCAAACATGTCGGCCAGGATGCCGAGGTCGCAGAAACGGTGACCGCGACCACGCTGGTCGCGCCGGGCGATACGATACGGATTAAGGAACGCTGGTTTTGATCGGTGCGATCGCGGTACGACGGGGGCCGCGGCTGGCACTCCTGATCGCTGCGGGGGCGAGTACGGCCCCCGGCGGTGCACAGCTTTTGCAGGATGCACGCACGGTCGTCGTCCCGCCTGAGCCGGTGCCGACGAACGGACGATCGGCCTTTGCCCGCGATCGCGATATGGGCGTCGCCGACCGCGCGCTGCCGGCCTTTACGGCGCAGGGGATCACGGTCGGGGCGTTCGATGTGTTTCCGGCGGTATCGGTCGGCGGGCTCTTCACGTCCAATGTGTTCGCCAACAACGACAACAGGCGCAGCGATTTCGCGCTGGTCGTGCGGCCGGAAGTGACCGTGCGGACCAGTGTCGGCCCCTATCAGGTGACGGCCTATGGCCGCAGCGACCTGCGGCGCTATGTCCGGCATAGCAGCGAGAATAGCGAGGAGGGACTGGCCGGGCTGGAGGGCAGCGTCGCCATCGGTGCGCTCAGCAGCCTGACGGCGGGGGCAAGCTATGGCTCCTTCATCAATCCCCGCTTTGCCGCGGACTCGCCGATCGACGCCGCCAAGCCGCTCGAATATAACGCGTTCAATGCCTATGGCGGCGCGACGATCGAGGAGGCGAACACCCGCGTCGTCCTCCGTGCCGATGTCGCCGACCTGCGCTTTCGCGATGCGCCCGCCATCGGCGGCGGCACGCTGTTCACGCGCGACCGGGATCGTACCCGGTATCAGGCGCTGATCCGGATCGAGAGGGCGATCAGCCCTGCCTTCTCGATCTATGGGGCGGCCAGCATCAACAAGATCGACTTCCGCCTCGCCCCCAACGGGTCCCGCGATTCCACGGGCTATGGCCTGTATGTCGGGTCGAGCTTCGAGGTGACCGATCTGATCCGCGGCGATGTGCGGGTCGGCTATATCCGGCAGGATTTCGATCTGGCCGCGATACGCCCCATATCCGGGCTGGGGGCGCTGGCCCGTGTCGCTTATGCCCCGACCCGGCTCTGGACGCTGACCGCCATTGCCGAGAGCAGCGTGCAGGATAGCGGCGTGCCCGGCACCGGCGGCTTCCTGCACCGCGGCGGATCGCTCCGATCCGACCATGAGCTTCGCCGCTATCTGATCGCGTCGGTTGAGGGCGGCTATTACCGCGACACCTATCGCGGACTGCCCCGGCGGGACTCGCTTCCCTTTGTCGATGCCAGCCTGACCTATTTGTCGCGCAGCCATTGGAATGCGCGCCTCGGCTATCGCTACCTTTCGCGCAATTGCACCTGCTGGGCCGGGGTGACCAATTTCGACGATCATCGCGTCTCGGCGACGCTGACCCTTCAACGATGAGAAACGGGAGAACGAGCGATGGCTAGCCTGCCGATCCGTTACGAAAACGCCGCGCTGGACGGCGCGCGTTCGATGCCCGCCTATCTCGACCGAATGCCCAAGCCGCAGACAGGGCTGATGGACCTGATCAAGGCCTATCGCCGTCACCTGACCCTGTTCCTGGCCGTAGCGGGCGGGATCATGCTCCTCGTATCCGCCTACACATGGCTGCAAACGCCGCGCTACACCGCGACCGCGACGCTGGTCATCGCACCGCACCCCGCCGAGATCGGATCGGAGCGGACAAGCGCGCTGAGTGACCCGGCCGCCGATTCCAGCGTCGATACGCAGGTGGAGTTGTTGAAGAGCCGGACGCTGGCCGCACTGGTCGTCGATCGGCTGGGGCTGGCGGAGGAGACACGCTTCGCCGCGCTGGTCCACAATCCCTCACCCCTCCACCGCATTCCCGGGCTGGCTCGCACCGTGCCATCCTTGCCCGCCTCCGCCCGGCGCGATGCGGCGATCGACCGGCTGGCAAGCGGGATCCAGGTTCACCGCAATGCGCAGACCTTCATGCTCAGCCTGTCCTTCGAGCATCCCGACCGGCAACTCGCCACCGCGATCGTCAACACCTATGCGCAAAGCTTCGTCACCCAATCGGGGGCGGTGAAGCGCGAAGGGTCGGACGCCGCCGCCAGCCTGTTGCGCAGCCAGCTCGACGATGCGCGTCGCGAAGTCGAGGAGGCCGATGGCGCGCTTGGCCGGTACAAGGTGGCGCACAATCTGATGAGCGTGCAGGGCGGCACCATCGCGGAGCAGCAGCTCTCCTCGCTCGATGGCCAGGTGGCCCTTGCCCGCGCGGGAGAGGCGGAGGCCAGCGCCCGCCTGCAAACCGCCCGTCAGCAACTGGCACGCGGCTCGGCCGGCGACGATTTGGGCGAGGCGCTCGGGTCGCCGGTAATCCAGCAATTGCGCAGCCAGCGCGCGCTGGTCAGCGCGCAGGTCGCCGATTTGGGCGGGAAATACGGGCCCAAATATCCGCCGCTCGCCGCGGCACAGCGTCAGGTCGCGGACATCGACTCGCAAATCCAGGGGGAAATCAAGCGTACCATCTCCAATCTGGAGGCGCAGCGTGACGTGGCCGCCCGGCGTACCGCCTCGCTGGCGGGCAGTGCCGCCGGGGCCCGGTCGCAGGTCGTGACCAACAATGTCGCTTCGATCGCGCTTGGCGGGCTTCAACTTCGCTCGGACACAGCACATCAAAGCTATGCCCAGCTTCTGACCCGGCTGAACGAAATCGGGGTGCAGGGTGCCTCCAGCCAGTCGGATGCGCGCATCGCCAGCCTGGCGGCCGTACCGGTCCATCCCAGTTCGCCCAATCGACCGATCAACATGCTGGTCGGCGCGCTGCTGGCGGTGGCGACGGGCCTGGGCGTCGTCTTCATGCGGCAGGGCACGGATCGCGGCATCCGTACGCTGGAGGATGTCGAGGGGCGGTTGCAGCTTCCCTATCTGGCGGGGCTACCGACGCTTCATTCGGCGGTCCGCCATATCGGCGGCAGCGACCCGATCAGCGCACTGGTCGATCACGGGGGCTCCGCCTATGCCGAGGGGTATCGCAACCTCGCCGCATCCGTGCTGCAATCTGCGGCGGCGGGGACGGTGCGGACGATCGCGCTGACTTCCGCGCTGCCCAACGAAGGCAAGACTACGGCGGCGATCGGCCTGGCCCGCATCGTGGCGATGAGCGGGGTCAGCACCGTGCTGGTCGACGCGGACATGCGGCACCCCAGCATCGCCAATGCCCTAGGCCTGCGTCCCGCCGTCGGGCTACAACAGGTGCTGGAGGGCGAGGCGCCGCTGGCCGAGGCGTTGATCCGCGATCTGGACTCGCCGCTCACCATCCTGCCGATGCTGCGCGCGGGGCTGGGCGGATCGGCGGCGCTGGGCAATGGCAGCTTCGACGCCCTGATCGAGGATCTGAAGGCGCAGTTCGATGTGGTGATCTTCGACGCGTCGCCCGTCCTGCCCGTGGTCGACGGGCGCCTGGTCGCAAAGAAAGCGGACTCGACCGTCTTGCTGGTCCGTTGGCGCAAGACGCCCGATGCGGCGGTCGAGATGGCGGTGCATCTGCTTCAGACATTGGGGGTGAAGATGACCGGCGTGGCACTCAGCCGGATCGATCTCCATGCGCTGGCACGCTCGGGCTATGGCGACCCGGCGCAGTTCATGGGGGCCTATCACAACTATTATGCGAATTGATCATGGCCAGCCTCGCGTTGCGCCATCAGCCCGTGCCCACCCGCGCGATCACCAGCGAATTGCTGCTTCACCGCCTGCGCGTGTTTTCGCCGCTCGCGCCGCATGAAGTGGAACTGGTGCTTTCGCTGGCGGAGCAGCCCAAGAACCATGCCGCCGGCACCAGCATCTGTCCGCACGACGATGGCAGCCCCCATGCCAGGCTGATCGTCGGCGGCTGGGCCTGTCGCCCGCGCATTTTGCCAGATGGCCGCCGCCAGATGCTGGGGCTGCTGCTGCCCGGCGACATGATGGGCGACCGGGGGGAGCGGCGTCCGCTGGCGCTCAATCCGGTCGTGGCACTGACCCCGGTCCGCACCATCGGCATTGGCCGATTGATCCATGCGGTCCGCCACCAGCCTCAGGATCATCCCGGCATCGTCCGGGCGCTGGCCGCGATCGATCGATGCGAGGAGACGGCCCTGCTCGATCATGTCGTTCGTCTGGGGTGTCAAAGCGCATTGCAGCGCACGGCGCATCTGCTGCTCGAACTCCATCATCGCCTGTCGGTGATCGGGTTCGTCCATAACGGCACCTATCCCATGCCGCTGACCCAGGACACGCTCGGCGAATTGCTGGGCCTGAGCCTGGTGCACATCAACCCGCATCGTCTCGCAGCTCCGGCGTGAGAAGCTGGCCGCGATACGCGGCGGGGTGGTGACGATCGAGGATTTCGCGCGGCTCGCCCTGCTGGCGGATCGGGTGGATCCGACCAGTCAGGTCGGGGATGGTTGAACGGCTCGGCCCGCTGCTGCCCTGCCTGACCACCCTGGCGGTGAACGACGGCAGCAGGGCCGATCTGGGGCGGGGACTGGCGATGGTTTTCGCTGCGTCGGCCCAGGGCCGGGATATGGTGACCGCCCGCTTGGCCAGCGGATCGGTGGCCATAAGCCGAAGCAAGGCCTCGGAGTACCATGCCGCGGCATGGGCGCGGCGTGGGCGGATCGGTCTGGACATCGAATCCGTCGCCCGCGTCGCGCTGAACGCCAGCCCGGATGACCCGTGGCTGGCGGATGGCGCACGTCGGATGGTTATCGCCTCGTCCGACCCGATGGCCGAACTCGCCTGCCACTGGGTGCTGCGCGAAGCCTATGGCAAGGCGCTGGGCGTCGGGCTCGCCTTGCCGCTCGACCGGCTGGTGTTTCACGGCCGGGCGGGGCGGATTCGGCTCGACCTGCCCGGATGCGATGCCGGATGGGACTTCCGGCTTTATCGCCGGGACGATCTGATATGCGCCGTCGCCTATCATGCCGGGCCGGTCATGCCCCCTGCGGCAGGAATCCCCCTGGGCCACTGTCCGACAGATAGAGCGCGGTCAGCACCTGTCGATCGGCGCGGGTGAAGGGGATGGGGCGGCCTCCGGCGTCGAGCAGGTTGGAACTCGTCATGTCGCCACCGGGCAAGACCTGGTCGCCGCTTTTCGTGCCGTCCAGGGTTGCCAGCATCACGCCGATCTTGTCGAGCATCGCATCGATGGCGGGATCGGCGGTGGCCCGGTCATCGAGCAGCGCGCGGATCACGCCGCCATGATAGATGGAGTCGCCCAGATGCGCGGCGACGGTCGCGGCAATGGACGCCTCCGGCTTGGCCAGCAGCAACCGACGATAGGTGGCCGCCACCGCATTCTCCACCAAGAGCGCGCCGATCAGGAAATGGCTGTCGTCCGCATAGGGATCGAAGCTCTCGCCCCCGGCGATGATCCCGGCGCGGCGGGCGGCGAGCGAAAAGGCACCCGTGGGAGACGCCGACAAATCGATTGCGGGCTGACTCGCCGCCGCCGTGCCGATCTGCGCGCGAAGGGCGGTGATATGCGCGGCCTTGTCATCCACCAGATCCGCCGCCAGTCGGCCGACTATCGGGTCGGCAAAGGCCAATGACCGGCCGCCGGACACTGCCCCTCCCTGGCCGGTCAGCACCTGGGGCAGTCCGGCACCGCGCGACGCATAGGAGAAATACTGCCCCCCCAGATAGGCGAGGGTCAGGGGCACGCTCAAAGGATGCGCTGGAGTGGCGGGTGGCGGGACGGCCGCAACAGGCGGTGCGGCAACGATCGGATCATCGCCGCCACCCCCGCCGCATCCAGCAAGCAGGGCACCGGCGGAAAGCGAGGTCAGAAGTTGCAGGACATGGCGGCGATCACGGGAAAGGTCGAGGCTTTTCATGGCCGCGTGCCCTTTGGCCGAACTCCTTGACGCAAGATTAACAAGCGCAAGAATGCCGCCTAACTACATCAAATGATGTAGTAAATCTGGATTTTCTTCTATCCCTTCTGGAACTTCTCCACCGACGCGCTCTAGGGGGCGCCGATGACCGTTCCCATGAGCCTTGCCGATATGACCGGCACCCTTCAGACCGCGCTCGACGCCGCTTCCGCCTCCCGCAGTGCCTATACGATTCCGCCGGGCGGACACCGGCTGCTATCCACCGGGCTGGGCTATGCCAGCAATGCCCGCATCCTGGTGGCGGGCGATCTATATAACGATCACGGTCCCGCCGTGGGCACGCATTACTGCCTGACCAACCGCTCGGGCCGGCGCATGTCGAACGTCACCATCATCGGTTCGGGCGGCGCCTTTATGGGCAGCGACTCCGATCCGGCGGGTGCCACGCGCAAGGGGTTGGGAATTGTCGGCACCGATGGCTTCACCGTCATCGGCGTCCAGACCGCCGGACCGCTCACCGGTTTCGGGATGGAGGTCAAGAATTCGACCGGCGGGCACCTCAACGGCCTGAAGCTGTTCTCGGGCGTCAATCGTCCGGGGGCGGACGGCCTGCATTTCTTCGGCGCGTGCAGCCGGGTCAGCGGGTCGAACATCGTCGTGCGCAGCGGCGATGATGCCTTGTCCTTCACCTCCGAAAACCACGAGTCCATCGATGCGGTGATGGAGCGGATTACGCTGACCGGCATGACCCTCGACAGCGCGGCCTTTTCCTGCATCAAGTTCTTCACCAGCACGACCACGGGCAAGGCGACGATCCGCAACATCACGCTCAGCGGTATCAAGGGACGGATCACGCAAGGGCCTACCGGATGCCCGCTGATGATGCAGAATAACGGCGTTGCGCAAGGCTGCGAAATTGCCGACATCACCATCGCCAATGCCGATCTGGATTTCGGTGCCGCGACGCAGGAGGGCCCCACGGCCTATCTGACCGACTGCCGCAACGTGACCCTGCGGAACGTCACCCTGCGCGGGCGCCGCAACGGGCAGTTCCTACGGGCTATCCGCTGCACCGGCCTCCGCGTCACGGGGGAGGTCTGGGACACCATCCCCGGCAATCCGATGAACGGCCTGGTCCAGTTGGAATATTGCAGCGATTACGACATCAACCTGGTGGTCCGCTCGGCCAGCGGCGCCCGGCTGGGGTCGCTTCGAGTCCGGAACAGCGGGGGCGACAGTATGATACGCTATATCGGCATGACGGGGGCCTGATCGCGTCCGGGCCACTTTTCGTGCGTCGGCATGTCGATTAAGCCATCGCCCATAGCGTCCCGGCGGTCTGCCGATCGGCGCTAAACGATGCCCATCTCAAGCCGCTCCGATGCGAGGGCTGCCATGCAAGGACTTCCGATGCGTCTTCCTCTTGCCCTTCTCCTCGCTTCGGCCATGGCGCTTCCGGCGCAGGCGGCGGTTCATCGCTATGCCGGGTTGACGATGGCGCCGTCGGGACGCGAAATCGCCACGGTCGAGCTTGGCGAGGGCGGGCGTCCGGGCATCGTGGTTCGCACCGCGCGCGACGGTCGGGTGGAGCGACGGCTCGATCCTTGCGCGACCTGTAGCTATTCCGGCTTGACCTTCGCGCCGCAGGGCGAAGGCTTGGCGTTTCTGGCGAGCGATCGCAGCCGGGGCGTCGTGACCCTGATGATCGCGCGCGGCGACGCGGTGCGTTCTGTCGCGACGGTCGAGGGATTGGCCTCCACGCCCCGTTTCTCCCCCGACGGCAAGCGGGTGGCGATGCTGATTACGTTGGGCGCGACCAAGGAAGTCGGCGCGACGCAGGCGGGTGCACGGCAGGTCGGTGAGATCGGCGTCGCCAATGACGAACAGCGTCTGGCCGTCGTCTCCGTCGGGGAAGCGGCGACCGCCAAGGTCACGCCGCTGTCGCCGCAGGGACGCTATATCTACGAATATGACTGGACGCCCGATGGATCGGCGCTGGTCGTGACGTCGGCACTGGGGAATGGCGATGCGAACTGGTGGGTTGCGACGCTCGACCGGGTGGACGCCACCACCGGCGCGGTCACACCGATCGCCAAGCCCGAGACCCAGATCAACATG
Organism: Sphingomonas sp. Marseille-Q8236; assembly: GCF_965112005.1. Taxonomy (NCBI): domain Bacteria; kingdom Pseudomonadati; phylum Pseudomonadota; class Alphaproteobacteria; order Sphingomonadales; family Sphingomonadaceae; genus Sphingomonas; species Sphingomonas sp. Marseille-Q8236. The sequence goes on from NZ_CBCOPO010000002.1 coordinate 682,110, forward strand.
CCGCGTGTCTCACCCGATGGGAAGAGCGTCGCCTATATCGGTGGATTGATGAGTGATTTCGGTTCGATCGGCGGTGATGTCTGGACGGTGCCGCTGGCCGGGGGCATGCCGACCAACCAGACCAAGGGGCAGCCGATCACCTTCACCTCGCTGAGTTGGACCAAGGGAGGGCTCCGCGCGGCCACGCTTCAGAACGACAAGATGGGTGCGGTCGCGATCGAGCCCGGCCGGGCTCTCCGCCCCTTGTTCGCGAGGCCGGTCGGCCTGTCCGCCGGAGACGGGCGGATCGCCTGGAATGCGACGGGCGACATGGCGGCCAGCGTCGTCGAGGACTTCACCCATGCGCCTGCCGTCTATGCCGGACGCCCGGCGGCGTGGCGGCAGATCACCCATGACAATGATGCGGCCCAGCCCGCCGTCCAGGCGCGCAGCGTGTCGTGGACGAATGAGGGCTTTACCGTTCAGGGATGGCTGTTGTCGCCGCTGAACGCCACGCCCGATGCGAAGGCGCCGATGATCGTACAGGTCCATGGCGGACCCGCAGCGGCGAGCACGCCGCGCTTCATCGAGAAGGGACTGGCGAGCGCGTTCGAGGACGCGGGCTATTACCGTTTCCTGCCCAATCCGCGCGGGTCCTATGGCCAGGGCGAGGCGTTCACGGCGGCCAACAAGCGCGACTTTGGCGGTGGCGACCTGCGCGACATCCTGGCTGGGATCGATGCGGTCGAAAAGCTGGCTCCCGTCGACGAAGCACGGCTGGGGCTGACCGGTTGTTCCTATGGCGGGTTCATGGCGATGTGGGCCAATACCCAGACGAACCGCTTCAAGGCCATCGTGGCCGGGGCAGGGCTGTCCGACTGGGTCAGCTATTATGGCACCAACGGCATCAATACGTGGATGATCCCGTTCTTCGGCAAGTCCGTCTATGACGATTATCAGGCCTATGAGGACGTCTCGGCGGTCTATCATGTCAAGACCGCCCGGACCCCGACCTTCATCTATGTCGGCGAGCGCGACATAGAAGTGCCGCCCACCCAGTCGGTCGAATGGTGGAATGCCCTGAAGAGCCAGAACGTGCCGACCAGCCTCGTCATCTATCCCGATGCGGGGCATTGCGTACCGACCCAGGCTGCCGATGTGATGAAGCGGCAGCTTGCCTGGTTCGGCCAATTTCTGCGCGAGCCCGTCCGGTAACCGCAAGGAGGATGTCCTCTGCGATCACCCGGTTCTGCCGTCGCTATGGTCAGGTCTGGAGACGGCCTGAGCTGTCCTGAAGCAACCAGAACCGGGTATGGCGCTGAAGGCGCGGCAGGATCAGCCATTGCAGGATCGCGGTCAGCAACAAAGAGGACGGCAAGAGCTGGAGCGGCAAGGGGGCGTCCCTCAAGACCGTCCGAACCGCGAGGCTGATCGCCAGCAAGACCGGAAACACCGCCAGCCATGTCGTCACGAAGCGTTTCCACTTGGATGCGCTTGCGTCGCTCGGCAGGTCGAACGCGACGCTGGTGCCGGTTTCAGTCTGACGAAGCGCGGTCGAAAAGCGGTCGGCCACCGCGACATGCGCGACGACCGGCTTGTCATTATGCCAGGCGTCTGCGGCCTCGCGATCGTCGAAGCGGAAAAGCAGATGCTGAAAACCCGCTGTCTGTCCCAGACGGATCGCCGCACGGAAACCCGGTGCGGCACGGGCGAGACGGTCCAGCTCCGTCACCCAGCGTTCGAACTCCACTTCGTGGCCAGCGCGTATGGCCCGGCTGGTGATGACGGTGGTGGTCTGTTCGGGATCGGCTGGCATGGACAGCGCAACGCGTCAAATGGCATTCACGTTTCGCGAATATCCGGGAAGCCGTAGGGGGACGGCGCGTCTTCCGCCGTTCCCCTCGCAAACACCGCCATATCGCCCGGTACTACCTCCAGCCGGGCCCAGCTGTCCCAGCCGATATGGATGAAGTCCGGTTCGCCGAACAGCCGCACGGCCCGGCCATATTCGTCGCCGCGAAAGCCCACGAAGTGCAGCGCCATCCGCGCGGCTCAACCGCCTTCGCGGCGGGCACCGACGATCATGCGGCGGGCAATTTCGCGAACCGCCCCGTCATCCTTGTCCGTGCCATGTGCTGGATCGCCCAGATGGTCCAGACTGGCCTCGAGGAAGTCGAGCAGACCGGGATGCTGCGCCTCGACATATTCCATCGTCTTGAACAGCAGATGCTCGGTCGCGATCTCGCGGCGGCGGGTCTGTGCGCTCGTGTCGTTCATTATCGCCTCCGGTCGATCAGCGGTTCGGGCGGGCAAGAAGGCGGGACACGCCCAGGCTGGCCAGCGCGCCGGCCCCTGCGAGGCCACCCGCAATCCCCAGCTTGAGCAGGTCACGCTGCCGCGAGGTGAAGAATTCGCGCCGGTTGTCGATGGCGCGATCGGTCGAGTCGCCGTCGATACGGGCGGGCCCCTTTACCGGTTCATCGAGATTGCCGGTCTTTGCGCCGACGTGATCGCCCAACTGATCCTCGGCAAAGCTGCTCGCCTGCCGATCGGCGAAGCCCGGCGCCAATGCCTGGGCGACCGCCATCTGAAAGGTCGATCGCCCGACCCAGATTTCGCGCTGGGGCTTTTCGATGGCGGAGACGATCGCCTCCGCGCAGACGCGGGGATCGAACAGGGGGTCGGGCAGTATCTGCTCGCGCCCGGTGTGGTTGCGCGCCCATCCGGGTTGCGGGGTGTTCACGGCCGGCAGATAGACGACGCTGAGCGTCACCGGCACCTTGTCGCCGATCAGCTCGGACCGCAGCGAGTCGGTGAAGCCCGATACCGCGAACTTGGCCGCGCAATAGGCCGCCTGAAGTGGAACCGCGCGAATGCCCAGACCCGACGACACCTGGATGATGGCGCCGCGCCGGCGCGGCTTCATATGCCGCAACGCGGCGAGCGTCCCATAGACTTGGCTGAGATAGGTGGTCGCGGTCACCCGCTCATATTCGCTGGCGGTGATCCGGTCGGCGGGCGCGACCACCGTCGACATGGCGTTGTTGACCCAGGCGTGGATCGGGCCGATTTCGCGTTCGATCCGGTCGGCGGCGGCGTCGATGGCGGCTGCGTCAGCGACGTCGGCACTGATCGCCAGAACCTTCCCGCCATGTTGCTCCAGCATGGCACGGGCTTCTTCCAGCCGGGCCGTATCCCGCGCAATGATCGCGACGTTCCATCCGGCCTTGGCCAGGCGCTCGGCCGTCGCTAGGCCGATGCCCGCGCTGCCGCCCGTTACTACTGCCGTGCTCGCCATCATCCATCCTTTTCCCGTTGAAGGGATGGGACGCGTATGATCCAAATTGGTTGCCAAAGAAAAACATTGGCCGTCCGTGCGATCTTCGTCCGCTCCGAACGGCAAAGATCAATGCAATATGCTTTTGAGTGAACGCAACAATTGTCGACTGACGAAGGGCTTGGCGCAGTTGACCACGCCGGGATAGCGGTTCTTGATGACATCGTCGCCATATCCGCTGGCGAAGAGGAAGGGGATTTGCCGGGCGCTCAATTCATCCGCCACGGGAAAGGCCATCTCGCCGCCGAGATTGACGTCCAGTACCACGGCGTCGATCCGGTCCTCCCGCGCGATGCAGGTCAGCGCGCACGCGACCGAAGGCTCGGGGCCGATCACGACGGCACCGGCATCTTCCAGTTCGGACCGAAGGCCCTGGGCGAGCATATACTCGTCCTCGACGACCAGGATCCGGTAGTTGGTGAGTGGCATGACCTATCTCCACTGGGCGCCGATTCGACACCGGCGAGTCATTGGAGCAGCGAATGGCATTCCCTGCCATAACGTAGGTCGGCTTTGCTTTTTGATGGATCCGAAACGGTTTTCCGATCCGCAATTTGCCGGAACGCGGCCTAGGCCGATGAGCGGGCGAGCCGATGCCCCCATAAGGCCAGGGCGGCAAAGCAGAACAGACTGGCGCCGTGCAGAAAATAATGGATCCCTCGGCCCGATCCCGAGAGGATCAGGAGCGCCATGTCTCCGATCGGGATGACGATCGTGGCCGCAAGTATGATGATCAAAGCCCGAAGCCGCCCCAACGCCATCAGCCCCATCAGATAGGCCGATACCGCCAGATCGCGAAAGCCGATGGCGCGGACATAGAGCAGGGCGGCGGGATCGCGGCTTGGGATTCCATAGAATGCAGACGCCGGCTCCGGCAGGCAGATGAAGGCTGCTCCCAGGGCCACGAAAACGGCCGAGAAAAGTCCGGTCAGGATCAGGAAAGCGGATCTGCGGCACATGGATGGGCATCCGGAAAAGACCTTACGTCATAAGAAACAAGGGCTTGGTGGAACTTATGTTCCATGGCTTCGCTGGTCTGCCATGACACAGAACAGACAGGCATGGTCGGGACGCGGCAAGCTGCTGCTCGGCGCGGCGATCGGGACTGGGACGGCGGGCATATGGTGGCTGACGCGGGGCGCGGCCTCGGATGCATCGGCCATTGCCTATCCCCCGGTCGACATGCCCAAGCGGCTGGTGGATAATGTCTGGATCGTCGACGGCGGCCCGATCAGCGCGATGGGGATGAAATTGCCTATCCGCATGACCATCCTCCGTCTCGACGATGGCGGCCTCCTGCTTCATTCCCCCACGCCATATAGCCCCGCGCTGGGGCAGGCAGTCGAGGCACTGGGGCCAATCAAGCACCTCGTCGCGCCGACCGTGGCGCATTGGATGTTCCTGAAGGCCTGGCAAGACGCCTATCCCGAGGCGACGAACTGGGCCGTGCCCGTGCTTCGTCATCGGCCTGCCGTTCGGAAGGCGGGGGTGCGGATCGATGCGGATCTGGGCGACGAAGCCCCGCAGGCGTGGGGCGACACGATCCGGCAGGGCGTGGTGCGCGGTGGCGGTGGCTTCGAAGAGGCGTGGTTTCTCCACTCGGAGAGCCGGACGCTGGTTCTGGCCGACCTGGTCGAAAATCTGGAGCCGTCCAAGTTGCCCCCGGTGACGGCGGCGGTGATGCGGGCGACCTTGGCCACCAACGGAACCACCGGGCTTCATGTACGCGCGGCTATTCGCCTCGGCGGTCGTCAAGCCAAAGAAGCGGTCACGGCGTTGCTCGCCACCGATCCGGCACGCGTCGTCTTCGCGCATGGTGCCATCTTCGCGGCCCATGGCGCCGCACGGCTTCGTCGCGCTTTCGCCTGGCTGGTCTGACTTACGGTCGCTCTGTCGGATCGGGCCATAGGAATTACCGAACCATAGACGTCAGGCGATCCCCATTGACATGAGCGAGGCCCCGACGCGTGGCATCGTCGAGCGCCAGGCCCTGCAAGAAATGACGGGGACCGCCGCCGGGCTTGTATTGCTAGGGAAAGTCTGTCGAGAAGAGCAATCGTTCTGGTGCGACGATCTACAGACAGCGCCGAGGATAGGCCTCGCTCCACATGCCGCTGCCCGGGACGGAAGAGTGTGCCGCACTTAGTCGATCAAGGCACGTTGTACCATAAGGGCGCGGTCGAATACGGTGGAAGTCCGCTCAAGATGGAGAAGCACCACTTCGCGCCAATGCTTTAGAATAATGGACTTTGCGGCCGGCGTCTTGCTGTCGATGCATCAGACTGGAATATCATAGGCGACGACAATCATCCCCAACCGATCCGGCGGCGGGCAGAAGTGAAGCGCCGCTCGACCGGGCGGAGGTGCGGCTGGGCGTCCGGCCATCGACTCTCGGGCAGAGTAACCGCGTTGCTCGGTGCGGCGCTTTTCGGGGCCCTTCGCAGGCCCCGATAGCCGCCTCAGGCGGTCTTCTGGATCAGCGGCTCGACCCGCAGATTGACGATGTCGCAGGTGGCGGGACGGGTGAGGATGAACAGGATCGTCTCCGCGACATCCTCGGCCGGAAGCATCCGGCCCTCGGCCACGGCGGCCATTTTTTCCTCGTCGCTGCATTCCTGCATCTCGGTATCGATCGAGCCGGGCTGGATCACGCTGACCCGAATGCCTTTCTCAGCCACCTCTTTGCGCAGCGTTTCCGCAAAGGCCTGAATGCCCGCCTTGGTCGCGGCATAGACGCTCTCGCCCGCCGCCTTGATCTCCGCGCTGATCGATCCAACGAACAGCAGATGGCCGCCGCCCTGGCCTTCCATGCGCAGGATGGCACCGCGAGCGCAGGCCAGATAGCCGGTCAGATTGGCATCGATGACATAGCGCCACTCCTCGTCCGCCATCTCGTGGATCGGATGGGCCCCCAGGGCGGCGCAGGCCACGAGCATGTCGATGCCGCCCAGATGTTCGTCGACGGCGTCGAAGACGCGCTCGATCCCCTGCGCCGTCGCGGCATCCTCCGCGATCCCGGTCACGTCGCCATCAATGTCTGATAGCGCCGCGTCCAGCGCGTTCTGATGTCGCCCGAAGGTCAGGACGCGCGCGCCTTCCGCCGCCAGCATCGATAAGGTGGCGCGGCCGATGCCGGTGGTTCCGCCGGTCAGGAGGATGCGTTTGCCCGATAGGCTGGTATGGCGGCTGTCGGTCATGGTCATTCCCAGGTTAGGATCAGGCGTCCCTGTGCGGGGACGCGGTAATCGATGCGGTCGGGGTCGGTCGCATCGGGCGCGATGATGTCGCCGCTGGCGGTGCTGAGCTTGCTGTCGGTCAGCTTGCGACGCTTCAGCCGGACGAGACGGAGATTGGCGATGCGTGTTTCCCCGCCGTCGAGCATGATGGACAGGGTTCGATCCCCGATCCGCTCCACGGTGCCGACCAGCATGTCGCAGTACAGGTGAAACGGCGCGCCCTCGACATGGTGGAACGCCCGCGATGCGAAGATGAAGGCGGCGCCCGCGCCATAGACCTCTTGCCCCACCTGTCCGGCGGGTTGCCCGTCGGGATAGAGGTCCTCGACGGGAAAGGAGAGGGCGCGATCGATATGCCCGTTCGCCTCGCGCTGTTCCTCGGCGATGGCCTCGGCGGGCAGCGCGTCGGGATAGTAGAACCAGGCCCGCGACAGCGCATAGCGGCAATATTCGTCGACCAGCATCCGCGCCCCGGGCTCCAGGTCGGGGCCGCCGTCATTGAGATATTGCTCGAACGCCAGGACGCTGTCGAAACACTCGTACAACGCCATATAGGGCGCATCCTGGAGACAGGTGACCGCCATGAACGTCTCGTAGGACGCGGCATGGCCGATGTGGCTGTCCCAAATCACCGCATTGTGCAGGAAGCTGGCGAGATAGACGTAACTCTGCTCGCGATAGACGTCGCGATTGGTGATCCGCCACAGCCGCATACAGGCGGCCGCGCCCCAGGCGGTCAGATTGGCCTGGTAATTGATGTTGAACCGCAGGCCGATGGTGGCGTCGATCGCCGCGCGTGCCTCGTCCAGATAGGTCTTTTCGTCGGTGACCTCGAACGCCAGCAGCATGACCCAGGCATAGACGCCACCCACATCGGTCTGTCCGCGTCCGTCGACCGGCGCAGCCTCGGTAATGACGGAGAAGTCGGTCACGTCATATTGGATCGGCCAGCGATATTCGAGATGGCGCGCGGCCTTCACGCCATAGTCGAGCGATTTCAGGAACAGCTCGCGTGCCTTGTCGTCGCCGAGCAATGCCAGTCCGCCGAGATTGAGCAGCGGGTGATAGAGATACCAGCTATCGACCGCATCGGCATCCTTGTCCTCCCCGACATTGGGCAGGTAACGCCGCAAGGTCCCCAGCTTGTCGTCGTAGAAGCGCGACAGACCCGCCTTCAGTTCGGCCTCGAGAGGCACTGCTTCTCCCCGCCAGCGCCCCCATTGGTGCAGCGAGGCGATTACCGTCATCTGGACCATGATGTCGGGATATTCGGCACCGGTATAGGGGTGGATGTAACGGTGACCATAATGGCGGATCGTCGCCTCGGGAGCATTCTCCAGATCGCGTAGCGTGCGCTCGGCGCGGTCGATCCAGTCGCGATACGCGACCGGCGGCGGATCGAGTAGGTCATAGGCATTGTCCAGCATCTGGATGAACTGGCGTGCGGACTCCCGCTCGTGCGGCGGGGCCTCGTGACGGAAGACCAGGATCACGTCCGACAGGGTGATGGTCTTCCCCGGTTCCAGCGCCACCTCGGCCGGGTCGGACTTGGGATCGGGGACGGGCAGCGCATAGCCGAGTTCGGGCCACGCCCCTGCCACCACTTCGCGCGGCACGGTGCCGGTCGCGCGGAAATAGTCGTTCGAGGCGGTCAGGTTCTGGATATAGAGGACATTGCCGAACGCCGGTTCCTCGATCCGGAAATAGAGCAACCCGGTGTTCAGCCCACGCTGAGAGGCCTCGACCTGTCCGACAGCATTCAGGGGATCGTCGCCGCTGCCCAGCGGATAGAGGTCGCGCGGGGCGAAGGGCAGGATAGTGGGCTGGGCAGGGGTGAAGCGGGTGATAATCCGAACCCGCTCGACCGCGTTGGGGTCCGCCACACAGGTCACGATGTGCTCGCCCATCGCGCTGGTCAGACGAAATCGGGCCGCTTCGCCCGGTCCGGCCTCTTCCGCATGGCATTCGAAAGAAGTCGGCAGAAAGGCGGTGCGTACCGCCAGGCCGCCGCGCCCTTCGCGCCGGATGATCGCGAACATGGAGTCCGCGGTCCGCTGCATCTCGACCGTCAACTCGCCGACGGCGAACTGACCGAGCGGCTTGGGGGCGTCGCGAAGCATTTCGCGCAACTCGAGCAGATGGGGGCTGATCGGCGGCGGCGTCTCGGCGGTTGCCGTTCGGGGCATGGGACCACTCCGACAAGGGAAAAGGGTGGTCGAGAAACCGGCCGAAAAGCGCTGGAGTTCCAGCAATGTCGTTACAAAACAGAAGGTTGGTAACCTGAGTCAGTGCATTCACATCCCTCGCGCCTGCTGCGCCCGTTTGAGCCGGATACGCAGCCGCGCGTCGCGCAAAAGAGCGCCGAGCAGGTCGGTCGCCGCACGCATTCCGGCGACGGAGGAAATGTTGCGGATCGTCCGGCGCGTCTCGTTGAACAATTGTCCGACCATCGCCCGGCGGTCGATCTCCCCCACCTCGCGGACCAATGACAGGCGATGAATGGCATAGGTGCCGATCAGTCCGGCGATCAGAAAGTAGAAATCCCAGGCGGTCAGCGTGACGGGCAGGGTGAAGACGCCATTGGGGCTGCGCCAGCGCGCGAGCAGCTCGAACTGGCGGGCGGCGAAGAACTGCGCGAGCAAGCCACCCAGGATCGGCGCGATCCCCGCGGCCAGCGCGGTGGTGATCGCATGGGTCGCCACATAAGCGGTCGCAGACCCCTTGGGCGACAGTTTGAGCGCGATATTGGTGCTCGACAGGGTCACGCCGGCAATGGTCGCCCCCATGATCAGGTGCAACGCGATCAGCCAAAGCGCGACGATGGTGCGATCGTCCAGTTGCGACGCGCCGACCATCGCGACGATCGCCACGATATAGGCGGGCGCGCAGACCGCCAGCACCGACTTGTTCGCGAAACGGTCGCTCAGCCGTCCCCAGAGCCGCAGGGCCAGGATATTGGCGATCTGGCTTGCGACGCTGAGCAGCAGCACGAAGCTGACCGCAAAGTGCAACTGGCGGACGATGAATACGGTGAAGAAGGGCGTCGCCAGATTGATCGCGAACTGCCAGCTTGCGACGAACACCAGCAGACGGCGGAAATTGGGATCGCTGAGCGGTTGGCTCAACAGGGCGCGAAGGTCCACCGTCCCCTGGGCGGGCGGCATCAGCGGCTCGGGCATCTTGGCAACGATCCGCGCGCTGATGAGGCCGGTCACGCATCCGGCAGCGAACATCGCGCCGAACACCATATCGCGCGCCGTCGATCCCGCCTGCGTCCGATCCAGCGCCAAGGCGGCGGCAAGGCCCAGCGCCAGGCTGATGACCGTCAGCCAGATCGTGCGCTTGGCGAAGACCTCGCCCAATCGCTCCTGCGGCGCCAGGTCGCGCATCCAGGCATTCCAGGCGCAACTGCCCACTGCGCCCAGTCCGCAGAGCAGCATCTGTGCCGCCAGAAAGACCAGGAGTGCGATGGTACCACTGGAAAAGGCCAGCACCGCCATCACCGCCAGCATCGTCCGCCCGATCAGGCTGGTGACGACCGCGATCTGCTTGCGCCGCCGCCATCGCTCGACCAGCTGGATGGCGGGGAGCTGCAGCAGTTGGGCCAGAAACGGCATGGCGGCGAGGAGGCCGACCATCACGTTCGACGCGCCGAGATGCAGAGCGAAGGCGGTCAGGATCACTCCGCTGGTGAGCGCTGCCGTGCCGCCGGAAAAACACGCCTCTACGATCAACAGCCGCAGTCCACGCTGCTGATCGGCGGCGGTCAACTCGGGTTGGGGCAAGAGCGACATCGGGACACCACAACGTGCCATGCGCGACGCGGGTTGCGCCCCCGGCCAGCAACCGCTGATCTATATCATTGAGAATGCTGGATATGATGGGGCCGTCAATGCCACCTTTCGCGTGCTGATCGGTTTGCACCTTCAATGCCCATGACCCGCCCAACCCCGCCGAAAGTCCCTGTCATATGACGACGTTGCCGGATTGCCGGGTCGCCCTGGTACTGGCCGGGGGCAATGCCCTTGGCGGCTATCAGGCGGGCGTCTACGAGGCTTTGGAGGAAGGCAGCGTTTCGCCCGACTGGATCATCGGGACGTCTGCCGGTGCCACCAATGGCGCGATCCTGGCGGGCAATCGGCTTGCCGATCGGCTCGACCGGCTGCGGGCGCTCTGGCGACCGGATCGGGTCCCATCGCTTGGCTATGGAGAGACCTTCGAAACCTGGCGGCGAAGCGGAGAAGCGATGGCGACGATGCTCGCCGGGCGGAGCGGTATGTTCGCGCCGCTCGGCAGCGCGCTGGCCGTTCGTGGTGAACCGGCGCTCTATGACACCGCCCCACTGGGGAGGACGCTGCAAAGCCTGGTCGATTTCGATGAGGTGAATCGCGGCGAGGTCCGCTTCACGGTCCAGGCCGTGACGGTCGACACCGGCCGGGAGGTGGTGTTCGACACGCGGCGCGACGTGATCGGACCGGACCATATTCGCGCGAGCGCCGCCATGCCGCCCGCCTTTCCACCGGTGGCGATCGAAGGGGTGACCTATGTCGATGGCGGGCTATCGGCCAATCTGCCGCTCGACCCGGTGCTTGCCGAGCCTGGCGATAAGCCGCTGCTGTGCATCGCGCTCGACCTGATGCCGCTATCGGGTTCGCGGGACAGGACGCTTGGACACATGATCGCACGGGCGCAGGACCTGGCATTTGCCGCCCAGTCGCAGCGGACGATCGCGCGCTGGCAGGATCGTTATGACCGTGATCCGACACTCGGCCAGCATGGGGTGACGCTCGCCCATCTGACCTATGCCGATCAACAGCGGGAGGTCGCGGGCAAGGCGATGGATTTTTCGGGCCTGTCGGTGCGGCAGCGCTGGGATGCCGGGCGTCGCGACGGGGCCGAACTGCTCGACCGCCTCCGCAAGGGCACGATCCCGCTCGGTCGAGCGGGGCTTCACGTCATTCCGATTGCCGAAGGAGTATCGTCATGAAAGCCGCGCGCAAGACCGCCGATGGGCGTTTCGAGATAGCCGAGGTGGAGGAACCGAGTCTGCCCGCCGACGACTGGGTGAAGGCCCGGGTGCGTATGGCGGGGATTTGCGGCACCGACCTGCGCCATTGGGAGAAGGCGGAGGAGGAACTCCATTGCTGCATCATGGGCCATGAGCTGGCGGGGGATGTGGTCGAAATAGGGGCTGCTGTCGACCGGGTGGCAGTGGGCGATCGGGTGCTGATCGAGTCCGTGCTGGGCTGCGGGCAATGCGAATGGTGCCGCGTCCAGCAATATAATCGCTGCCCGGACCTTTATCCTACCCGCCGGGCCAGCGTCTCGCGCGCCTATGCCGAGTATGTCGTCGGACCGCAGCACAAGTTCCACAAGCTGCCCGACAGCGTCGGTTACGACGACGCCTCGCTGCTCGACACCTATGCCGTGGGGCTTCACGCCCAGCATCTGTCGGGGCTGACGATCGGAGCGCGGGTGGCGATCATCGGGGCAGGGCCGATCGGTCTGGGCCAATTGATGCTCGCCAAGGCGAGCGGTGCGAAGGTCATGATCATCGACACGCTGCCCCATGCGTTGGCGCTGGCCGACCGGCTGGGCGCCGACCGGATCGTCCATTCGGAAGAAGAGGATCCCGAAGCCGCGATCCGGGCGATGAGCGACGGACGCGGAGCGGACATCGTGTTCGAATGCGCGGGCGGCACGTCGATGCCCGAAACGCTGCCGCTCGCCACGCGGCTGGTCCGGCGCGGCGGAAGGATCGTCATCGTCGGCGGCTTCGACGAGGGAGAGATCGCGATCCCGCTGGAATGGCAGCGCATCCAGATGTCGGAGATCACCCTGATCCCCAGCGCCAGCTTTGCCTTTCACGACATCCATGCGGAACAGCTTGAAGTTCTCGACCTGCTGACCCGCGGTCTGCTCAAGACGCAGGAACTGATCACCCATCGCTTCCCGCTGGACCGGATCAACGAGGCGTTCGAAACCGCACAGGATCGCCGCCGGACCGAGGCGATCTTCGTCGGGCTTACCGTTTGAGGGGATTGCAGCCGGGGACCGTGGCCCTAGGCTGCGGTGGGAGGTGACATCCGCGTTTCGAGCGCGGAGAGGCTGGCCGCCAGTTCCTCATTGCGGAAGGGCTTATTGAGCCGCGCCATGCTGGGGTCGATCCCATGGGTCTCGGCATAGCCCGACACGATCAGTGCCTTGAGCAACGGCACCTGGGCCGTCAATTCGCGGACGAGTTGTGCGCCGCTGACACCCGGCATCAAATGATCGGTGACCAAGAAATTCGGCCGCAACCCGCCCCGAACGAGATCGAGCGCTTCCTGCGCGGAACTGGCCTCGACGACCTCATATCCCAGATCCGCGAGCATGTCGGCGGTGCTGAGACGAACCAGCTCCTCATCGTCCACCAACAGGACGATACCGCCATTGCGGACCCTGAGTGCCTCGCGATCCTCGGCCGGTCGCTTCTCTTCCACCTTCAGATCGCTGAGCGGTAGCCACAGGACGATATGCGTGCCGATGCCCGCCGCGCTCTCGATCGTCAGGCCGCCACCGAGTTGGGCGGCAAGACCGTGCACCATCGATAGGCCAAGGCCGGTGCCCTTGCCAACGCCCTTGGTCGAGAAAAAGGGCTCGATCGCATGTTGGCGGGTCGCCTCGTCCATGCCGATGCCGGTGTCCCGTACGCCCAGACAGACATAAGAACCGGCGGACATATCCCTGGCGTCATGCGCCTCCACCACGCATTTCTGAGCCGTGACGATCAACTCGCCGCCGTCCGGCATCGCGTCGCGTGCATTCACCGACAGGTTGAGTAGCGCCATCTCCAGCTGATTGGCGTCGGCCAGGGCAGGGGGCAAGTCGGGGTCGATATCGATCTTCACCGTGATCGTAGGACCAACGGTCGACTCGATCAGGTCGGCCATGCCATGGATAAGCAGGGCCATGTCGACCGCAATGGCCTGAAGCGGTTGGCGTCGGGCGAAGGCGAGCAGCCGCTGGACCAGCGTCTTGGCGCGTTCCGCCGATTGCAAGGCGCCATCGATCAGCCGCCGTTCCCGCGCGTTGCCGACACCTTTGCGCATCAGCATGTCGAGCGAGCCGATAATGGGCGTCAGCAGATTGTTGAAATCGTGCGCGACCCCGCCGGTCAGGCTGCCCATCGCCTCGACCTTCTGGCTCTGCCGCAGGGCCTCCTGCGCGATTTCGAGTTCGGCCCGGGCCGCCAGCGCGGCGGAAACGTCGTTCGCCTGATGGAACGCGCCGATCACCCGTCCCGTATCGTCGCGCAGCGGGGTGTAGGAAATCTCCCAGGCGGGTGTCCCGAACTCGGGACGCCCGAACGCTTCGGTCACGGTGAAGCTCTCGCCGGTCAACGCACGCTGCATCAACGCGCGCATCGTGGCGCCCTGATCGGCTTGGAACTGGTCGGGAAAGACATCGCCAATCCGTGTTTCGAACCCGTTGACGCGCCGGAATTCGCTTTGGTGCGCACGGTTGAAGGCGATCAGGCGGTAGTCGGTGTCGAAGGCGCAGATGGGCGAAGAGGTCGCCTCGACGATATTATGATAGCGTCGCAGGTCGGCCGTCCGCTCGATCACCTGCTGTTCCAGCGTGCCCTTGAGTTCGCGCAGGGCGGACTCCGCGCGGCAACGTTCGATGGCGACCTTGACGCGTTCGCCGACCTCCTGGACCAGGTCCTCCTCGGCCGAACTCCATATACGGGCGGTGGCATTCTGCACGGCGAGCAGGCCGACCCACTCGCTTTCCTGGAACAGCACCACGTCGATGAAGGCGCCCACCTCGCGCGCCTGAAGCCCGGCGCGAGCCCCGTCGCTTAGCCGTTCGTCCCCCGCCACGTCGCGGACCACGACCGGGGCGCCGTCACGATAGGCGGCCAAAAGGTCCGGGCCAAAACTTTCCAGCGAATGCCGCCCGACGATCGAGGACACGCCGCGCGCATAGTCGCGCTCGACGGTCATCCACCCCTGCGTCGTGATCTCGGCATAGAAGACGCGGCTCGCACCCATCAGCCCGCCGACCCGTTCCGCCGCCAGCTCCATGATCGCGGTCGGGTCTTCCAGCGCGCGCAGGTCGTCGGCCAGCTTGAGCAGGAAGGACGAACGCCGCCCGGCAATGACGCTCCCGGTCGTCTCGGTGACGATGCAGATCACCCCGGCCGGCGTTCCCGCGTCATCGATGACCGGCGAATAGTCGAGATGAAACCAGGCGGGTTCCGGGCGACCATTGCGGTTCAGCACGACTTCCCGGTCCCGATATTGCGCGGTCTCCCCCGCCATGCATGCCGCCATGGCGCGATCGTCGAACGCGATCCCGTCCGGCGAGCCATCCCCCATCCGGGATCCGAGCAGTTGCGGATGCCGATCGCCCAGAATGTCGGCATAGGCGTCGTTGTACAGCATGACGCCGTCGTCGCCCCACGTCATCGTCATGGGTACCGGCGAGCGGAGCACCATCGCCAGCACCGTCCGAAGACAGCCGGACCATGCGTCGATCGGCCCGAGCGTCGTGCTGGCCCAATCGTACCGTCCGATGCGATCCGCACAGTCTCCGCCGCCCTGCAGGAACAGGGGAAGCCGCGATCCCGAAACCGCGGCCGGGCAGGGCCCGGCAGGCCCGCTCGACAAGGCGGCTTCGGAAGGACTGCGTGAGGACATACCAATCGATACCCTATCGCGGGCGAGGCCGTAACCCACTTTCCGTCGACCGGGTGAGGTACCGGGCTATTCGATCATGTGCCGCCGTCTTTGGGCGTCAGGAAGACGGGTATGGATGAACGGTTGCAAATAAATAGATAGGCATCTATCTAAAATGCCGTGTTAGATTCCACCAGCCTTCGTCGCAACTTCTCCGCTCGGCTCGTTCCGATGGCGCGCGCGTATCGTCGTCACCTGGACAAGGGGCTGGCGGGCCTTTCCCTGTCTCATACGGCGGCGCTGGCCGTAATGCTCGTAGGGCGGACGGAAGATGGGATGCGGCAGGGTGTGCTCGCGGACCAGTTGGGGGTCGAAGCGCCGTCGGTGGTGCCGTTGCTCGATCAGCTGGAGCGGGCGGGGCTGGTCGAACGGCGAGTCGACCTGACCGACAAGCGCGCGCGGTTGTTGCACGTGACTGCGGAAGGTCGCGCGGTGGCCGCCGAAGTGGAAGAGCGCACCGCGACGATCCGGGCGGAACTGTTCGCCGGGGTGGACGACGCCGATCTGGTCGCGGCGACCCGCGTCTTCGATCATCTTTATGCCGTTTTTGGTGACGAGCGGGAATGATCGCCATGCCCCGCATCGGCCTTAGAGAGACGGTGTTTTCGGCCAATTGCTTCGCGGCGGCGATGCTCGCGCTGTTCGTGTCCTTTTCGCTGGGACTGGAACGGCCATTCTGGGCGATGGCCACCGTCTATATCACCAGCCAGCCCCTGAGCGGCGCGGTGCGATCCAAGGCGGTGTTCCGGCTTATCGGCACGATGATCGGCGGCCTTGTCACCGTGCTGCTGGTCCCGGCCCTGGTCAACGCGCCGGTTCTATTGAGCCTGGCGCTCGCTTTGTGGGTGGCGGGGTGTCAGTTCGTCTCGCTGCTCGACCGGACGCCGCGATCTTATGTGTTCATGCTGGCTGGCTATACCGCCGCGCTGATCGGCTTTCCCTCGGTCCTTCATCCGGATGGGATTTTCGAGACGGCGGTGCTTCGCGTGCAGGAAATCGGGATCGGGGTGTCGTGCGCGGCGATCATCCATTCGGTGGTCTGGCCGCGCAGCGTCGCGGGCGTCTATGGCGCGCGCGCCAAAGCCGTCCTGGCCAATGCCGAAAGCTGGATTGCCGACATACTCGCCGTCGAGGAGACGGCGCGGACCACGCCCGAACGGCGTCGGCTCGCGGCGGATGTCACCGACCTGCACGTCACCGCGACGCATATTCCCTTCGATACCGCGCGCATCCGGCCGACGCGCGGCCTGCTGACGGGTTTGCAGGATGTACTGGTCCAGCTGATCCCGCTCGTGTCCGCATTGGAGGACCGGCTTCGCAGCCTCTCGGCAGAGGGGGCGGTGCCAACCGATGTGTCGGTTTCGGTCGCGGAAGTGCGTGCATGGGTGCTCGATCCCACCTTGGATGTGCCCCGCATCCCGACACCGCCGATGGCGGCGGATTGGCGAGGCTTGCTGGTGCTCAACCTCATCATCCGCCTTAACGAGCTGGTCGACGCGCTGGGTGCGACGCGGGCGCTGGTCGCGGCAGTGGCGGATCCCGAGGCTCCGCGTCCGGTTGTCGCCCATGTCGGCGGGCGGCCATTGCATCGCGATTATGGGCTGGGCCTGCTGTCGGCAGCCGCGACGTTCCTGACCACCATGGGCTGCTGCTGGGTCTGGATCGCGACCGGCTGGCCCGAAGGGGCGGTGGCGGCGATGATCGCGGCGGTGGTCTGCTGCTTCTTCGCGACGCTCGATGATCCGGTGCCGGCGCAACGGGGGTTCCTGATCTGGACGGTGGTTTCGGTGCCGCTCGCCGCGGTTTATCTGTTCGCCATCCTGCCGGCGATCAATGGGTTCGCCATGCTTTGCCTCGCTCTCGCTCCGCCATTGCTGCTGATGGGCGCGATGATGGCGGTTCCGTCCTGGTATGGGCGGATGATGCCGATGCAGATCAGCTTTGCGAGCGGCCTGGCATTGACCAACCTATACACGGTCGATGCGGCGAGCTTCTTTAACAGCAACGTCGCGCAGCTGATCGGGATCGTCGCCGCGATGACGATGACCCGGCTGGTCCGCAGCATGGGGGCCGGCACCGCGATCCGTCGTCTGCGTCGCGCCGGGTGGCGCGATCTGGCGGCGCTGGTCGAGCGTCCGTCGCAACTGCCGGTCTGGCGGAGCCGTATGCTCGACCGGGTAGGCTTGCTGGCGGGGCGTGTCGGGGAAGCGGAAGACGAGGATGCCGCGACGGCGGCCCTTCGCGAATTGCGGATCGGGCTTAGCCTGGCCCGGATCGCACCGGGGGAGCAACAACAGGCTCTGCGGGCTTCGCTGGCATATTGGTTCCGGCAATTGATGGACGGACGTGACCCTTCGCCGCCAGCCGATCTGCTAGATGCGATTGACGGGGCGATCGAGGAAAGCCGCAGTGAAGGGGGCGACCCCGAACGTCTGGCGGCGCTGGTCGGCCTGCGCCGCAATGTCTTTCCTGCCGCGCCGGGCTGGTCGAACATGAGGCTGGCGGCATGACGGGGGATCTCGACCTGCTCGGCGTGTTCGTCCATCCGCTGCTCATCGCGGCCTTCCTGGCCTTTGTCGGGGCCGAACTGATCGGCTGGGCGCTGGCCAAGGCGCGTCTCTACCGCTTCGTCTGGCATCGCGGCCTGTTCGACGTCGCGCTCACCGTCATCCTCTGGGCCGGGATCGCCGGCCTCCTCACCGGCGGCAATTCCGCTTCGGCATTTTTCGGTTGAAACCCCTATGACTCTGCAACCCTCCCTGCGCGTCGCGGCGCGCATCATCGTGACGCTGATCGTGGTGGCGCTGGCGCTGTTCGCCGCGCGCCACCTATGGGCGCATTACGAGACGGAGCCCTGGACCCGCGATGGCCGGGTCCGCGCCGACATCGTCCAGGTCGCGCCCGACGTATCGGGTCTCGTCACCGATGTTCTGGTGCACGACAATCAGCAGGTGAGCGTCGGCACCCCGTTGTTCCGCGTCGATACGCCCCGTTACCGCCTGGCGGTGTCACAGGCCGAAGCCGCCGTCGCATCCGAGATCGCGCAGCTGGCCCAGGCGCGGCGAGAGGCGCAGCGCAATCGCGCGCTGGGCGATCTGGTGGCCGGAGAAGTCCGCGAGCAGGGCAATGCCAAGGTCGAGCAGCTTGCCGCCGCGCTCGAACAGGCTCGCGTCGCACTTGCCACCGCACGGCTCAATCTGGCCCGGACCGAGGTCCGTGCGAGCGTCGCCGGCACGGTCAGCAATCTCGACCTGCGGCCAGGCGACTATGCCAGCGCCGGCCACCCGGAATTCGCGATCATCGATCGCGGTTCGCTTCATATCATCGGCTATTTCGAGGAAACCAAGCTCCCCCGCGTCCATGTCGGCGATCCCGTGCGCGTCCGCCTGATGGGCGAGGATCGCGACATCACCGGCCATGTCCAGAGCATCGCCGGCGGCATCGAGGATCGCGACCGGAGCGCGGGTGCCAATCTGCTCGCCAACGTCAACCCGACCTTCAGCTGGGTTCGTCTGGCGCAGCGTATCCCGGTCCGCGTGGCGATCGATCGCCTTCCCGCCGGAGAGACGCTGGTGGTCGGTCGTACCGCGACCGTCGAAATCCTGCCGCGACAGGCGGGAGCGCACGCATGACGCTGCGTCGTTCCGCCGCGCTGCTGGCCAGCGGCCTGCTCGCCGCCTGTTCGACCGTGGGGCCGAACTATCATCGCCCATCGACCGCGGTGATCGACAGGCCGAGCGCGACCGCGCCCTTTGTCGGCGGGGGGGAGGCGGCGTTCGCGGCGCTTCAGCCCGTGCCCGATCATTGGTGGCAACTCTATCGCGACCCCATGCTCGACCGGTTGGTGGAACAGGCGCTGGCGGCGAATACCGATCTGCGTGTCGCCGCCGCCAATATCGCGCGGGCACACGCCTCGGCCGATCTGGTCGAGCAGGATCGTCGACCACAAGCCAGTCTCCAAGCCGCGCCCGGCTATGCCCAGCGTTCGGCGGAGGAGGAATTGCTCCCCGGCGCGCCGTTGCCCAGCAACTTCGTCTATTCGGCCACCGCCGGAATTTCTTATCAGGTCGATCTGGTCGGTCAGGTCCGCCGTGCGGTCGAGGCGGCGAATGCCGATCTGGCCGCGACCCATGCCGCCTATGACGCGGTGCGCGTCACGGTGGTCGCGGATACGACGCAAGCCTATCTCGATGCCTGTTCGGCGGGGCGCGAAATCGGGGTGGCGGAGCGTGCGCTGGCGTTGCAGTCGCGCACCACTGCCCTGACCCGGCGGCTGGTGCGTGGCGGCCGGGGTATCTCGCTCGACGCCACCCGATCCGCGGCGCAGGAGGCGCAGGTACGGGCCACCATGCCGGGGTTGCAGGCGGCGCGGCGGCTGGCGCTCTATCGCCTGGCGACGTTGACGGGACGACCGCCCGCCGAGTTCGACCGCACGGTGGCCGCCTGCGCCGCCGAGCCGCGCCTGACACAGCCCATACCGATCGGTGACGGGGCCGCGCTGCTCCGGCGTCGGCCCGATGTGCGGCGCGCCGAATGGGAATTGCGCGCCGCCACCGCGCGGATCGGCGTGGCGACGGCGGCGCTCTATCCGCAAATATCGCTCGGCGCATCGATCGGTTCGGTCGGCCTGGCCGAACGGGCCTTGTCCAG
This sequence comes from Sphingomonas sp. Marseille-Q8236, assembly GCF_965112005.1. Classification (NCBI taxonomy): domain Bacteria; kingdom Pseudomonadati; phylum Pseudomonadota; class Alphaproteobacteria; order Sphingomonadales; family Sphingomonadaceae; genus Sphingomonas; species Sphingomonas sp. Marseille-Q8236. The sequence continues at coordinate 702,035 of NZ_CBCOPO010000002.1, forward strand.
CGACACCTATAAATTCTCGCTCGGGCCGCTTATCAGTTGGCAATTCCCCAATCGCGGGCGGGTCCGTGCCCGTATCGCGGCGGCTCAGGCGGAGAGCGACGAGGCCTATGCGCGTTTCGACGGTACGGTCCTGGGCGCGTTGCGTGAAACCGAGAGCGCGCTGACCGTCTATGCCCGCGATCTGGACCGCACCGCCGCGCTTCGCGATGCCAATGCCCAGGCAAGCAAGGCGGCCAAGGATGCCGAAACGCTGTTCCGGGCCGGGCGAACCGGCTTTCTGTCGGTCCTGGATGCGCAACGTACGGCGATCAGCGCCGAACAGACGCTGGCCGCCGCCGAGTCCCGGCTGTCGACCGACCAGGTCCGGCTGTTCCTGGCGCTGGGCGGGGGATGGCAGGAGGCTTAGCGGACCCAATCCCGGCGCAGACGTGGTCCCGCAAGGCCGACCAGCAGCGCGGCGATGCCATAAAGGGCGAGTGCGTACAGCATGGAATGTCGCAGCGCGTCGTTGCCATAAACGGGCGTCAGCGCGTCGGACAGCGCGCCCAGTGCATAGATGCCGCCGCCCAGTCCGATCAGATTGTTGATGAGCAGGAACAGCGCGGCTGCGGTCGCGCGGGCATCGGGTGCCACCAGATGCTGTACCGCCGATACGACCGGACCTAGCCATAGCAGGGACAGCGCCTGGGGCAGCAGGAACAGGACGAAGGCGACCCGCACATCGCCGCCGTGGATGCCGCCCGCATAGAAGGGGATGCTGAGGCTATAGGCGATGGCGGGAAGATAGCCGAACCATGCCCGGTCTCGCGCGCCCAGCCGGTCGGCCAGAAGACCCCCCGCCACGATTCCGGTGATACCTCCAATCAGCAGGATCGCGGCCAGGAAGTGTGACGTGCCGACCAGGTCCAGGCCGAAGCTTCGACGCAACAGGCTGGGCAGCCAGAAGGCGAGTCCATATCCGACCATCGAGCCGCTGGCCGCTCCGAAGGATAGCAGCCAGAAGGACGGCTTGGCGGCCAGCGCCCGTGCGACGTCGGCAAAGCGCGGGGCGTCGGCTGAGGGCTCAGGCGGCGCGGCATAGGGTCGGTCGCGGACGATGTGGCGGACCAGCGGGGCGATCAGAATGCCCGCCAGCCCGACCGCGATGAACGCGGTGCGCCAATCCACCCGCGCGGCGATATAGCCTCCGGCCAGCACCCCCGCCGCCGATCCCAGTGGAATGCCCAGCGAATAGATGGCCAGCGCCAGCGCGCGGCGATGGGGCGGGAAATGGTCGCTGATGACCGCGTAGGAGGGAGCCACACCGCCCGCTTCCCCGATCCCGACGCCCAGACGGGCGACGAAGATCTGCCAGAAGCCGCCCGCCAGTCCGCATAGCGCGGTGAACCCGCTCCAAATAATCAGCGATCCCGTGATGACCCAGCTTCGGCTGGTCCGATCGGCCAGCCAGGCGAGGGGTACCCCTAGGGTCGAATAGAGAAGCGCGAAGGCGATGCCGCCTAGCAACCCCATCTGCCCGTCGCTCAGGCGCAGCTCCTGCTGGATCGGTGCGGCCAGGATCGCCAGTATCTGCCTGTCGACGAAGTTGAAGATGTAGACGAGCAACAGCATCGCCAACACCAAGGGAGCGCGACGGTCGATGGGACCATGCGGGCCGATGATGGCGGCCGACGGGCGAGGGGAACCGTTCATCGCCCGCCCATATGGCAAGATGGTGGTCGCGAACACCTGTCGTCGCAAGGGGTAGGACGTTGCCGGATCAATCCGCCGGATAGATGCTCCCGCCCGGCAGGCGCAGGCGAAAGGTCGCGGGCACCGTTGCCAGCAGATCGAGCGTGCCGCCATGCCCCTGTGCGATTTGCCGGGCGAGGGTCAGCCCGATGCCGGTTCCGGTCGACTTGGTGGTCGCAAAGGGGCGGAAGATCACGCTGGCCTGTTCCGGCGCTATGCCCGGGCCGTTATCGCTGACGTCGATGGTCAGTGCGCCTTCGCGACAGTCGCCCGCGATCGTCATATGGGGCTTTGCGATGCCTGCCGCGTCGGTCGCCTCGACCGCGTTCTGCAACAGCGCCCAGATCGCCTGGTTGAGCTGGTCGCGATCGACGGCGGCATGCAGGCCCGGCGGCAGCGCGATCGCGAGGACGGCGTCGGGCCAGCGGCTGGCGAACAACCGCGCCAGGTCGTCGATCAACTCGTTGATGCATATCGGCTGTTTCAGCGGCGGGGGCAGGCGGGCGAGCGATCGATAGGCCTGGGTGAAGCGTTGCAAACCCTCCGCCCGGCGAGCGAGGGTCGTCAGGATTTCGGGTAACAGCGTCGGGTCGCTGTCCATCGTCTCCACCGCAGCGATCCCGCACTCCGCCAGCGAGACGATGGGGACAAGGCCGTTGAGCATCTCATGGCCCAGCACCTGGATCATCTCCGCGCTGGCCCTTGCCTCGGCGGTCTGCTCCTCGCTCTCCACGTCGATCAGCGCGACGACCGATTGCGTGCCGACATCGACACGGTCGGCGCGCCACGCACGACCGGCGTGACGAAGGTGCGAGGCTTGCCCGTCCAGAAGCGCGCCGGGGGGCGGGAGAACCCGGTCATCCGTATCGAACAGGCGTCGGGCGGCTCGGTTGAGGGCCCGCACCGCCGCGCCGTCGATCGACAGGAGCGGCGTGGGGGAAGCATCGAGCAGCATCCGGTGAACCGCCCCCTCTCGCTCGTCCACGATCATGGGGGCGGGGGGCACGACCATGGGACGTCGCACCCTCGACAGGTTCAACAGCAGCAACCAGCCCAGGGTCAGCGCCCCGCCGGTCATCGCCAGCCACAGGCCATGGGCCCAGGCCAGTGCGATGACGGCTCCGGCGATCGCGAGCAACAGGCCGATCCCGACCGAAGACCGCTCGGCCCTAGAGCCCATGTTGCGCCATACGCCGGTACAGGGTGCCCCGACTGATCCCCAATGCGGCGGCGGCGCGCGAGACATTGTGACGATGCTCCTTCAGCGCGGCGACGATCATCAGCTTTTCCGCATCGTCCAGACGGAAGGGCGCGGCGCCCCCCGGTTCGGCGGTGGCCGAGGCGGTCATCGCGGGTCGGATCGCCGCGGCGTCCACCATCCCGTCATCGGACAGCAACACCGCCCGTTCGATCGCCGCGGCCAGACCGCGCACCTCGTCGGGCCAGTCGGTCGCGGTGACGATCGCCTCGGCGGCGGGCGTCAACCGGGCGGCGGCACGACCATAGCTTTCCCCAGCGATTTGCGCGAAGTGCCGGGCGAGGATCACCGCATCCTCGCGTCGTGCGGATAGCGGTGGCACCGCGATCTCCAGGGTGCACAGGCGCCGGCGCAGTGCGGGCGACAGCGATGCTACGTCGTCCGCCACGCTGATACAGCGCAACCCCGGCAACAGCCGATCGAGCAGGCGCGCCTGCGCCACCATATCGAGCCGATCGGGATGCCGCAGAAACACGGTGCCGTGCGCATCGTCGAGCAACCGCCACTGCTCCCCGTCGCGCAGATCGATGCGAACCGGCGGCATCGCGGCATCACCCGATGCAGCATGGACCGCCATCGCCGCCAGCGTCCGGCCCGATCCCGACCGTCCGGTGACGCAGATATTGGCGACGGTCGGGCCGACCCGGTGGATCATCGCCCGTACCGCGTTGATCGCGGGCGAGTCGCCCAACAGGATATTGCCGCCGCCACTGCCACCGGCGCGGGGTGGAGACATCCTTCCCCCGGCCGAGCGCTGGCCGATGACGGCAGCGCATTTGGCGAGGAGATCGTCCTTACGCCACGGCTTCATCAGGAAGTCGCGCGCACCCGCCTGCATCGCTGCGACGGCGATGCGGATGCCGCTATGTGCGGTGATGACGATGATACGGGCCCCCGGATCGTCCGCCATGATCCGCGCGATACAGGCCAGTCCTTCCTCGCCGTTGGAACGGCCGGCGGTGAAGTTCATATCGAGCAGGATCGCGTCATAGCGCCGCCGCGCGAGCCGCGAATAAGCCTCATCAGGGCCGCTTGCAATGTCGATCTGGTGTCCGGCCAGCCGAAACAGGATATCCGTGGTCCTCGCGACGACCGGATCGTCCTCGATCAACAGGATATTCCACGCGCTTGACACGTCCGCCAACTGTCCATCGGCGGACATATTGTTCGAACCTGCTCCGCCGTCCGGACGGTCCGTTGAATATAAGTCTTTAATCATAACGCGTTGGTATTTCCACCGCTGGACAGGGACAGTCGGACCATGATGACTGAACAGGCGATCCGCGCAAGTGCCGCCTAACCGATATGGGTCTCCGCATATTGGCAGCACTCAGCGCGCGACCGAAGAAGGAAGACGCCCCGCATGAACAGCTTTGCGCTTCTGTCGCTCTATCGTTCGCTGACCCGCCACAAACTCTATGCTGCGCTCAACATCGGCGGTCTCGCGCTGGGGATCGCGGTGTTCCTGGTGCTGGGCCTCTATGTTCGGTTCGAGACGAGTTTTGAGCGATGGGTGCCGCATCATGACCAAATCTACCTGATCCAGACCGAAATCCATTTGCCGGGCAGCCCGTTCAACGGTGCCTATCCCGGTACCATGGCGGGGATGCTCGAACAGATGCGGGGCGATTTTCCCTCGCTGGTCGGCACGCGCATACGTGGTGGAAAGCGGGGGGGCAGCATCGTACGGCAGGGCGAGGCGATCTCTGCCGATGTGGCGCAGGTTGATCCGTCCTTTTTCGACGTCTTCGACCTTCCTATGGTGCGGGGCGAGGGTCGGCGAGCACTAGCCGATCCATCCGGTGCGCTGCTGAGCCGCAGCGAGGCACAAAGACTGTTCGGCGATGCCGATCCGATCGGACAGACGTTGACCATTGCCGTCGATGCCCCCGAAACCTATCGCGTTGCTGGCATTTTCGAGGATTTGCCCGCAAATAGTGATCTACATATCTCCATCCTGATCCCGGTCCCGCGCAGGCCGCCGCCGGCGCAATGGGCCTGGTACAAATGGGGCATGGTCGATGTGGCAACCTTCCTGCGCTTTCCCGACGACCAAAGCGCCAAGGCCTTTGCGGCAGAAATTCCCGCATTCATCCGCCGTCATGCCGGGCAGGATCTGGGTCCCGAGCCCGCAAAGGTGCTTTCCCTGCCGCTGCTTCCCATCAGGCAGGTGCATTTGCAGCCGCCGGGCGGGGCGGAGGTCGGCGCGCGCGCCCTTACGGTGGTGACATTGGGACTTGTGGGTATCCTGACTCTGCTGATCGCGATCATCAATTACGTGAACCTTGCGACCGCACAGGCGGGGCGGCGTGCGCGCGAGGTAGCGATGCGCAAAGTGCTGGGTGCGCATCGGGCCATGCTGTTCCGCCAGTTCATGGGTGAGGCGGTGTCGATGGTGGCGGTAGCCGCGCTGATTGGCATGATCCTGACGGAAGTCAGCCTGCCGATGATCAATGCAGCGGGCGGATTGTCGCTGACTTTTCCCTACGCGCTTGCACTGCCGATTTTGGTGGCGCTGGTGGTGATCGTTGGAGGATTGGCGGGCTTTTATCCGGCCATTCTGCTGTCCCGCTTTCCCGCCGCCGCCGTTCTGGCATCGGCACGGGCTCCGGGAGGGGGGCGGGCAGGCACCCGCAGTCGAGAGATTCTGGTAGTGATCCAGTTCGGGGTGGCGATCGCTTTCATGATCGCCACGACCGTGCTGATTGCGCAGACGATCCATGTCCGGCGATCCGATCTGGGTTTCCGGCGCGAGGGGCTGATGATCCTGCCGTCTATGGCGGACAAGCGTATGTTCCCCGATCAGACGCGCCCCATCCTGGCAGCACTTCGTCGCCTGCCGGGGGTCGTCTCGGTCGGCTCTGGCTCTGCGGGGCCGGGGGATGGCGACAGCAATCTGGATGTGATCGACCTGCCGGGCCGACCCGGCCTGACGGTCAGCAACATGATCGTCGGGCCGGATTTCTTTCGCAGCTATGCGCCGAAGTTGCTGGCCGGGCGGGTCTTCGACGAAGCGCATGGCGGTGACGACGCCAGCGACTGGACGAAGTGGAAGGATGGTCGCAATGTTGTCATCAATCGTCCGGCAATCTCCGCGCTCGGCTTTCGCAGCCCGGCCGAGGCCGTCGGCAAGACAGTCGGCCGAACCAATCCGCGCACGATCATCGGCGTGATCGATCGGCTGCGTTTCTCTTCACCGCGCACGCCCGATGCCGTGACGCTGTATCAGTATAATCGCGATGTTCCGCCTTCGGCGATCGGCGTGATCCGCTATACGGGCAGCCCCTTGGACATACGGAATGCGGTGCATGCGACATGGCTCCGCATGGCTCCGCAGATTCCATTCGTCGCGCTGACCGCCGATCAGCGGCTGGCTCAATATTACGAGGCTGATGACCAGGCTGCCCGTTTGTTCGGCATCGGCGCGGCCATGGCGCTGCTGATTGCCTGTTTTGGGTTGTGGGGTCTCGCTTCCTTCAACACAGCGCGGCGGGTCAAGGAGATCGGGATTCGCAAGACGCTTGGCGCATCGTCTGCGGACATCGTGCGCCTGTTGGTCCACCAATTCCTGCGCCCGATCCTGATAGCCAATCTGCTCGCCTGGCCGCTGGCCTATGGGGCGATGCGAACATGGCTGGCCGGGTTCGGGGATGCCGTCACCTTGTCACCGCTCTATTTCATCGGGGCGAGTGGAGTGGCGATCTTCATCGCGGTCCTGACCATACTGAGCCAGGCCCTGCGCGCCAGCCGAGCCACCCCGGCCTGGGCGCTGCGTCACGACTAGCGGGATCGATCACCCCCGGGCCGGGCCATAGCCGCCGCCCCCCGGGGTCTCGATCACGATCCGGTCACCCGGTTTAAGTTCGACCTGATCGGTCCCCGTCATCGGCTCGCGGCGGCCATCGGCGCGTTCGACATGCTGGGTGCCAGCCGCGCCGTCTCCGCCGCCCTCAAGGCCGAAGGGCGCGATGGTGCGGCGCGAGGCGACGAGCGTGGCGGTCATCGGCTCCAGTGCGGTGATCGCCCGGATCGCGCCGTCGCCACCACGATGTCGCCCGTCGCCCCCCGATCCGCGCCGGATGGCGAAGCGGTCGAGCCGGACGGGATAGCGGAGTTCCAATATCTCGGGATCGGTGATCCGCGTGTTGGTCATATGCGTATGCACGGCACAGGCACCGTCGAAATCGGGCCCGGCGCCGGCGCCGCCGCAAATGGTCTCGTAATATTGGTGGCGGGCATTGCCGAACAGGAAGTTGTTCATCGTCCCTTGCGCAGCGGCGGACGCGCCCAGAGCCCCCAATAATGCGTTGCAGGCTGCCTGGCTGACCTCTGTATTGCCCGCGACGACCGCACTGCCGGGCGGTGGCGACAGGAACGACCCGTCGGGAATGACGATCGTCAGCGGTGCGAGGCAGCCTTCGTTGAGCGGCAGATCCGTCCCTACCAGACAACGAAAGGCATAGAGCACCACCGCGCGCGTGACGGCGGGCGGCGCGTTGAAATTGCCCGTGCTGGCGGGACCGGTGCCGGTGAAGTCGATCGTGGCGGCCCGCGCGGAGTGGTCGATACGGACCTTCACCTTCAACGGCGTGCCGTCGTCCATCGCATAGTCGAACGCCCCGTCCCGCAGACGGCTCAACACTTGGCGAATGCTCTCCTCGGCGTGCGCCATGACATGGCCCATATAGGCGTGGACAATGGGCCAGCCCTGCGTCGCGACCATGGCGTTCAACTCCGCAATGCCGGTGGCGTTGGCGGCGAGCTGTGCCTTGATGTCGGCGACATTGGTATCCGGGCTGCGTGCCGGATAGCGGGCCTGGTCGAGCAGGTCGCGGAACGCCTGCTCCCGCAATTCGCCGCCATCGACCAGCAGGAAGTCGTCGATGACCACCCCCTCGTCCTCCAGCGTCCGGGAATGGGGCGGGGTCGATCCCGGCGTCAACCCGCCGATATCGGCGTGATGGCCGCGATTGGCCACGAAGAAGCGAATGGTGCCGTCTTCGCCGAAGACCGGCGATATGACGGTGACGTCGGGAAGATGGGTGCCGCCGTTGAACGGATTGTTGAGCGCCACCGCATCGCCGGGCTTGAGCGTCGCACCGCGACTGGCGAGCACCGCGCGCACGCTCTCGCCCATCGCGCCTAGATGGACGGGCACATGTGGGGCATTGGCGATCAGCCGGCCCGAGGCGTCGAACAGCGCACAGGAAAAGTCCAGCCGCTCCTTCATATTGACGCTGACCGAGGTGTTGCGGAGGACGACCCCCATCCGCTCGGCAATGCCCATGAACTGTGTGTTGAACAGCTCCAGCCGAACCGGATCGACGATCGCCGGATCGGACGCGGTCCGGGCGGTTGCGCGGTCATGGGTCAGCAACAATTCCCCGCCCGAGCCGACTTCGAGCGTCCAGTCCGGCTCCACCATGGTCGTCGCGATCGCCTCGCGGATCAGCGCGGGGCCGGTGATGCGGTCGCCGGACCGCAGCTGCGTGCGATCATGGATCGGGGTTTCGTGCTCGGCCCCGCCGGTCCAGACCTTCGCCACGGCAAGCGGGGCAGTCATCGGCCCCTCGCGAGGCGGCAGCGGCGGCGGCGAGACGGGCTCGCCGGGCAGGATCGCCTCGACCACCAGCGTTTCGATCATGATGGCGCGATCGGGACTGATGAAGCCGAATCGCGCGCGGTGCGCCGCCTCGAAGGCGGTGCGCATCGTCGCTGGATCGGCCAGGTCGACGCCCAACGCGGTATCGGTGCCCGCATAGCGCAGATTGGCGGTGGCGACCCGCCGTGCGTCCGCGCCGACCTCCGCGGCGGCTGCGTCTCCCAGTTCAGCGGCGACCGCGTCCAGGGGTTCTCCCAAGGGTCGCTCGACCGACCGCTGTCGGATCGCGACCCGGTCGGCCAAGCCCATCCCATAAGCCGAGAGTACGCCCGCCAATGGATGGATCAGCACCCGGCTCATCCCCAGCAGTTCGGCGACGCGACAGGCATGCTGGCCGCCCGCCCCCCCGAAACATTGCAAGGCGAAGCTGGCGACGTCCTCACCCCGCTCCAGCGCGACGCGTTTGATTGCCGCCGCCATATGCGCGACGGCCACCTCCAAAAAGCCCTCGGCCACCCGGCGCGGATCGTCCATGCCGGTCGCGACGGCCAACTCGCTGAAGCCGCGTGCCGATGCCTCGGGATCGAGGCGCTGATCGCCGTTTGGCCCGAACACGGCGGGGAAGTGATCGGGCTGGATCTTGCCGACCAGAACATTGGCATCGGTGACGGTCAGGGGGCCACCGCGCCGGTAACAGGCAGGGCCGGGATTGGCGCCGGCGCTGTCGGGGCCTACCCGAAAGCGGGCGCCGTCATAATGGAGGATCGACCCGCCCCCCGCCGCGACCGTCTCGATCGCCATCATCGGCACGCGCATCTCCACCCCGGCGATTTCGGCATCCAGCACCCGCTCGAACCGTCCGGCATAGAGCGCGACATCGGTCGAGGTGCCGCCCATGTCGAACCCGATCACCCGCTCGATCCCGGCGGCTTCCGCCGTTCGCGCCGCTGCCACCACGCCCCCCGCCGGGCCGGACAGGATCGCGTCCTTGCCCTGAAACACCGATGCCTCGGCCAGTCCGCCGTTCGACTGCATGAAGTGCAGCGGCACGCCGTCCAGCGCGTTCGCGACCCGGTCGACATAGCGGCGCAGGACGGGCGACAAATAGGCATCGACCACGCTCGTCCGCCCGCGTGCCACCAGACCGATCAGCGGACTGACCGCATGGCTGGCCGAAACCTGCGCAAAGCCGGCGGCACGGGCGAGGGCGGCCACGCGTTGCTCGGTGGCAGGGTGGGCCCAGGCATGGGTGAGGGCGATGGCGACCGCATCATAGCCTTCATCATGCCTGGCGGCGAGCAGCGCGGCGACCTCCGCTTCGTCCAACGGCGTCACCGTCCGGCCGTCCCGGTCGATCCGGCCGCCAATTTCGATCACGCCATCATAAAGCGGCCGGGGCAGGCGGATGGCCAGATCGAACAGACGCGGGCGCGCCTGGTTGCCGATGGCGAGCAGGTCGGCAAAGCCCCGATCGACCACGAGCAGCGTGCGCGTCCCCTTGCGTTCCAGCAGGGCGTTGGTCGCGACGGTGGTGCCCATCTTGACCTCCGCGACGGAATGGGCGGGCAAGGGGGCGTCATCGGATAGGCCGAGGAGTTGGCGGATGCCCGCCACGGCGGCGTCGGCATAGCGTTCCGGGTTTTCGCTGAGCAGCTTGGCGGTGGTCAGCGTCCCGTCCGGCGCACGCGCGACGATGTCGGTGAAGGTCCCCCCACGATCGACCCAGAACGACCAGCGCGCCATCCGCCAACACCTTGTGTCTAAATTATCGATGAATCGTATGTATCATATTGACAGTGGGATGCGCTACCGCGATCCTCCCCAGCATCAAGGAGGGCCGTATGACGACTGGCAGGCGCGCGATCGTTTCCTCGGCGCATCTCGCCGACGGCTCGGCACCGGCGCTGTCGGAACTGGAGTTCAGCCTGACCCTGGCGGCGGCGGCCTATCAGCGCTGGATGACGCGCTGTGCCGCCGCGACCGGATTGTCGCTGACCCCGATCGAGGTCCTGATCCTCCACACCGTCCGCCATCGCGACCGGCCCAAACGGATCGCGGACATCGCCCTGGTCCTCGACATAGAGGACACGCATCTCGTCACCTATGCCGTGCGCAAGCTGGAAAAGGCAGGGCTGATCGCGACGCGGCGGGAGGGCAAGGAAAAGCTGCTCGTCGCGACCGAGGCGGGGCGAGAATTCTGCGCGGGCTATCGCGACATTCGCGAGCGTATCTTGTCCAAGGCGGTCGAGGCCGATGGCCCCGATGCGGCCGCCCTGTCGGAGGCCGCCGATCTGCTGCGGCGCCTGTCGGGCCAGTATAACCAGGCGGCCCGCGCCGCCGCGACGCTGTAGGACGCGCCGCCATGCTGGTCCTGTCGGGTATCGCGATCATCATCATCGGTTTTGCGCTGGGCGTGAACCCCTTGCTGGTCGTCACCGTCGCGGCTTTTGCCAGCGCGGCGGCGGCGGGTTTCGGTCCGGTCGAGGTAATCGCGATGATCGGCAAGGCGTTCGTGTCGAGCCGCTTCATGGCGGTCGCCTGGCTCGCGCTGCCGACGATCGGGCTGCTTGAGCGCGCAGGGCTGCGGGAGCGGGCTCGCGACATCGTGCGAAGGCTGCGCGGGGCGACGACCGGGCGCGTGCTGATCGGCTATTTCATGCTGCGCCAGATCACCGCCGCGCTGGGCCTGACCTCGCTGGGCGGACATGTGCAGATGGTGCGGCCGATCATCGCGCCGATGGCGGAAGGGGCGGAGGAACGCGATGGAACTTTGCTCGACCCCGATACCCGCGACCATATCCGTGCCCATGCCGCCGCGGTCGACAATATCGGCGTGTTCTTCGGCGAGGATGTGTTCATCGCGATCGGATCCATCCTGCTAATCCGCGCCATCCTGGAGCAGGAGGGGATCGTCGTCGCGCCGCTACACGTCGCGCTATGGGCGATCCCGAGCGCGATCGCGGCGCTGCTGATCCATGGTGTCCGCCTGTTGTTGCTCGACCGGCGTCTGAAGGCGCGGCGCGGATGATAGGGCTCGACGCGTTGGGCATTGCGGCGGCGACGCTGCCTGCGACGGTGGCGATCCATCATATGATGGATCGGGGCGAGGCGACCCGGTGGCGCAATGCCGGTTTCTGGGGGCTGTTCGCGATCCTGCTGGGGGCGGGGCCCTGGCTGCCCGACCTGTTGAACGGGTGCTTCGTGCTGGTCATGGTCGGTCTCGCGACCTGGGGGCTGCGTCCATCCCCCGTGGCCGCGAAAGGAGCGGCGGCGCCGGTTCGTTCGGGCCTGTGGCTGTTCGCGCCCGCCCTGGCCTTGCCGTTCGTGACCCTGGCGGGGACGCTGTCGATCCCGGATGGTCGGATTGCTGGGTTCGCACTGATCGATCCGAAACAAGTATCTCTGGTGGCTCTGGCGGTCGGTGCACTGGTCGCACTGATCCTTGCCATCCGGCTGACCAGGCCAACTGCCTCTGCGCCGGCGACAGAGGCGCGGAGGCTGTCGGATGCGGTCGGCTGGGCCATGGTCCTGCCGCAGATGCTGGCGGCGCTGGGCGGCGTGTTCGCCGTGGCCGGGGTCGGCAAGGTCGTGGCCGACGGCGTGACCAGCGTGGTCGCGCTCGACACGCCGATGGCCGCGACCCTCGCCTATTGCGTAGGCATGGCGCTGTTCACCATGGTGATGGGCAACGCCTTTGCCGCCTTCCCGATCATGACCGCCGGGATCGGGTTGCCGATCGTCATCCAGCGATTCGGGGGCGATCCCGCCGCCGTTGCGGCTTTGGGCATGTTGTCGGGATTTTGCGGGACGTTGATGACGCCGATGGCGGCGAACTTCAACATCGTGCCCGCCGCGATCCTAGAACTGCGTGATCGGTTCGGAGTGATCCGGGTGCAATGGCCGACCGCGCTCCTGCTGCTGGTCTTCAATATCGCGGTGCTGGCCGCCTGCGGCTTTGCTGGAAGGATGACATGACCCCCGAACTCGCCGCCCGCTTCGCACGCATCGCGCTAGGCCATGTGACGCGCGATTATCCGCACAAGGCGGATCACGTCTATGTCGGCGATGACGACCGCTATATCCCGCGTCTCGTCCATCCCATCTTCTATGGCAGCTTCGACTGGCATAGCTGCGTCCATGGATATTGGCTGCTGGCGCGTATCCGCCGCCTGTATCCCGCCATCGCCGAAATCGCAGCGATCGACGCGTTGTTCGCCGAGGCCTTCACCGCCGAGAAGGTGGGCGCCGAGCGCGCCTATCTCGACCGACCGGATGCGCGTGGGTTCGAGCGGCCTTATGGCTGGGCGTGGTTGCTGATGCTGGCGAGCGAACTGACGGTCTCGGACAGTCCCTATGCTCCGACGCTTCGCCCGCTGGCCGAAGCCTTTGCCGCCCGCTGGCGCGACTATCTGCCGATGCTCACCTATCCGGTACGCGTCGGGACCCATGCCAATACCGCCTTTGCGCTGGTCCTGATCGACCGTTATGCGCGGGTCACGGGGGACGAGGCACTTCGCAGTCTGATGACCGAGCGCGCCAGGGCGTGGTTCGGCCGGGATCGTGCCGCCCAGGCCTGGGAGCCCAGCGGTCAGGACTTCCTGTCGCCCGTGCTGATCGAGGCGTTCGCGATGCGCGCCCTGCTGCCTCGACAGGAATTCGCCTCATGGTTCGCCGCCTTTCTACCCGATCTGGGTGAAGGGCAGCCCGAGGCGCTGTTCACCCCGGCGCGGGTCAGCGATCGCAGCGATGGGCAGATCGCGCATCTCGACGGCCTGAACCTCAGCCGGGCCTGGACGATGCGTGGCCTTGCGCCGGAGTTGCCCGAGCCCGCGGCCGGACTGCTCAAGGACAGCGCCGCCCGCCATATCGATGCCGCGCTTCATGCGGTGGCAGGCGACTATATGGGTGAGCACTGGCTGGCCAGCTTCGCCACGCTAGCCATGACGGGGCTCGACTAGGGCCTTTAGCGACGCGGGCGCGGCCCTTACGGAAAACCGCCCCCGCCATGCGCACCGACGGCGGTGCCGGTCGAATAGGTGGTTTCGCCTGACGCCAGCGCGACATATAGCGCCGCCAGTTCGGCGGGCTGCCCGGCACGCCCCAGTGGCGTATCCTGACCGAATTCGTGCATCTTGCCGGGAAGCTGTCCCCCCGCGACCTGCAGCGGGGTCCAGATCGGACCGGGCGAAACCGCGTTGACCCTGATGCCCTTCTTGGCGAGCTGCTTGGCCATGCCGCGCGTCAAATTCTGGATCGCCGCCTTGGTCGAGGCATAGTCGATCAGATCTTCGCCGGGGTCATAGGAGTTTTGCGAGATCGTGTTGATGATCACCGACCCAGGCGGCATCGCGGGGATCGCCGCCTTGGAAAAACGGAATACGTGGAACACGTTGGTTTCGTAGGTGCGGACGAATTGTTCGTCGCTGATCTCGGAAATATCGGCCTTGGACTGCTGATAGGCCGCGTTGTTGACCAGCAGGTCGAGGCCGCCAAGCTGCGCGATCGCCTTGCGTACCGTATCCTCGCACGCCTTTTGGCTGCGAATGTCGGCGGGCAGCAGCACCGCCTTTCGTCCGGCCTGACGGATCAGGTCGGCGACTTCACGGGCGTCGGGCTCCTCGCTGGGGTGATAGTTGATCGCGACGTCGGCCCCTTCGCGCGCGAAGGCAATGGCGGCGGCGCGGCCGATCCCGCTGTCGCCGCCGGTCAGCAACGCCTTGCGCCCGACCAGCTTGTTCGACCCGCGATAGCTCGTTTCGCCATGATCGGGCCGTGGCGTCATCTTGCTGGCAAGCGCGGGCCAGGGCTGACGCTGTTCGGGGAAGGGGGTGCGCGTATAGACGTTGCGCGGATCGCGCAGGCTGGGTGCAGGCGTTTGTGCCCCGGTGGACCCTTGCGCCAGGGCCACGCCCGGACCGGTGGCCGCCGCAAGACCCAGAGCCGCACCGCCCAACAGGCCGCGGCGGGAGGTTTCCATGTCGCTCATATCATGACCCCTGTTCACAGCGTTGTCGTCAGGCGGCGACTTCGCCCTCTTCGCCGCCATCCCAATAGCGAATGCGCTCGGCATGAACCTGGATCATCACCACGTCGGGCGTGTCGATTCCGTCGGGAAAGTAACGGTCCAGATCCTTGGTCCAATGTTCCTCGAACCGGGCGCGATCCTGGATCAGCGTCGCCCGGCCCTCGATCGCGATGAACAGCGGCGGGCCACCGAGCATTCCGGCCGCGCCGGTATAGCTCAACGACACCTCCGGCTGGGCACGGATTTCGGCGACTTTTCGCGAACTGCCATAAGCGAAGAAATAGCTGTCGCCGTCATAGCCGACATCGCCGTTGTTGCTCATCGGACGCGCCGTCATCGTCCCGGTGGAAGAGGTTGTCCCGAGCATTGCGAAGTCGAGCTTCGCCATCTTCTTCGACAGGTCCGAAAGCGTCCACTGCGCCATATGCTTGCTCTCCCGGTGGGGCGGCAGGACTGGCACTGTGCCAAATCGCTGATTTCCCGATAAAAGTGCAACGGGCGGGATCGGCTATGGTTCATTTGCCATGTGGCGGAGGAACCGGCGCCGCGGCCTGCCGTTTGCGCGTCATGGCAGACGGCCCGAGCAGCATCGGAGACATTCTCTCCACCTTGGACGACCTGGCGGACCAGCATGACCGCGTGTCGCTGGGCGACGTGATCGAGGCGTTCGGCAATCGCTCCTTCGGGCCGTTCCTGCTGCTCCCCGCGCTGATCGACATATCGCCCGTGGGGTCGATCCCCGGACTGCCGACCGTTCTCGCGGTGGTCATCATCCTCGTCGCGGTGCAATTGGCACTTGGGCGCAAACACCTGTGGCTTCCGGATTTTCTCATGCGCCGCTCGGTTGGCAGCGATAAGGTTCGCAAGGCGGTGAAGAAGGCTGAGAAACCGGCTGCCTGGGCGGACCGGTGGTTCCACGGCCGCCTGCCCGCGCTGACCCATGGCGCCTTTCCGCGCATCGCCGCCATCGCCTGCATCATATTAGCGTTCACCGTGCCGCCACTGGAGCTACTGCCGCTGGCCACCACCGCTCCGATGGCGGCGATCGCGACCTTCGGCCTTGCCCTGATGGTGCGCGACGGACTGGTGATGATCGTCGCCCTGGCACTTGCCGTGGGCGCAGTGGCGGTGGGGATAGGGCTCGCGATCAGCAAATTATAGCGGCGTGTTTCGAGTAACCGGGTGGGAGCCGCGCCGAACCGGGACAAAGCGGGGAACGGGCCGGCGCGCCCTTCGTCCTCTTCCCGAACGGACTGAGGAACGACCGACATGACCACGCAAAGCAGCGACTTTTTTGTCGAACGGCTCAAGGCATGGGGCGTGACGCGCATCTATGGCTATTCGGGCGACGGCATCAACGGCGTGTTGGGCGCGCTTCAACGGGCCGAGCGGGCCGGGGAGGGGATCGATTTCATTCAGGTTCGCCATGAAGAAATGGCGGCCTTCATGGCAGTCGCCCATGCCAAATTCACGGGCGAGATGGGCGTCTGCCTGTCCACCGGCGGACCAGGGGCGACGCATCTCATCACCGGGCTTTACGATGCCAAGCTGGACCATATGCCCGTGCTCGCGATCGTGGGACAGGCCGAAGCGACGGTGCGGGGCGCCAGCTATCAGCAGGAGCTGAACCTCGACCGGATGTTCGCAGACGTGTCGGACTTCGTTCAGGAGGCGGCGGCCCCGGCACAGATCCGCCATCTGGTCGATCGCGGCGTCCGCATTGCCAAGGCGCGCAACGGCGTGACGACGTTGATCCTGCCGAAGGACGTTCAGGACGAACCATGGGAGGAACCCGCCCGTGCGCATGGTTTCACTCGCTCCGGCCCCGGCTATTCCCGTCCGCGCGTCATTCCGCACGAACGGGATCTGGCCGCTGCGGCGAGCATATTGAACGAAGGCAAGAAGGTCGCGATCCTGATCGGCGCGGGCGCACGGGACGCGGCGGACGAGGTCGTCGCCATCGCCGATCTGCTGGGCGGTGGTGTGGCGAAGGCGTTGCTGGGGAAGGACGTCTTGCCCGACGACCTGCCATTCGTGACCGGTGCCATCGGCCTGCTGGGCACCAAGCCATCATCGGACATGATGGACGATTGCGACACGCTGCTGATGATCGGCACCGGCTTTCCCTGGGCCGAGTATCTGCCGAAGGACGGACAGGCCCGGGCGGTTCAGATCGACATCGATCCGGCCATGCTGGGCCTACGCTACCCGGTCGAGGTCAACCTGCACGGCGATGCGGCGGAAACGCTGCGCGCGCTGATCCCGCTCGTCACCCGGAAGTCCGAGCGCGACTGGCAGGATCAGATCATGGTCGGGGTACGCGACTGGTATGATACGATCGATGCGCGGGCACAGGCCACCGCCAATCCCGTCAATCCGCAGCGGGTCGTGTGGGAGATGTCGCCACGCCTGCCCGATAACGCCATCGTCACCTCGGACTCCGGTTCCTGCGCCAACTGGTATGCGCGCGATTACCGGGTGAAGAAGGGGCAGCGATCGTCGCTATCGGGCGGGCTGGCCTCGATGGGGGCGGCGGTTCCCTATGCGATCGCCGCGAAGTTCGCGCATCCCGATCGCCCGGTGGTCGCATTGGTCGGTGATGGTGCGATGCAGATGAACAATCTGGCGGAAATGATCACCGTTCAAAAATATTGGCAACGCTGGTCCGATCCCCGGCTCATCGTCTGCGTCTTCAACAATCGCGACCTCAACGAGGTGACGTGGGAGCAGCGGATCATGGAGGGCAATCCGCGTTTCGAGGCGACGCAGGACCTGCCCGATGTGCCCTATGCCAAGTTCGCCGAACTGATCGGCCTGACCGGCATCTTCGTGGACGATCCCGAACAGCTTGGGGCGGCATGGGACAGGGCGCTTGCGGCGGATCGGCCGGTGATCCTGGAGGTCAGGACCGATCCGGACGTCGCCCCCTTGCCCCCGCATATCACGCTGGAGCAGGCCAAGGCGTTCATGTCCTTTGCGGCAAAGGGCGATCCCGGCACGGGCGGCGTGATCGCGGACACCGCCCGGCAGCTGGTGCGGGAAATCCTTCCCACGCGAAGCTGAAGCCCCACCCCCCATTATCCAGAAGGTGGGGCGGGCACTCACTGGGCGGGTGCCGGCTGTTTCGGCTTGACGTAGCGGTCGAGCCAGTCGGTCATTTGCCACAATGTCTCTTCGGTCGACTCCAGTGCACGATAGCCATGGGGCTCGTTGGGCAGGACGACATAGCGGACCGTCGCGCCATTGCCCTTCAGCGCCGCGTACATGCGCTCGGACTGGATCGGGAAGGTGCCGCTATTGTCGTCGGCCCCGCCATGGATCAGCAGGATCGGCGCCTTGATCCGGTCGGCATAGGTGAAGGGGCTCATTTTCGTATAGGTGTCGGTCGCCTGCCAATAGGTGCGCTGCTCCGCCTGGAAGCCGAAGGGGGTCAGCGTGCGGTTATAGGCCCCGGAGCGCGCGATCCCGGCGCGGAACAGGTCGGTATGCGCCAGCAGATTGGCAGTCATGAACGCGCCATAGCTATGGCCGCCCACCGCCATGCGCGACCGGTCGGCCACGCCCAGCTTGACCACGGCGTCGACGGCGGCCTGCGCATCGTCCTGAAGCTGTTTGACATAGCTATCGTTGGCCTCCGCCCCGCCTTCGCCGATGATCGGCATGGCGGGGTCGTCCAGCACGGCATAGCCCTGGGTCAGCAGGAACAAATGGCTGATCCCACGCGGCCTGACGAAGCGATTGCCCTGGTCCACCGTCTGCCCGGCCACCTTCGCATCGGTATATTCCGCCGGATAGGCCCAGAGCAGCGTCGGCAGCGGTCCGTCACGCTTCGCGTCATAGCCTGCGGGCAGATAGAGCGAGCCCGACAGCGGCAGGCCATCGGCACGGTTATAGGTGATGGTCCGCTGCGTCACGCCCGCGAAGACGGGGGCGGGGTCGGCGAAGCTGGTGATCGGCTTTGCCGAGCGGCCCTTTATGCCGCGGATTAGGTAATTGGGAGGCTGCTTGGCGCTCTCCCGGCGCGTCAGGATACGGCCGGACTTCTCGTCGAGCAGTGCGACGACGCTTTCGTAATAGGGCGCCTTGGCACTCCACAGCCGCTTCTGCTCGCCGCCATCGACGGGCATGCGGGCGAGGAAGGGGAAGGCGCCCGCCTTGGTGGCGCCTTCGCCGGTGACATAGACGCCGTCATGCCCGGGGGTAAAGCGCATCACCGGCTTGCCGGCGGCATTCTCCTCCAGCATCGGGCGGCCGGGATCGCCATATTGATCCTGATAATTGCGGGTCAGAACGGTCCGTGCTTCGCCCGGCCGTCCCGGCGTGACCGCCAGGCGATGTTCGGTACGCGAGCGCCATTCGCGGTCCACGACCAGCGCGAAGCCGTCATCACCCCACCAGGTCGTCGCATAGCGGGCAGGGGTCTTGGCCAGTTCGACCGGTTCGGCGGCGAAGGGCGCGGCCTGCATCATCAGCCTGTCGTGATAGGCGATCTTCACGCGCGGATTGCCGCCGTCCAGCGCTTCGGCCCAGACCAGGGTCGCGGGGGCGTCGGCACGCCATTCGGCCTCGCGCGGGCCCTTGACGGTCGCATCGAAATCGACCGGCAGGTCGTCGGCTAGCGGCCGGTCGACCAGCGTCTTCACCGGCTGGCCGTCAATCGTCGAGACCGCGATCTCGGTAGGGAAGAAGCGGGCGGGCAGCAGATAGGAATAAGGCCGCTTCAATCGTTCGGTCAGCAGGTAGCGGCCATCGGGCGACACGCTGAAATCCGTGATAAGACCCGGCCTGCCGATGGGGTTGGCGGTGCCGTTCAGGTCGATACGGACAAGTTGACCGGTGAAATAATAATCGAACAGCGCCTCGTCATGCGCATCGCACAGCAAATCCTCATAGGTCCGCGCGGCGGAACGGCGACCGCTGCTTTCCTGAACGATGGGGCCGGTCGGGGTCGCGTCGGCGACGGGGGCAGCGCCCCGGTTGGCGACCACGGTGTAGGCGATCAGCGCCTGGCTGTCCGGCGTCCAGACAAAGGGGGTGCCGAATGTCCCGTTCAGCCCGCGCGCGATGGCACGGGCGCTTCCGTCCCGCTCGGCGACCCAGAGGGACAGGCCATCGCTATCCTGTGCATAGAAGGCAAGGCGGCGTCCGTCCGGCGACCAGTCGGGTGCGGCGAAGCGCATAGCCGCTGGCAGCTCGACCGTGACCGTCCGTCCGCTGCCCACTTCCTTGAAGCTCAGCGCGTTCAGCCACTGGACGCGAACCTCGGCCTGGCCGTTGGTCGCGGGGTCGATGCGATAGCCGGCAAGCCGCAGGATGGGCTTGGAGAGATTGGCGATGGAAGGAAGGCTCTCGCGCCCCAGGATCGCGAGCGTCCGATGGTCGGGGCTGACCGCAACGGCGGGGGTGGGCGGCGTTTCCAATGCCTTGGCGATCGCGTCCGGCGCGCGGTGATAGCCCGTGCCCGGCGTCTGGGCATGGGCGGTGGTCGCCAGCAGGGCGGCGACCAGACAGACTCCAACGCGCATTCAATACCCCTTATTCTCAATCTGCGCAGGGGTTTGGCACGTCCGACCTTATCGCCGCAAGGCCGCCGCCAGCGAGATACCGGCCGCGAGCTGGATCAGCCCATAGGCGCGGCGACGTATGGGGTGATCGGCAAAGGGCCGGACCAGCAGGTCCACCGTCCGGACTTCCGAGCGCCACAGATCGACATGGCGTTTCGGCTGAAGCACGCCGAGCACCCCGTCGCCGATCATGAAGACGGCGGCCATTTCCGCTGCACGGCGGACGCCGATCCGCATCGAGTTCATGTCGCTCATGTCGATCCTCCGAAAATAGTCCAACGCGCTCGCCTGATGATTGTCACATGTCGGTAACGCGTTGCGGGCACGGTTCGTCTGTTCGCTTTGGTCAATAAGTCTGACCAAGATAGTCGGCTTTACAGTGCAAACCTTATCCGGCCTTATGCGTAGGTGCCGGGTGGCCGACGGAACGCGTCGTTGCCCGACGGAAATTCAAGGAGTGGACGAATGGCTACCGAAATC
Source organism: Sphingomonas sp. Marseille-Q8236 (assembly GCF_965112005.1). Classification (NCBI taxonomy): domain Bacteria; kingdom Pseudomonadati; phylum Pseudomonadota; class Alphaproteobacteria; order Sphingomonadales; family Sphingomonadaceae; genus Sphingomonas; species Sphingomonas sp. Marseille-Q8236. The sequence goes on from NZ_CBCOPO010000002.1 coordinate 722,695, forward strand.
GAAGAACGGCAGGGCCCGAACGCCGGAGAATGTCCCGTCGCGCATGGCGGCGGCGGTAACGGTGGCGGCGGAAAGCGCGGTGGTCGCGGTGGCCACGGCAACAAGGATTGGTGGCCCGAGCGGCTGCGCCTGGAAGGGCTGAACCAGCACAATCCCCGCTCCAACCCGCTGGGTCAGACGTTCAACTATGCCGAGGAGTTCGCGAAGCTCGATCTCGACGCGCTGATCGCCGACCTCCATGCGCTGATGACCGACAGCCAGGATTGGTGGCCCGCCGACTTCGGCCATTATGGCGGCCTGTTCATCCGTATGGCGTGGCACTCCGCCGGGACCTATCGCACCACCGACGGTCGCGGCGGCGCGGGCGGCGGGCAGCAGCGCTTCGCCCCGCTCAACAGCTGGCCGGACAATGCCAATCTCGACAAGGCACGCCGCCTGTTGTGGCCGATCAAGCAGAAATATGGCGCCAAGATCAGCTGGGCCGATCTCTACGTCCTGACCGGCAATGTCGCGCTGGAGTCCATGGGTTTGAAGACCTTCGGGTTCGCGGGCGGTCGTGCCGACACCTGGGAGCCGGAAGAGCTTTACTGGGGTCCCGAGGGCAGCTGGCTGGGTGACGAGCGGTATTCGGGCGAGCGTCAGCTTCACCCGGCGCTGGGCGCGGTCCAGATGGGCCTCATCTACGTCAACCCGGAAGGTCCGAACAGCAACCCCGACCCCGTCGCCTCGGCGCGGGACATCCGCGCGACCTTCGCCCGGATGGCGATGAACGATGAAGAGACGGTCGCGCTCAACGCCGGCGGTCACACCTTCGGCAAGACGCACGGCGCGGGCGACCCGTCCTTCGTCGGTCCCGAGCCGGAAGGCGCGGTGATCGAGGACCAGGGGCTTGGTTGGCGTTCGAAGCATGCCAGCGGCCTGGCCGGCGACGCGATCACCTCCGGCCTGGAAGTGACGTGGAGCCAGACGCCGACGCGTTGGTCGAACAACTATTTCCGGAACCTGTTCGAATATGAGGACCAGTTCGAGCTGACCAAGAGCCCGGCGGGCGCCTGGCAGTGGGAGGCCAAGTCCGCCCCCGCCGACGTCCCGCACGCGCATGACCCGTCGAAGAAGCAGCATCCGCGTATGCTCACCTCCGACCTCGCGATGATCAAGGACCCGGAATATCGCAAGATTTCCGAGCGCTTCTACAAGGACCCGGCCTATTTCGCCGAGACCTTCGCGCGCGCCTGGTTCAAGCTGACTCACCGCGACATGGGGCCGGTCGAGGGCTATCTGGGGCCGCTCGTGCCGCAGGAGCCGTTGATCTGGCAGGATCGCGTCGATCCGCTCGACCACCCGGTGGTGGACGAGGCCGACATTGCCGCGCTGAAGGCGAAGATTCTCGACTCCGGCCTGTCGGTCCCGGCGCTGGTCGGTGCGGCCTGGGCCTCGGCCTCGACCTATCGCCGGTCGGACAAGCGCGGTGGTTCCAATGGCGCCCGCGTTCGTCTGGCCCCGCAAAAGGACTGGGAGGTGAACAATCCGGCCCAGCTCGCGGAGGTTCTCGCCAAGCTGGAGGCGATCCAGGGCGAGTTCAACGCCTCGGCCACCGGCGGCAAGAAGGTGTCGATGGCCGACCTGATCGTGCTGGGCGGTTGCGCGGCGGTCGAGAAGGCGGCCAAGGATGGTGGGGTCGAAGTGACCGTGCCCTTCACGCCGGGTCGTATGGATGCCCGCGAAGACCAGACGGATGTCGAATCGTTCGAGGTGCTCGAGCCGATGGCGGACGGCTTCCGCAACTATCGCCAGGGGCCGCAATTCATGGTGCCGGAGGAAGCGCTGGTCGATCGTGCCCAGCTTCTCGACCTCAGCGGACCGGAAATGACGGTGCTGGTCGGTGGTCTGCGCGTGCTGGGCGCGAATGCGCTGGGCGTGACCGAAGGTGTGTTCACCGATCGCGTCGGCACTCTGACGAATGACTTCTTCGTCAATGTGCTCGACATGAGCACCGAGTGGGAGCCGACCGACAACGACAATCTGTTCAACGGTCGCGACCGCCGCACCAAGGAGCATACGAAGACCGCAACCCGTGTCGACCTGATCTTCGGGTCGCATTCGGAACTGCGCGCCTTGGCAGAAGCCTATGCCTGTTCAGACTCTTACGAGCCGTTCGTGCGCGACTTTGTGAAGGCCTGGGACAAGGTGATGAACGCCGGTCGTATGGATATCTGACCGGCCCATATCAAATGACGGAATGGGGGTTGTACCGCGGGGTACAACCCCTTTTTCGTGTCACCTGTGCACAGATATGCTAGACAAGTCCTTGTTCCGATTTTGTTTAAATGAAATCCCTATCAATCGGATAGAAATTGTTGGTCCGAAGGCGACCGATCGCGGGTTAGAGGTCGCGGATCAGACGGGGCAAACCCGCCCATCGGCAACAGCCGGGCCAGTACAAGGATTTCAGGGAATGACTCAGGGTCGCACCATCGCCCTTCTCGGGGTTTCGCTACTGACGCTCGCGGCGCAGACCGCTTATGCGCAGACGGCGACGTCCTCTTCGCCGCAGAGCCAGGCCGAGGATCAGGCCGCACAGACCGCGCCGGCCGCAGGTGCCGCGACGACGGCGGACGAGGGTAACGACATCATCGTTACCGGCACGCGCACCGAGGGCCGTACCCGGCTGGACAGCGTGTCGCCGGTCGACGTGCTGAGCGGCGCCAGTCTTCAGCGGCAGGGGACCACCGAACTGGCCTCGGCGCTGGCGGCGGTGGCTCCCTCGATCGACTTCCCGCGTCCCTCGGCCAATGATGCGACCGACGCGATCCGCCCGGCGACGCTGCGCGGCCTGTCCCCGGATCAGACCCTGGTCCTGATCAACGGCATTCGCGGCCACACCTCCGCCAATCTCAACACCAACGGCACGGTCGGACGCGGATCGGCGGCAGTCGATTTGAATACCATCCCGACCGTGGCGCTCGACCGGATCGAGGTGCTGCGCGACGGTGCGTCGGCCCAATATGGATCGGACGCGATCGCGGGCGTCGTCAATCTGCGTCTGCGCGAGGCTCGTTCGGGTGGCGGCGCGTCGGTGACCTATGGCTTCTACAACACCCAGGTCGATACCGCCGCCAACAGCCGCCATGTCAATGGCGAACCGGTCGTCACCGCCTCCGCCTGGCAGGGCATCGGCTTTGGCAGCGACGGCTTCATCACCGTCTCGGGCGAATATACCAAGCGCCAGCCGACCAACCGCGCCGATATCGATCGCCGCGTTACCCCCAACCGCATCACCGGCCGTTATGGCGACCCCGAGGTCGAGCAGTTCACCGGGTTCGTGAATGCGGGCACCTCGCTGACCGACAATGTCAGCCTCTATGCCTTTGGCGGTTATCAGGACCGCGACACGCGCGGTGCGGCCTTCCCGCGCAACGCCAATGCATCGACGACGCTGGCGGGCTATCCCAACGGCTTCCTGCCGATCATCAACACCAAGACGAAGGACATCAATTCGGCGGTGGGCCTGCGCGGCGATTTCGGCGGCTATAATGTCGATCTGTCGCTCAGCTATGGTCGCAACACGGTTGATTTCCGGACGCTCAATTCGGCCAACTATGCCTATGGCGCGGCGACGCCGAAGAATTTCTATGACGGTCAGGTCGCCTATGACCAATATGTCGCCGGGCTGGACGTAACCCGCAAGTTTGACGTGTTCCAGTCGCTGAACGTCGCCTTTGGCATCGAGGGGCGTCGCGAAGGTTACAAGATCACGCCGGGCGAGCAGGCTTCCTACGGGTATCCGACCACCGGCGCGGTAGCGGGCGCGTCGCCGGGGGCGCAGGGCTTTGGCGGATTCAGTCCGGCCAACGCCACCAAGCGGAACCGGCACAGCGGCAGCATCTATCTGGACGTCGAGGCGCAGGTAACCGACAAGCTGTTGATCGGTCTGGCTGGGCGCGGCGAAGATTATTCCGACTTCGGCTCGACCGCCACGGGCAAGGTCTCGGCGCGCTATGACGTGGCGGACTGGTTCGCGCTTCGCGGCACCGCCTCGACCGGCTTCCGCGCGCCGTCGCTGCAACAGCAATATTTCACGCAGATCGCCTCGGTCGTGACCAATGGCGTGCCGATCCTCACCGGCACCTTCCCTTCGGTAAGCGAGGTGGGGACAGCGCTGGGTGGTCTGCCGCTGGAGCCCGAGAAGTCGACCAACCTGTCGGTCGGCACGGTGATCCGGGCTGGCGGCTTCGACCTGACGATCGATGCCTATCGCATCCATATCCGCAATCAGATCGGCCTGTCGGAGAATATCCAGGCCGCGGCCAGCCCGCAGGTCGCGGCGCTGCTGTCGCCCTATAACGTCTCGGCGGCGCGCTTCTTCATCAACGGGCTGGCGAGCACGACCAAGGGCATCGACGCGGTGGCGCATTATCGCCTCCGCACCGACAATGCGGGCAGCTTCGATTTCACGCTGGCGGGCAACGTCAACACGATCGAGGTGACCCGCGTGCCCACCTCGACCGCGACGCTGAACCCCGCGCCGACCCTGTTTGCACGCAGCCGTATCCTGACGCTGGAGGAGGGGACGCCGGGTGAGAAGGTGACGGGCACGATCGACTGGTCGCTCGACCAGTTGGGCGCGTTGGCGCGCGTGACCTATTATGGAAACGTCAACCAGCCGGGCACGACGCCCAGTGCCGACGTCCTGACCGGCAATCGCGCGATCACCGATCTCGAACTTCGCTACACCGCTCGCAAGGGGGCACAGATCGGGCTCGGCGTGAGCAATCTGTTCGACGTCTACCCCCGCGCGACGCCGATCGCGAACAACTCGACCGGCGTTCTGGGCTTCCCCTATTTCTCGCCCTTCGGGTTCAATGGACGCTATGTCTATGCACGGGCCGGTTTGAACTGGTGAACCTGGCCAGTCCGGCTTGACGATGGGAGGACGACTGATCCGTCAGTCGTCCTCTTCCATTTCCCGGTCGATCGTATCCATGAAGTCGCGCGCGGCTTCGCGGTCCGTTTCGTCCTCAAAGGCATCCTTGAGATCGGGCGCCGCGCCCAGCATATAGGCCAGGCACCACAGCGCGAAGCGGCGACCGCCGTCGCGCTCCAGCCCGAATTGCAGTCGCAGACGCTCGATACCGGCGGCGAGCTGTTCCGGGGCGAGGTCGGCAATCTCTTCGGTGCCGAAGAAGCGGACGAGCAACTGATCGAAATCCATGGCGCCTAATAGACGATCCAGCGCGCGCTCCCAAGGGGCGACCGTGCTGAACGTTAGCGGAAACTGGTCGCCCGTCGCACCATATCGTCGACCGGCACGTCATGCAGGACCTGTAGCGAGCCTCGACCAGACTGAACAGTCCGAACCCCAGCAATCCGGCCCCGACGATCAGGTCGAACGGGTTCGTCAGCCATGACAGGACATGCGCCATGCCCCCGGCGTCGCGCGCCTGCTCCTCCATACCGGCCTTCACCAGCAGATAGCCGCTGATCAGGAAGACCAGCCCGCGCGCCGCATAGCCCGCGCGGCCGCTCCACATCACCCAAGCGCGGCGCGCCACATGGGGTTCCAGATAGCGCAGGAACGATCCCTTCGCCGCCTTCACCAACTGTATGGCGCCCAGCAGCAACAGGACGGCCGCCCCGACGAGCAGAAGCGCCCAGCCGCCCGGCCATTTAAGCGCGGTTTCGGCACCTTCGCGCGTGCCGTCACCGGACAGGGCGGCACCGCGCATCAATTGGATCGCCTGCCACGCCAGGAACAGGTGCACGATCCCGCTGACCCCGGCGCCTGTGCGTTCGGCCAGCCCCTTCCGGTCGGAGCCATGCCGTTCGATGTCGAGCGTGGCATCCGCGATCCGCCAGATACCATAGGCGACCAGAGCGGCCGCCATGATGCCCAGGAGGAACTGCCCGCCGCCCCGGCCCAGATACTCCAATGCGCCGCTGGGGTCCTCGGCGCGGCCGGTGCGCAGGATGAGCGTGGCGATGACGATGTAGAGCAGTCCGCGCGTCGCGAAGCCGATCCGCGTCAAATTGGTCAGGCGCGCGTTGGCGTTCATGTCATCTCCTTGATTTGGAGGACACAACCGCGAGGTGGCCGGTCCGTTCCGCGTCTGGAACGGACCGGCGACTATCTGCTTAGCTCCAGTGGCGGATGGGTCCGGTATCGACATGGACGAAGCCGTCATGTGGATAATATCCGACGCCACCCCCGCGCAGCGACAGGGCCGCATCGCGCAGGCGATTGAGCGGGACGCCGGGGATGGCGATGTCGGTCGCCTTGCCCAGCATATGCTGGCTCTTGCTGGCGACTCCGTGCGACCGCGCGTGCATCGCTCCATTGGTCTTGGGACTGCGATAGCCGGAGACGAGCCGCAGGGGCTTGTTGGGAGCGACGTCCAGACGGTCGCGCAGATGGACGAGCAGATCGAGCAGCCTGGGATCCATCGTCCGTGTCGCCCCGGTCCGCCAGTCGCGCATCGCGTGGTTCAACTCGGCGAGCCCATCGGCGCGGTACCGTCCATCGGCGAAGAAGCACACGTCGCAGCGTTCGCGGGTATTAGCATTGATCAGCGAAAGCCGCCGTTCGGGCGTCCGGGCGGAAACCCGTTCCGACAGTGCGGCCATCACCAAAGCGGCCGTCCCGCCGCCCATCAGATCACGGCGCGAATACAGGGAATGAGACAAATGCATGGTCCGGTCGAGAAGAGGAAATCGCAGCTTTACAGTAAGATGGTTGCCACTTCCTGACTTGGATCCATGCTTCGTCGCGTGAAGACAACGACTTACCGGATCGCGAACGGCGATCGGCCGGGACCTGACTTCGCTTCGATGCGTTATTGATCAAAGATGAGGGAGTGACCTGTGCAGATGCGGATGGGGACATCGTTGGTGCTGGCCATGATGCTGGCAGGGTGTAGCGGACAGAGCGCGTCGGACCAGAACGCGACAGCCACCGCACAGGAACAAGCGGGTCCCGCCCAGTGGAGCGACAAGACCAAGGGGCAATTGCGTCAGGCCATCGATGACCGTGCGGCGCATGGGCTTGACCACATGCCGTTCGACATTGGCGCTGGAGACGAGGCCACGCTGACCGAACAGGCGCTGCGTTTCGCTGCGGCACTGGCGCGGGGCGCGACCGATCTAACCAAGCTCTATGAAGTCTATACGGTGCCGAGGCCCTCGCCGGACCTGAAGGCCGGGCTGGCTGGCGCGCTCAAGTCCGGCGACCTCAGCGGATGGCTCAACGGCCTCGCACCGCAGGACGCCAACTATAAGAAGCTTTCGGCCGCCTATCTCAAGATTGCGCGCGAGCCCCGGCCACAGAATTCGCCAGCTCCGATTGCTGATAGCGGTGAGGCGATCAAGCCGGGCGCGACCGACCCCAGGCTGCCCGCGATCACGCGCGAGTTGGTGATCCTCGATTATCTGCCGCGCAACGCCGCGCTTGGGAATAGCTACGCGCCGCCTATCGTCGCGGCGGTCCGCCAGATGCAGGCGGATTACGGGATGAAGCCGGACGGCATTATCGGTGCCGAGGCGCTGGCCATCCTCAACATGTCGGACGCAGACCGCGGGCGCGCGATCGCGGTCGCGATGGAGCGGCTGCGTTGGCTGGAACGCACGCCGCCCGAGACCCGGATCGACGTCAATATCGCGGCGGCCCGGCTGACCTATTGGCGCGATGGAAAGATCGTCGACAGCCGCAAGGTGATCGTGGGCGAACCGGATACCGAGACGCCGCAGCTCGGCTCCCCCATCTTCAGACTGGTCGCCAACCCGACCTGGACCGTTCCCCGCTCGATCCAGGAAAAGGACATCGCCAAGAAGGGTCCCGGTTACCTGAAGGCGAACAACATGGTCTGGAAGGACGGTTGGATCGTGCAGCAGCCGGGGCCGAAAAACTCGCTGGGTCTGGTCAAGTTCGACATGCAGAACGACCACGCCATCTATCTTCACGACACGCCCGCCAAGACGTTGTTTGGGCTTGTCCAGCGGCAGCGTAGCCATGGTTGCGTCCGCGTCGACGATGCGCTGGGCTTTGCCGAGATGCTGGCCAAGGATGAAGGCGTGGTCGACGAATGGCACCGCGCTCGCGAAACGGGCAAGGAGACCTTCGTCAAGCTGCCCCGCCAGATCCCGGTGCGACTGCTCTATCAGACGGTTCTGTTCGAAGATGACGGAGAACCGATCGTTCGCAACGATCCCTACGGCTGGGATGACCGTATTGGATCCGCCTTGGGCTTCCAGGCGGGCAAGGCCCTGCGCGCCAAGACCGGCGCCGCGGACGTCGGGCCGTAACGTGATGTGCAGGTCGTAGTTTACCGGGCCGGGTGATCGCGACGTCGGTGGCGTCGCGGTCCCTTGATGGCGGAAGAGGTGACCGCCTCAACATGCGGCAAGAATGGCTAAAAAGCGCGCCTTTTTACCGTCCGGTTCGTGGCAATACCCCGACTTATACCCCTATGCTGTTTTAGCCGCTACGGTTGCGCCACCAGTATAGATGATCGACGGACCAAAGGCGATTCGTCCGCCACACCTCCACGGTGCTGGCGGGACGGGCCAAGCGCTGATAGCGTCGAGTGCTCGCCCCTCGCCGAGGTCGCCCAATGCGCCGTGATCGCCGATCTGACCCGCTTCCTATGCACCCGCGTGACGAGTCGCCGCCCAGCCGATGGGAGCGGGTAGGGGTGTGGCTGGAGCTCGGGGGCTTCGCCGTTCTGACCGTCTCCGGCCTGATTGCCTGTGGCTGGGGCGCGTTACGCTATGTCGCAGGGTGGTCCTGATCGCGCCATACCCCTGAGCGGCGCAGCTGGCGCACGATCCCGTTGAACGCCGCCGTCACGCCCTGAGCGCGCCCGATCTCATTCGCTTGCCCGGCGGATTCCCAAAAGGTCGTCAACGGCCAGCGCTCAGGGCAGTGGGGCAGAAGGCAGCGAAGGGCGAGGCGGACCGGGATCGTATCGCACCGACGCTCGCCGCTATCGATCATCGCCTGCCGCAGGACCTGGACAGATAGCTCGACGACGATTCGATGATGACGGCGCATCATGCTATGGAACGTAACAGGAACAACTTGGCAAGAGATTCGCGATGGCCCGCTGCCGCCTGTGCACAAGCAATGACGATCAGGCGCTGATCGAATATCTCGCCGAGAAGCTATGGGACAGTCGTATGGGCGAGTTCGAGATCGCAACGCCGTGGAGCGAGGCGAGCCCATTCTGGCAAGCCAAGTTCCGGGAAATGGCAGTGTCGGCGCGACTGGCCTTATTGGCGTGACCGGACGTTAAACGCCCTGCGCCAGTTCCAGCACATAGCCCCAGCCGCGCTCGGTGGTGATCGTCACCTCGCCGCCCAGAGTGCGCAGCCAGCGCCGCAGTCGGCATATCCGCACCTTGGCCACGTCCGTTTCGGCATCCTCTCCTACCGTCAGCATGGCTAGGCTGAGATGCGAGGCCCGACCGCGCCGAACGAGGTGGTATAGCGTTTCCACCTCGCCGGGCGGCCGGTGATGGCGGACACCCTTCCAATAGACCGCCCCTGGATCACGCTGCACGGCCAAGCCGAACCGCTCCACACGGTCCGGCCGATCTATACCACAGCAGGGGCAAGGCTCGCTCATGCGGCCAGCAGCGACTTTTGCGATTGCGGGATGGCCGCAACGATCGCCTGGACAGACGATGGCAGGGGGTGGACCCCGTCAGGGCTGCCCTGTGGTCGCATCGCGGTCCCGCTAGGGACGACGGTCGCAGTAGACGGCACCGTGACGGTAAACGGCCCGCTGCCGGTTACCGCCTGCACCTGCAACGATACGCCACCGCCATACAGAAGGTCTCCGATCCTCGGCGCTGTTGCCGTCTGGATCGTCGTGTAGGTCGCCGTGCCGTCCGTTCCCGCTTGGGCCGCCAGCGTGTAGGTGTCGGCTGCCGCAGGCCAGGTGCCGGGATAGGCAGCATCGTACCAGAATGGCTTGGTGCTGATGTAGCCCGCCAGACGGCTGCCGCCGCCAGCCTCCTTGTACGCCTCCAACTGCCATTTGAAGCCGTTGCCCCATCCGTTCGTGGTCGAGGACCATTCGTTGTATTGGGATGCCGCCTGACCATCGCGTGCGGTCCAGCCGTTGGTCGAGGTGGTGCGGGGCAGCACGCCCGTCGCGACGACCTTGATGCCGGAATAGCGCTGCTTGAACCGATCCACGAAGCCAGACCAGTTGTTCTGCATCGTGGCATAGGTCGAATTTACGTCGTTCTGTCCGAGCTGGTCGACGGCGATCGTGAACGGCAGGGCGGAACTCGTATTGAAAGCCGCCGCCTGGTCGAGAATCTGCCAGCGAAGCGTGGCATTAATGTTGAGCTCGCGAGCCGACCCGGCCCCCGGCATACCCATCATCATGAAGGGCACCCGGCGATAGGTCTGATCGTCCTTGTCGAGCCAGCGGCGGAGCCAGCCAAGATTTCCGCGCGTGTCGGCCTCCGCGGCAAACTCCTGTCGCGACTCACCGATGCTGTCCACGACACCCAGCACGACCGGGCGGCCATCCCAGCCCCGAGCGACCGTCATGTCCGGCCCATAATAGGCGGGCATGGATTGACCAAAGCCGGTATCGAGCGATGCCGTCGATGCCGTCGCGGGCGCGTTCAACATCGGGGTAAGCGTCGCCGCGTCGGTCGCGCCCCATACCCGTTCGCCACGCGCGGTCTGGATGCGATAGACCGGGATTTGCTTCTCGCCTGCCGCCGTATGGTAGAGCGTGTAAATCGCCACGCTGGCTTCGCGCGGGATGGTGATCGTCGGCTCATCAGTCCATGCGCCGATATTCCCGCTCGCGATCGATACGCCTGCCGCGCCGCCAAATGTCAGCGCCACCGGGGCCGCCCCATTCACGCTGATCCACGCGCCATCGATCACCATGGCATTGCCGGGCAATACGGTTTCCTGCGGACTGGCGCTCCCCTCGGTCGAGGCGAAGCCCGAAAAGTGGAACCGGGGGTTGGTGACGGTGTGAACGGTCGAGGCGAGGACGATCCGCGTCATGACGTAATTGGTCGCCGAAGCAGCCGTCACCAGCGAACCGGACGGGAACCGCGCCCGCGTTGCCCAGAACATATAGCGCTGCGCATCTGTTACAGGCGTTTCCAGCGGATCGGCGATAGCGGTGAAGGTCAACGGCTCTTCGACGGCTCGCTGCCCCTTGGTCGCTCGAATGACGATTGTGTATGCCTGCCCTACGGCCTGCGCCCCCATTCCCGCGACAATGCGACCACCCGACGCCAGCGCAAGCTGCGCAGGCGCGCTACCAACAACGGCATAAGTCGCCCCCGTCCCGAATGGATCGGTCAGGGACGCAATCAACGCGCCCTGCGATATCGTGTTGTAATAGGTGGTCTTGCTGGCTGCCAACCCCGGGCCGCCGCCGCCGCTACCGCCCAGACCAAGGCTCAGGCCTATGCCGAGGCCCGGCATCAGTAGAGCCCCAGCATGTTCGAAGCGGTGGTGCCGTTCGCGAGGATGCGACGCGGACGGAAAGGAATAAGCGAGCCTGCCGGCACGTTCTTCCAGGTTATTCCGGTGGCGGAGGCGGGGGCGCCAACGCCGATCATCGTGATATCGCCGCCCGTCCCGACATAGACACCCTTCGGGATGTCAGGCAGATCTGCGGTGTCGCTTGGGGTGATCGCGGCGGCGCGCGTGGCGGGGCTGGATACCGTGTCCGCCGAGGAAGAAAATACGTCAGCCATGGTCAGTCCTTTCGAGGGATCGGGGAATTGGTGGGCCATGCGTCCCAGAGAAGCCGGCGCTTGGCCTCGCAGTCGGCCAGGTCGAACCGTCCGTCGCGGATGGTCGCGTCGTCGTCGGCCGCCGTGGCGCTACCGTCCGGCTGGCGATGCTGTGCCGTCGGTCGGCACGGCTCCCCCGCTGCGGCTGGCGGTGGCGGGATCTCGGGCGAGTGCGGCATCGAGCGCGTCGATGTCGCGCACCCGGTCAGCGTCGCGGCACAGAGCGCGACCAGCATCAGTTTGCGCATAGCGGGTCACCGTGTCTTTCGAATGGATGATGAGGGGCTGGCGGGCGGCGAGGGAGGCCGCATAGGTCTGGGCCGCCGCCGCCTGTTGCTGGGCAAACCGGGCTTCATCGGCAAGGCGCGCGTTGTCCGTCTCCGCGATCGCCGCAGACCAGGCTGCCCGTTCGTTGGTCAGCGTCTGGCGATAGTCGGCGCGGAGTCGATCGAGCCGCGCGACCCACAGGCCCATGGCCAGCACGATCAGCGCGGGCCAGAACCGGCGGAGCAAGGCAAGCGTGGTCACGCCTCGTTGACCGATAGAGGCTGCCCCGATGCGGACAGGCGCACCGGCTTGCCGATCACGGGCAGGCCAGCGGGCCAGCGCCAGGCGACGCAACGGGCCTTCGCAATGCGGGTGGTGGTCACGGCATCGCTCTGATTGCCGCCCAGCACCCGATACGCCGTGTCATCCTCGCCGACATAGAAGCCGACGTGCCCGCCGCCCTCGCGCTCGAAGACCAGCACCGCGCCCGGCGCCAGCGCGTCGGCCGCGATCGGCTTGCCCCAGGTCGCCCAAGACTTCGCCCGGATCGCGATCGGGGGCGGCGTCAGGCCCGCCTCGGCGACACACTTCGCGGCGAAAAGTCCGCACCAAGGGGTCGCATCACCGTTGAAGGCGATGCCAAGCACCTTGACCGGGATGGCCTTGGCCCAGCCCATGATGGTCGGATTGTTCGCGGGACCGGGCGTTTCGCGCACGCCAAGCTTCGCCCGCGCGGCGGTGAGCCACGTTGGTTCGGTCATCATCGATTTCCTTTTGTTGGGGAGGCGTCAGGCCTCCGGCTTATCCTTGGCGGTCGCCATGCCCGCGACCGTCCCGATGATCGTCCGCGCCGCCCCCAGCACGAATTTCATTGCGCCGAAGCCCAGCCATCCCGACGAAACCGAGACGGTCAGATAGGCCCATAGCGGCCATCCGAAGTGTTGCGCCGCCGCGCCGCCGATCGCGCCGAAGGCGGGCAGCAGCGAGATGAGAACGGCAATGTCGCGCCAGCTTACCGGCTGCTTGGCCTCTATCTTCTGACCGATGCGCAGCCACTGCCCCGCTGCAACGGCGAAGACGCCGATGCCATAGTGCTGCCAGCCCTTCACAGCGTCACCACCCCTATTCCAAGCCCCGTGAATACAAGCCCGATCGACACCATGAGGCTGACGGTGCGATGCGAGGCGGTGACGGCCTGGACGAAAGCCATGCCGGTTACGGCCATCGCTGCCGCGATGCAGTCGGTGACCACGTCGAAGGTCTGCCAGGTCTCGGGCGAACGAGAGACGAGCTTCGCCATGTCGCCCGCACACCCGAAGGTGAACCCGAAGCCGATCAACGCGGAACCGACGAACAACAGCGAGGCGGACCATGGCGCGGTCATCGCGTCGCGCAGGTCGACGTGAAGCCGCTCGATCGTCGCGCGGAACTCGGCGCGGCATTGCTCCCGGCCGGGCTCGCGGCAGCGAAGCAACTGCCAGAGCGCCCGGCGCGCGGGCCCCAGCCATTGGACGGACGCGACACCGAAGCGCGCTCCCGTCAGCATCAGCCACCATATGGTCGCCGTGCTGACGATATGGCCGAGCGCGGTCATTTCGCGACCGCACCGGCCGCGAAGCTTGCATTATCCATCGATGTCACTCCTGGGGTTAAGCGAGGTCCGGCCGAAAGTCGGCCACCGCCGCGATCACGAAATCGGCGATCGCCTGCTGCATCGCATCGGTGGGATGCGTGCCGTCCTTCAGCGAGGACGGATTATTCGGGATCGCGCCCTTGGCGTTGACGAACCGCACGCTCGCCCCGCCATTGGCGTCCGCGACCCCCGCCTGGATCGCCGCGCGATATTGGTCCCCGCTGATCGGAAGGCCGCCGCTGTCGAGCGCCGTCTGATAGAGAAAGCCGAGCACCAGGATGCTCGCATTGGGCTGAACGGCCAGGAAATTCTGGACCAGCCCGCGCGCTTCATCACGTGTGCTCTGAAGGGTGAATTGGCTGGTCGCGTTGTTGACGCCTGCTAGCAGGATATGCAGGTCGGCGGCCTGCTGTGCATACTGGCGGCCGCGCTGGGCGAGGATGAAATCGCCGCCATATCCATTGTGCGCGACCTTCGAGTTGAAGCGGTCTGCGACCTTGTACCACCAGGTGCGGCTCGGCCTCTCCGAATAGAACGGCATCGACGTGCTATCGCCACAGAATTGGATGGTGCGCGTGGGCCTCGTGGGGGTGCCGCCTATGATGGAGGCGGCAGGATAGCGGCGCTCGATCACCTCCATAGCCCAGCCATAAGGCCACATGAGGGTGAGCAAGTGATTGGTCGATGGGGCAAGGTCGACTCCGACCGTCACATAGCCCACCTCGTCATGCTCGACTGGCGAGGCGATCGTAATACGCGAGACGCCGTTGACCATCACCTCGACCAGCATGGGTTCGACGCCCCCCGACGGCGATAGGCCGGGGAACCGCAACCTCCACTCGAAGCGCCCACCGTTCGGCCCCGGATTGATGCCGACCGATTCTCGCAGACCGGGGCACGAGAACCGATGTGCGGCCGTTTCCGCGTTCAGGGTCGAGGCGATCGGCCGGACCACACGGCGCGCGGTCGGCGTGTTGATCAGCGTGCTTGCCGTCGGATAGTCGGTCAGCTTAAAGCGCGCGTCATCGGCGCCAGCCGTCTGGACAGCCATGTCGCGGGTCAGCCGCTCCTTAAGCTCGATGATCTCCAGCGTTTCCCGGCTGGTCCGGTCGAAGATGAAGACATTCCCGGCCGCATAATAGTGGATATAGACCCGCCAGGGCTGCTGGATCTGGGCAGCGGCATCCACGGCGGGTCCGTGCGTGAAATACAGGCCGCGATTGGCCCCGCCGATCAGAATGCGGATTCCGTCGTTCGCCCCAGTCGCTACCGCGTCCGGTGTGGAAGGGGCATCAAATTGCAGGGCGATCCCATCGTACAGCGCAATGCCGGCCGGCAGCGTTAGAACCCAGTCGTTCACCGTGGCGCCCTGGGCGGACGGGACGAGCAGTGCATAGCCAGCGGCTGCACTGCTCACCAGATCCGCCGCATCCTGCACCCCGGCTGCGATCCGGCCGACCAAATCCGCGCCATCAATCGACACGCGGACATCGTCATTCGAAAAAATCGCCCTCGCGTTCGACCAAGCACCACCCGCCGATGCCGCCCCACTACCGCCCGGCGGGCGGCTCGCCGGCGCGGCGTCCATCCCGTAGACGGTCGGCAACGCCGACAGAGTGCCATAGACCAGCCGTCGTTTGTCCTGACCGAAGGTGCCGATCAGGTCGTAATAGAGCACCGACGACGACCCCAGCTCCCCCGCATAAGGGACCTTCGACGCATCCTTCATCGTGGTCTCGTTGATGCGCAGCACGACCTGACTGGTCGGGACGCCCCCCGCAACCGTGACGTCGACCAGCCGAAAGCCTTCCGCGTTGGCGGTGGCACCCATGCCCAGCGCGATCGGCGCGGGGCCCGGCGTCTCGGGGTTGAGCCGTGCCTCCAACGCCAGCGTCACCCCGGTGAGGTCGAGCCCTTCGAAAAAGATGGTGCGGACGCACGCGCCCGCCCGGTCCGCCACGATCGGCAGACAGGCCGCAGTTGCCATTCGATGTTCTCCGGATGATTGAGGGTTAGGGCTCTTGTGTGCCGTCTTCGAGTCGCCTCACGCGCTCGGTCACGCTGGTCAGCGCTGTCTGTTGCTGCTGAATCAGCTCGGCTTGCTGGTCGATCAGAGCTTGCTGCTGTTCCACCGTCCCTGCGACGACATCAACGGCCGGGTCATTCGGCATAGCGACCGCGTCCAGGTCGGCCGTCTGTCGCAGCGCGGGGATAGGCGGCGCGACGGCGGTCTGGCCCAACGCGAAAGCGTGCTTGCCCGGCGTCTCGCCCATCAGCGTGAATTTCCACGCCATTCGGTCGGGCATCGGCTGCCGCTTCAGGATCACGCACGGCTGCTGCGCCAACCCGTCGTCGGGCAGGTCGATGATCAGCATGTCGCCCGGGCCGTATCGGCGCAGCCGCGGCTTCACGACGATCTCGATCTCGCCCAATTCCCGTCGGTCGAGCAGCTCATACGCCGCCAGTTCGGCTGCCTGATCCTTGTCCTGCACCAGATTATACTGGCGCTCCGCGCGCTTTACCTCGCCGTCCACCTCGACCAGAGCGGCGACCGTCACCGGCTCGGTGGAGGCAATGAATTCCCATTTGTGATCGCGCGATTTCCACTTCGGAACGATGGTGTTGATCCGCTCCTCCCAGCCTGAGCCGGAGGAGACGACGATTTCGTCATCGGCCAGGTCGGCGACCGTAATCATGTCCAGCGCCACGCGCGGCGCGCTGATCTTCAGCCCAAGCCGCCCGCCGCGCCAGCACGGCTGCGCGCCGCCCGCCGCCAGCATGTCGCATAGATTCTGCCAACGGGTGGACTGACCGCCATAGGCCGGTTCGAACACGACCCCGCCACAGCGCCATCCGTTGGCCTGGCAGACATTGTGGAGGTGAACGAAGTCCTCGACGATGATCCCATCGATCGGCAGACCGACCCCCGCGACCTTCTGATAGGTTGAGCCCGACACGCGCGGGTCGCGGTGATAGACCCCCAGCGCATATTTCAGCGCGACCAAGCCGGGGCTGTCGGTATAGGTCCAGCTGCCCCGCGCCGTATCGTGCGCCGCCGTGTCGCGCGGGTCGGCCCAGCGCTGCGGCCCGATGCCGCCGGGGTAGGAGGAATCGAGCGTCGGGTCCCAGCATTTCTGCCCGCGCCAGATCGCCCCCAGCTGTGGCACGCCGCTGGCGAAAACCTTGCCCTTGCGGTCGAAGAGCAGCGACCACGCGATGGCCGCATAACCCGACAGGCGATAGCCCGCGCCCCAGCCCGGCGCGCCCGCCCAGTGCGGCTGAAGCGCCGAGCCCTCGGGCATCGCGCCATTCTGAACCGACGCCCACAGGAACCCCGCGGCATAGCCTGACGCCGCACCGCCCATCGCCGCAATGCCCAGCGACACGAAGTCCGCTTGGGCATCGACCAGTCCCTCCACCGGACCCGCGCCCGAATAGACGTCGACAATCAGGGCATAGGGGTTCGGGACCTTGTCGATCGTGGGACCGTAACCGATCTGCTGGACCCGGCTGCCGCCATAATAGGTCTCGCCGATCAAGAAGGGCATCGGTTGGTTCGAGCCGACCGTGATGCCGGTAACCGAGCCCTTTGCGGGGGGCGACGACCCGGTCAATGACGCGCCGACGTTTGCAACCGCTGCAACTGCGCCTGCGACGAGCGCCACCGGCGCGAGTCCGACCAGACCCGACACAGCCGCAACAACGCCAGCTGCTTTGCCGACAGTAGACAGAACTCCGCTCATGCATATGCTCCATCCACCAACAGGGGAGAGTCGAATTGTTTCTATCAATTGTCGCAGTGCTGGCCGCTCAGAACATTGCGCCAGGACCCGCAGCACCGCCGCCTCCGGTGACGTACGCTGAAATCAAGAGCGCTCGCGTCCCGGTAACGACCGCAGACATTACTGATCGGCCATATCGAGTGTTGGCTCATGTCCAGCGGAACGTACGAAAGGCGACGCTATTCTCGAAAGGGGCCAGCCAGGAGAAGCTAGAGAATGAATTGTGGGAGCGCGGTCAAAAGATCGGCGCTGATGCAATCGTCAATGCTCGCTTCGGCGGAGAGCGCGTGGTGGCGATGAGTTGGGGGGCGAACAAGGTCGAAGGCGACGCAATCAAGTTTCTCACCGATGACGAGATCACAGCACGGGCTGCGACCGGAGCGAGGTGAGGGAAGGGCGGCGGTTATCTGCCGCCCTCCAATTTCCTCAAATTGAGGGATTTGGCTTTACCACCGGTGGTGGGGAAGGGCTTTCCCTCAAATTTGAGGAAAAGCCCTCATGTTTGGGACTATCCAGATTTGGATTGTCAGCTTGGGGTCAGGTAATCAGCAACAGAACCAGCCCACCGAAGCTGGCGGATCGGGGTTCCGTTTCCATGGTGCTTGCCGGTGTCTTGCATCACCGCCCCGGCACGAATGCCCGCATCAGTCGGTTCGTAATAAGGCTTCCCGCGCGCATCCCGGAACGCCATCTGCAATCCGATTTGGCATAGCCGGTCATTAACCTTTTGCGCCGAACTGATGCCAGCCCTGCGCGCGAGATCCGATGGAGAGAGCAGCGCTTCGTTCTGCGGCGCGTCCATATGGGTAACGCCGAGCAGGCCAAGCGTATCAATGCCCGTCATCGCGACGGTAGCACGATTGGCGGAGAGAGCGGCTTGGTTGCCGTTGAGGCCGATCATTTTGGCAAGCCGCAGGTTCTGGCCAAAGGTCAGCCGGGTTTCTCGGGCTACGTCCATCTTCGAGTGGGAAGCGGGGGAAGGCCGAAACGTGCTCGTTGCGGCCTTAGCGCGGCGCTCGCATTCGATAAAATAGCGCCGGGCCTGCTTACCGCGATCGTTGCGCTCGACCATTGATAGCTCTTTGGCCATGTCGAGGCTGACCGCATATTCCCGAGCCGGACGACCGCGTCCCGAATTTTCCCCGAAACTGGGGAAAATACAAAAGTCGACGTCCTGGATGAAATCATACTGCTCGATGCGATCACGCATCCAAGTCGAGAAGTCTTTCCCGACGAGAAGGAAGGCGTGCAGTTGCCGGGCGTCGACAGTTTCGACGAGCGCGCCGCCAATGTCGCGTTTCTCCAAGGCGAAGGCCGTGGCCAGATGACCCGATAGACCGATCCGGGTGGCGGTGGTATCTGTTGATTCGGGCATGATTGAGATGCCTTTCTCGGTGGGTTTTTCGGGAAATTCCGAAAAACGACGCGGGCGGCAGTCACAGCCTCCGCCCTCCGCTGGGGAGAGCGACCGGAAGGGTAAGCTTCCTAGGGCCATAGCCCTTCCGGTCGTCCACGAGGCTGGAGATCCCTGCCTCGATTACCAGCGACCATTGATCGCGGCGGAATAGAAGAAGAACACTCATAGACGGGCAGCGCTTCTGTCAAGGCTTTGGCCCCCTCACTGCCAGCCAGTCGTCGCGACTAGGCCCGCGCAATGCGTGTAACATCGGCGGTGATGATATCCTGCACCTCCACAGAGTCCCAAAGTTCGTTGTCCCTGATGATTGCGATCTTCGCTGACAGCTCGGCGGCAGAGCGGACCGGATGATGAACCACAGCATCACGGGCCGCACATCGCACGTCGCATAGTCGATCGCTTTCAGCGCCTGCGGCATCAAGCCCGCTTTCCTTCGACGCACGAAGCAGCAGCACGCGCCGAGCGGCAACGGCTGCTGTCAGTTCGACACAAGCAGCGTGATAGTTCGCCTGCGACGGGTCAATCGGACGGCTGTGCTTCGGGTCGAGGAAGTATTTCGCTTCCCTGACCCGGCAGTTGTCCGCCGTCGACCAGATCTTGGATTTGGCATTTGGACCACCGCTCCATTCGACAGATTGATGTGGAATAGCCGCCTCCATGTGGTCGAAGCGTTCGCTTGCCTCCTTATAGGTGGTGGCGTCGAAATTGCGTTCGGCACGCTCAGCGGCGCGGTAGGCCGCGAGCTTCGAGCCGAAGTCGGAGTTAATCTGCGCCGAGACAGGGGCGGCAACGACAACCGGTGCGATCATCATTGCGCCGACAATGCCGCGGCGGGTAATAGCGAGGTCAGCCATAGCGCGATCTCCTTCGCGTGTTTGGTCAGGGCCGGTTGGAGGCTCCACCCTCCTTCCGGTCTGTACTCATGTAATTACATTCACTATTGCATGGCGTCAAGCGTGTAATTACACGGCTTACATGGCCGACGATAAAACCAAGCCGTTCCAGATGCGCGTTTCGCCCGAGTGGTTGGCCACTATCGACGAATGGCGGCGTCAGCAGCCAGACCTCCCATCACGGGCCGAAGCCATCCGTCGATTGGTCGAGAAAGGCCTGTCTCAGTGAGCCAAATCAAAAAGCGATACGACGCGATGGTCCGTAACCCGCGGGGCGATTACACCATCGAGGAGGTTGTGGCCGTTGCCCAGCATTGGGGAATCTCTTGTTTCAAGCCCAAGGGAGGCTCACATTGGAACCTCAAACACCGGCGAATCGATGGTATCCTGACAGTGCCTCGCCGGCTTCCTGTTAAAACGGTATACATCGTATTGCTGCTAGAAATGATTTCCGAAATCCGGAGTCTGCCATGAACATCCTGGGTTATAACGCCATAGTCGAACCCCTGAAGCCCGAGCTTGGCGGCGGGTATGTGGGGTATATTCCAGCGCTCAAGGGCTGCATCACGGACGGCGAGACGGAGAACCAAGCGATTGGGAATCTCCATGATGCAGCGGCCAGCTGGTTGGAAGCGGCAGTCGAATTTGGCCAGCCAATTCCGGCAAAGGAGTATAATCGGCTGACCGCATAAACGGTCAGAGCCGCCAAGCGCCTACAAACGCCGCTGTCGCCTCTAGCTCGATATTGACCAGCCCCTCGGCGAGGTGATCCTGATGGTACCCGATCACCTTTCCTCCCGCGGCGATGACGATCGCGTCGAGCCCATCGCCCCCGGCCATCAGCGCTAAGTCCCCGACCCACATCGCTGCCGGGGGAATGCGAACGAACAGGCTGTCGAGCAGAGCCTCTAGCGTCTCATGCCCGGTCGAGCGCAGCGCGGCGCGCGCGGACTTCGGCGAGCGGAAATCTGGGATCGGGGGAGGGCGGTGGCCCAGCGCGCGGGCCTGCGCGCGGGCGAGGTGGATGCAGGTCCGCCGCTTCTTCCAGTCGAACGGACGTCCACGGAATCGGGCAACGACGATTTCGGTCAGCGCTGCGCGCCGGGCCAGGTCAAGCATTGGTGTTGCTCGCGACGGTTCCGCGCGGCGGGGCGGCGACGCCCCAGGCGAAGGACGCCTCCAGCCCGGTCGCATTGTCGAAGCCCTGCTCGCCGGGGAAGATGCTGGAATGGAAGGCGCTGGACAGCGTGTTGCCCTCCACCTTGGCCAGCAGCCGCTGCGACTGGCTGACGCAATCTATCGCGACCCGCCGGTCGCCGCGCTTCGACCGCAGGGTGGTGCGGTCCAGTTGCCAGTCGGCTTGCAGGTCCGGCTGTCCGATGATCTGGCCGGTCACCTCGTCGATCTCCGCCACCCACATGCGAATGCGCGATCCCTGATAGGCGGGCTGCGAAATCTCGATCGCCGAGGCGGCGCTATTCGGCAGCATCGTGATCGTGGCGGACGGGATGACCTCGCCGACGCCTTCCTCCGGTGCCTCGAATGCCGCGATCGTGCCGAATTTCTCGTCCACCGATAGATAGGTCTCGGCACCCCATGGCACGAAGCCGCCGTCGCACAGCAGGACCGTGCGGCCGGGCAACTCCATCTTCATCAGACCGGCGAGCAGGATGCGATCCATCAGGCAGCCTCCTCGATCGTGAATTCGATATCGACCATCTGGTCGACCGACTGCGCCCACGCCTGCTCGTTGCCGTCGACCAGCCCCTCAATCATCGGCCGCACCAGCTTGACCCGGTCGCCATCGGCGAAGGGAAAGCGCAGCATTTCGGAGAGTGGCAGGGCGGCGCGGCCTGTGCCATCGGCGATGACCTCGCCTGCGACATTGTGCAGGAAGTGCTGGCCATCAGCGCGGACGAGGCTGAGCCAGAAACCCTCTCGTACCGCCCGGCGCGGCGTCAGGCCCCGGATCGCGATGCTCGTCCCCGCCTGGTTTGCACCGTCCACCGCAGCATCCTCGATCTGCTGCGGTGCCAGCA
Organism: Sphingomonas sp. Marseille-Q8236; assembly: GCF_965112005.1. Taxonomy (NCBI): domain Bacteria; kingdom Pseudomonadati; phylum Pseudomonadota; class Alphaproteobacteria; order Sphingomonadales; family Sphingomonadaceae; genus Sphingomonas; species Sphingomonas sp. Marseille-Q8236. The sequence goes on from NZ_CBCOPO010000002.1 coordinate 744,497, forward strand.
GCGGCCATTCGACCCGCAGGCCCATCCGCTTGGCGCGGATCAGGCGGGAGACGATCACTCGGCCTTGCGCGGGGTCATCAAAGGGGGGAAAGGACAGCGCCGCACGGTAGCGGGAGCCCAGCCGATCAATGCGGATAAGGCCCGCCCCGGTGGAAGGGCGGAGGACGCCACCAAAGTCCATGAAGGCAGGGGCCGCCGCATTGGGCACCGCCCAAGCGGGAAGCTCGATCACGGCCATCAGCGAACGGTCTGACGATTGCGCATAGCGCCCGCGCGCCCCGCGCTTGTGACGGTCTCCACCGACACGCCGCCCGAAATGCTCTGCACCCGTGGTTCGAACATCTGCCCCTCTCCGACCACCAGCTGCACGACCGCGCCAGCCCCGATCTGATTGTTCGGCACGATCGTGCCGCTGCGCCCGCCCATGCGCAGGATTTCGGGCCCGCGCTCGCCGACGAGATAATCGCGACCGGGCATGACGGGGCCGCCCAAAGCTCGGGCGCCGCCCCACGTGTTCGTCGAGAAGACGCGGCCAGCCGGTTCGCCGGTCCCGCGCAGGATGCCGGCGACTTGGCCGATCACGTCCAGGACATTTTGCAAAGCGCCCAGCCAGTCGCCCGACTTGATGCTGTTCACCAGATTGCCCAGTGATCCGGCGACGTCGCGCGCCATCCCGGCGAAGCTTTCGACGGTGAGCTTGTTGGACTGCTGCACCCGTTCCCATGCATGCTCGACGTCCTTCGACGCTTCCTCGGCCATCTCGCCGACGTCGAAGGGGTCCTTCGTCGGAATGTCGACCTTGTTGATGTCAGGGTTGATGACGCCCGCCTCGCGGCGCAGGCGATCAACAGCCTCGCTGGTCTGCTCCGGCGACCACCCCGCCTTCTTGGCATAATCGACGAGGTCGGCCAGATCGCGGCGAAACTGGTTCATCTTCGCCTGATCCGGAAACAGGCGGTCGAGGATGGGGCCGACGCGCTGCTGCAACGCCTGGAACGCTTCTGCCGCCGACCGGGTCGCGGCGCGCGCGGGGGCGACCAGCGTATCCTGCAGCCGGGCCATATGCTGGCCGATCTCGTCGACCATGTCCGGGACATAGCTATGCCCGACCACAGCGTCGTACAGCCCAAAGAACCATTGCTTGGCCGCCGTGATTTTCTCCTGCAACGCCCCCCAGACTGCCGCAAGCCGATCGACGATATAGGTTTTTACGCCGAGATAGAGGTCGCGCATATAGGCCACGACACGGGCCGCTACAGCCTTGATCTCATCCCAGTGGTTCACCGCGGCGACGACGAGCGCGATCGCGCCGACTGTGGCCGCGATCGGCGCGGCAAGCACGGCTACCGCGCCGCCCAAAGCATAGGTCGCGGTCGCGGCAGTTCCCTCGGCTACCGCCAGCCCGAGCAGACCAGAGGTGAAGGGGATCAGGACTGGCAGTGCCGCGCCGAAAAGCGTCACCATCGTCCCGACACCGGCAACCACCGGCCCCAGCGCTGCCGCGGCGCCAGCGGCCAGAACTCCCCATTTCAACAGTTCCGGATTCGCCTTTCCGAACTCGCCTACGACACCGGCCAGCGTCTTGACGAGGTCGCTTACCGTTTCGAGCAACCCACTCGACACGACCGCGATCGTGACCTGCTTCCACGCTTCGCCCATCTGGCGCTGGGCTTCGTTGTAGCGCTGGAGGTCAGCCGCCGCCTCCGGCGTGATGACGGCGGCCTTGCTACCCATCTCCGTCATCGCCGCGCCGTTGTTCTGCAGCAGTGGGATCAGCGCGCTCGCCTCATCCGCCATGGCCTCCATGTAGAAGACCATCTGTTGCTGATTGGCTCCGGCCTTCTGAAGCGAATTGTAATAGAGCTGCAGTGCCTGCGGTCCCGACAGATTGCGGAACATTTCGGCGGTGACCCCGACTTTCGGCGCGATGTTCTGGAAGAAATCCTTCATCTCGCCACCGCCGGTCGAGAGAAATTCGCCGACGCGGTCGTTTACGTCCTTATAGACGTCAGCCAGCTTGTCGCTTTCGAAGCCGACCGACTTTGCCGCGAAGGCTAGGCGCTGAAACTCAACCGCCGTGACGTTCGACAGTTGCGCCGCCTTCTGCATCTCGGCCAAGCCTTCGGCCATTTCGCGCGCCGACCCGACCATGGCCGCACCGATACCCGCAATTGGAGCGGTGATGCCGATGGAAAGGCCCGCGCCGATCTTCTGAAGCTGACCGCCCACCTGGGAGAAGGAGCGCTGCGTCGCGCGCAGTTTCTTCGTCGCGTCGTCCAGCCCAGTCTGGAAGGTCGAGCTATTCAGACCCAAGGTCGTGATCAGGGAGGCGATGACGGTCATGTATCTCTCCCTATGCGGCCCGCGCGCGGCGTCGGGCTTCGCGCTTGGCTTCCTGCTCGATGCCGGTCTTCAGCACCTGAATTTGCATGGTCACGATGCGGCTTGTGTTTCGATCGACGGCCGGTCGCATCCATGGCTGCGCAGCAATGTTGACGGTGCCAAATTCAAGAAAATTGCCCCAGAACGCGTTGCCGGTAGTGACCCGGTACAGAAGAAGGCCAGGCGTCTTGGCCCGGACTGACACCACTTTCAGGTTGTCGCGGAGGTGCCCGTACTGGCCGCTACGGCCGGGCCGAGCGCCCTCCAGATAGGGGGCGACCAGCGTCATTTCGCTTGGAGGAATCGAGTGGGGTCGCGGACGGCCTTGCGACCGATACGTGTTGCAACCTTCTTCCCCAGCGCGACCATTGCGCGCTCCAATTCCGGGCCGCCTTCCAGATCAAGGCTCAGCGCCGACCGGGGCATCGCTCATATCCTCGATAAGGCCGCCCGTCCGCCGCGCGATCGCGCGGACCTGGTCGAGCAGTTTGGGTCGCGGGCCGGTCTGACGGCGGGGATTAACCGGCAGGTACCGGGCCAGAGGCTCCAGCTTCTTGGCGCGGGTGAACTGCGCGGTGGCATAGGCAAGTCCAATATCCCGCTCTGCATCGAGGCGCCGCCGCTCGCCCGCCCCGCGCATCGCACTTTCAAAGGTGCGCGGCGACTGAACCCAAAAGCCGTCCGGGGCGAACCCCGCCGCGCACCAATCCTCGAATAGGGTCAGGACTTCGACTGACCCGCCTTCCGAGGGCGCGCGGGACCGTCACCCTTCGCGCCGCCCCGCGCGATCACCTGAGCGAGCGCCGCGCCGACGGCGGGCCCATGCTCCAGACAGAGCATCGCCGCTTGGTCGAGCGTCAGGTCAGGATGCGCGGGTTGAGCAAAAGCCCAGACCAGCACCGCCATACCTGACAGCGTTCCGCCGCCACCCGCGATCGCGTCCGGCCGTTCTGTTTCGGCAAGGGCGATCGTGCGAAAATTCATGAGCAGTTCGATCTTTTCGTCGCCGGCGACCAGCGTCGCGCGGCTGTCCAGCGGAGCGACCATTACGACACCTCCGCGTTGGTGATCGTCATCGCCGTCATCCATTTTGCGGTAATAGTGAATTTCCGCGTCTCTTCCATCGGATTTGACCGCCGAAGCGAGTAGAACAAAGCCCGACCGGTCGCATAGAAGGTCTTTTCGGCTTCCCGCAGGACGATCAGGTACGGGACGGCAGCGACCGAGGCCTCGGCTTGCTCCAGATTGGCTAGCCCGTCGGCGAGGGAGTAATTCCCCTGGATCTCCGTTTCCGTGCCCTCGATGCGCTTATTCTTCTTGAATTCCTTGAACTTCCCGGACTTCATGTGCGTCGACTCATAGGTCGATTGCTCGCCGCCGGGCAGGTCGGGCAAATCGGTGATTTCACCTGCACTGACCCAAGAATTCCCAAAATTGAGATAGAGTTCGGTCTCGTCGCCGCTGGTGGCGTTCGACAACGCGGTGGCCGGTGGCACGGCCACATCGGCAATGGGCTTCAAGGCCATGATATGTCTCCTTATCCGTCGTTCCAAAGCACCGCATCGATCGTGTCGCGGTGAACAAAGCCTTCGTCTCGCTGTTCGCCGAGATCGCGGATCGTGATTTCCTGGGCGCGACCGAATCGCACGCCATCAAAGGTGCCGCTGGCCAAAAGCAGCGCGACCGCGGCTTCCCGCATCTGTACGACGTCGCCGATCGTTAGCGCCATGCAGTCCACTTGAATGCGGACAGGCCGATAGACATTGACGCCCGTCATGTGCCGCTGCCGTTGATCGGACACGGTCTGTAGACGAATAGCGGGAAAACCGGCCCCCTGCCGCAGCACTGACCAATCGACACGCTCAGCCGCAACGGAGGCAATCGTCTGATCGGCGAGGAATCTCGCTCGAAGGGCGACGCGATAGTCACCCATTGCCGCCGCTCCCATCATCGGACGCGATGCACATCAATTCGATGCCCTCACGCCGTCCAATCTCGCTGCGAGCCGTGATCTGGTACAACCGCCCCTCGAAGCGAACGCGATCTTGAGGCCCCACGTCCGCAACCTTGCTCGACCAGCGTATCCAAAAAGCGGCAGGCTGGCTCGCCGACTGCATAGCCGCAGCAAAGCGCTCCGAACCCCTCCCAGGACGATATTGCGCCCATACCGTTGTAAGGGGCACCCACGCGCCCGCTCGGGTCTGATACCCATCGTCGACCGGCGTCGTCCGCTCAATGGTGATCCGCCGGTCGAGCGCCCCCGCATCCATCAGTCGAAGACCCGGAAGGGGGCCAAGAGGTTTTCGACGGTGGTTGACATCGGCACCTGCGTCATCGCGCCCGCGCTGACCGTCTCCCGGTTGCGGTACAGGTCGCCGACCATCAGCAGGATCGCCGCCTTGATCGGGGCGGGGATGGTCTCATACCCGGCACGGTAGCGGATTCGGACAGCCTCACGCCGGGTGGATCCGCCGAGCCAGGGCCATTCGGCACCGGATGCGACCAAGTCCCGGCCCATGACGTCGACGTCTTCCAGGTCGGCCATCTGCTCGACGCCTGCGGCATCGAGATACGACACGCTGACAAGCTCGATGACTGGGGGGAAGGGGAGGCGGATGCAATTGCCGCAGGTGAGGGTATCGCAGCGCGCCTCAAGGATCTGGATACCGATCGCGCGGCCGAGCCAGCCGTCCGGTCCATCGATATGGGCCGTGGCGGCAGCGACATAGGCCTGGATCAGCGTGTCCTCGTCATCACCTTCCACGCGCAGGTGAGCCTTCACCTCATCGAGTTCGAGCGGCTCGGGAGGGGTGATGACGAAGACGCGCATCGGATCAGGAGCCTGCGCCTTCGCCTTCCGGCTTACTGGATGCAGCCTTGGGCTTGGTGGGAGGCTTGTCTCCGAGCACCTTCAGTTCGACGAGATGCTTCACATCGTTCTCGTCGGCTTCGCGCTTGTCGCCCGGGTTATAGAGCTTGGTGCCGTCGAGGTGCGGCTCCTGCGCATAGAACGTCTTCATGAGGGTTCTCCTTGGTTCTCCGGAACCGTGGGATGAGCGCGGCTCCGGAGAACCGGGCTGGCGTGAACCAGCCCGGCAGGGGTTATGCGTTGGCGAAGGGACCCTTGATCAGGGCCGCAGGGCGCTTCACCGCGAGGCCAAGACGCTCCTCGCACCGCATGGTGAGGAGGTTCTTCTCGAAGTCATCGGCATTCTCCGACGAGATCAGAACCTCGGGCGCCAAGCGGTCGTACAGGGTGGCTGCGACGCGGAACGCGCCGACCAGGAAGGTGCCCTGGGCCATCGACACGGTTGACAGCACGCGCTTGCCCCACAGCACCGGCCCAGCAACACCGGTCGGATTGGCGAAGATGTACCGGCCGTTGCCGTCCTTCGTCAGCTCGATGTCGGTCCAGTCGGTTTCGTGCAGCACGATTGCATCGGCCGGATACAGGCCAAGCGAAGCCTGCAGCATGGCGAGGCGCAGCTTGTCCATCTTGTTCGGCGCGGCGATCGAAATGCCCGAGGGGGCCGAATAGGCGGTTGCCTGGGGGTAGAGGCCCAGCAGGTTCTCGCCGGTGCCGTCGCCCAGCAGGATCTGGCTTTCCTCGGCCAGAGCAAGACCATAGCGCATCTCGGCGTCGACCTCGGCTTGGAGACGCGGGGCGTCGTCGAGGGCCTGACGGGTCAGCTTCGCCAGGTGGGCGATGGTGCGGACAGGCGCGGTGGCGCGGGTCCAGCCGTAGTTGCTGTACGGCTTCGCGTTGCCCTCTGCGACCGGCGCGGCCGCATTGGTGCGGACCGACTGCTTGGGATAATCCACCGAGCCGGTATCGATCGGCATGACCGTGAGCAGGTCGCGCATGATCAGGTCGGGGCGACGCGGTAGGTTCACCGATTCCGTTTCGCGCTGGGAGACGATGAAGCCGCCAGCCGAATTGTTGGCGGTAGTGATCGCCTTCAACTCGATGCGGGCGTACGGGCGCTCCTTGCTGGCGAGCGACTTGATGGCATCGCTTTCGCTGACCTGCTGGCCGAAGCTCTTCACCTCTTCGCCCATGCCAGCGCCGCCCGGGCGGGTCATCTTCTGCTCGACATCGTCGAGGCGCGACTTCAGTTCGTCGACGACGTTCAGGCGGAGCAGCGCCTCGTCGGCCGTGCTCTTGGTCTCTTCGGTCATGGTGCCGAAGCGCTTCACCTCGCCCTCGGCCTTCTCGGCGACCTGGCGGACGGTGCTCAGCGAGCTTTCGAACCAGCCCTTCAGCTCGCGGCCGATGTCACCGGCCGACTTGCCTTCGAGGGTGGGGAAGGCGGGGTGATCAGGACCGCGCATGTAGCGCCCCTTCGAGCGCTCGGCAGCAGTCATCGCGCCGAGTGCGATGGTCGCACCGGCAAACAGCAGTTTCTTACTCATCATTTGCCCTTTCGGCAGTTTGGGGATCAGCCAGCCAGCCCGCGCAACAGGTCGGCTAGGTCGGTATCCGCCTTGACCTCGGGCTCCCCCCGAAGATGCGGCGTTGCCTTGGCGGCGATCGCCGCAGCCAAGGACTTCGAGAAGCCACCGGCGTCCCGCAGGAACTCCTCGAATTCGCGGACAGACGGCATCCCGCCGGCTTCCACGAGGGCCTTTACCTGCGTGATGACGGCGCGATCGTTCATACCGACCGGCACCAGCGACACCTCATGCAGGGATAATTCATGCAACTGTCGGGTCTTGCCCTCGAAGCTATGGCGCAAGGTCTTATACCCGATCGATAGGCCGCTGAGCGCGCGGGCCTCGACCAGTGCATGGGCCTCGCGCCCGGCCTCGCTTTTGATCGCGATCCGACCCTCGACATTGAGGCCGCCGTCAGTTTCATCGAACTTCGACCACGACCCAACGGGCCGCTTGTGATCGTGGAACAGCAGCATCGGCACCGATGCGCGCCCGGCAATCGCCTTGGTCAGCGCGCCCCGCATGATCATGTCGCCGCCGTGATCAACGTTGCCATACCCGGCCGCGATGCCCGAGATGTATCCCGCCTCGTCGATCGATTTGATCTCGAAGCCGAAGCCCAGTTCGTTCATTTGCCATTCTCCAGCCGGGGCCCGCCGTTGTGGCCGAGCAGGGCAGCTTTCACCCGCGCATCAATCATCGTCTCGACGTCCGGGCCGAGCATGCTCATCAGCGCCTTGCCCGCGTCGCGGCCTGTATCCTGAGCCCCAAGCTGGTCGAGGGGGATCAGGTTGGACTGGACCGTGAGCATGTCGGCGCCGGGACTGCTGTCAGGCGGCAGGTTTTCCTTCGCCCGCATCTCATTGCGCTTCATGACGCCGTTCTGGCCCAGCGAGGCGTAGAGCGCCGCGCGCGCCGCACTATCGGCGCGCAGCAGGCCCTCAACGATGTGCTCGGCATAGAACCGGTGCTGCTCTTGCGGCAGGATCAACTGGCAGCGGATCGCTTCCTCGATCCGGGTCAGCTCCGGCCCCAGGCTCAGCGTCAGCCACGCCAGCACCAGTTGCTCAATGCCCGATCCCCACATGGTCTGCCCCTCGGCAGCATGGCCGATCAGGATGGGGAACGTGCCGAACCACCGACAAATCTCTTCGACGGAGAACCGACGGCTTTCGAGCAACTGAGAATCGGCTAGGCTCATTGCCAGCGGCGTGAACTTCATACCGGCGTCGAGCGGCATGACCTTGCCTGCCCGCGACGATCCCGAGAATTTTTCGAACATCGCGATCAGCTGTTCGCGCTGCTCCGGCTTGAGCTGGACGCCAGTCGCCATCTCGACAAACCCGGCGACCTGAAGGCCATTCGCGAAGGTCGACCCGGCGACCTCCTCTGATGCCAGAGCAGTGCCGATGGTCTGGCGACCATAGCTGACCGGCGATAGGCCACTGTCACCGCCAGCGCCGAAGCCGCGCAGATGGAATATCTCGGACGCGGGCAGGTCGTCTTCACGCCGTCCGGTCGTCACGACATAGCGCCGCGATCCATCATCGGCGCGGTACGCGCGCACCGCATCAGGTGACAGCGGCCATAGCGCGACGACTTGCCCGTCCCCGCGCCGCCCAATCCGCGCATACGCGTTGCCGCGCAGGTTGAGGGCTGTGATCTGCCCCTCCCAAAACTCCATCGCGCCTTGGTCGGGATTCGGGCGGTCGTTCAGCACGCGGTACAGGGGGTGCTGATCCGCCACCGAACGGGTGAGGTTATTGCCGCGATCGTACAGTTTCAGCGGCAGCGAGCCGATCGTGCGGGCGTTCAAGCGAACGCATGCCCAAGCGGCCGATAGCTGCATGGTGCTGTCGGGCGTCACTGACTTTCGCGCAAAGGTCGGGCCCGTGCCCCAGCCGATGCTGACATTGTGCTCGCGGTCGGCGGGCGTTCCATCCAGCTTGGCTGGCGCCGTGCCCCCGATCCAACCGGATATGATCGAACGAATGCTCACGCGAGCATCGCTCCGGCAGCGAGGAATGCATCCATGTCCGGCCCCGCTTCCTGAGGTTGAATGGCGATGCCGAACGCGCTGATGAGCGCGACGGGATTGTCGATTTTGTCCTCTTCGCGCGGCTTGCGCGGATAGACGTTGTCCTTGGCGTCAAGCGTCGCGACGACGTTCGACATCTGCCATTCCATGACCGGGCATCCCCCGTGGCGGATCAGGCCCGCCTTGGTAGCCGCATCGAGCTCCTTCATCGGCTCGGAGAAATTCAGCACCGTCGGGCGATATTCGATCACCGGCACGCCCTGCTTTTGCAGCTTGGTTACCAGCATCGTCGCCTGGTGCGGATCGTATGCCAGCTGCTCAATCTGCAGCACATCCGACGCCTCGATAATCGCCTCGTAGATCTCGTCGTAATCGATGATGTTGCCCTCGGTGACGTCGAACAGCGCCTGAGCGTCCCACCCGCCATATGCCGCGACATTGGCGATCCGCTCGGACGGTACGAAATATCGGCCGATACGGATGTAGGGATCGTCCGGCGTGGCCTTGTCGCCCTCAGGGAGGATCAGCAGTTCGAACGCCGCGATGTCGATCTTCGACGCGAGGTCGAGACCGCCTATCGCCCGGCGCCCGCGATACCGCTCCAGCTCGAGCCCATCCGCGGTGCGGATCGGCACGTCATCGGACTTGCAGCGGCGCCACGCCTCGATGTCGAAATACGCCGACTTTGACGCGACCCACAGGTTAAGGTGCTTGGTCTTGAAGATGCCCCGCTTACGCGGGGTGGTGATCGCATCACGCTGCCGGGCGCGAAGATAGTCGCCTCCGACCGACACGTCGAAGTTGGGATTGGCCTTGCGGAGGGTGGCCTCCGCCTTCCAATCGTCGCCCTCGTCGGCCGCGTGCTCAAGGAAGAACGTCTCGTCCTCGATCGGCGGTCCGCCGTTGTGGCCGATCCCGGCGAGCTTCTTCCGCTCGTCCTGGATCATCGCGTAGCACGGACCGGCGAGGTTCTCGCCCGCGGTCGTGATTATCAGCTGCACCGGCTGATCCCGCGCCCCCATGCCGGTCTCCATGGTGGAGACCTGCCCGTCGTCGCGGTGCTCGTGATACTCGTCGTGGATCGCGCAGCTAGGCGACTGCCCGTCCCCAGGATCGCCGATCAGCGTCTCAAACTTGCCGCCGTCCGCCTCGATCGTCAGGTTCTTGGCGTTCACTGTGACGCCAAACTTGGCGCACAGCGCGGGCAGCTTCTGCGCCATCAGCCGCGCGGGCTTCAGCACCTCCCATGCCTGCCCTTCGGTGGTCGCACCCGAGTAGACCTCGGGCCCGGCCTCGCCGTCGGCGCAGAGCATATAGAGACCGATGCCGCCAGCAATCACCGACTTGCCGTTCTTGCGCGGCACAACGACGACGATCAGGCGGAAGCGGCGCAAGCCCTTGCGGTTGCCATCCTTGTGCACCCAGCCAAACGGCACGCCAATCGCAAAGATCTGCCAGGGCTGGAGCGCGATACGTTCGCGACCTGCCGCCCATTTGCCCTTCGTGTGAGGCAGCCGCTCGATGAAGCGGCACACGCGCGCCGCCTTTTCGACGTCGAAGCGGAATGGGAAGACCTTGCGCCGCTGCTCCTTCAGTTCGTCGAGGAAGCGCTGGCATTGGATGCGAACGAAGCGCCCAGCCGGGATGCGCCCCTTGACGACGTCGCGTGCATACTGGGTCGCGATCGCCGCATAGTCGCGCGCGGGCTGCGCTGGTCCTGGTCCGGCCACATCAGAAATCGTCGAACTCGCCCACCTTGGGCTTGTGGCCCTCGGCGATGCGGAGCGCGGCTGATGGATTGAGCATCAGCTCTCCCATCAGCGATTGCGCCTGGCGCATGGCGTCGGACAACATGGCTACCTCCGGTCGTGCACGGATCATTCGGCCGCCGGACGCGGTGACCGTCTCGTAGGTGTCGCCCTCCACCTCCAGCACCGACTGCCAACGCTGAATCTGTTCCAGGCGCTGAGCAAGCAGTGCGACGTGCTGCGCCCAATGCGGATTTGCGCGCTGCCCCTCCGCCAGCATGATCGCGATCTCACTGAACATCAGCTGCCCGAGGTCGGACAGGTGCAGTGGTGCGATCATGGCGCTGGGCAGGAGAGGGGGGGTGGCCAAGGCCAACTCAGAACGCTCCTTGGCAGTGGCCTTCAGCGCGGGGTCAGTGCGCTTCCGACCTGCGCCGGGGCGCGGTCCACCTCTCGCCATGCGGCCACCTTTTTACCCTTTGATTTCGCCCGCGTGAAAATTCGACTGGCCATCGGTCCTCAGCCATGCGGCTCCAGACTTTTGGCCCACCCCCCCCCCTCAGCTGCGCCGGCCGCGTGCCGCCTCCTCGGCGGTCTTGGCTCGGTGGCAGCGATCGCAGACCCCTTGATAGTTCGACCGGTCGTCGGTGCCGCCTTCGGCCTTCGGGGTGATGTGATCTGCGATGGTCGATGCAGCGATGCGCCCTGCGGCGGCGCAGATGCGGCACACCGGCTCCTCCACGAGAACGCGTGCGCGCATGAGCTCATGCGCTCGGCCATAGCCACGGGCCTGCCGGCTTTCGCGGCTGGTGCTCGCCCATCCCTTCGTGCGACGCTGCGGCGCGGCCCTGGGCCGGAATGTTGGCGGCTGGCTGGGCATAGCGCCCCCGAACAGAGGATGGATTGAACGTGAAGGTGATGATCTACGGTGATGACCATAGAGATGGTCATGAGGTCGACTGGCCTGCGTTGCCCCCGGTCGGCAGCTGGGTACGCTTTAGTCATAGGGGCGGAACGTCAAACCTGCAGGTTGAGCGGATTGACTTCGCGGTAACGACCGATGGGGCGTTCGTGCACGCTGAGGTGCATCTGACCTACTGACCTACAAACAATGAGAGCCGCAGACCCTGTCGGGCGCGGCTCTCACATCTATAGATTGGTATGGACGAAACGGACCCTGTCGTCAAGCGCCTGGCGCGTTGATCGCGACGGCCAAATGCTGGGCGGCCGAGGCGATGCGCGCGGCGAACCTGGCGCGCTGCTGGCCGTTGCGGAATGCGGGCATGGCGTCCTCGATCACGACCTGATCGAACAGCGTTGCCATATTGGTCGGGATTGCCGTCCGAGCATCTCGCAGGCGGCGGCGCGCATCCCACTGGCGAGCCGACAGCGGCTGCCCATAATTTTCTCGACCCGCGCCGCCACACCCCTCGCCATAGTCGGCGACCACGCGCGCCGCGCTGTGGGCGGCAGCGTGCAGGGTGGCGTACCAATCGCATGCGAACCACTGCGGATAGGTCAGCTGCTTGCGCGCAAGCATGCGGTCAATCCAGCGGTCCACGAACTGGCGAGTCAGCTTGGCCCGCTCTCCCGCCTTCTCGATCGTCGCGTCAACGATGCGGTCATATCGCACACCATCGGCGTCGCTGGCCCGCGCAATGCGCTCCGGCGTCGCGTCGACGTGCTCCTGCACCGGCTGGCGCGCGGGCTTGCTCACTGGCTTCGGAAGCTTGCGCACTGGTGCCGGCTTGCCCGCCAACACCGCCGCCGCCGCTGCCGCCCGAAACGCCGCGCTATTCATCTGCCGCCCCATAAAATCCGCCCTGCCAATCTGTTGAGAACATACCATAAACACCGTGGATCGCTCACCCCTTTGCGGTCAGCTGCCAGTCGACCTCGCCGATCCTCGCCACTTAGTCGCCACGCGCAGCAGCCAGTCCGGGAAGAAATGCGCGCCGGTCTGAAGTTTGATCGTGCCCGGCACTGCCGGACGAACTGGCATCACAGTCGCCAGGCGCGACATGGGAATGCGGTAGCTGCTGCTGACGACCTCGGCCGCGAGAACCGACACGGCTTTCGTCATCGCTTGATTGCCCGGATGGCAGGTGAACCTCACAACCTCGAACTGCGACGTTTGATAGAGGCGCCGGAAGCGAGACAGCAGGACCGCCATCACCTTCGGATGGGATGGTAGGACGAACGCGAAGTCTACCCAGACGGCCAATTCGTCCTCATCTTCGTGATAGTTCAGCGCGCCGACGCAGCGGTCGCCGTCCATTGCCACGATTGCAGGCCTGTCCCAGCAGACAGCAGGGAAGCGCATCCATCCCGCCTCTTGCAGGGACATGCTGGCACGGTACGCAGCGGTGATCGCCGACTGGTGCTGGCTCAAGCGCGGCAGCTCAATGAGCGTGATCATGGCGCTTTTCCTCGAGGCAGTTGCCATTCAATGATGTCGAAGTCGTAGTCCGGCGGATAAGCCGGATCGTTGAGCGTCCACCGCCACCACTTGGGGCTGATCCCCCGCACGACGACCTTGTTACGGAAGCATATGTCGACCGTTTCAAACGGTGGCGGGGCGCCGTGGTTTTTAGGCACCTCACGCTGCCGCCCCATCGAACATGTCGTATTGCGGGGCGGCCGCCTGGGCTTGCTCTGCCCGCGCCACAGCGGCGGCAATGCGCGCATTGGCGATCGGCAGATATTCCGCCGTCAGCTCGCAGCCCATGAAGTCGAAGCCCTCAAGCACCGCCGCTTTGCCGGTCGATCCGCTACCAGTGAACGGGTCGAGCACCCGGCCGCCGGGCGGCGTGATCAGGCGGACCAGCCAGCGCATCAGCGCCTCAGGCTTCACCGTCGGATGGGTGTTGCGATACACCGTGTCGCGGCCCGCGCTCAGGCTACTTGCATTGCCGCTCTCACCGTTGCCGGTCTGGAACTGCACGAAAGCCTGAGGTGCGAAAGCGCTTAGTCCTTCGTCGCGATCCGCCTTGCTGGCCTTGGCACAATAGAAGAAGCGCGCCGCCGTGCCGGTGTCACCTCGCGCCGCGTGGTCGAGAGCGGGCCGCATGCCACCGAAGATGCCATTCGGAGACTGGCGGCATTTGGCATGGCCGCGCAAGTCGCCCTGTTGGCCCGGAGCATCGGGGAATGCCGCCAGCACATCGTCACTGCCGTCATGCACGACATTGGCAGGCCACCGGCCCAGTGCATTTGGGCCAGACCGCTCTACCGTTTCACCATCCTGACCGGGTGCAGCATTGAGCCGTTTTGCAGGTCCACCCCAGCCGGGGGTGCCGATCTGGGGGGCAATTCCGCCCTCCCAGCCCACTCGGCAAGCATCAATGCTCAAAGCACCCGTGGCGAACGCGGCCTCATTCGCCGCCACGCTGCCGATCAGCGGCTTACGCGCCAGCACGATCGGCTCATGCGCCGGTTTCAGGCAGGTGCCCTTGCCGCCGCGGTTGCCGCCCTTCGGAAAGCCAGAACCATAAATCCACATGATCTGGTCGCGGATCTCGAACCCAGCGTCCTCGATCGCGCAGGCCATCCGGTGATAGGTGCGGGCCCCGCTGAATGCGACCAGCCAACCGCCAGGCTTGAGCACGCGCAGCGCCGCCGCCCAGGTCTCCGGATCGAACGCAACGCCACTGCCGTCCCACTCCATCCCCATGAACCCCTTCATCACCTTGCCCTGCGTGGCAGGCGAGCGGCCGCCGGGGCGGGCCGAGGTCAATTCATACGGCGGGTCGGTGACGACGGAGTCGACGCTGCAACCCTCCATCTCCGCCATCAGCGCGCGGCAGTCGCCGTGAAGCACCTCATAGGTCATGCTGCCTTGGCCTCCGCCGCCTGGTCGTCAGTCTTGAACCGCGCCGCGATCTTCGACACCTCGGCCGCCTCCTCGGCGCTCAGCGGTGCCGGATCGGGGCGCCACATGCGGTCATGCGTCGCGACCAGCGCGCGGATCTTGGACAGGCCCCACTTGCGCCGGGCCAGCATGCCGCACCGCTCGCGAATCTCGGCCGGGGTAGGGAAGAACCGGCTTTCGCGCAGCGCGGCGGCGCAGGCGGCGGCGAGCACGTCACCGGGCACGTCGTCGAGCGCATCGGCGTAAATCTCCAGCCGAGCTTCCGCCTCGATGTCGCTGACCTTTGCGGACGGATAGGCCATGGCCAGCTTGGCGATCGCGCGGCGGCAGCCCTGCCGGGACGCTGGCAACAGCGAAGCCTCGTACTGCGGCACCAGAGCGACCAGCGCGGTCCGCTCCTCAGGAGAGCAGACGTGGCTGAACGACGGCGCTTCCTTGACGAGCTTCTCGAGCTTCGGCGTTTCGGAGAGCCCGCACCATAGGGTTTTGGAGCTCGTCGGGGTCACGGTGGTGATGTCGTTGGCCATTGCGGGTGTCCGATTTTCGGGGGAGCCATTCGGGTTTAAAACTGAGCCAGACGCGCTGGACCATCTCGTCGACGATCGCCCCGGGCGGCCACTCGTCGGTGGCATGCTCGGCCAGGGCGGCGACCAGAAGCGTGTAGGCCCGCGCCGTCAGAGGCTTCCGGGCCTTCACCCGGTGGGCGATGTACCCGGCCCACTGGTCGTCCGAGACCTCGGGAGGCGGTGGCATGTCGGCAGGCCATGGGGCCTTGGTCGAGCGAGCCGCCTCACGTGTGGACGCGCGGGATACTACCCGGGTGGGGGTGTGTGAGGTGACAGGACAGTCTGGAGTAGACGGGGGGAACCGGATGTGCCCGCAACTCGGCGGGCGAACGGCTGATTTCTGCGGTTCTTTCGGCCTCTGATCCCGATTTGGCGGTGCCGGACTATGTCAAGAGTCAGAGGACAAATTGACAGGTCTTGGACAGGAGCGGCTGGAGTCAAGCGCGTCGGCAGCCGGGGCCTCTTAGAAACCTCTGATTGGCGGAAAAGCGGGCTTTCAGGGCCCTCTTAGACGGTCACGAGGCTACGGTCGGCGCCGGCGCGTCCACAAAGAAGTGGGACGTAGATGGTCCCACTTTCGGGAAACCTTGTGCCAAGTGGGTAACCATTGATATTACTAGGTTTTGTTGGCGCTAATCTGGTCCGTACCCAGATGTCTGGTTCAGCTAAGTGGGACCCGTTTTTGCGGCCTTGTGCATCACCGACCAGCATACTCGGGCGGTCTTGCAAGCGACGCCAGCATCTTCCGCCGCTTCGATCATAGCTATCGTCGGCTCGGCGATAGCGTCCAATGCTGCGACGGCTTCGGGCAAATAGCTGCACCACATGGCCCGCCCCTCGAACCGTACATCAGGAGGATTGCCAGCAGCCACGCACAGGGCACGCGCGATACGCTCAAGCGGGGGCTTAACCATTTTCACCGCGTAGTGCCCTTCGTCCGGGCTATAATCTGCCTGGTATAGGCCTTCATCTCGGCCATGCACTTCGTAGCAATGGGACCCGTCGAATTGAATTCGACTACCCCATTTTCCACGTGAAAGACCTCATATCCACTATATGCGGCGAAGCTATTTTTGCCATTATACTCGCCTCGCCAAACGGTACTGCCATCGCCACCGCACCTTTCGACGTTTCGGAACGTGACCGAGCTGGGGTCTTTCATATGGGCGCGAACGGTTTGTTCTACTTCTCGATCGCAGCCGGTCATAAGGACTGCGATTGGCAAAAGCGCAACAGCACATCTCTTCACCATGCCTTCTCCCCTCAAATGGGACGCATAAACGTACTAAGAATGCGACCGACTAGGCGGTAACCCTCATCTCCATCTGCAATTTGAGAGGACGAAATCACCAACTCCTGTGACGAATATTCGCTATCAAATGTGTTTGTGCGAATACGTGTCGCTGCCAAGGCGTCAGCGATGACTGAAAACCGGCCCGTGACGATCTTACCGTTATATCGCCATAGGCAAAGGTACCCTTCAGCTAGCTCTGATAAATCGATTGATCGGCACAAGACCGTCATATCCTCATATAATTCTGCCGCCCGATAATCGCTTATGAGGCGGGTCAACCATAGATTGCTAGTGACGCGGACAGTTGTGCTAAGCCAATCCCGGCGAACTGGCGTATGGAATTCGGGGTTCCCAAGGGAACTGTCGTCGACATTCCGCAAATTGTAAAACGGCAGCGCGACCCAGTCAGCGTCTTCGACAGCAGCGATTGTACGCCGGTCCCCTATAGGTCGATCGGCGCCGGTCATCAGCCATTCTACCGAACGATCCAATGCACGGCCAATCAGTACCGCATTCTGGGCGCTAGATATCCCAGACTCCACGTAACCACTTAGCGTCGAATCCGGGATTCCGGTTTCTCCGCTGAGCCATTTTAGACCTCGCCCTTCCAAAGCGGTGATAATTCGGATTCCGATCGGATTTTCGGAACTAAGGGGTTTACGCCGTCTTGTTGTGGCTGTATCCGAGATATCGGAACGAGATTTAGGATTGATCATGTGATGGCGTCGATCGATAAATTTGATGCGCAGGCGGCAATAAAGCGCCGATTTGGCTCCGTAGCGGCATTCGAGCGCGCTGCGGGGCTGCCGCGAAAGTCGGTGCATGACCTTCTGCGAGGCCGAAAAAGCGCAAAGGTGGAGAAGGCGGTCAAGAAGGTCCTCATAGAGAGCGGTTCCGAAAGATCGGATAATAGCGCCTCTGCGGTCATTCCGCATCGTCAAAGTGGGACGGTGAATTGAACATGGCCGCCGTCACTGTGCCCGTTCAGGCTACGGCGGAGATGATTGCCGCTGCGGCCCATCCCGATGCCGCACGCATCTGGTCCGCGATGATCGCGGCCCGCCCCCATGGAGGGGCAAAGATGGTCGCGCGCCTTCCGAAGGTGGGGGTCAATCATCGCAACCCGAAATTCTGGGGTGACGTCGAGGTGCGCAACCTAGTGATCGACAATCATCGCCAGATGTACCTTTCAGAGTTACGCGACCTGATCAGCAAAACCGTAGGTCCTGCCCGGACCCCTGGCCGTTCGTCCCTCCAGCGCGCCTGGGCGCGCCTGGATCAGGCCAAGGTCCGACCCGGCTTCGCGCAGGGAGCGCGTTGACCATGACGGAAACCGTTCTGCACGAAGAAGCGCTCGCCGACTTCGTTCTGGTTCGCACCGATGAGATCGATGTGGCGGACCGCCTGCGGCCAGTCGATCCCGTGTGGGCTGAAGCGCTGGGGCAAATCATGTCACGTGAGGGGCAGGATACCCCTATCCAGGTATGCCGCCTCCCAGGGAGGAATCGCTGGACGCTGGTCGTCGGGGGGCACCGGCTGGAGGGGGCAAGGCTTGCGGGCATCGCGTATCTGAAGGCCGAGGTCGTCAGCGCCGATCGCGACGACCGGCGGCTTCGTGAAGTGCGCGAAAACCTGTGGCGGTCAGACCTTGCGCCAGTCGATCGTGCGGCGTTCATCGCCGAAGCGGTAGCAATCCATAAGCGGCGTGCCGGCATCGACCCTACCGTAGATGGGCGGGTGGGATCGGCAGCAGCACGGTGGCAAAAAGCCGTGAAAGATGAGGCGGTTGATGCAACCCTCACCGTGAGGGGTGTATACGGCTTCGTCGAGGCAGTCGCGGCCGAACTGGGTTTCAGTCATCAGACGATTGAGCGCGACCTGATGCTGTATCGCCGCCTGGCCCCGTCCGTCGTGGACCGGCTACGCGAAGCCCGGCATCCGATCCTGAAGAACGCGACCCAGTTGCGCACGCTTGCGAAGATGGAGGCATCGGAACAGGCCAAGACGCTCAACGCACTGGTCGGCGACGCGGGCGAGGAACCGTGCAAGACGGTAGCGGACGCGATCAAGCGGACGAGTCCCGCGCGCGAAGCGACACGCCCCGATCAAAAGCGATTCAACACCGTGCTGGATACGCTGGCGCGGATGAGCGCGGCGGAACGGCTGGCGCTGTTCCAGAGCCCGCAATTCCACGACGCCATCCCGGCGGAAGCCCAGCGCTTGCTGGCTCCGATGCGGCGCGGGCCGATGAGGGACGCCGCATGACGCCGCTTCATGCCCGTGTCCTCGACAACGTGCGCGAGGCGATCGCGGTCGGCGGTCTGTCGCCGACCATTGCGGATGTCGCGAAGCTGACCGGCACGCCCTACGGCACTGCCACCTATGCGGTGAAGGCGCTGATCGACGCCGGGCTTCTGGCTAAGGAAAAGTCGGGTCATGGCCTGCGCCTGCCCGATGCCATCGACCTGCGCGGCGTGGCGACCGGCGAATTGACCGCCGAGCTGGCCCGGCGCGGCGTGACGCTGGCGAGCCTGGACCGGAATGCGCCGCGCGCGCTGGGACGGGTCGTCACCTGCGCAGCCGATTGCTGCGCGACGCCGGTCGAGCGCGGGCACCTGATGTGTCGCCACCATTGGTTCGCGCTTCCCCCGGCGCTGCGGGAACGGATCACCCGCAGCAATTCCCGCCGGGACACCGTCGCGTTCGAGCGCGCGGTGACCGAGGCGCGCGACCTGATCGATTCCGGGAAGTGGAGGAAGTCATGACCAAACAGCGTCGCGCGGACGGCGAGAATTTCGGCCTGTCCGCCAAGGAAGAGCAGATCATGGATGCGCTGGACGCGGGAGAGCGTGCCGAGTCGGTCGCCCTCTGCTTCGGCACCGGCCTGTCCACCGTCCTGACGATGGAGCGCCGCTACACCATCACCACCGGCATGCTGACCGACTTCGACCGGCGGACGCGGGCGAGCGATGCGCGGTACCGCGCGGCGCTGGCCGCCAGCGGCGGAGCCTATGCGTGATGGGTGCCGAGGTGGTCCCGTTCCCGGCGCGCCGCCCGGCCCCCGCCAACCTGCGCGATGCGAAGCTGCCCTGCGGGGCCGATCAGCTCGCGACTCTGTTCAACAGCCTGCCCAAGGGGCGTTCCATGACCGATATCGCCGACGACGCCAGCACCAATCAGGACCAGCATCTGGCGGCGAGCCTGTCGCGGATCGACCCGACGATGGCCAAGGGTGTCGCGGGTGAATGCGACAATTGCGGCGACGAGTCCGAGCGTCTGGTTGGCGGGCTGTGCGGCTTCTGCCGCGACGGTCGCCGCCCGACCTTCCGTGGCCGCGCCCCGGCTCCATCACCGATCGCCCGCGACCCCGAACCGGTCGCGGTGCCTGCCCCGACGCCGCTGCCGAGCGTCATTCCACAAGAGGAGGAAGCGTTGCCCAATCCCAAACCGTCCGACGATTTCCGCAATGTCTCCATATTGGCACGGGGACCGCTGCTGAAGGCGATCATGGCGCGCGCCGATGAGCGCGATCTGTCGCTCAACAAGGCCGCCGCCAGCCTGATCGAGGACGCCCTGTGCGACCGCGCCGAACAGACGCTCCTCGACCTGTCCGCACTGCCCGTCACGGACCTGCTGGAGGAAATCGGCGCGCGCCTGGCGCAGCCGGCATCGACGGCGGAACTGGTTGCGATGACGGCGCGCGCAGAGGCTGCGGAGGCACGGCTGGCGATGGTGCATGCTGCGATCGGCGGGAGTGCGTCGTGATGGCAGGCGCTGCCAATGTTTTCAGCGGGCCCGTCATCGTCGCGTCGGTCGCGGTGTCTTCTGAAAAGCAGCCCAATATGGGCATCGCGGTCAATGTGCAGCCGGTATCGGTGCTTGGCGACCGCATTACCGTCACGACGGTCTGCCCCAAGGGGGCTTTCCTCTGCGCGCTCGATGCGCGGCAGGCGCAGATGCTGATCGATGACATCACCAAGGGGATCGCGGTCTTGCATCGACTCGAGTCCGGCGCGCCTTCGGGGATGGTGCAGTGATCGCGGCCGCTCTTCCCGCCGCCCCGGCGCTGCGTGGGTATCGACCGCTGTATCAGGCGGGCAGCGTCTGCCCGGCTTGCGGCTCGACCAGCTGGCATATCGGTCGCCAATCCGCTGAATGCGCCCGGTGTGCGACCGCGCTGCCGCTCGCACCGATCGTCGAGGTGCATCATGGCTGATCGCTTCGTCGTCGATGCGGCGGTGGCCGCGCTGCTGCCGCGCGAAGACGCCGCCCGGCTTGGCGGTGATTTCGTACTCGAAAGCACGAAGTCGGCACCCGTAACGGACCGCCTCTGCCAAGTGAAAGACTGCAACGTCGCGATGCGGGTCGGTCAGCGCGTGTGCGATGCCCATTGGGCCGCACTGCCGGGCAAGGACCGTTCGCGGCTGTCCATGTCACGGCACGGCCGGGTTGCCGACGAGATGTGGGCCAAGGCGGTTGCTCGCCTGGAGGGGGCGGTCGCGTGACCAAGCGCAAGATACGCACCTCCGAGACGATCCAGCTGGGCTTTTCGTTCGATCCGCCCGCGCCTGCGCGCGCCGAGGCCGATCTGGCGGGGCTCGACCGGGTGGTGTCGGGGTGCGTGTCGATCATGCTGAAGGGCGATGACCGCTCGCGCCATGAGATCGCGGGCGCGATGTCGGCGCTGCTGGATGAGCGCGTCAGCAAGGACATGCTCGATGCCTATGCGTCGGAGGCGCGGGCCGAACACAACATCTCGGCGGCGCGACTGCTGGCGCTGATCGCGGTGACCGAACGCTACGACCTGCTGGACAGCCTGGTGCGACGCATCGGCGGCGCGCTGCTGGTGGGCGAGGAAATTTTGGCGGCGCGGCTGGGCAGCCTGAAGGCGCAGCGCGCCCGGCTGGATGAGGAAATCAAGGCGCTGCGCCCGAGGGTGCAGCCGATCGCGCGGGAGGCGATGTGAAACTGCACGGGGGAAAAGAGTGGTTCACGGCGGCCGAACTGGCCGAGCTGGCATTGGCCGGCCTGCCGACCACCAAGCGCAAGATCAACGAGCGTGCGGCGGAAGAACGCTGGGCGATCGCGGTCGATGCCAAGGGCATGCCGCTGGCCCGGCCGCGCCAGGCGCGCGGTGGTGGCCTGGAATATCACCTGACGGTGTTGCCGCCGGCGACGCGCAGCGCGCTGGCCGCCATGGGCGTGGCGGTGGTCGCGAACGTGTCGGATGAGCCGCCCGTCCAGGCCTCCCAGCTGTGGCGCTGGTATGAGGGCGCGGGCGAACGCGTCCAGTCCGAGGCGCATCGCCGGCTGGCGGTCGTGCAGCTGGTCGATACGCTGGTGGCGGCGGGCATGACGCGGTCGGCGGCGGTGCCGGCGGCCGCCAAGGATCAGGGCGTGGGCATATCGACGCTTTGGGGCTGGCTGGGCCTGGTCGATGGCGTGGCGCTGGCCGATCGTCTCGCGCACCTGGCCCCGCGCCGTCAGGGCGGTGGCGTCGAGGCGACGGTGTCGCTCGACGCCTGGCAATTCCTCATCTCGGATTTCATGCGTCCCGAACAGCCCACCTTCAGCGCCTGCTACGGGCGCATGACGCGGGCGTTTCCTGGGCACATCTTCCCGACCGAGCGGACCCTGCGGCGCAAGTTCGATCGCGAGATCGACCAGCGCCTGGTCACGCTCAAGCGCCAGGGCAGCGAGGCCCTGCGCCAGACACTTCCCTCCCAAGAAAGGTCTGTCATGGAGCTGCACGCCCTGGAGGCCGTCAATATTGACGGCCACAAGTTCGACGTTTTCTGCCGCTGGCCGGACGGCCGGATCGGTCGCCCGATGATGGTGACGATCCAGGACATCTACAGCCGCAAGATTCTCGCCTGGCGCGTGGACGAGAGCGAGTCCGCGCTGTCGACCCGGCTGGTCTTTGCCGACCTGTTCACCACCTGGGGCATCCCCAAGGCCTGCCTGATGGACAATGGCCGGGCGTTCGCGTCGAAGACGATCACGGGCGGCGCCAAGACCCGGTTCCGGTTCAAGATCAAGGATGAGGAGCCGACCGGCGTCCTGACGGCGCTGGGGATCGCGATCCACTGGGCAACGCCCTATCGCGGCCAGTCCAAGCCGATCGAGCGCGCGTTCCGCGATCTCTGCGATACCATCGCCAAGCATCCGGCGCTGGCAGGCGCGTACACTGGCAACAAGCCTGATGCGAAGCCCGAGAATTACGGTTCGCGCGCGATCCCGATCGAGGAATTCCGCGCGCTGGTGGATGCCGGGATCGCCGCGCACAACGCCAAGCCAAACCGGCGGACCGAAACCGCGCAAGGGCGGCATAGCTTCGACGATGTCTTCATGGCGTCCTATGCGGTCGCCCCGATCGGCAAGGCGACGCCCGAACAACAGCGCCTGGCGCTGCTGACCGCCGAGGACCGGTTCACCGATCGCAAGACGGGCGAGCTGACGCTGGAGGGCAATCGCTACTGGGCACCCGAACTGGCGGACCATAGCGGCAAGCGCGTGACGGTGCGGTTCGACCCGGACAATCTGCACGGCGAAGTCCATGTCTATGAGCGGTCGGGTGCGTTCATCTGCACCGCGCCAGCGATCGAGAAGACCGGGTTCTTCGACAAGGCCAGTGCCGGCAAGCGCCGCGCCCAGGAAGCCGACCTGCGTCGCCAGGTGCGCGACGTGGAGAAGGCGACCGGCCTGATCGAGGCGGCCAAGCTCGCCGCGATGATGCCCGAGCATCCCGACGAAGCGGATGCGCCGTCCCCGTCGGTGGTGCGGCCGGTCCGCCACCGGGGCCAGACGGCGGCCGCGCTCAAACCCGTTTCAGAGGCCGTTCAAGCGCCTCTCAACCCCGTCCTCGACCGCCTGTCGCACCTGCGACTGGTCGGCTGACGCGACGCCCGGCGCTATCCGGGCCTGGAAAAAAGACGATGACGAAAAGGACCATCAGGAACTGGAGCGCGACCCGGTCGGGCGCGAACATCCGCATCCGGGGCTTCGACGCCAACGGCGATGCCATCACGATCAAGTGTGCCGTCATCCACTCGCCGGATCACCACAACACCCATCCGACCGCCTGTTGCGAAAACGGCCTCTACCACGACCTGATCTGACCAGGAGAACATGATGACGCATACCACCACCCCGCCGACGAACGCCGAGCGCTGGCTTGCCACTTACGTCGATAAGCACGGCAAGCTGCGGGCGGCGGTCATCACCGCGCCTGAAGGAAAGGCAGTGTTGGAGGGCTGGCCGACGTTCGGCCTGATCGATGAGGAGACCTTGGGTCTCGACGATTTCGATGGCGAGCCTGTCACGCTCAGTTCGCTGCCGGCCGACGAGGATTTCCGTCCGGTGATCATCGACATCGACCTGATCCGCGAAGTCCCGCTCCAGTTCATCGACCTCTGACCGAATGGCCGCGCGGGGGGTGCCACCCCCGCGCGACCCGCTCTGCACGAAGAACCCCACACAAAGCGAAAGCGCCGACTATCATGAACGACCCCCAGAACCTACCGATCGATATCGAGGAACAGCAGAAGTGGCTGATCGAGCATAAGACGGCCACCGGCCAGAGCTGGACCGAGCTCGCGCCCAAGATCGGCGTGAAGTACGGCACGATCAGCCAGTTCCCCAACGGCGGCTACAAGGGCGACCTGAAGAAGATCGCCGAGGCCGTCTTCCGCTATCGCCAGATGCTGACCTCGCAGGCGGCGATCGCCGTCGAGATGCCCGAGCCCCCGTCGTTCTTCCGCACCGACACCACCCGCCAGATGGAGACGATCCTGTCGATCGGGCACCGGGGCCGCATGGTCGTGATCGCCGGTGGCCCCGGCACGTCGAAGACCTCGACCTGCCGCAACTACCAGGCCGCTGTGTCGAACGTCTGGATCGCCACCATGAAGCCGTCGTCGGGCGGGATCAGCACGATGCAGTACAAGGTGCTGGAGGCGCTGGGCGTCGAGGAGGAAAAGCGCAAAGGCACGCCGATCGCGCTAACCAGCCGGATCGAGGCGCTGATGGCGAACCGTAGCGGTCTGCTGATCCTGGACGAAGCGCAGCACCTGGGCGAGAAGGCGCTGGAGGAAATCCGGGGCTGGCACGACAGCACGGGGGCCGGGATCGCGCTGGTCGGCAACACCGACGTGCTGACCCGCCTGACGCTCGGCAACCGCACCCATGCCTTTGCGCGGCTTGCCAGCCGGATCGCCCAGCGCATGATCTTCGACGGGCCGCGCGAGTCCGACGCGCTGGCGCTCGCGGATGCCTGGGGGATCGGGGACGAGGCGATGCGCGCCTTCATCGTCCAGATCGCGCGCCAGCCGGGCGGCCTGCGGACCTGCACGATGATGCTGGAGACGGCCGGCATGTTGATGTCCGCCGACCGGGCCCCCGCGATCGAGCTGGCGCATATGCAGGACGCGTGGAGCCAGCTTTCCACCCGTCAGCTGGCGGCCTGATCCAATGTGGCGGGCCTATGCGGCGGAGCGCCGCGCCAATCCGATGTTCTACCGCCTGGTCGAGTTGAGCGCCTGCGGGACTCTCGGCCTGGCGCTGCCGGACATCCTCGATCTGATCCGGGGCATCGTGTCGTGAAGCGCATGTACCCCAACCTGCAATTTGATCGTCGCGGTTCGCCCGCGACGATCGCCGAGATGATCTCGATCGCGGCGTGGAAGGCGGACGGCGACTCGATCGCGATCATCGCCCATCGCTGCCGCCGCCCGCGCCCGGAAATCCGCGCCATCATGGAGGATCGCGTTATATGACCGCTACCGCACGCAAGGCGACTTTCGACGCCAGCGACCAGCATCGCCGGTCCCTGCTGGCCAAGGTCCATATCGCCAAGAAGCAATTGCGTCTGAGCGATGACGACTATGTCGCCATCCTGATCGATATCGTGAAATGCGACAGCGCCGCCAAATGCAGCCAGGCGCAACTCGAAAAGCTGGTGCGCGCGTTCGAGGCCAAGGGCTTCAAGGCGACCGCCCGCGCGTCCGGCCGTCGCGGCAACCCGGCGGTGGCGGATCATCCCGCCGCCCGCAAGGCGCGCGCGATGTGGATATCGCTCTACCTCCTGAAGGCGATCGAGGACCCGAGCGAACGAGCACTGGAGGCGTTCGCGCGCCGCCAACTGGGGTGTGACAAACTGCAATGGGCGAACCAGTCGCTGGTCTACCGGCTGGTCGAGGGGCTCAAGGCGATCGCCGAGCGCCACGGCTGGGACCAGTCGGTCGCGGGCCTGCCGTCCAATGCGGTGGCGATCAACCTGAAGCGCCGTTTGTGCATCGCGATCCTCGCCAAGCTCAAGGCGGCGGACTTGATCCCCCAGCATTGGGACGTGGACACGGCTGCATTCTCGCTGGCCGGTGTCGAGGTGCAGCTGATCTTCGCATCGGCCGAGACGCTGGACCTGGTCGCCCGGTCACTGGGTGCCGTCCTGGCGGGGCGCAAGTGAAGCCGCGCGAAACCCTGTCGATCGGCCCGCGCGTCAGCGATCACGCGCTGCTGCGCTTCCTCCAGCGGGCCGGGATGGACGTGGAGGCGGTCCGCGCTTCGCTGTCGGCGCAACTCGCCACCGCCCACGGCGCGATCGCCAGGATGGGCGGTGGCGAAGCGCTGATCGTCATCGACGGTCTGACCTATGTCGTGCGCGACGGCGTGGTGACGACGGTGCTGCCGACCGCCCACCCGGCCGACAACGCCCGCGCGCTCCGGCATCGCCGCTGATGCGCACGCGCCATGCCCCCGACCTGGTGGAGCTGATCGGCGAGGCGGCGTTCGTCCGCCTCGCCGAAGCCTTCGGCGGCACGCGCCTGTATATCCCGACCAAGCTGGACCCCGATCATGAGATCGTCCAGGCGGTCGGCAAGGACGCCGCGATCCTGCTGGTCGAGCGCCTGGCTCCCGACGTGATCAAGGTTCCGCTTGCGCGCGAAATCCGCGCGAAGCACTATCGCGCCCGTGGCTGGAGCAACGCGCGCGTTGCCAGGGCCCTGCAAATTACAGAGGGCGGCGTCGAAAAGCTCTTCCGTCGCGTCCCCGACGATGCCAAGAGCAGCCCCCAGCTGGATATGTTCCGCTAAACTAACCATGATGCCTTCTCGGGAAGGCATGGGTCGTGCCCGCATCAGCGGGCATGGCTTCCCCCATGGGGACGATTCTCAACACCACCGACTCCGTCCTTGCTATGATCGACGATCTGATCGGTCGCGAGGGCGGGTATAGCAATCACCCCGCCGACAAGGGCGGCGCGACGCGCTGGGGCGTGACCGAACAGGTCGCGCGCGCCTATGGCTATACCGGCGACATGCGCGCCTATCCGCGCGGTGATGCCATCGACACCTATCGGAGTGCCTATTGGATGGGCCCCGGCATCGCCACGGTGGCGATGCGCTACCCGGCGGTCGGCGTCGAGTTGTTCGACATCGCCGTCAACCAAGGCGTGTCGGTTGCCTGCACCTTCCTCCAGCGCTGCCTCAACGTCTTCAACCAGGACGGCGCGCATTATGCCGACCTGATCGTGGACGCGCGCCTGGGGCCGGTGTCGATGCTGGCGCTCGACGCCTTCCGGCAGCGGCGTGGTGAGGAGGGCGGCGAGCGGCTCCTGGCCGCGATCCGTTCGCTGAAGGGCGCGCGCTATATCGAGATCAGTGAAGCGCGCCCCGCCAACGAGGCATTCACCTATGGCTGGTTCGGCCGGATGGTCGAGATGGCGAAGAAGGTGATCGCGCGATGACCTTCTGGGAATTCCTCCATCGCCTGGGCCCCGGCTATCCCAGTGCGCGCGGCTGGTACGCGGTGGGTCTGTTCACGCTGACCCTCGTGATTCTGGGCATGATCGCGGCGTTCCCCGAGCTGCGGCGCGACGAGTTCTTCAAGTCGATTTCGACCGCGATCGTCGTCACCGGCTATATCGGCTTTGCCGTGGGCCTGCGCGATCCGGCGAAGGATCGCGAGCAGATGGGCGCGCTGCTGTCGGGGCTCAACGCCGCTGTCGATCGCATTCCCCCGAGAGGATAGCACGCCGATGCATACGCTGTTCCCCATCATCATCTGCGCGCTGACGCTGCTGGCCGGTTGCGCGCCCATGCCCGCTCTGCATGCGGTGCCGGGGCCTGCCGTTGTCGCCGACCGGACCGTCCTGGACGAACGTGCCGCGATCGCGATCGAGGCGTCCTGGCGTGTCGCCGGCCGCGCGATCGAGCGCGCGGTGGACCGGGGCGACCTGGTCGGCGAGCGCGCCGCGCGGGCCGAACGCCTGGACGCGGCGGCCGGCATATGGGTCGCGCGGGCGCGCGCCGCCTATGACACCTTCAATGCCGCCTCGATGGCGGACGCGATCGCGCACGCCAAGCCGCTGATCGCCGAGATGCGCAGTCTGGTCGGGGTGCGGCCATGAAGGTCGATATCGATGAACTGTTCGCAGCGATGGAGCGCGCGACCGACGCCTTCGAGATCGTCCAGGATCTGGGCGAAGCGATCGCCGAGACACTGGCGGCCGGCGGTCAGTCGGAATTGCTCGACCGGCTGATGGCGATGCGCGCGCAGAACGATGCCGACCGCGCGCGTCGTAAGGAAAAGCTCGCCCAGGCGGCCGGGCTTCAGGGGGAACAATGAACATCACTATCGTGTGGCAGCTGGTCGCGATCGCGTCGGCGCTACTGGGCATCGCCAACCTCATCTGGATGTGGCTCGCCCAGATGCGCCAGCCCGGCGAGAAGGCGATCCAGGAGCTTCAGAAACTCTGCCAGGGCCTCGACTCCGAGGGCGAGGCCGTGTCGCGCCGGGTCGATCGCATCGAGTCCGAGATGAAGCATGTGCCGACCAAGGATGACCTCCACGACGTGAAGAACAGCATCACCGCCATGATCGGGCAGATGCGGGTCGTGGAGACCGAGGTGGCGGCGGCGACGCGCACGATGCGGCGGATCGAGGATCACATGCGGGAGGAAAAGGCGTGAGCGGGGTAAGCTATGAGGACCGGGTCAAGGCCGATGCGCGGCTGATCATCCTCAAGGAATTGTGCCAGCAGTCGGACGGTCGATTAAATGAAGTATCGATCCAACACGTCCTGGACGCCTTCGCCATTTCGCGCACCCGCGAATGGATCAGGACCCAGCTGACCCGCATGGCCGAACTGGAGGTCATCCGCGTGACCGAGATCGGCACGGTCATGGTCGCCCAGTTGCGCCAGGCGGGGCGGCATCATGTCGAGCGCCGGGCGTTCGTCGACGGGATCGCGCACCCGTCCGAGGTCGATTGAGCCGTGGCACGCCAGGCACGCCGCCCTCGCTGGCGGACCATCCGGCCCGATCCCGCCCAGATCGGGCCGATCTTGCGAGAGCTGGGCTTTGTCGGGGCAGAAGGCGACCCGTGCCGGGTGTCCGCCAGCCATGACGACACCGGACGCTGGCGGCGCATCCATGCGCATTATCCGGACGGCTGGTCGTGCGTGGTCAACCTGCGCGCCGATGGCTCCTACAGCATGAGCCAGTCGCTCCGCATGCAGGTGCGCGGTGGGCGTAAGCCCGATCAGCAGGTGGCATCTTGAGCGATCCGGCGGACCTCGCAGGCGAGATCATGGAGCGCGCCATGACGCGCCCGATCGCCACCAGGCCGATGCCGGAGGGTGTCGCCGGTGAATGTGACGATTGCGGCCGCTATTCCAAGCGGCTGGTGGGCGGCCGGTGTGCACCGTGCCGCGACGGGAGGACGCTGTGAGAGATCACGGGTATCTTGACGACGAGGAAGGTGCTGCCGTTCTGGGCGAACGGGTCCAGGCGATGATCGAAAAGCTGGAGCTGGTCCCGGCCGGCATGATCGCTGCCACGGAATTCGAGATCGACGGCGTCGGCTATGAGATCAAGCTGACTAAGGTGACGGCCAAGTGAGCGTCATCCAGCGCCAGGGGCGCGGGCGGCTGTCGTCGATCGATCAGCTGCCCGAGGATGCCGAGCCCGATATCCTTTGGGCGCTCGAAGAGCTGCGCAAGCGGGAGATGCCCGCCAACGCGATTCTGGACGAGTTCAACGGTCGCCTCGCCGATCGCGGCATCGCCAAGATATCGAAGTCGGCCTTCAGCCGCTGGTCGATCCGCAAGGCGATCCAGCTGCGCCGCCTGGACGAGGTCCGCGCGATCACCACGGACGTGGTCAGCGGCTTGGGCGCGGACGGCGCCGACGACGTGACGGTGACGATCGCCGAGATGCTGAAGGTCGCGATCTATGAGTCGCTGGAAGGCACGCTCGACCCCAAGGGGATCATGGCGTTGAGCCGCGCGCTCAATTCGGCGGTCGCGGCGCAAAAGACATCGGCCGAGCATCGCCGCAAGCTGGAAGAAAAGGTCACGGCGCAGGTCGAGCAGGCCGCCGATCGTGCGGCCGACGCCGGTCGCCAGGCCGGGCTTAGCGCTGACCGGGTGGCGCAGCTGCGCCGCGACGTGCTGGGCGTGCGGGCATGACCGCGTCGCGCATCGCCATGGCCGCCGCGCTGGCGGCATCGTCCGTGTCGGCCGCTCCCCCGCAACTGCCCCGATCGCCCGAGGCGTTGCCGGTCGAGCTGCCGCGCGGCTCCGAGTTGCCCGCCGATCACGATCCGTTGGCGGACGGCATCCTGATGCGTCACCAGGCCGAATGGCTTGAGGACAAGTCGGACCTGAAGCTGGGCGAGAAAGGGCGGCGTACCGGCATCACCTATGCAGAGGCGCTGGACGATACCCTGATCGCGGCATCGTCGCGCGACGCCGGCGGCGACAACGTCTTCTACATCGGCGACACGAAGGACAAGGGCCGGGAATTCATCGGCTATGTAGCGCACTTCGCCCGGCGGCTTGGTGAGCAGCTGGTCGAGATCGAGGAGTTCCTGTTCGAGGATCTGCGCGAGGATGGCAGCTCGGCGCAAATTTCGGCCTACCGCATCCGCTTCGCGTCGGGCTTCCGTGTCGAGGCGCTGTCGAGCCGCCCCGAGAATATCCGTGGTCTTCAGGGCGTCGTCGTCATCGACGAGGCGGCGTTTCACAAAGACGTTCGCGCCGTCCTGGACGCCGTCAACGCACTGCTGATCTGGGGCGGCAAGATCAGGATCATCTCGACGCACAACGGCGTCCTGAACCCGTTCAACGAGCTGATCCGCGAAGCCAAGGCAGGCAAGGTCCCGTACAGCCTGCACTTCATCCCCTTCAGCAAGGCGGTCGAGAACGGACTGTACAAGCGGGTGTGCTTGTTGCGCGGCAAGGAATGGTCGCAAGAGGCGCAGGACGAGTGGGAAGCCAAGATACGCGGGGCGTATGGCGTTCGCACCGCGCAAATGCGCCAGGAGCTGGACGCGATCCCGGCCGATGCCGAGGGAGCCGCGCTGTCCAGCGTCGCGATCGAGGCGTGCGCCGTCCAAGGCGTGCCCGTCGTCCGTTGGACGCTGCCCGACGAAGTGAAGTCCGCGCCCCCGGCGACGCGCCTGAAGGTCGTCGAGGCATTCTGCGAACAGAAGCTGAAGCCGGTCTTGGACGCGCTCGATGTCGATCGGCGGCACGATCTGGGCTGGGACTTCGCGCGATCGGGCGACGGGTCGGCGTGCGTCATCACCGAATTGGGCCGCGACCTGATCCGTCGCCAGCGCGCGGTAATCGAGCTGCGCAACGTGCCGTTCGAGATGCAGCGCGACATCGCCTTCTACATCGGCGATCGCCTGCCGCGCTTCGGGCACGGCGCGTTCGACGCCACCGGCAACGGCGCGTACCTGGGCGAAGTCTGTCGCCAGCGCTGGGGCGAGCGGATCAGCGAGATCAAGCTGTCGGTCGAATGGTACCGGGTAAACGGCGCGCCCTATGTCGAGGCGTTCGGCGATCGCACCATCCTGATCGCGGCCGACAAGGACGTGACGCGCGACCACCAGGCGCTTTCCTATGTCGGCGGGGTCATCAAGGTGCCCGACGACATGCGCTACAAGGGCGAGGACGGCCAGACCCGGCACGGCGACGTGGCGATCGCGGGGATGCTGGGGTGGTATGCGTCGCGGCAGAACGCGGCGGAATATGGCTACACGCCGGTCGGACGCACCGCCGATGGTTTCGGCCTCGACGGCGGCCTGGATCGGCCATGGTGGCGGCCGCCGGCGGGCGCGCGCCTCCGGTCCGGATTTTAACGGCCCGGCAAGCCCCGTGGAGGGCTTGGGAGCCATGGTGATGCCCCGGACGGTCCAAACAGGCCTCTTAGACCCTCTTAAAACCTCTTATCCGTGGATTTGTACATGAGCGTCATACTCGATCATCGCGGGATGCCGATGCGCCGGGAGGTGCTGACGCGTGAGATCGCCGCGCCGACCCTGACCGGGGTTCGCTCGCCGATCGCGGGCTACCCGGCCGATGGCATGAACCCGATCCGCCTGGCCAACGTGCTGCGCGCGGCCGACCAGGGCGATCCGCTGGCCTATTTCGAGCTGGCCGAACAGATCGAGGAACGCGACCTGCACTATCTGGGCGTGCTCGGCACCCGCAAGCGCAAGGTTGCCCAGATCGAGGTGACGGTGGAGGCCGCCAGCGATGCGGCCGAAGACGTGGCGATGGCCGACATGGTGCGCGAGTGGATCGCGCGCGACGAGCTGGCGGACGAGACCTTCGATATCCTCGACGCGATCGGCAAGGGCATCAGCTTCACCGAAATCGTGTGGGACATGAGCGAAGGCCAGTACCGTCCGGCGCGGCTCGAATGGTGCGACCCCCGGTTCTTCACCTTCGACCGCGACGGCCGCACGCCGCTGTTACGCGGTGGCGAGGGCGGCAATGGCGTGGACGAGCCGCTGCCGCCGTTCAAGTTCATCTACCACAAGGTGAAGGCTAAGTCCGGCCTGCCGGTGCGGTCGGGGATCGCGCGTGCGGTCACCTGGGCGTGGATGTTCAAGGCGTTCACCCAGCGGGACTGGGCGATCTTCGTCCAGACCTATGGCCAGCCGGTTCGCCTGGGTCGCTACAACAGCAGCGCCAGCGCGGAGGACCGCGCCACCCTGTGGCGCGCGGTCGCCAACATCGCCGGCGACTGCGCGGCGATCGTGCCCGAGGGGATGAACATCGAGTTCATCGAGTCCAAGAATGTCGGGGCCGGTGCCGACCTGTTCGAGAACCGGGCGGACTGGCTCGATCGCCAGGTGTCCAAGGCGGTGACGGGCCAGACCGGCACGACGGACGGCAAGAAGGGTGGTCTCGGCGACGGCGGTAACAAGGTTCACGGCGAGATCGCCGAGGACATCAAGAATTCCGACAGCCGCTCGCTTGCCGCCACGTTCAACCGGGACATCGTGCGGCCGTGGGTCGATCTGGAGCGCGGGCCGCAGAAAGCCTACCCCCGCGCGGTCATCCAGGAGCGCAAGCCCGAGGATCTGTCGCAGATGTCCGAAGCGCTGGAACGCCTGGTGCCGCTGGGTCTGCGCGTCGAGCAGTCGGCGGTGCGCGACAAGATGGGCTTCGCCGATCCGCCCAAGGGGGCCGAGGTTCTGATGCCACCTGCCCAGCCGCAGACGATCGAGCGCATCACCTCGCCGTCACTGCAATCGCGCCAGATGCCCGCCGCCACCCCGGCCAGCCTCATGACCGACCGACTGGCGGCCGAGACGGAAGACGACATGCGCGATATGCTCGCGACGCTGTCGCTGATGATGCAGCGCGCCTCCAGCATGGGCGAACTGCGCGAGATGGTCCTGTCGGCTTATCCCGCGCTGGACGCCGAAGGGCTGATCGATAAGCTGTCGGGTGGCCTGCTGGCGGTGCGGGCAGCGGGGATGAGCGATGCCGGACAAAAAAGTGCCTGATCAGCCCAGTGTCGTGGAGGGCGTGCTGCGCCGTCCGTTTGCCGAACAGGTCGCCTATTTCCGGGGCAAGCTCGGCGATTTGGTGCCGACTGAGCGTTGGGACGATCTGGAGCGCGAGGCGCACGATACCGCCTTCATGGTGGCGGGCGCGCAAAAGGCAGACCTGCTGGCCGACCTGGCGGCCGCTGTCGATCGCGCGATCACCGAGGGCAAGAGCCTGGACTCGTTCCGCAAGGACTTCGATGCAGCCGTCGAGCGCCACGACTGGCACGGTTGGACGGGCGAAGACACCAAGGCCGGGCGCGCCTGGCGTGTGCGAACGATTTACAAGACCAACGCGGCGGTCAGCTATGCAGCGGGTCGTCTGGCGCAATTGAAGGACGGCAATTACAAATATTGGGTCTACTTCCACGGCGGCTCGGAGGACCCCCGGCCCGAGCATCTGGCATGGAACGGGATCGCGCTGCCGCCGGATCACCCGTTTTGGGAGACGCATTATCCGCCTTCCGACTGGGGGTGCAGCTGCTACGTCATCGGTGCGCGGACGGCCGCCGGCATTCGTCGCCTGGGCGGCGATCCGGACAAAAAGCTCCCCGAGAACTGGAATACGATCGACCCGCGCACCGGCGCGCCCATCGGCATCGGCAAGGGATGGGACTATGCACCGGGAGCGAGTGTCACCGATACGGTCCAGGCGTTCGCGGGCAAGGTGCGCCAATGGGACTATCAGGTGGCCAAGGCCTTCATGGGGGAGCTTCCCCAGGCAAGTCGCGACGCGCTGGCCGCCGCCTATCGTCGTCTCCCATCGGTTGCCGACGATGCCAGGCGTTATGCCAGGCGCGTCCTGGGCCAGGGCGGCGACGCCGTCATCCAGCCGGTATGGACGCTGGGCGGCGTTACCAGCGACCAGGTGCGCGCGATCGAGGACGCTCTGCCGGGGCTCGATGCCAAGTTGGGGGCCATGGATTTCTCGATCGCGCGATCGGATATCCTCCACGTCCAGAACGCGCACGGCGATGCGGCAACCGAAGCGGCGCGCGGCCAGATCGCGGTGACGATGGATGACTATCGGTATCTGCCCGACATCGTCAGTGCGCCCGATACCGTGGAAGAAGCCGGCACGTCCGACGCCGGCGAACCGCTGGTCCGCTTCATCAAGGCGATCGACGGGAGGGTATATCTGGCGGTGTTCGCCGTCCGGCGCGGCCGCAAGACGCTGGGCCTGAAGACGTTCTACATTCGCAAGGGGTAGGCGCGCCCCGCAGCTGAACGTCCCGAACGGCTCCGGGTTATGGGCCCGGCGACCGCGATGCGCGCGAACACAGGAGATACGCATGATCCGCATCATGTTCAATATCGAGGAGTTGACCCAGCGGCTGGGCCTTGCCGCGACAAAGCTCGGCGACATGACACCGGTGTATAAGGACATCGGCGACTACATGACTCGCCAGACCAAGGCCCGGTTTGTCAGTGGGACTGCACCTGACGGCACGAAATGGCGGCCCAAGACGGCGGCTACGATCGCCAGCTACAAGGCCAAGCGCCACGGCAATAAGACCCGCCCGCTTATTGGGCCTACGGGTCGCTTGGGCAAAGAGATCAACGAGGTGGCCACGCGCGACCAGGTCGAGATCGGCTCGGCACTGGAATATTCGGCTGTGATGCAAAACGGTGCGAAGAAGGGCGCATTCGGCAATACCAGGACGAACCTTCCCATTCCGTTCGGCGACATCCCGGCCCGTGTGTTTATCGGCATCTCCGACACCGAAGAGCGATCGATCCTCGACCTCGTGGACGAACACCTGGCCGAGGCGATCGGCGAATAGCCCCTTGCCGATCCGCGTCCCCATCGCTTAGGTGAGAGGACGCCAAGGCGCTTGTCAGACGCCTCTCATGCCCGCCTCAGCGGGCATGTTTTTGCCCTCTCCCCATCCGCATAACGCCGGTCATGACGGGGACGGCCATCGCGCTCTGCGCGGCACTCAACATCGACGCGACCGAAGGCAAGGTGCCCGAATGGGTACATCTGTTGCCCGCCGGCCCCGTGCGCACCGCTGACGGTCGCGGCCCCTACCGTGTCAACGATATCCCTTCGATTGTCTCCGCCTCGATGGCGGGCGGCAAGCTGGTCCTGGACGAATGCCATGCGACCGATCTTGCCGCCCCGCGCGGTGAGTCCGCACCGGCGCGCGGCTGGATCGTTGAGCTTCAGGCACGCGCGGACGGCGTATGGGGCAAGGTCGACTGGACGCCCGAGGGGCGGTCCTTGGTTCTTGGCTATCGCGGCATCTCGCCCGCCATTGTGCACCGCAAGGACGGCACTGTCCTGGCGATCGCGCGCGCCAGCCTGACCAACACCCCCAATTTCCAGGGACTCACGTCCCTTCACAGTGAGGAAAAGAGCATGGACTTTCGTGCCTGGCTGATCGAGACCCTGGGTCTCGCAGCCGACGCCACCGATGATGCGATCACGGCGGCGATCAAGGAGAAGTTGGACGCAAAGCCCGACGACGCGGCGGTGAAGACCGCGCTTCAGTCGGCGCTGGGCCCGATCGCCCAGGCCGCTGGCCTGGCGGCGACCGCCGATGTGGCGGCCGTGCTGGCGGGCGTCCAGCAGCTGCGCTCGGGCGGCGACGATCGCATCACCGCGCTTCAGTCGGAGCTGACGACCGTTACCACGCTTCTCAACACCACGGTCGAGGCCGCGTCCCGCAAGGCGGCCGAGGTGTTCGTGGACGGCGCGATCGCGGCGGGCCGGGTCGGCGTCAAGCCGCTGCGTGACGAGTACATCTCCATGCACATGGAAGATGCCACGCGGGCGCAGAAGATGGTCGGCGCGCTCCCGATCCTGAAGGCCGGCACCACCATCACCGGCGAGCCGGCCGCCACCGCCAAGGATGGCATCGGCGAGGCCGATGCCGCCGTCATCGCCCTGATGGGCATCGATCGCGCGGAGTACGCCAAGGAACTGGCGGCAAGCTCCGGTAGCAAGGAGAGCTTCTGATGGTTGCGCTGACCGTAGATCGCAACACGCCCCGGCGTGAAAACCACGACATCGAGGGCCACCCCGTCAAGGGCGGTGCCAACATCTTCGCGGGCGCGCTGGTGATGCTCGATGCCGCCGGCTGGGCCATCCCGGGCGGTCTTGGCGCAGGGCTGGCCGTCGTCGGCCGCGCCGATGCACCCGCCAAGGCCATCGTCAACGGCGATGCCATCGTCACCACCCGGCGCGGCGTCTTCCGCTTCGCCAACAGCGCGGGCGGCGATGCCATCACGCGGGCCGATATCGGCAAGTCGGCCTACGTGGTCGATGACCAGACGCTGGCCAAGACCGACAACGCCGGCACGCGCAGTGCGGCCGGGATCATTCGCGACGTGGACGCCCAAGGCGTCTGGGTTCGCATTTAAGGGCACCGAGAACCATGATCATCAATGGCGCCAACCTGGCCGCGCTGCGCACCGGCTTCAGCACCCTGTTCAAGAAGGGGCTGGGGCAGACTTCGTCGCAGTACAAGAAGTTCGCCACCGTGGTCCCCGCGACCACCAAGGAGCAAAAGTACGGCTGGCTCGGCAAAATCCCGAGCGTGCGCGAGTGGATCGGCGCGCGCGTCGTCCAGAACCTCAGCCAGTCGGACTATGCGATCAAGGAAAAGAAGTGGGAGCTGACCATCGGTGTCGATCGCGACGACATCGAGACCGACAATATCGGCGTCTACTCGCCGATGTTCGAGGAAATGGGCCAGTCCACCGGCGCGAAGTGGGATGAGCTGGTCTTCTCGATGTACAAGCTCGGCTTCGAGCTGCTGTGCTATGATGGCCAGTTCTTTTTCGACACCGACCATCCCGTCCTGGCGGCCGATGGCACGGTCCTGTCGATCGCCAATACCGATGGCGGTAACGGCCCCGCCTGGTTCCTGATCGACAATAGCCGCACGATCAAGCCGGTGATCCTCCAGCAGCGCAAGGACTTCAAGTTCGTCTCGAAGGATGCCGAGACCGACGACAACGTCTTCGGGCTCAACGAGTATCTGTACGGTGCCGACGCCCGCGCCAATGCCGGCTACGGCTTCTGGCAGTTCGCCTGGGGTTCGCGCCAGCCGCTGACGCCCGACAACTATGAGAAGGCGCGTGTCGCCCTCATGGAGATGAAGGGCGACTATGGCCGCCCCCTCGGCATCCGCCCGGACACGCTCCTGGTGCCGCCGCGCCTGGAACGCGCCGCCAACAAGATCCTGAAGAACGAGAAGGGTCCGAACGGCGAGGACAACGAGTTCCAGGGCACTGCAACCGTGGAGGTGATCCCGTGGCTGGCGTAAACGATACCCCGCGCGGCAATCGCCGCCCCCGCCCCGAGGCGGCCGTGACCCGTGACACGGTCGCCGCCACCCCGGCGACGGCCACCGCGCCCCTGGGCGACACGCCGCCGCCCAGCGACGTGCTGCCAGTGGCGACGGAAGACACGACGATCTCGACCGGCGCAGCTGCGCTGCCCGACCCGACGATAGTCGCCGAGCCGGGTGAGCCCCAGCCGGTCGTGACGGCCTCGCCGCCCATCGCGGCCGAGGCGACCGTCCTGGACGTGCTGAAGGGCGCGGAAGCCGGAGCGTCGGTACTGGAACCCGGCGCGGTCGAGCAGGAGAAGCCGGCGGTCGCGGCACAGCCGATGATCGCGATCGAGGCCGGCGCTGACGAAGCGCAGCGCCAGTCGCTCCTCGACAGCGCGGCCGCCGCTACCCTCTCTGGTGCCACGCCACCTGCGGCACCGCCCGCTGCCGCCACCGATCGCGACCCGGCATTCCCTGGCACCAAGGTCACGGTCGTCACCGTCGTCGGTCCCGTCCAGGGCCGCCGGCGTGCCGGCTTCGCCTTCGGGCCGGAGCCGCGCCACTTCCTCTCGACCCAGCTGACGCCCGAACAGGCTGAAGCGATCGCGGGCGATCCGATGCTGGCGGTCGGCGTGCGCGAGCTCGACGAGGAATCGGACGAGGTCCGCGCCATCCGCTGGGGCATGCTCTGATGCGGATGATCCGCAACCTGGGGCTGGCGGGCGCGATGATGATGGGGGTGGTGATGAGCCTCCCCGCATCGTCCGCGATCCATCACGCGATCGCCCCCGACACGAGCAGCCGGACGGCGGGTAGCGCCCGTCGCGCCAGGCGCGCGCTGGCCAGCACGCCCGCGCGTTACCGTCGCAGCCGCAACGCGCCCCACCGGCGTAGCTTGCGCGCCAACCGGCTGTACGTGTCCAGGCGTACGCGTCGGCGTCACCGGCGGGCGCGCGCGGCATGACCTATGCCACGCTCGACATGCTCAAGGGGGCCTTTGGCGAGGCCAACCTGATCAGCGCTACCGATCGTTCGGGCACCGGCTCGATCGATGTGTCGGCGGTCGAGCGGGCCTTGGCCGGTGCCGACGCGACGATCGATGCGGCGCTGGCGGTTCGCTACCGCCTGCCGCTGGTGGCGGTGCCGACCATCGTCAGCGAGATCGCCGTGTCGATCGCGCTCTATAAGCTGCACGTGTTCGCGCCCGACCAGAAGGTGAAGGACGATCACGACCAGGCGCTGAAAGACCTGGACCGGATCGCCAGCGGCGCGCGCAAGCTCGATGTCGCCGGCATCGAGCCGCAGGGCTCGGGCTCTGGCGGCGTGATCGCCACCGACCGGGTGCGGCCGCTGACGCCCGAGACCATGCGGGGCTTTATCTGATGGCGTCCGCCCCGGAGCCGCTTAGTCCGCTGGTCGCGCCGTTGAAGACGATCGCCGCCTTGCAGGGGCGTATCTATGGTGCGGCCAAGCTGGAGGAGCTGGCGCGGACCGGTGGCCTCGCTCAGGTGACGCCCGCCGCCTACACGTTGGGGCTCGGCGTCGTGGGTGGCGAGCCGGACGCGGCGAGCGGGCTCTATCGCCAGTCCGTCGTCTGGCTGGAAGGGGTCGTGCTGGTCGTGCGCTCCGCCGGCGACGCGACCGGGGCCGCCGGCCTCCAGCAACTCCGCCCCCTGATCCACGCCACGATCGAGGCGATCGCCGGGCTCGACCCGCCCGACAGCCCAGGCGTCTGGCGGCTGGTGAAGGGTGAGCTGTTTTCCCTCCAGGCCGGGTGCCTGACCTACCAACTCGATTTTGCGATCGATGACCAATTGAGGATTGCGCGATGAAGAAAGACCCCGCCGACCAGCCGCAGGATAGCTCGCCCGAGGCGACCACCGTCACTCCGACTAGCGACGATACGGCAGTCCAGGCGACGCCGGCCGATGCTGTCGATGAGCCCGCCGCCCCGGCCTTCGATCTCGCCGTCGAGTGGCCCGCCACTGGCGGCACCTATGTCCGCCAGGCGGACGGCACCCTGACCAAGGAAGGCTGATATGCCAGGGCCAATCTATTGGAAGTCCAAGACCATCCTCGTGAAGCCCGAGGGGGCTTATGCGGTGGACCCGAACCCGACCGGGGCGCTCAACGCGGTGCTGCTGACCGACGTGCAGTTCCAGCCGATGGAAGGCGAGGATGTCAGCCGCAATCTGGAGCAGCCCTATATGGGCGGGCAGGAACAGGTGCCGGTCGGCCTTCGCGGCATCCTGACGGGGTCGTTCGAGCTTCAGGGCTCGGGAACGCCTGGCAAGGTCCCCGCCTGGGGTCCGCTGTTGCGGTCGTGCGGCGTCGCCCAGATCGTCACCGCCGATACCTCGGTCGAATATGTGCCGATCAGCGAGGGCCATGAGAGCTTTGCGGCCTACTTCCACCT
Organism: Sphingomonas sp. Marseille-Q8236; assembly: GCF_965112005.1. NCBI lineage: Bacteria > Pseudomonadati > Pseudomonadota > Alphaproteobacteria > Sphingomonadales > Sphingomonadaceae > Sphingomonas > Sphingomonas sp. Marseille-Q8236. The sequence goes on from NZ_CBCOPO010000002.1 coordinate 784,377, forward strand.
GGGGCCGTCGCGCCATGTCCTGCTGGGCTCGCGCAGCACGGGCGTGATCACCATGAACGCGCAGGGCATCCCGGTGTGTCGGGTGACCATGACCGGGCTGTTCACGATGCCGTCCGACACCGCGCGGCCTAATCCGACGCTGACCGACTGGCAGCGCCCCGATGTCGTGACCAAGGCCAATACGCCTGTCTTCACGATCGGGGGCAAGACGTTCAAGCTGCGCAGCTACGAACTGAACCTGGGCGTCGATGTGCAGCCGCGTATGCTGGCGAACGACGAGTCCATCCTGATCGTCGATCGCGCGGAATCGCTGACCACGACCGTCGAGGCGGTGCCCTATGCCCAATTCAACCCGTACGACGTGGCGAACAAGGGCCTGCGCCAGGAGATCGTGATCCAGCACGGCAAGACGGCGGGCAAGATCGTCACGATCACCACGCCCACCTCGACGCTGCGCCGGCCCTCGGGCGTCCAGAACCAGCAAGGCGTGGTGGAATGGCCGCTCGCCTTCAATCCGTTACCGAACGCCGGCAACGACCAGTTCAAGATTAAGCTGACCTGAAGGGGGCACCTGACCAATGTTCAAGATGATCCAGAACCCGGAATTCGATGCCACGATCGAGGGCGCAATGCCGGGCGACGAGGCGGACGAATTCACCTTCAAGGCCCGCTTCGTCGCGATGAGCAGCGAGGAGCGCAAGGCGTTCGACATGGCGACGGTGGATGGGACGACGGCGTTCCTCCAGAAGGTCTTCATCGGCTTCAGCGACGTGACCGACGCCGCCGACAAGCCGGTGCCGTATAGCGAACAATCGCGCGACTGGCTGATCCAGCAGGACTGGACGCGTGGGCCGCTGCTGCGCTCCTATTTCAAGGCGATCGTCGGGGCTGCGTTGGGAAACTGAAGGCGGCGGCGCGCTACTGGGCATCGGGTGGCGCGCCCGATCTGGAGGAAGCGGCGCGCGACGCCGACGAATGGGGTCTGTCCGACATGGCCGCCGAATTGGCGGCCGAGGAGCCCGAGGACTTCGGCATATGGCCCGAGAACATGGGCGTCGCCGATGCCTGGCTGGTGGTCTGCACCCAGTGGAACACCACCGCGCTGCCGACCGGCCAGGTCCTCTACCACGGCCTGCGCTACACCGATGTGCAGGCCGGGCTCGGCGGGGCGGCGATCGACCTGTCGCCCGAGGACTGGTCGAAACTACGGTTAATGGAACGGGTCGCGGCAGCGATCCAAAATGGACGGCGAGGCTGACCTGACGTGACGATGAAAACCAGCATTGTCATCGGCGGTGACAGCAAGGGCGCGGTCCAGGCCGTCGAGGAACTGAAGGGCGGTGTTGTCGAGGCCGGCAATGCCGCCCGCGCCGCATCCGCACCGATCCAGCAACTCGACGCCGCCCAGCGCCAGGCGGCGACCAGCGCGCGCGGCGTCGCCCAGGCGGCTGGCAGTGCGGCATCGGCGGTGGGCGCTTCGACCGGAGCGACGCGGGCCGCGACCACCGCTGCCCAGGCGCAGGCCACCCCGCGCAGGCCGAGCAACCCCGCCAGCGGCGCGCCCAGCAGGAAGAGATCGCCCGGCTTATCACCGCCAATGAGGCGGCCGCGCAGTCTATGGCGCAGATGGCCGACCGGATCGGTACGCTGGAAGAGCGGCTGGCCGGCTCGAAGAAGGGCCATGTCGAGGCGGCGAACGGCGCGGCCGCGCACAAGGCCGCGATGCAGAACCTGTCGTTCCAGATCCAGGACGTGGGCGCGCAGCTTTCCACCGTGTCCGGACCTGAAGGCCTGATGCGCATCTTCGCGCAGCAGGGCGGCCAGATCTTCTCGGCGCTGGGCGCGATGTCGCAGGCCGGTGGCGGGGCTGCGAGGAGCCTCGGCGAAGTCGGCAAGGCCAGCGAGGATGCGGGCAAGGATGCCGCCGACCTCGGGCAGTCGGTGGTCGATGTCGCCGACAAGGTGGAGAACACGGGAAGCAAGTTCGGCGCGGTCGCGGGCTTCCTGGCGGGGCCATGGGGTGCCGCGATCCTGGTGGCGGTGTCCGTCCTGACGCCGCTGGTCGGCAAGCTGTTCGAGGCGGACGATGCCGCCGAGAAGGCCGCCAAGGGCGGGATGGAACTGGTCGATGCGCTCGACAAGCAGAAATACGCCACCGATGCCGCGCGTGAGGCGATCAAGGCCTATAACGAGCAGCAGGAAAAGTCGCGCAAGCAGCAGCAGCTGACCACCCAGGCGACGATCGATCAGGCCACTGCCAACATCAAGGAGGCGGAGACCAAGCGCCAGGTCACGGCAGCGCTAATTGCTGATCGCATCGCGCAAAGCCGTGATCCCAACCGTGCGGTGAGCGGGTCGGCTGCCGGCGTCAGCACGACGTTCCTCAACAACATCGACCTCGCCGGCCTCCAAGCTGACATGAAGGTACAGGATGAGGCGCTCAAGCAGCTCCGACAAGCGCGTCGCGAACTGATCGGCGATTTTGCCAGCGCCGAGGCCAAGGCGGCGGGCGATGCGCTGGCGGGGATCAACCGCAAATATGACCTACTGGCGCAAAAGGCGCGTGAGGCCGCCGCCAGCAACGACCGGCTGACGGTCAGCCTCACGAACACCCTGAAGGCCAACGAGAAGGCGCGCCAGGCGGAACTGGAAGAGGAGCGGAAGCGGCAGCGAGACGCGAACCGCAAGCCCGAAAAGGTATCGCTCGGCGACCAGCTCCAGCGCGAACAGTCGGCCAATCTGCTGGCCTATGCCCAGCGTTACACCGGGCGCAGCGAGAACAACGCTGGCGACCGCAACGTCCTGAACGACCTGTTCAAGCAGGCCAATGTCGCGATCGATCCCAAGATCACGGCGTGGTGCGCGGCGTTCGTCAACAGCGTGCTGGCGGCCAACGGCTTGCAGGGCACGGTGACCGCCAAGGGCGCAGCCGACCTGTCGGCGCGGTCGTTCCTCAACTACGGCCAGTCCACCGACGATCCCAACAAGGGCGACATCGTCGTCTCCCGGCGCGGCAAGAATGAGGCGCAGGGCCATGTCGGCTTCTACCAGGGGACCGACGCCAAGGGGAACATCCTGGTCCTGGGCGGCAACACCAGCGACAAGGTCGGCACCTCGACGATCGCACGCAAGGATGTGCTGGGCTTCCGTCGCGCGCCCACGGCGGCCGAGGCGTACAAGGATGCCGAAAAGAGCGCGCAGGATGCGCTGAAGGATTTCCAGAAGGACCTCGAACAGGTCACCTCTCTATATCTGCCCGCGACCGCCGAGGCGAAGAAATACGCCGACGAGCTGGCGCGGATCGACAAGCTGGCCAAGTCCTACGACCCCAAGAAGGCCGATAGCGGGCTCTCGGCCGAGGATGCCGAGGCGGCGCGCAAGGCGCTGGCGACCGCGCATGAAAAGCGGCTGAAGGAGATCAACGCCACGCCCGAGCAGAAGGCCGCCGAGGACGCCAAGAAGGCGATCGACGGCGTCATTGCGTCGCTCGGCGAGGAGCTGACCGCGCGCAAGGCGCTCGATCCGGTCACCAAGGCGATGGCCAAGCACCAGGACGAATTGAACAAGCTGTCCGGGGAAGCGCGGGTCAAGAAGGAAGCCGAGCTGCGCGCCGGCTATGCCCAGGTCGAGGCGTATAAGGAGATCGAGGAGGCGACCCGCGCCGCCGCGCAGGCGCAGCGCCAGTTCCAGGACTTGGCGCTGGACGCCTTCGACGCGATCGTCGTCGGGGGCGAGAAGGCCGGCGATGTGATCGACCGCCTGGCGCAGACCATCGCGTCGGCCGCGATCGAAGCGACGGTGTTCGGCACCGGGCCGCTGGCGGCGCTGCTGAAGGCCCCCGGCGCTGGCGGCAAGGGCACGACTGCGCCCGCCGCGTCGGGTGTCACTGGCGTCGCCGGCCAGCTGGTCGCCGACCAGATCGGCAAGACGACGGGCAAGTCTGTCGGTGACCGGCTGGACAAGCTGTTCGGTGACAAGACGAGCAAGGCCCAGCTGCTGCAAAATGCGGGCTATGGCTATACCGCTGCCAGCGTCACCGGCGGCAACGGCATCGGTGGTGCACTGGGCGGCGCGCTCGGCGGCAAGGCGGCCAGTGCCTTGCTGGGCAACCTTGGCGGCTTTGCCGGGCCGATCGGGTCGGTCGTCGGTGGCATCCTGGGTGGGATCGTCGGCAATTTGTTCAACAAGCCGAAATCGGGCAGCGCGGTCATCACCTCGGTGGATACCGGCGCGACGCTGGGGGGCAACAAGGAGATCACCGCCGCGCTGTCGGGCAGCGCCAAGTCGATCCAGTCGGGCATCCAGAAGATCGCCGACCAGCTGGGCGGCGGGGTGGGCGCGTTCAGCGTCTCGATCGGCAAGCGGGAGGATTACTACCGCGTCGACGGCAACGGATCCACGCGGGTATCGGACAAGCATCCGGGCTCGGGGCTTCTCTACAACGGCAAGGATGAGGCGGAAGCGATCACGATCGCGATCGCCAATGCGATCGCGGACGGGGCGGTGACGGGGCTTTCGCCAAGGGTGCAGCGTGCCATCCAATCGACGCCGGACATCGACAAGGCGCTGGCCGAGGCGGTGAAGGTCCAGGACCTCGAACTGACGATGGGCGGCATCACCGCCCAGATCGACAAGGCGTTTGCCGATTTCGAGCGCCAGGCGAAAGACCGTGTCCGGATCGCGCAGGCCTACGGCTTCGACGTGGTTGCGATCGAGAAGAAGAATGGCGAGGACCGAGCCAAGCTGGCCGAGCAGCTGACCAAACAGCAGGTCGGCAGCCTGCAAAAACTGATCGAGGAAATGACGACCGGGTCGCTGGCCGAGGGTACGGCGATGGACAAGATCGCGGCCGTCAACACCTCGATTGCCAAGGCGAAGGCCGATCTGGACGCCGGCGTCGAGGGGGCGGGCGACACGCTCGCCTCGCTCTACCAGCAGCGCCTGGCGCTTTCCAAGGAGGCCTACGGCACCACCTCGGGCTATGCTGCCGATCGCGCCGCCACGCTCGATGAGGCGCGGACCGCGATCGCCAAGGCCAATGCGCGGATCGTGGCAGCGTCGGGCGGCACCAGCAGTGACCCGGCGCTCAAGACCACCAACTCCGCGCTGGCAGCTGCCAACACCACGCTCGATGAGATGGCCGACCAGAATGCGCGGATGGTTGCGGCGCTGGAGCGTAGCAACGAGTTGCTGGCGTCGATGGCGAGCAGCAGCGGCCCTTATTATGGCAACCTCAAGCAGCTGGCTGTCGTCTGACACTGGCGCAAGGTCACGCGATCGGCTAAGCTGTCAACGCGCGACCAATTCCTCTGCCTACCTCATGCCCGCCTAGGCGGGCATATTTTTTGCGGTGGTACTGGGGCACTCGCATGGGGTGTCCAATCACCCGCCCCTTTTCGTCTGATGGCCGCCAACGTCGTACTGGTGGAGGCGCGACCGCGTAGCGCCGGTGACGGGGCGGCCGTACTGGTTCGCCTGGCCGGGTGCGGCGGGTCATATCCCTATTTCTATGACAATGCGCATTGGAGGGCCGGCATTGCCGGATTGCCGCGCACCATTGCGTCACTTGATTTCGATGGTGAGCAGCTGGGCGGCGGTGGCGTGCCCCAGGCTATGGAACTTGGCTGGTCGCCGGCAACTCGTGCAGCGCTGGCCGAGATCGCCGCGCTTTACTGGGCGGATGCCCCCATCACGGTGCGGATCGGTCCGGAGGGCGAAGCGCTGCCCCCGATCGCGGCATCCGGCCTTGTCCTGGACGATGCGGTCGAAGGCGGTAGTTTGCGCATCGCGCTGTCGGACGCGGCGGCCGAGCTGAAGAAGCCGCTGCTGGCCGATCGCTTCCTGGGCACGGGCGGGATCGAAGGCCCGGTCGAGCTTGAGAATATCATCAAGTCGCGCAGCTGGGGCCGGTGTTTCAATGTGCCGGGGCAGCTCATCGAGCGCGCGAACAACATCTGGTGTTTCGGTGATCCGCGTCGCGCCTGGCAGCGGTTCGTCCAGGTGCGTGACCGGGGCGTGGCGGCGACGGAAGTTCTGTTGCTCGCGTGGCAGGGTACGCCCGAGGCCACCTTCGCGGCGCTGAAGGGCGCGGCTGCACCCGAGGGCGGGTGTGTGGTCTGCCCCTCGATCGCTTGCGTGAAGTGGTGGTCCGAGCCCGCCGGTGACCTGAAGGCCGACATTGAGGGCGAGACGGCGGGCGGTTATGTCGAGACCTCCCCGGAGATCGTGGCGCGTCTGGTGGCGGTCCGCTCCGCGATCCCGATCGCGGCCGGCGCGGTAGCGGAGGCCCGCGCCTGGCGTCCTGCACCTTATGGCTGGCGCGTCGATAACGAGTCGACCACCGCCGCCGACGCGATCAGCGAGGTTCTGAGCGACGTGTCGCTTTCCTGGCTGCTGATCGGTGGCGCGATCCGTTTCCGGCGCTGGGAATGGACGGCATCGACGCGGGTGGCGCGTAGCCATCGGGTGTCGAGGCGCTCGACGGTGAAACCGGTTGCCACACGCAAGCTGGGCTATCGGCGCAATTGGTCGCCGATGGCGCGTGGTGACCTGGCGGCGATCGTGCTGGCCACGGACGTTGCCTATGAGGATGGCACGCCCGTCGAGGCGTTGAAGCCTGCCCAGCCCGGCGCGGACAAGACCGCCGACCATCCCGAGGCATATGAGAAGTGGACGGGTCGCAAGGCGGTCGATGTGGTCGCCGACCTCAATCTGAATATCATCAACGTCGCCAAAGAAATGATGGTGAACGGCACCTGGCGCGCCAACACGGACGACATCATCTTCGTCGATGGCAAGCCTGTCCGTCAGGTGGTCGAGCAGTTGGGTGTGACAAATGAAGATCACACTCTGTTCATCACGAAATTGCAGGAGGTGGACAGCAGCACGGGCACGGCCAAGTTCGTGAATGCGGCCAACGCGGACGGCCATATCGTCGGCATGACGGCAATCGCCGGGGGCGAGATCAACCAGCTTAGCTTCGTTGCTGAACGCTTCCTGTTCGTGGACAATGGCGGGGGCAATGCCATCGTCGCCATGTCCTATGACACGACGGACAAGACCTGGCGGCTAGGTGCGATCGAAGCGACCCGCGTCAAGGCTGACACGATCGTCACCAAGCACCTGGTCACGTCCTCGATCAGCCAGACGCGAGTGGCCCCGGTCAGCGGCAATATCTCGATCGCCCGCAACGCCAGCGCCACCATCGTGAGCGTGCCGATGACCAAGCAGGAGCCGGACAGCGTCATGAAGGTGACGTTCTTCGGCATGTTCGAGTCCGACGACGATATCCAGATGACGTGCACGGTCGAGGTGGACGGCACCACGACCTATCCCGGTGGGATCATTAACAACGTGTACGACGGCGCGCAGAGTAAAGCGAAATCGTCACTTACGCCGTTCGTCTACATCCCGGACCTACCGGCGGGCGATCACACCTTTGTGTTCAAGGTGGTCAATCAGGAAGTCGATAACATCGCGCTGATCGTCAAGATGGGGTCGGCCATGGAAGTCCTCGAACTGAAAAGGCCGCTTCTCTGATGGCTGACCAGACGCTCAACCCCCAGAACGTCGCGGACTTCATCGCCGTGTGGCAGGCATGGGGCGCAAGCGTTGACCAGTTCAACGCATGGATGATGGGCACCGCGACCGGTGGGCCGAACGGGGACGGTCGTTACCCGCTGACCAACCGGAGCAACGAGACGGCACTGGTCATGTGCCCGGCCAAGATCGCGACGCTCGTGCCGACCGGACAGCCCTTCGACTGGCTGTTCGATTGCTACGGCGCTCGTGAGATGGTCCGGGTCGCCACCGGCCTGTCGGCGCTGCGCGCGCCGCGCGTCCTGATCCTGTCGGACATTCGCGCGTTCGTGGACGTGGCCGACATGTCGCCATCACAGTCCTATGGGATCAGGATGAACGTCCGGGTGGGCGGCGTGTCGATCCTGTCCGCACCGCTGCGCATCCTGCCCGGCCAGCTATCGAGCAAGGCGGACGGCGCGCCGCAACCGGTCATCGCGACGCCGCGCATCCCCGACGACGCGCTGGTCAGCATTGATGTCGAGGCGGAGGGCTCGGGCGCGCGCGGCCTGAAGGTCTATCTGAAGGGGAATTACGAATGATCCTCCAGAGCCGAAAGCCGCGCGTCATCCTGCGGGCGGATTTCCTGACCGGCGACTATCAGGCGAACAACGCCGCGTTCGCGTCCGCCATGGCGATGAAGGAGTTCGAGATCGCGGGGCCGGGCGGCGTGTCGGCGGCATCGTCCGGCGCACTGTATATCGCCCCGGTCGGGCAACCCCGGATCGTCCCCGGCCTCGGTTTCCTGCGCGAGCCTGCGGCGAAGAACCTGCTGTTCATGCGCAACGCCGCGCCGGTGTCGACCGAGGGGTGGACGCTGCTCAACAGCCGACCCAGCGGCGCGTCGGCCGCCCTTGTCGATGATACCGACAGCCTGCGATTTGCCCGCACGCCAGACGGCAGCGAGTACATCTTCGCGGCGCTGCTGGATGCCGGCGTCATGAACGGCAAGGTGGTCGAGTTCTACAATCCAAGCACGACGACCGACTTTGCCATTCCGTTCTTCAGCGCCGGGGCGGGCGCGCGGGTGGCATCGAGCGTCTATGTCAAGTCCATCACCGGGGCCTGCTATCTGACCGTCACGGGCGGCGGGGGATCGACGGCCGACTATTTCGGCGGCCAGTGGGCGCGGATCGGCCGCGTGCACACCGCGACCACCACCGGCGGGCAGGGCCGCCTTGTGGTGCGGCCGGGCGGCCGGGTCCGCGTCATCCTGGCGCAAGTCGAGATGGAGGTGATCACCAGCCCGATCGTCACGGTCGGCCAGCCGGTCGCGCGCGGTGGCGACATATTGGAGGTGCGCGGGCGCAACCTGTTCGATCGACCGCATACGATCGTCATCGAGGCGGAGATCGAGCAGCAGAACAATATCGAGCGCACGTTCATGCAGCTCGGCAATCCGAACGGCGAGGTCATGACGGTGGCGCGCACCACCGACCATGCGCTGACCGGCACGCAGTGGAACAGCCATAAGCGGCCCTGCCTTCCCCGGCTCTACGGACCCGGCAAGGTCCGCCTGGCCCACCGGATCGGCACGCGGGGCCAGACGATCGCGGCGGCCGGGCTGTGTGCCCATGCGCCGTTCCTGGAGCCGCCCGCCCGACTGGACCGGCTGGCGGTCGGCGCGCGGCTGGACGGCACCTTGCCGATGTCGGGATGGGTGCGCTCGATCGAGATCGTCGAAGAGGTCGGCGACGATGACCTTGAGGCGCTGACCGCCGACCGGAACGATGCCTTCCTGGCCGAGACGCGGCGTTATGTCAGCCCGACCGGCGACGACAGCAAGGACGGGCGGACGCCGGCGACCGCGTGGAAGACGCTCGCCAAGGCGGCGGACGGCACGCAGTTCTGGCCGGGGACGCACTTCTTTCTCGAACGCGGCGGCTCCTGGAACGAGACGCTCCTGCCCGGCAACCGCTGCACGTACCGCGCATACGGCTCCGGGGCCGCACCCAGGGTCGGCATCGGCCAGCTCTTCGCGCTCGATGAGAACAGCGCCAGCGACTTCCGCGTCATGGGGCTGCATCTGACCGGCGCTCGGCAGCGCGGCGTCAACAGCTATGGCGGCTACGGCATCATGCTGGTGGACTGCGAGGTGTCGGGCAACGGCTCGCGTACCGATGACAATTCGATCGGGATCGCGATACGCGGCAACACCCGCAAGGCCGAGGCGGCGCTGGGCGCGGTCCCGCCGTCCGTCACAATGCAGGCCTATGCGACCACCGAAGCGGGGCTGACCGGCATCTTCCGGGTGGAATGCACGACAGGCGGCAGCGGATCGGCGACCCGGTGGCGGGTGCGGCGACCCGATGGCTCCCTGGTCACGGGCACGGCCAGCGGCGGGGTCGCATTCTCGGGCGGTGGCGTGTCCTTCACCCTGACCGGCACGGCGTCGGTCGGCGACGTGGTGGAGATCCGCAACAAGCCGTTCAGCGAGATCGCGCTGCCCACGACCGCTGTGGCCGAAGACGTGTGGATCGAGCGCTGCTACGTCCACGACAATATCGGCAAGGCGGCGGGCGATGCCGTCTACATCGAGGGCATTGGCGGCCTGGTCGCCGTCATTGGCTGCGACATTCCGCCGCCCGAGGGCGTCCAGGCCGACTGTATCCAGATCGGCCGGAACAGCGCACTCTACGTCTCCAACCCTGCCCATGCGATCGTGCGGGGCAACCGCGTCGCGGCCTTCACGGGTGGCGGCAAGGGCGCGATCGTGGTGCGGTCGGAAACCTGCCTGATCGAAGGCAACCGGGTCCGGGGGCATAACTTCTGCATCGCCGTCATGGCGCGGGGCGTCATCCGCTGGAATTATTGCGAGAACGCCGATCTCTACAATTATTCCTGGGGGATCGGGCCCGGCGAGGACAATGATGTCGTCGGCCAGGAGATTTACGAGAACGTCATCGTCGGTTGTCGGCGTGGCCTGTCCTTCTCGGGCAACGGCGGTTCGACCATGACCCTGGGCGGGCGCATCCCGCGCCTGCAATACCGATCCGGCATCGCCGCCTGGTCCAATGACATCCGCAATGCCGATGCGGGCGTTTTCATCGATCGGCCGACCGGCGGGCGCATTCAGTTCAACACCGCGCAGAACGTGAAGACGCTGCTCGATCGCCGGACCCAGGCGCTGCCGCCGGGGCAAACCGAATTGCGCACGACGCTGGCCTTCGTGGCAGCCGCCGCATGAGTGTCGATCCCCTCTTCGCGCAATGGCTGCAAGCCCAGGCCGATTACGTCGTGGTGTCGGACGCCGCCGGTCTGGCGAGGTGGGCTGCGACGGCCGTTACCGCCTCGCGCACGACATCGATCGCGACGAAAGAAGCCGCACAGGCGGAAGCGGCGCGCCAGCTCGCGTTCTTCTCACGTGGGCCGTTCGCCATCGACGTACACGAGTTTGCCTCGACCGATTGGCTGGAGACGATCGGGCTGGTCGTGACGATCAGCAATGACGACCTTGGCTATGCTGACGGCATCGACGTGTTCGTCCTGGGGGTCGAGAGCGATGCCCAGACCGGGATCAGCGCGGTAACTGTTCTGCGCCCTCTGAAGGGTGTCTCATGAGCCGCTTAGTCATCGTCCAACCGCTTCTGGTTAGCGCCGCCGCCTCGACGCGTGGGACGGGTGCGGAAAACCTTCGCTCCGCCAATCCCAAAGAGGTCTGGATGGGCGATGCGACTGGGGGCGATGTGTCGATCATCATCGACCTGGGCGTAGGCGCTACGATCGACACGATCTGCCTCGGCTATATCCGGGGGAGCGTGGCGGGCACCACATGGTCGATCACCGGCGGTCTGGTTTCGGCGGACCAGGTGGCGATCCAGGCCGCCACGTCTCTGCGCGTGCCGGACGCGGCCGACAGCTTCGAGCCGGTCAGCCACGGGCTTTGGTCGGGTGCAGCACTGACGATCCGCTATCTGAAGATCACGTTGAGCCACCCCGGTCCCAACCGCCTTAGCGCAGGCGTCCTGGTGGTCGGCAAGGCCTTCCGCCCCGTGCTCGGACAGGATTGGGGTGGTGGTCGCCAGCCGATCGACACGGGAACCGCGACTCCGCTGCCAGATGGTGGGTTCGCCACGGTCGAAGGCGTGATCAAGAGCGGTTTCAGTTGCACGTTGAGCGACCTTTCAGAGGCCGAGACCCTGCAACTGGAGCGGATCGCCAAGGCGTTGGGCACAGTCCGCCCCGGTCTCTTGATCGAGGACGACACCCGGTCGGCCGGGCTGATCACTCGCATGCATTACGGCCTGTTCGGCAAATGGAAGCCGTTCGAGCGCCGCAACCGTGCCCAGACGCGCTGGGACATCTCAATCGAGCAATGGGTGTGACTATGATGATGTCGAAAAGACTGTTGTGCGCGGTTGTCGCTTTGGCGGCTGTTGCCGCGCCAGCGATCGCGCAGGTCAAGCGCGCGGGCGAGGTGGTCAACTCGCCGGCCGTGGTGGCCCTGACGTTGCCGAACGGTACCTACATCACGCCAGGCGCATTGGTCCAAATCGACCAAAGGGGCGATATCGTCGTGCAGCGTGAGGCGTTCCAGCTGGTCAACGCGAACACGTCCAGCGCGCCCGTCACCATCTACGGGGGCGACTATATCCTGTCACAGCTCTGCGGTTCTTACGGCACGCTACGGCTGGAAGTGCGCGGCGCAGACGGGCTGACCTGGTTGCCGCTGGTGACCAAGACCGCGTCTGACGCCGGTTCGGGCACGGGTGTCGCGCTGGGCTCGTACGCCGTCGTTCGCGTGACGGTCAGCGGTACGGCAGGCTGCTATGCCAGCTTGTCGCGGGTGCCCGCATAATGGTGCGCTTCCTCGATCGCATCGGCTTGGGCGGCGGACAGGTGCCGGGGTTCGTGCCGCCGTCATGGGTGCCGACGCCGGTGACCGATGCCGCCCGCTATATGTTCTGGGCGACCCGCGCGCGGTTCCCATCCGGCACGCTGGTGACGGCCGCGACGGGCACGAACTATGTCATGACCCGGATCGTGCTGGCCTCGACCGTCCACGCCGTCACCAATCCGCGCTTCCACTTTTCCGGCTTCGCCTCGACTGAGGGCGGTAGCAGCCCGCAGGAAACCGTGCTGCCCGGCAACGCCACGGTTATCGATGGCGTGTGGATCAGCGTGAACGGCGCGGCCCCGGTGCCGCTGACCTTCGGCGGGCAGTCGGGCGTCTCGATCGCCAGCGGCAACATCGGGGCCTGGACCGACGAGCCGACCATCACGATCCCGCCCGAGGCCAGTGTGGCGATCTATACGCTCTACCATACCGCGTCCGGCGAGAAGCAGATTCCGGTCTATCGCATCCAGACCGCACGCGGCGAACGGGTCTGGGGCGCGGCGGATGCCACGACGCTGACGCCGATGCTCAATGCGCCGACGACGGCATCGACCGCGTCGCTCGATACCGGCTTCGGCCAGTCCATGCCGGCCTATTACGGCCCGGACATGACGGTCGCACGCGGCTGGGACGGTCGCCCGGTGGCGCTGGGCATCGTGGACAGCATCGGCGAGGCGCGGCAGGAATATGCTGCGGAGGCCGACGCGCGGGGCAATCTGGGCTGGCTTCGCCGTTGGCTCGACAAGGACGATCAGGCGTACCGGCGGGTGCCCTTCATGATGATGGGTATGCCGGGGGCCGGGTCGGCGCGGGAACTGGGCACCAACGCGACGCTTCGCTGGCAGGTGCTCGACCAAGCGGCGGCCTTCAACGCCGGTTCGGCGCTGCCCTTCACTATCGCGCTCAACCAGCTCGGCCAGAACGACGCCAATTCGAACTACTCGACCATGCAGGGCAACTGGACCGGCTTTGTCGATCGGTTCAAGCAGCGCTACGCGAGCATCAAGATGGTGGCGACCGGCGTGCTGCCTCGCACCACCTCGACCAACGGCTGGACCAGCCGCGACGGACAGACGGCATCCCAGTACAACGAGTGGGCCTCGACCACGAACGGCTGGGGCAACGGCTTCAAGTGGCAACTGGAAGCCTTCAAGGAAGCGGGCGGCGGTGGTCGACTTGCCGCTTACATCGATACCAAGCCCTATTGGTATGATGCGGCGGCTCCGGGGACGTGGCCCATCGTGGCGGATACCTACACGCTGACCTCCCAGGCGGGGACGGACGGCACCGCCACCTATACGACGATCCAGACGGCGACCGCTCCGCGTATCGGGGACGTGCTTGTAGGGGGTGGTTCATCGCTGACGGTGCAGGCGGTCACGGGTGACGGCCCCTACACGGTGACGACATCCGCCCGCGCCACGGTCATCCCGATCGGAACCGCCATGCGCCCCCAGGCCAGTGCCGAGGGGACCCATCCTTTGCCGTCAGCGGTGCAGGCGATCGTCGCCGCCATTCCCCAGACACAGAAGGCGCTGCTGGCGGCATGACGCAGGATGCGACGGCAGGGATTATCAGAATTGAAATGCTCTAGGTTGTCTTGTCAAAGACTCCAGAAGCTCTTGTCCCGCTTCAGGGTGGGGGCGTGGGGTTGGTTGGGGGTGCAGGGGGAAGGAAGGGGAGAGGGGGAGGGGGCGGTAATGTCACGGTCATTGGCCGTGACTGTCGCGTGACTGTCGCGTGACATGTCACGCTCGCGCTCCCGTTGCTTCCGCTTCCGATCCCGCGCAGCGGCGCGCGGCGCATCGGCGGCGACCTGGGCGCGCTCGATTGCCTCCACGGCAATGGCGATTGCCTCAGGCGTCGCGCCAGCAGCGGCCATGTCACGGATGAGCGCCGCAAGACTCACGCGCGGGCTTTCCGCTGTTCGGCTGCATAGTCGCGCGCCGCGGACCATACGTGCGGCGGAACCTGTGCATTGAACCGGCCCTTCAACTGCCGGATTTGCCCGTCGACCAGTTCCATTGTGGCAATGCGGCGTTCGTCCTGCCGGATCGACACGATATGGCAGAAGCCGCCCAGAACGCTGCTCACATAGGAACTGACGCAGTGATGCATGCTGACGCCCTCCGCATGGATCGCGAGCGGCGTCCGGAGAGCGATGAACTCAAGGTCGCTGATGACGGCATGATTAGGATGATTGCCGAGGTCGATGACTTGGTCGGCCATGATGCCGAACTTCGTCTTGGCGTCGCCAGCGGACATGCGGTCGTGCCAGTCTTCCGCCGCCGCGACGGCGCGCGGCCATTCCCAGCACGGATTGATTTTGACGTCACCGCGCAGGTGGAAATCCGCCACTTCATCGACGGCGGCGGGGCGGATGCCGTGCTTGGCAATTTGGACGATAGCCCACGGCGGGCAGGGAAATACGCCCTGGTTGCGCCACCGCGCGCGGTACCGCCAAGCGCCGATCGCGCTCAGCCAGATCCGCTGCTTCGCCACGCTCGACGGGATAATCTGGCTGATCGTTGATGGGTTGAGCGCTGCGATGTCGCGGATTGCGGCTTCGTCATCGAGGCAAAGTGCCTTCGCCTTCAATTTGCGCAGCACCGTCGGAAGGCCGTACGCTGCCATGACATCGCGCAGCTTGGCACCATCCCGACACAGCCCGCCGAGCTTATGAGCGGCATAGGCGCGGTTGCGCTGCCCGCCGTTGAGCTTGCCGCCTCCTGCGAGCACGGCGAGCGCAAGGACTGGGGCCTGCTCCAGATAATCGACTGCTCGCTCATGAACGCCCGCGGCGAACTTCGCGGCGTCTTTCATCCCTTGCTGTTTGAACAGCCAGGCCGCGCGAACGACAGCAGCCTGATATTGCTCAGGGCTGTCGATCTGAGGAATCTGGTCTGAGATGACGATCATCCGTGTGACACCTGCTGATCGGCGAGCGAGCGCCGCAGTTCTTCGACCTTGGGACGCGCCAGTTCGAACCGACGCGTCTCCAAGCGGGGGGAGGTGGGCCGCTGCATCCGACGTTCCGCCAACGACGCGTCGAGGGCGGCGCGCAGCGGGGCGAGGCGGTCAACGGCAGCGGGGCGGAAGATGGAGAGCAGCGACCCAAGCATCAGATCATCCCGAGCGCTTGCATGTAGGTCTCGAGGATCGCTTCCTCCTCTTGGTATTCCTCCCGCTTCTTTTTGCGGATCTTGATGATCTCGCGGATGGCCTTGGGCTCGTACCCGCGCGCCTTGGCCTCGGCGAAAACATCCTTGATGTCCTCGCTGATGCCCTTCTTCTCTTCCTCCAGGCGCTCGGCGCGCTCGATCGGGAGGCGAAGCTCGTCGGCGGTGACGTTGCCGGTGGTCTCATCGTGATCTGCCATGGTTGTTCTCCTGTCAGAGGCTGGCGCTGGCGACGCCGCCAAGGGTGAAATCAGGTGCGGGCTTGCGCAGCGGACGCACGGTGATGATGGCGGCCCCTGCGGCCACGCGGGCCAGCTTTTCCTCGAAGGACAGAGGCGGGCGGGGCGGCTTGCGTACCGGCACAGGCATCGTGCCCTGCGGCTCGCGACGGCGGGCACGCTGGGGTTGCGATTGAAGGAAGTCCGTGCGGGCCTGCTTGATCGCGTTGAAGCTGGGCACATCGCCCGATACGCTCCGCTGCATCAGTGCCAGGACGGTCCCCGGTGTGTGCTCCTGCACGAGCGTCTGCATCAGCGCCCAGGAGCTATCGCTGCACCCGCGTCCCATCAGCGCGGCTTCCGCCGACCGTCACGGCAATAGCCGCAGCGTAGACCCTTGTGATCGCGGACCAGCCGATCGAAGTGATCGCCGCACTGGTCGCATTCACCAGCCTGGCCGACCGGGATGGGCTGGCGCGCAGCGGCGATGTGACGGGCCGTCTCGGCAGCGGCGAGGTCGTTCGCCATGTCGATATGGTCGGCCATTACGCCGCCACCTTGAACAGCGGGAGCACAGCCCGGCCCGGATCGCTGATCGGCAGGAAGCGATAGGCCTGCCCGCTGGAGACGATCACCGCCGCCGCAGGCTGCACCATCGCAAGACGCAATTCTTCGGTCGCGAAAGCAGCGCCAGCCGCTCCCGCGTCGTCATTGGCAATCGTCATTGTCGTCACTCCAAGCCGCGTTCAGCGGCGTTCAATTCCTCGTGTCAGGCCACCTCACGCGGTCGCCGGATGGCGGAACAGCGCTCCAGCCACCGACCCGTCACCGCATGCAATTCGCGAATGATCTTCTCGCCGCCGAGATATTCCTGCGGGACGATCGTCCGGCCGCCAGGCCCCTCGGGGTGCTCGGCTTCCTGGATCATCACCATGACGCGGGCGATGAGCAGGCTCATGTCGTCCACGTCACAGGTCGCGTCCTGGTCGACGAGGCGCTTTCCGCGCGCCGCCAGCCAGTCGTCGAGAATGGTCGGCTCGGCGGCGAGGGCTCGGTCCAGCGTCTCAAGCGACGGCATCGACCCGGCCAGCTGCTTGTCCAGCGCCTGGGCGCTGCATTCGATCGCGTCAGCAAAGGCACCCTTGCCCATGCGGTCGATTGCCCGCGCCCAGCCGCGCATGATCTTCGCGTGCAACCGGGGTTTGGAAATCTGTTCCGATTTCGCAACGACAGTTGGGCCGGTCATCGGGCAACTCCAGCGGTATGAACAGGGATAGCCTCTCCACCGCACCGCACGCCGTCCGCATCGCGATCGCTCGCGCGCTGGTCGACCAACTCACCGGCGGCGCAGGGAAGCGACGCGCCGCCGGTGGGGTCACAGCTGCCAGCAGTAGGGAGTACGGGGGCAGCCGTAAGGGAGAGGAAGTGAATGTCGGCGCAGGCCATGTCAGCACCCTCCAGCCGGAGCACTGGACGCGCTCCGGCCTTCGGCTATCGTGCGGTTGTCGAGACCTACACGGAGACGAAAATATATGGACGACGCATTCGAGACAAAGGCCGAATTGCTCATGTTGCGCCACGTCACAGAAGCGATGTGGGCTAACTTCCTCGCAAACAGCGGCGGCGATACGATCGCCACAACCAAGCGCGTGGCCGAAGAGTCACTGCAATCCGTCGAAGGAATGTACGCCCGAACGGACAATCCATCAGAGAATTTGCACGCGATCATTCAGCGGCTCCTTCATCACGAGGAGAGTTTCTGGAAATCGGTGCTATTCCAAGTCGAGGTTCGCGCTGGAGTTCGCCCTCCATATGTGCCGGGCTCACCGGAATAGCACCGAAGACATCGAGGCGATCCGTCGATCGACGTTCATCGACGATCTGGCGGATGCGCTCTTCCTGCGCCGCCGTGAACGGCTGCTCGGGGTGGCAGGCCATTATGCTGCTACCTGCTCAGAGGGCGCCGCCGCCGTGGAGGCCAAAAGCGCGTCGATATCGACCTTCAGTCGCTTTGCACGGGAGGCCAGCCGCAGATGATGCAAACGGCTAGTTGGGATGCCGTTCTTCCGCCAGCTATGGACGGTCGAAACCGGCGCTTCCACCAGGCGGGCCACGGCGGTCGTACCTCCGAAGGCGTCGATCACTCTGCTTGCGGGCGTTTCCATGACCAGCAACATCCGATAATCGGAACATTAAAGCAAGCGAAAACTTCCGATAATAGTAATTGCGATTATCGGAATGGGGGTCTTTATGGTCCTATGGACGTGCAGGACATCAAACGGCTCATGCGGGAGCGCGGCTACAAGCAGGTGGATCTTGCCAATCTGCTCGACGTCATGCCGAATAAAATCTCGAAGTCGTTCTCCGGTGAACGCCGGTTCACCGTCGAGGAGATGGACAAGATTCGTGACTGGCTCGGTGCCGCACCGGTGGCGACAGGCGAAGGCGTCCGTATGCTTCCAATCATCGGGCAGGTGGCCGCAGGTCACTGGTCGGAGGCTATCAAGACGACGGCGAACAGAATGCCAGCGCCTGACCCCTCCCTTCATTCGGATGCGTTCGTGCTGGAAGTACAGGGCGATTCGATGGACAAGCTTGTCGAAGACGGGGGCGTTGTAGTCGTGGACCCTAGTGATAAAGCGCTATTCCCCGGTCGCTTTTATGTAATCCAGGACTCGTCAGGTGATGCGACGTTCAAGCAGTTTGCGGACGCGCCCGCGCGACTGGTCCCCTGCTCGAACAACCCGGCGCATAAGGACATCACGATCGGCAGCGGGGAGGGCTTTACGGTGATCGGCCGGGTGGTTTGGCGCGCGGCGCGCATGTGAATTTGCGCTCCATTCGTCAAAGTCCATCCAGACGCTGTCTGTTTCGAAGCCGCCGGGTACGGTGACGAAAAACCATCCCCACTCATCGTAGGAGCCAAGGCCGAGGCTGATTAAATCCTCACGCGCTTGCCTCAGCGAATCACGCCAGATGCCAACCGGCTGGCCGAACGATGTAGCCCGATAATACCTGACCAACTTTCTCCCGGACATGGACTCGCTCTCGTTTTGTCGTCATAAAGCTGGAACATAAAGAGAACGCCATCAAGAGTGATTTTTGTATATTCCGAAAATCGCATCTTTGTTCTTGACGATATAATCCGAATATCGGAATATGCCCTCACCGCTGATCGCCGCCTGATGCGAGCGAAGCGGTCGAGGAGATCGCTATGTCCTGCATCGCGGGCATTCCCCAGCATAGGAACGATGACCGTCGGCAGCTGACGCTTTCGGCGCTGCGGGCCCGGTATCAGTCGCTGCCGGTCTCGAAGCAGGTCGACATGCTGCAGCAGATGGCGCGCGGCTGATGCGCCGGTCGTCCATTTTGCCGAGATCAGCGTTTCAGCGTCGCAAGCCGCCTCGTGCTGGCCGCCCGGCGTGGAAATGCTGCGAAGAATTTAAGCGCTGGCTCCGCGGCTTACCGTGCGCTTGTCAGGGTAAGAATCCGTGCTGCTCGGGCCCCATTCAGGCCGCGCACGTCGATCACGCGGGAAAGGGGACCACAGACGCCAAGGGGCTGAGCAGCAAGGTCGCAGACCGGTATTGCGTGCCCCTGTCGATGGGCTGTCATCAACATCAGACCGACGTAATCGGCTGGTCGGAATTTGAAATGACTCTTCCGGGTGGATCGGCCGAGGCTCTCGCCAATGAATATTGGGAGGGCTGGGACGGCCGCGAGAAGTGGGAGCGCCAGTTCGCTCGTGGGGAGGTCGCATGAGCGCCGCCGCCCGCCGCCCCGGTCCCGTCACGCTGGCCGAGATAGACCCCGATTTCGAACAGGCGTTTCGCGACTTGCGCGAGAAGGTGGGCCGCTATCGGCGGCTGGCACCGCTGATCGCCGAGGCGCGGTTCAACCCGAAGAAATACCAGGATCTCGGCGCAATGAAGGCTGAGAGGTCGGCGATATACGGCGATCTCCATTCCAAAGCCGAGACGATGCAAATCGGTTCAGCATACGCATTGATGATGCTGATCGAGGTGACGGATTCCCTCGTGAGGCAAGTACGTGGCCGGGAGAAGATGCCACCGGTGCACGCCGTCTTGGCCAAGCTGGCCGACTATCAAGCGTGGGCCGAGCAGGCCGCACACGAAGCGGAAGCGGAAGCTGTCATTGCCGAACGCTTTTCGAACCAAGCCGCCGAAAAGGTGTCATGGATAGGCCAGGTCCGCCAGTATGTGGAGGCGAGCCTTGGCTGATCCCAATCTCCCGCCGATTGGGCGGCAGCCGATGGTTCGCCGGAAAGCGCCTTCGGTGCGGACACCATGGTACGGCGACATCGCAGGATACCAGATTGTCGACGGCGCTCAAGTTGGCGGAGAGCGGTGGACCACTGAGCAGCAGGCCGCACTGATCGAACGGGGCATGGACCTGCTGACCTGCCCCGCCATGTTCGTCCGGCGCCAGTCGGTCGGCGAAGAGGTCTGCCCGACGCTTGGCGATCTGCCTGCTGTCTATGAGTTCGAATGCCCCGTTATCGGTAAGGGGCAGCGAGGCAAGGCTAAATCCAAGATCAAGGTCATCGCCCCTGATGGCCAACCATCGCTCGTCCATGCGGACGGGTGGGCTCATTTCCCGCGCCGCCGCCCCGCCGGACCTGACGACGGTTATTACCAGGACCGAGTCTTCGGCGGTGGCGGTGCCTTCTCCCGACCTTCCTATCCCACCACTCGGAGGCCCATCCGATGACCTTCATCGATCACGCCGCCTATGCGCTCGGCGTCTTGTGCGGCTGCATTTTCGCCGTCGCTGGCATGTGCGCCCTGGCGTCTCTGTATCACGATATCACGACCCATTGGGATCGCATCGCCGAGGTGTGGTGCGCCATGGTCGAGCGTGCCGCCGAGCGCTGGCACGCCATCGCCACCCTTTTCCCCGTCTCCAATGCCGCCTCGGCCGATCCCCACCCGGCTGGCTCAACGCTCGATACCGCCGAGGCCGGTGTCCAGCAGACCGTTGAGGCCCGATAATGGCCAATCGTATCATGATCGACCTGGAAACGGTCGGAAGCACCCCGGGCTGCGGCATCTTGTCGATCGGTGCCGTCGCGTTTCATGTCGATGGCTGGGTCGTCGACGAACTGTATGTCGTCGTGTCTCGCATCAGCTGCAGAGAGCACGGCCTGTTCGAAGAGCAGGACACGCTGGACTGGTGGGCAAAGCAGACGGACGAGGCGCGCCAAATCCTCCTGCTGGCCGAGGACCCGGACGGTACGCTTTCGCTACCCGCAGCGCTGGACGAACTGAACCGGTTCGTCGCGCGCCACCCCGGTTGCACGGTTTACGGCAACGGCTCCGATTTCGACAACGCGATCCTTGCCGCCGCCGCCCGCGCTGCCGGTTGCAAGCTGGCGTGGCCGTTCTGGCAGAACCGATGCTATCGGACCATGAAGGCTCGCACGCCACAGGTGAAGCTGGCCCGCGTCGGGACGCATCACAATGCGCTGGATGACGCGCGGACGCAGGCGCAGCACCTGGGGCAGATCGAGAGATCACTGGCGCTGACCAGCGCCAAGGTGGACGCGGCTCAGCGATTCATCGAATGGATGGCCGATTGGTATCAACGCCGTACATCGCGCCGCATTCTCTGCTTCCGCTGGAACACCCTGAGCCGAGCCGTCGCCCTAGAAAGCGCGCGGGCCACATTCGACGCGATCGATCTTGACGAGCCATTCGGATGCCCCGGTATTGACTGGGACGAAGACGATGCGCGGGCGCTGGTCGACGAAGACCTTCGTCACTGGGAAGCGGCATGACCCCCGCCGAGATCAACGCGATTGGCGTCATGCTGGCGAGCCTGCGCGACGATGGGGAGGCTGCTGTAGTCGTCGCTGTGGCTGCGCACGGTCCGTCGATCGACATGCCGGAGGGCTGCGTATCGGCAACCATGGTCGCCCGCACCGTCGAGAATGGCTGTTCGATCATGCGGACCCGCACCGCTCGCCAGGACGCGCCGCACAGCGGAACCGCCGCCGCGAAGTATCTGGCGGACGCCATCGGCCTCGCCCGGGCTGACCTGCGCCGCCAGCAGGCCCGCCGCGAAAAATCCCAGGAGAACGCCAATGCGTAAGCCTAGCCGCGCCCTATCGGCGCTCGCCTTCATCGTCGGGGTCGCAATGGTGTGCTGCCTCGCGATCGAATTTTTCCCCTTTGCCCTGGGGGAGGCCGCCCGTGGCTGACATACCCGAAAGCACGAAGCTGCTGCCGTGCCCGTTTTGTGGGGGTAAGGCATACCCAGGTCGAACCACATATTCGCGTCCGCTGGATGACGCCCGCTGGGCCGATGGTTCGCCAATCATGGAAACCCACAGCATCAACTGCGCATCTTGCGGAGGTACGAACAGAGGTGGGACGATTGGCGGTTATCAGACGGTAGAACGCGCCATCGCCGCCTGGAACACCCGCGCCGCCCCGCCCGCGATGGATCGGGAGGCGGTGAAAGAGGCGCTGTTCCTGCTTGATCGGCTGGCGGAGTTCGAGCGAGAGATCACGGACGAAGAGGTGTTCACGCACTTCAACGGTCACGTATCGCCGTCTGCCGCTCGCCTCCGCGTGTGCCTCTCCACCCTCTCCGCAGACGCGATCCGCCAGGGGGAGGGGATTACTCAGTTCGGCGCGGTAGTTTTCCAACAGGTCTGGGATTCGTTCATTGATGGCGGCTGGGATATCGAGGTCAACGATCTGATCACGAAAGACGCTCTCAAGGCCGGTTTGGTAAGTGTCGAGCCCTTCGACCCGAAAGGCCACGTAGATCAATCTGGCGCGGCTCAACCGGGCGATGATTTCTACCAGTTGACTGACGCTGGCCGCGCCGCTCTCGCCACCCCCGCCTCTCACGCCAGCGATGGGGGGAAGGCATGAGCCATTGGGAAACGCCAGGCGCATCCGACGAATGGTACACGCCGGGCTACGTCTTTGACGCGCTAGGCGAGCGGTTCGACATCGACGTTGCCGCTCCGAATGACGGGCCGATGCACGTGCCGACTGGCCGCTGGCTCTCGGCACCGAATGGGCTGGTGCACGACTGGACTGGCTTTGTCTGGATGAACTCGCCGTTTGGTGGGCGCGGTGCCCTCGTGCCGTGGCTGGAAAAGTTCTTCGCGCACGGACACGGCATCGCTCTGACGCCCGATCGGACCAGCGCGCCTTGGTTCTGGGATGCCTGGTCCAAGGCTGACCGAGTCCTATTCACGCGCAAGATCCGCTTCCTCCGGCCTGATGGCACGGAAGGCGTATCGCCATCGAACGGCACCTGTCTTTGGGCTGCTGGCGACCGTGCTGTCGTCGCGCTGGAACGCGCCGCCACCGCTGGCCTTGGCATCCTTGGCCAACCCCTTCGGAGTATTGCAGCATGACCACCCAGACGCCGGATGCTGTGCGCGAGGCGGAAGGGCGGGGCGGTTTCGCTTGCCCGATTTGCGGTCAGGAAACGCCGCATCACCACACGCCAAAAGTCGTGGACGCCTACCAGAACAAGCGGAGCCGGAAATGAGCAACGCAGAATTAGTCGCCGCCATTGCGCACATTCTGGACCCGTGGGCCTTCGAGACGAAGAGCTACAACGCGACCATTGCCCGCGATGACGCCACCGATAAGGCGACACAGATTGTGGAAGCCCTCGCCGCCCTCGACAGCCGCGCGGGCGATGCGGGGGAGGTGAGGGATTGGCGACAAAGCACTATGACGTGCCAGACGCGGAATGAAGCAGCACAAGAGTTGAGCGCATTGGCGAACCTGATCGAACGTCCGCCATTAGATGATGTGCAAATGTCTCAAGATATAGCTCGCCGTATGGCGGGGGCTATCAGGATTATCCTTGCTGATATGAATGAGCGCGACCTGAACATCAAAAAGGCTGAAAGCGGCATTGCTGATGCGCTGCTTTGGCTGAATGTCGATTACGCATCAGGCACGGGTTACGTCACGCGGATATGGGAAGCTCGTAAGGCGCTGGGGAAAGTATCCGCCGCCCTCTCGCACGGGGAGGGGCCGAAGTGAGGTACCTCGACGTATGCGCAGGCATCAGCGCCTCCACTGTCGCTTGGCTTCCGCTGGGCTGGCAGGCCGCGGCTTATAGCGAGATCGAAGCGGCTCCGCGCGCGATCCTCGCCCACCACTATCCCGACACGCCGCTGCACGGCGACTTCACGACCATTCAGGGCGACGAATATGGACCAATTGACCTTCTTGTCGGAGGCACCCCCTGCCAGGACTTCAGTGTCGCAGGCCTCCGAGCGGGACTGGACGGAGACCGTGGCAACCTCTCGCTTGAGTTTCTCCGGCTTGCTGATCGCACACGGCCCCGCTGGGTGGTGTGGGAGAACGTCCCCGGTGTCCTGTCGATCGACGGAGGAAGGGCGTTTGGAGCCATCCTCGGGGCGCTGGGCGAACTCGGGTATGGGGTCGCTTACCGAGTTCTCGACGCTCAGCACTTCGGAGTTCCACAGCGGCGCCGTCGCGTCTTCGTTGTCGGACATCTTGGAGACTGGCGACGTGCCGCAGCGGTACTTTCTGAGCGCCACAGCCTGTCGGGGAATCCTGCGCCGCGCCGAGAAGCGGGGCAAGACATTGCCATCAGCCCTTCGCTCCGCGCTCAATCAAACAGCAGCCACCGAGCCGACAGTCAAGCGTTCGCCCCCGCCCTCAGCCACTGCTTGAACGCTGGTGGCATGGGCCGACAGGACTACGAGACCGAGACCGTGATCGCGCACGCGCTGCGCGGGGAGGGCTTTGACGCCAGTGAGGATGGTACAGGGCGCGGCACGCCATTGGTCTCGGTGCCGTTCGACACCACGCAGATCACCAGCGCCGCGAATTACAGCAACCCCAAGGCGGGCGATCCCTGTCATCCCCTTGCCGCCGGAATGCATCCGCCAGCCATCGCCTTCGATTGCAAGGGCACGCAGGTCCAATTCGAGGAGGGGGGCACCCACCCGACGTTGCGGAGCATGGGCCACGCCAATAGCCACAGCAACGCTGGTGGCCATGCCGCCGCATTGGTGAACTCGGCCGTCCGCCGCCTGACCCCGCGCGAGTGCGAACGGCTCCAGGGCTTCCCTGACGATTACACCCTCGTCCCGCACCGCGGAAAGCCGATGGCAGACGGCCCGCGCTACAAGGCGCTCGGCAACAGCATGGCCGTCCCCGTCATGCGGTGGATCGGTGAGCGTATTGCCGCCGTGGACGTACTCATGACCGAAAGGGCCGCCGCATGACCTCCTCCGGTTTCGCGATGAGCGAGCGGGCGCGGGTCGGTGCCCCGGCCATTGGGCGGCCGGGGCGCGCGGGTCACTTGATCGGCTTCGCGCCTGGCGTCCCGCACTTTGCGAACTTGCCGTTCGCTGCCTTGCAGCGGGTCGACGCTGAGGCGGCCTTCTCGGGGCATTTGATGAATTTTCCCTTCGCATCTCGGCACGGGGCGGCCAGCGCGGGCGTGGCGAACAGGGCGGCAGCGGTCAGTGCAGCAGCGAAGATCTTCATGTCGAACCTCTCCATGGGCCGACTCGCGTGTCGGCCAGGGGATGGTGCCCCCGCGCGCGCCGCGGCGCCAGTGAGCATTGCGTCATGACCGGGACCGGCTTCGCGATGAGCGAGAGCGCCTACAGCTGGCAAAATCAGCCGGAGGTGTGGAAGCTGATGGAGGAGGGGCGTGCGGCGTCGTTCGGGGCGTGGTGCGTGATCCTGATCGGTCGGTTGTCGATCCTGCGGAAGCGGGACCGGGAGGATTGGACGCCCGAGAAGTCCGATGCGGTCCACTTCGCGATCGACAGCCGGCTGGACGTTCACGGCGAGCCGCCGCCGCCGTTCGCGCGGTGCTGGATCCTCGACCAGGTCGATCACCATAAATTCTTCGCGCGCAAGGGCGCGACCCAGGCGAAGCGCCAAGATGCCACGGCATGGCTCGACGCTCTTAGGGCGCTCTGGCGGCGATATGTTCCTGAGGAGGTAAAGAGCAATGCCTGACCGTCAGCATGATACTCTGCTGCGGCTGCCCGACGTCCGCGCTCGGACGAAGCTGTCGCGGGCGACGATTTACCGCAAGATGGCCGCCGGAGCGTTCCCGCCCGCCACACCAATCAGCACGCGCATGGTCGCGTGGTATGAGGCGGACATCAACGCGTGGGTCGCCAATCCGATCGGCTGGCGGGCCGCGGCCTGAACGATAGGCGGGGCGCTCAGCCGCCCCGCCGTCGCCCGCCGAGCACATCATTGGCCGGAGCCAGCCCCTTCATGAGCATGTCGGCCCACTCTTGGGATAGCTCGCGCCGCCGCTCCATGTGTCCCGCCCGGTCATAGGCCGCCTTCACTTTATTGGCCGGGACATGGGCCAGCATCAGCTCGATCACGTCATCATCGCCGACTCGGCGCTGGCGCTTGGCGATCGCGTTCATCGTCGTCGAGAATGCGGCGCGCCAGCCGTGCGGGACGTGGCGCCCGTGATACCCGACGCGGTTATACAGATAGCCGATCGCATTCTCGGACAGCGGGCGGTGGCTATGCCGCTGGCTTGGAAAGACCAAGCGGCCACGGCCGGACAGTCGCCGCACCGCGAGCAGAGTGTCGACCGCTTGCCAGGGCAGCGGGATCAGGTGCTCGAAAGCTTCCTCGGCCTTCAGGTCGCTGACCAGCTTCATGCGCGCCGCCGGGACGCGCCACAGCGGCATGAATGGGCCATACTGCTCCCCGGTCCAGTCAATACCCTCGAATTCCTCCCATTCGGCCCCACGGATCATGCCAGGCCGCGATTGGGTCAGCGCTAGCAGGCGCGAAGCCAGCTTGGTCACCGGCGATGCCCCGGAAGCCTCGGCCGCGATCAGCACGCCGCGCGCTTCGTCGACATCGGTCAGCGCGGGCTGCCGACCTTTCTTCGGCAGCGGACGCAGCGCCTTTCCGACCGCCGCCGCCGGATCGACTGCGACGACCCCCTCAGAGATATACATCGCGAAGACCGCCGAGATTCGCTGGCGCAGTCGCTTCGCCGTCTCGATCGAGCCGCGATCCTCCACCGCGCGAAGCGCCTTCAGCACGGTCGGGGCGTCAATCTCGGTCAACGCGCGGGCACCGAAGGCCGGAAAGACGTCACGCTCCAAGCTGGTGATGACGTCGTCCGCGTGGACCGGCGCCCATCGCCCTTTTTGCAGACCGAACCAGGCCCGCGCCGCCGTCTCAAAGGACACCGCCCGTGCCTCGTCGAGCGCCTTCCGGTCGCGCTCCTCACGCGACCGCCGCCGCGCACCGGACGGGTCGATATGATCACGGATCTGTCGGCGCGCTTCATCGCGGCGTTCGCGCGCCTCGGATAGCTTGACCTCGGGGTACGGCCCAAACGTCAGCAGCTTTTCCTTGCCGTCGAAGCGGAATTTCATCCGCCAGGACTTCGACCCGGTAGGTGCAACATGCAGATATAGGCCTCCGGAATCGGCCATCTTGTACGGCTTGTCCCGTCGCTCCGCCTTTTTCACCGCCGTGTCGGTCAGCATGTCCATACCCCGCTATCGGCCTGCCGGTCGGGGTATCGCGGGACGCGTCGACGGCGATACCCCGTCCGATACCCCCGATACCCCCGCGCTTTTGCGGAACAAACCGAGACAACCTGAGACATCGAATATCAAAATTTCCCCGCGTTTACGAGGGGATTGAGACGTTGTGAGGCGTATTGATGCAGGGTTCTGGCGGAAGAGGTGGGATTCGAACCCACGGATGGCTTGCACCATCGCCGGTTTTCAAGACCGGTGCCTTAAACCGCTCGGCCACTCTTCCGGGATCGGCGCGGGAGGTGCGTGTACGTCAAGCGCGCCGGCAAATCCACCATGGATTGTGCGAGTTTCTGCGGAATGCAGCCGGCGGCTCCGCGCGGTTGATCGTGCCATGGCTGCGGTGATGCGAGGTTCCTGCAAACGCCCCGCTATGGCAAACAGGCGTCATGTGGGGGACGATTACCCGGCGTGTGATGCGCCTCGCCTTATTCTCGGGTCTGGCGCTGCTGACGCTCGGTGGCACCGGCGCGCAGGCGCAGGATGAAGCCGGCTTCCAAAGCTATCTTCAACAGTTTCGCGGTACCGCGTTAGGGCAGGGGGTCAGCCGCGCCACGCTGGATTCGGTGCTGCCGACGCTGACGCTCAATTCGCGCGTGATCGAACTGGATCGGCAACAGCCGGGCGGCCCGGCCAATAGCGGTTTTAGTCCCTTTGCACCCTATAAGGCCGCGCATGTCGATGCGGCGCGGATCGGTCGCGGTCGGAGCAAATATCTCGCGCAGCGGCCGCGCCTGTCGCGGATCGAGCGCGAGACGGGCGTGCCCGAATCGATCATGGTCGCAATCTGGGGGCATGAGACCAATTACGGTTCCTATACGGGCAATTTCGATCTGATCCGCTCGCTGGCGAGCCTGGCCTATGAGGGGCGCCGTCGCCCGCTGTTCGAGGGCGAGTTCATCGCCGCACTCAAGATGATGGACCGGGGCGTCACCCGCGATCAGCTGAAGGGCAGTTGGGCCGGGGCGACCGGCAATCCCCAATTCCTGCCCTCCATCTATCTGCGCCTGGGCCGCGATGGCGACGGTGATGGTCGCGTGGACATTTGGAATAGCGAGGCGGATACGCTGGCCTCGATTGGCAATTACTTCGTCAATGCCGGATGGCGTGCGGGGCAGCCCTGGGGCTTTGCGGTCACCGTTCCGGCCGGGTTCGACCAGTCGATGGTCCGCAACCGGCTGGTCAGCCCACGCTGCCCCCGCGTGTTCGAACGGCATAGCGGATGGCGGACCATGGCGGAGTGGCGCGCGATGGGCATCGTGCCGCAGGGTGCCGCCTGGCCCGACGACCGGGTGCTCGCGACGCTGATGGAGCCGGACGGGCAGGGGGCGACCGCCTATCTGCTGACCGGCAATTACCGGGTCATCCTGGATTACAACTGCTCCAATTTCTACGCGTTGTCGGTGGGGTTGCTGGCCGATGCGATTGCGGGTTGAGGCGATCGCCCTGATCGTCGCGGCCCTGACCGCGACCCCGGTAGCGGCGAAGACCGAAGAGCCGACCGCGCCGCGTTATGGCCGTTATGACGCCACCGGGCGGGCAAGCTGGTATGGCCATGAACTGGCGGGGCGGCGGACCGCGACGGGGCGGCGTTTCGATCCCGACGACGTGATGATCGCGCATCGCACCCTGCCGCTCGAATCGATGGTCGAGGTGACCGATGTGGATACCGGGCGCACCATCGTCGCACGGGTCGGGGATCGTGGCCCGGGGCGAGCGGATCGGGTGGCCGACCTGTCGCTGGGTGCGGCCCGGCTGCTGGGTACCAATAAGCGGGCGGTGGCGCATATCAGGCTGCGGGCCCTCACGCCCGGCGGCGACGCCCCCGGCCTGATCCTGGCCGGAGCCAGTGCGGTGGCGCCGGTCGCTCGCCCTATCGCGCTCGATCCGCATGCTCAATACCGCGTAAAAATTGCCAGCTTCGCCAGTCAGGACCGTGCCAAGGCCCTGGCGCGGCGCTTCGACGCGCAACTTCGCCCGGCTGGGCGGCTATGGCGGGTGGAACGCAGTGGAATGACGCCTGAATCCGCCAAAGCGCTGCGTGACGCGGCGTCACGGGCAGGTTATGACGACGCCCGCATCCTGCTTCAGGATTGACCTCTCCCCGCCCTTTGGTCACGGAACACGCATGAAGACCCTGTTCGCATCCTTCGCCGCCCCGCTCGCACTCGTCGCGCTGGCCCACCCCTCGATCGCGGCCGCTCCGCAGTTCGAGACGACCGCCCCCGTCGCCTTCATGAAGGACCTGTCCTCGGGTGCGATCCTGTTTCAGCGTGATGCAGACCGCCGGATGCCGCCCGCATCGATGGCGAAGATGATGACGGTCTATGTCGCCTTTGACCTGGTGAAGAAGGGCCAGTTGAAGCTGAACGACATGGTCACCGTCCAGCCGGAGACCTGGGCCAAGTGGCATGGGCCCCAGGCGGGGTCGACCATGTTCCTGTCGCCCGGCGAGCAGGTCAGCGTCGCCAACCTGTTGTACGGCATCGTCACCCTGTCGGGCAATGACGCCTGTGTCGTTCTGGCCGAGCACATTGCGGGAACCGAGCCGAACTTCGTCGAGCGGATGAACCGCACCGCCAAGCAGATCGGCCTGAACAACAGCCATTTCGGCACGTCGAACGGCTGGCCGGACGGCGGCGTCACCTATGTCACCGCGCGCGACCTGGCCGATCTGGCCGAGCATACGATCCAGGACTTCCCGCAGCTCTACAAGCAATTCTACTCGCGCCGGGATTTCACCTGGGGCAAGACGATGGGCGGGAATGCCATCACCCAGGCCAATCGCGATCCGTTGCTGGGCCGCGTCGCCGGGGCCGATGGCCTGAAGACGGGCCATACCGAGGAGGCCGGGTTCGGCTTCACCGGTTCCGCCGAGCAGAATGGCCGCCGACTGGTGATGGTCGTGGCGGGGCTGAACAGCTTCAACGCGCGGTCGGAAGAGTCGGTCAAGTTCATGAACTGGGGTTTCCGCGCATGGCAGGCCAAGCCGGTCGTGGCAAAGGGCAAGAAGGTCGCCGATGCCGAGGTCCAGATGGGATCGTCGAGCAGCGTCGGCCTGATCGCGCCGCAGCAGCTGACCGTGACCCTGCCCGCCGGGCTTGATCCGCAATTGAGCGCGAAGGTCGTCTATCAAGGCCCGATCAAGGCTCCGATCAAGGCGGGCCAGCATATCGCCGACCTCGTCATCAGTTCGCCCGACATGCCGGCGCAGCGGCTGGCGCTGGTCGCGGACAAGGATGTCAGCGAAGCGGGCTTTTTCGGTCGCGCCTGGGCCGGGCTGACCTCGATCTTCGGCTGAGCCGATGACCCTGCCGGTCGGCAATGACGCGGGCCAGGCCGCCTTTGCCGCCGCGCTGGGCGGCGCCAAGCTTCACCATGCCTGGCTGATCGCCGGGCCGGAAGGTGTCGGTAAGGCGAGCTTCGCGCGGGCGGCGGCGACGCGTCTGCTCGCGCGGGGCGGCGGGGCGGGGGACTTGCCCCCCGGCCTGGCCGTGCCCGAGGATCACCCCACGGCCAAGTTGATGGCGGCGGGCTCGCATCCCGACTTTCGCGTCCTGTCGCGGCTGCCCAAGGATGCGGACAAGCCCGATCAGGATCTCGCGCGCTCGATCAGCATCGCGCAGGTCCGCACGCTGCAACCCATGTTCGCGACCGCGCCCGCCATGGGACCGGCGCGTGTCGTCCTGATCGATGCGATCGACGATTTGGAACGTGGCGGGGCCAATGCGCTGCTCAAGAATTTGGAGGAGCCGCCCGCGGGCACGGTGTTCCTGCTGGTCAGCCATGCGCCGGGGCGGTTGCTCCCCACCATACGGTCGCGTTGTCGTTTGTTGCGTTTCGAACGGCTGAGCGATGCCGACGTCGCGCGGGTGTTGCGGATGCAGCTCCCCGAGGCGGATGACGGCGAGATCGCCGCCCTGGTGGCGGTGGCGGATGGTGCGCCGGGGCGGGCGCTGCGCTTTGCCGGGCTGAATATCGCCGGGCTGGACAGCGCGATCGCACGGATCGCGGAAACGGGTGATCCCGGCAATGCGGAGCGGGTGAAGCTGGCCAAGGCATTGGCGGGCAAAGCCGCGCAGGCGCGCTATGAGGCGTTTCTTGACCGAGTGCCTGCCTTCATCGCAGAGCGCGCACGCGGGCGGTCGGGGCCGGGGTTGAAGGTGGCGCTGGACGCCTATGCCGCCGCGCAGGACCTTTCGGGGGCGGCGCGAGGCCTGTCACTGGATGCGCAGGGCACGGTGTTCGAGATGGCGGGGATCGTCGCGACGTTGCGGTAAGGGCTTTCGGCGAGATTGGGGCGTGGGCTTCGACGTCGCCAAGCCTGAAAGGCCTGGGTGGGGCAGGTCCGATTTCCTAACCCCGCTCAGCCTGAGCGAAGTCGAAGGCCACGCCCCACCGCCAACCAAACAGCCCCTTACAGACCCACCCGCTCGAAATGCCCGGGCGGGAAGCCCTCGATCGCCAGGGCGGCAATCCTTTCGGCCACCACTTCCGGCGTTTTCACCGAGGCAGGGTCCTCACCCGGATAAGCCTTAGCACGCATCTGAGTCCGGGTCGCGCCGGGGTCGACGATGGCGGTACGGATCGCGCTAATTTCGGACGTTTCGTCGCCATAGGCGCCGAGCAGCGTCTCGAACGCCGCCTTGGACGCGCCGTAAGCACCCCAATAAGCGCGCGGTTTGCGCCCGACCGAGGAGGTGACGCCGATTACCCGTGCGGCGCTCGAGCGGCGCAGCATTGGATCAAATGCGGAAATCATCGCTGCCTGCGCGCTGACGTTCAGGGTCAGGACGCGTGCGAACTCCTTGGGATCGATCGCGGGCACGGCGGCCAGTGAGCCCAGCATCGCGGCATTCAGGACCATCACGTCCAGTGCCTGCCAGCGCTCTCCGATCGCGGCGGCCAGGCGTCCGATCGAGTCATTTTCCGCCAGGTCGAGCGGAGCGATCGTTGCCGAACCACCGGCGTCGAAGATCCTCTCCTCGACCTCCTCCAATCCCTTGGGCGTTCGGGCGGTCAGGACGACATGGGCCCCTTCCGCTGCCAGCGCGATGGCGGTGGCCGCACCGATGCCCCGGCTGGCCCCGGTGACCAGGGCCAGCTTACCCGACAGCGCACCGGCCATCAGGCGACCCGCTCGGCCAGCAGCTGAAACTGATCGACCGGCGCGGTTTCGTCGTGGTCGGTCAGGGTGGTGGGGTAGTCGCCGGTGAAACAGGCGTCGCAATAGCTGGGGGTTTCACCGCGTGCGGCGTTCAGCGCCTTGTAGAGTCCTTCGATCGACACGAAGGACAGGCTGTCGGCATGGATGAAGTCGGTCATCCCGCCCAGATCCAGCTTGGCCGCGAGCAGCTTGGCGCGTTCGGGCGTGTCGACGCCGTAGAAGCAGCTATGCCGGGTGGGCGGGCTGGCGATGCGCATATGCACTTCGGCCGCGCCCGCTTCGCGCATCATCTGCACGATCTTGAGGCTGGTGGTGCCGCGCACGATCGAATCGTCGATCAGCACGACCTTCTTGCCCTGGATCAGCGCACGGTTCGCGTTGTGCTTCAACTTGACGCCCAGATGACGGACCTTGTCGCCGGGCTGAATGAAGGTGCGGCCGACATAGTGCGAGCGGATGATGCCCAGTTCGAACGGAATGCCCGACTGCTGGGCATAGCCGATCGCGGCGGGGACCCCCGAGTCAGGAACCGGGATGACCAGATCCGCATCGACCGGTGCCTCGATCGCCAACTGCGCGCCGATTTCCTTGCGCACCGAATAGACAGACTGATCGCCCGCGATCGAATCGGGGCGGCTGAAATAGACCCATTCGAAGATGCAGGGGCGCGGGGCCACGGACTGGAAGGGGTGGATCGAGCGGATTTCGGTGCCCTGCACGATGACCAGTTCGCCCGGCTCGACCGCACGCTCGAAGGTCGCACCGCACACGTCCAGCGCCACGGTCTCGGACGCGAAGATCACCGAACCGTCCAGGCGACCCATGACTAGCGGCCGGATGCCCAGCGGATCGCGGCAGGCGATCATGCCCTCCGGCGTCATCACGATCAGCGAATAGGCGCCCTCGACCTGCTTCAGTGCGTCGATGAACCGATCGAGCAATGTGCGATAGTTCGAGGTCGCGACCAGATGGATGATCGTCTCGGTATCGCTAGTCGACTGGAAGATCGAACCGCGACGCACTAGTTCGCGACGCAGCTTCATCGCATTGGAGATATTGCCGTTATGCGCGATGGCGAAGCCGCCGGTCGACAGATCGGCATAAAGCGGCTGGACGTTGCGCAGCGCGGTTTCGCCCGTGGTCGAGTAGCGAACATGACCGCAGGCGACATCGCCCGGCAGGCCACGGATCACATCGTCACGATCGAAATTGCCCGCGACATGACCCATGGCGCGGTGCGTATGGAACAGCGTGCCATCGAAGCTTGTGATGCCCGCGGCTTCCTGCCCGCGATGCTGGAGCGCGTGAAGGCCCAGCGCGGTCAGTGCCGCCGCGCCGGTGGCGCCGGACACGCCGAAAATACCGCATTCCTCACGGAGTTTGTCGTCGTCGAAGGGGTTGGTGGTCAGCATGGGAGAGGCGCTCGCAACGTTCGCAACTAAGGGGCAGACGGGGCGCATATAGGAATGTGATCTGCGTTTGTCGCCTGTTTGTCATCATGCACGGGATCATTTTCGCAGACCCTGCGTTTCGGGCCCCGATATAGGAGAAGCCATATGGCGCGCGATCATGGGGCCCAGATCAAGGATGACGGGCTGTACGAGGAACTGCGCAAGCAGGGCCAATCCAAGGAAAAGGCCGCTCGCATCGCCAACGCGAAAGCCAAGGGCAGTCTGGATCACCGCTCGACCCATCTGGAGGATCGCACCAAGGACGACCTGATGAAGGAGGCTCGAAAGATCGGTGTCGAAGGCCGATCGAAGATGAGCAAGGACGATCTTATTAAGGCGATTCGCGATCATGGCTAATTGGCGGCCTGGCCTGGACCGTGCGCAAAGATGACTTGCGCCCGATAGCCGGTTAAAGGCGGGTCTATGGCAGATCACCGCGACACCGGGCTGATGCTCGACCCGAAATTCGATGCAAATGGCTTACTCACCGCAATCGCTACCGACCGGGCGAGCGGCGAAATCCTCATGGTCGCGCACATGAATCAAGAAGCGCTGTCGGCGACACGGGACACCGGAGAAGCGCATTTCTGGTCGCGCAGTCGCGGGCGTTTATGGAAGAAGGGCGAAAGCTCGAACAATGTCCTGCGCGTCGTGGAGATGCGGATCGATTGCGATCAGGATGCGATCTGGCTGATCTGCGAACCGGCGGGCCCGGCTTGTCATACCGGGCGGCGCAGTTGCTTTTATCGGCGGATCGACGGCGACGGCCTGGCCCCGGTGGCGTGATCAGGCGCTGGGGGATCGTCCTGCTGGCGGGATGGACGGCGGCCTGTAGTCAGGGCGTCGGAAGCGGCGACAATGCGGCGGGCGAACGGTTGGAGGCGGCGGGCATTGCTGCCGGTCTCGTGGCCGACCCCGCTGCCGCGCCGCTCGACGGCATCTGGTCGCGCGACACCGACCGGATGTGCATCCTGCCCAAGTCCGGCGGGGCGGCGGCGGATCGACAGATCGGCGTGATGCTCGATTATGGTGAGGGGCAGGGGTGTACCGCGCGTGGTACGCTCCACCGGTCCGGCCCCGCCCTGGAGATCGCCTTGGGGGCGTGCCGCTTCACCGCCCGCTTCGATGGCGAAACCATTCAGTTCCCGGCGGCTTTGCCCAATGCGTGCAATGCCTTGTGCACCGGCAGGGCCAGCCTGTCGGCCCTCGCCGTCGAACGGATCAGCGCCTCGATGGCCGAAGCGCAGGCGCTTCACGGCGTGGACGGCGACCGTCTGTGCGATAGCTGAGCGGGTCGATTGACGTTCACGTAAACGGCATATAGCGTCGCGCCATGTCGACCCCCGTTGCTCCTGCAGCCATTCCCCCCCGTGGCGATCGCGACGATTATTCCATTACACAGCTCTGCACGGAATTCGGCGTCACGGCGCGGGCACTTCGCTTTTATGAGGATGAAGGGCTGATCGCGCCCGAGCGGCGGGGGACGCAGCGTATCTATTCGCAGCGCGATCGCGCCCGCCTTGCCTGGATATTGCGGGGCAAGCGAGTGGGGTTCAGTCTGGCGGATATTCGCGAGATGATCGACCTCTATGACCTGGGCGATGACCGCCGCCAGCAGCGTGAAGTCACGATCGCTCGCTGCACCGCCAAGATCGAGGCCTTGCAGGCGCAGAAGCGGGACATCGACGCGGCAATCGCTGAGTTGACCGAGTTCGTCGCGGTCGTCGAATCGCACCGCGACTGACGAACCGCGAATCAGGGCTGTTTGGACTCGGCGGGCGGCGCGCTGGCCCGGCGGACGCCGCCCAGTTCACCCGGGGCGGTGGGGGTGGCAGTTGCCTGTGGCGTGGGGGTGGGCAGGGGATTGGGCGGCATGACCGTCATCACCTGCCGCTTCATGCAACGCGGCCCGCGCATCGCGGGGTAGAGCGTACAATTCCACAGCGTGCGTTCGAGACCGGCCACCGTATCGCGCAGATAGCTGAAGGCCATCATGTCCATCTGCCCCGTCGTCAGCGGCACCGAGTTGGGCTTCACGCCTCCTTCTCGCCAGGCCATGACGGTGCAATGCTTGCGCTCCGCGCACAGTTTCAGCGCAAAAGCGGCAAACCCCTCGGGCAACAGTCCGGCAGGAAGCGTCACGAGGAACATGTCCGGGTCGCTCGCCAGCGGTCCGGTCGTGCCCGCCGCCACGGCACCTTCGGCAAGCGCAGCGCCGGCCTCGTCGCTGGCCTCTGCTCCGGCCCTGTGCGCCGGCGAGAAGGGGGCGATTGAAGGGATGATCGGCTCGTCGGCCAGTTGATGGCGGTTGAAGGCCGGCGGCGTTCCCCACCAGCCTGACCACCGGAAGAACAAATGGCTGCCGACCCGCGCCACCTTGTCCAGGCTCGCCTGCCAATAGGGGACGACCCAATCGGTATGGTAATGGGTGGCGTGTCCGACGGGCCGGAAGACCTTGCCGTTCAAGGCCATGGCGGCGATTTCGCGCGCGCGGGTCCAGGCGGCTTCGGGCGGCTGCCACTTGGTCAGCGCGCCGTCGCAACTAAAGGTGAACTGGCACCCGGTCGAGCGTTCCTGCCCCTCGAACACCACGCCGCATACCGTCTTGGGGAAGGCGGGATGGCGCAGCCGGTTCAGGATGACCTGGGCCACCGCCTGTTCGCCCTTCGCATCATCACCCGCCTCGTACAGCACCCCGGCGGCGAGGCAGTCTAGCGCGCGCGCCTTGTCCTCCGCCGTTCCGCGAAAGACGAAAGGACGCGCCGCCGGATTGGGGTCGGTCGAAAAGGGCACGCCTTCGTTATAGGCGCGCGCCTCGTCCGGGGTCATGTCGATAAAGGCGACGGGCTCGACCGGGGGAAGTTCGGCCGGCGGGACCACGCGCTGCGCGTGTGCCGCCCGGTGGGACGACACGCGAGAGGCATGGGGAATGGCGGGCGCGTTCGCCACGAGCAAAGCCGGTACGACGCTGGCCGTACCGGCGATGGCGAACAGGGCCGCGCGGATGCCGCCGCGCGGCTTGGCAAGATCGCTCACTGTTCGGGCAGGAAGTCCGGCACCGACAGATAACGCTCGCCCGTGTCATAGTTGAAGCCGAGCACGCGGACACCTTCGGGCAGGTCGGGCAGCTTCTGCAGGATCGCGGCAAGCGTCGCGCCGGACGAGATGCCGACGAGGATGCCTTCCTCGGTGGCGGAACGACGCGCCATGTCCTTGGCGACATTGGCATCGACCTCGATCACACCGTCGATCGCCTGGGTGTGGAGATTGGCGGGGATGAAGCCTGCGCCGATCCCCTGGATCGGGTGCGGGCCGGGGGCGCCGCCCTGGATGACCGGCGAGGCGGCGGGCTCGACCGCATAGACCTTCAGTTGCGGCCATTCCTTCTTCAGCGTTTCGGCGACGCCGGTGATGTGGCCGCCGGTGCCTACCCCGGTGATGATGACGTCAATCGGCGAATCGCGGAAGTCGTTCAGGATTTCCTGCGCCGTGGTGCGGACGTGCACGTCGATGTTCGCCGGGTTCTCGAACTGTTGGGGCATCCACGCGCCGGGCGTGTCGCGCACCAGTTCCAGCGCCCGCTCGATCGCGCCCTTCATGCCTTTCTCACGCGGGGTCAGGTCGAAGGTCGCGCCATAGGCCAGCATCAGGCGGCGGCGCTCGATCGACATGGATTCGGGCATGACGAGGATCAGCTTATAGCCCTTTACCGCTGCGACCATCGCCAGGCCGACGCCCGTATTGCCGCTGGTCGGCTCGACGATGGTCCCGCCGGGCTTCAATTCGCCCCTGGCCTCGGCCGCCTCGATCATCGCGAGGGCGATTCGGTCCTTGATCGATCCGCCGGGGTTGGAGCGTTCGGACTTGATCCAGACTTCCGATCCGGGGAACAGCCGCTGGAGCTTGATATGTGGCGTGTTGCCGATCGTTTCCAGGATGGTGTTGGCCTTCATGGCTTGGCTTCTCCGTGGGTTGGTTCGGTTGCAAGGATTTCAGGCGGATCAAAGGTTCGCGCGCGTCGGAGTTCCGGGAACAGCCGCGACCAGAGCAGCGTGACGCCGATCGCCCCCAGTCCGCCGAACACCACCGCGCCGACGGGGCCAAGGATCGAGGCCATCACCCCGCTCTCGAACTCGCCCAACTCGTTGGAGGCGGAAATGGTGAGTTGCGACACCGCGCTCACCCGCCCGCGCATCGCGTCGGGGGTATGGAGCTGGATCAGCGACTGGCGGACATAGACCGACACCATGTCCGCGCCGCCCGCGCAGATCAGCGCGACGAGGCTGAGCAGGAAGGCGGGGTGGACGAACAGATTCAGCCCGCCCAGCGCCACCGTGCCGCTCTCGAGCCCCAAGGCGCCGGTCACATAGCTGGCGATGCCGAAGGTCAGGATCGACAGGCCGAAGACCACGACCGCAACCAGCATCTTGACCCCGACATTGCGGGTCATCGGCTTGAACGAAAACCAGATCGCTGTGGTCGCCGCGCCGATGCCCATGCCCGCCGCCAGCACGCCCAGTCCCTGCGATCCGACATGCAATATGTCGCGCGCATAGACCGGCAGCAGCGATGTCGCGCCCGCCAGCAGCACCGCGAACAGGTCGAGCGTGATCGCCGCCTGCACCAGCCGATTGCGACGGACATAGCTGAACCCCTCGACGATTCGGGTCAGCGGGCGGCGGTCGGTCTGCGCGGGCGGCTGGGGAACCGGGCCGATCAGAAAGATGCAAAACAGCGCGACCGCGAACAGCAAGGTGGCGATGCCGTAAGCAAATTCCGGATGGATCGCATAGAGAAGCCCGCCGACGCTCGGACCGGCGATGGTGCCCACCTGCCACGCGATCGAGCTGACCGCGATGGCGGTCGGCAGGCTTTCACGCGGGACCAGATTGGGGGCCAGCGCCGAATAGGCGGGCCCCGAAAAGGCACGCGCGATGCCGAAGGCCACGG
Organism: Sphingomonas sp. Marseille-Q8236; assembly: GCF_965112005.1. NCBI lineage: Bacteria > Pseudomonadati > Pseudomonadota > Alphaproteobacteria > Sphingomonadales > Sphingomonadaceae > Sphingomonas > Sphingomonas sp. Marseille-Q8236. The sequence continues at coordinate 823,332 of NZ_CBCOPO010000002.1, forward strand.
CGGCGGTGAATAGCGCCCCCAGGGTCAGATGCCCGGACCAAGTCAGGAACCAGAGGCTTGCAGCGGCCAGGACCAACAGCGCCGTCGTCGCCCGCACGATCCACCGCCGGTCGACGCTGTCGGCGACCAGACCGGTGATCGGGGTCAGCAGGAACAGCGGCACGAACTGTGCGAAACCGATCATGCCGAGCATGAAGGCGGCCTGCCGCACGTCCATGGTTTCGCGCGCCAGGTTGTAAACCTGCCACCCGATGACGATCGACATCGCCGATACCGCGATGGTCCCGCTGAACCGCGACAGCCAATAGCTGCGGAAATTGGCGATGCGAAACGGGTGTTTGGGTCTATCCATAATCGACGGGCGTTGTAGGCTGCGGTGCGCCGACAAGGCAACCGATGCAAAGCTATTCACCCCTAAATTCCACCTGTCCGAATGGGAATTAAGAGGGGGAATTGAGTTTCGTGACAAAGCACGCCAATAGGCGTCCATCCTTCCCTAACGGAAACAAAGGTGTTCCCGACTGTGGCAAAAGCTCCAAGCCGTACCAGCGAGCCCCCCATTCCCAATCGGGAGCGTCCCGCCGAACCGCAACCGTTCCAGGCTACCAAGGAACAGTTGCTGGATTTCTACAAGCAGATGCTCCTGATCCGCCGCTTCGAAGAAAAGGCGGGCCAGCTTTATGGCCTCGGCCTGATCGGCGGTTTCTGCCACCTGTATATCGGCCAGGAGGCCGTGGCGGTGGGTCTCCAGTCGGCGCTCGACGGCGACAAGGATTCGGTCATCACCGGTTACCGCGACCATGGCCACATGCTGGCTTACGGCATTGATCCCAAGGTCATCATGGCCGAGCTTACGGGACGTGCCGCCGGCATCTCCAAGGGCAAGGGCGGGTCGATGCACATGTTCTCGACCGAGCATAAGTTCTACGGCGGCCACGGTATCGTGGGCGCGCAGGTGTCGCTGGGCACCGGCCTGGCGTTCGGGCACAAGTACAGCAATGACGGCGGCGTCTGCCTCGCCTATTTCGGCGATGGCGCTGCCAATCAGGGCCAGGTGTACGAGAGCTTCAACATGGCCGAGCTGTGGAAGCTCCCGATCATCTTCGTGATCGAGAACAACCAATATGCCATGGGCACGGCGGTCAACCGCGCCTCGTCCGAGGACCAGCTCTATCGCCGTGGCGAGAGCTTCCGCATCCCCGGCATCCAGGTCGACGGCATGGACGTGCTGGCGTGCCGCGGTGCCGCCGAAGAGGCGCTGGCCTGGGTCCGTGCGGGCAAGGGTCCGGTCATCCTCGAGATGAAGACCTATCGCTATCGCGGTCACTCCATGTCCGACCCCGCCAAGTATCGCAGCCGCGAGGAAGTGCAGGGCGTGCGCGACAAGTCCGATCCGATCGATCATGTGAAGCGTCTGCTCGAAGAGCAGGGCGTCACCGAGGCCGATCTGAAGGTCCTGGAGCAGGACATTCGCAAGCAGGTCAACGAAGCGGCCGATTTCGCCGAACAGACCCCCGAGCCCGATGTGGCTGAACTCTACACTGAAGTGCTGGTGGAGCGTTACTAAGATGGCGATCGAGATCAAGATGCCGGCCCTTTCGCCGACCATGGAAGAGGGCACGCTCGCCAAGTGGCTCGTGAAGGAAGGCGATACGGTCAAGTCCGGCGACATCATGGCCGAGATCGAGACCGACAAGGCGACGATGGAGTTCGAGGCCGTCGATGAGGGCGTGATCGCCAAGATCATCGTCGCCGAGGGCACCGACAATGTGAAGGTCGGCACCGCCATCGCGCTGCTGGCCGAAGAGGGCGAGGACGTCGCGTCCGCCGCCGCGTCGGGCAGCCGTTCGGGCGAGGCCGCCAATGCCGCGCCGAAGAACGAGGCGACCGATTCGAACGCGCCGCCGATGCCGGAAGGTGCGGCTGCGGCCGAGCAGGAGAGCGGCACGCAGAAGCTGGTCGCCGCCGCCGAGCAGGAAGCGCCCGCCTCGCCGGAAATCCCCGAAGGCACCGAGATGGTGAAGCTCACCGTCCGCGAAGCGCTGCGCGATGCGATGGCCGAGGAAATGCGCGCCGACGACCGCGTCTTCGTAATGGGCGAGGAAGTCGCCCAGTATCAGGGCGCGTACAAGGTGACGCAGGGCCTGCTGGACGAGTTCGGCGACCGTCGCGTCATCGACACGCCGATCACCGAGTATGGCTTTGCCGGTGTCGGCACCGGTGCCGCGATGGGCGGCCTGCGTCCGGTCATCGAGTTCATGACGTTCAACTTCGCCATGCAGGCGATCGACCACATCATCAACTCGGCCGCCAAGACCAACTATATGTCCGGTGGCCAGATGCGCTGCCCGATCGTGTTCCGTGGTCCCAACGGTGCCGCCAGCCGCGTCGGCGCGCAGCACTCGCAGAATTACGGCCCGTGGTATGCGTCGGTCCCCGGCCTGATCGTGATCGCGCCCTATGACGCGGCCGATGCCAAGGGCCTGCTGAAGGCGGCGATTCGTTCGGAAGACCCGGTCGTGTTCCTTGAGAACGAGCTGATGTACGGTCGTTCGTTCGACGTGCCCAAGCTCGACGATTTCGTCCTGCCGATCGGCAAGGCGCGGATCATGCGCGAGGGCAAGGACGTCACGCTCGTCTCTTACTCGATCGGCGTGGGCGTCGCGCTCGAAGCCGCCGAGAAGCTGGCCGCCGAGGGCATCGATGCGGAGGTCATCGACCTGCGCACGCTGCGTCCGCTCGACACCAAGACGGTGCTGAAGTCGCTCGCCAAGACCAACCGCTTGGTCGTGGTCGAGGAAGGCTGGCCCACCTGCTCGATCGCGTCGGAAATCACCGCCGTCGTGATGGAAGAAGGGTTCGACGACCTCGACGCGCCCGTGCTGCGCGTGACCAACGAGGACGTGCCGCTGCCTTACGCCGCCAACCTCGAAAAGCTGGCGCTGGTCGATGCGGACAAGGTCGTCGCGGCGGTCAAGAAGGTCACCTATCGCGGCTAAGCGGCGGGTTATCTCATGATTTGAAGGGGGCCTTCCGGGAAACCGGGAGGCCCTTTTTCATGGGGTTCATTCGTGCAAAGGGCAGGGGATGACTGATATTCCCGCCACCCCGACGCCCCCGCCCGCGATAGAAGCGGTGATGCGCGAACAGGCACTGGCGGTGGGCTATTCGCCCGCATCAGCGCGCGAGGGGTTCGCGGCGCTGCTCGATCTCGACCATCAGCTCGCCTCGATCCTGCAAAGCACGACAGAGCCGATGATCGGCCAGATGCGGCTCACCTGGTGGTATGAGGCGCTGGAGAAGCTCGACCGCGAGGCGGCTCCTGCGCATCCCGTGTTGCAGCGGCTGGCGGCGTCGGTGCTCCCCGGTGGCGTGCGGGGGGTGGATCTGGCGCCGATGATCGAGGGGTGGGAAGCGCTGCTCGATGATGACGAGCCGTTGGACGATGAACGCGTCGCCCGCCATGCGCAGGCGCGCGGGGGCGTGTTGTTCGCCTCGATCGGGCGGTTGCTGGTTGGCGATGGGTGGGAACCTCTCGGGACAGCCTGGGCCAAGGCCGATCTGGCCGGGCATATCAGCGACAAGCCGCTGGCGGATCGAATCGGTGCACAGGCTTTAAGCAAATTGGACACAGCGCTGTCGCCGAAGCGGCCGCGAGGGACGCGGGGGTTGAGCGGCCTGGGCGTCCTGGCCCGTGAAGGTTTGCGCCACCCGGACCGCCTGCCGGGCCATCCCCTCCGTGCGGCGCGACTGGCGTGGCATGGTTTGACGGGGCGCTGAAGCCGTTCGCATCAGGACGGAGCCATACCCCGGCGAAGGCCGGGGTCCAGTTGTAATGCTCTATCGACGGCGCAGGTCCTTTGCCTCCCCCGCCGATCCGAGGCGCTCCACAGGCTGCGCAGAACTGGACCCCGGCCTTCGCCGGGGTACACCTAGAGTGGGGAGCGGCTCACCAAAACCACGTTCAGCCTGAGCGAAGTCGAAGGCCACGGGAATCACCTTGCCGCTCCCATATAACGCCGGTTAACCATAACCCCGTCTGACGGGGGGAGACGGGACCGATGTGGCGCTATCTGGCCGGTGGGTTGGGCACGCTCGTGCTGGTGGGGGCGGGGCTGTTCCTGTGGGGCAGCCGACCCGACACGCCATCCCCACTCCCAGCCGCGAGCGCGGCGACCGCCTCGCCCCCGCAAACTGCCGAGGACGATGGGCCGCTTCCCGAAGCGTCCGCCCGCACCCGCGAGCAAAAACGCTTCGACCGCTACGATAAGGACCGCGACGGCACGATCACTCGCGAGGAATATCTCGCCGCGCGGCGCAAGGCTTACGCCAAGCTGGACCGCGACGGCGACGGCAGGCTGTCCTTCGACGAGTGGGCGATCAAGGCCACGACCAAATTCGCCACCGCAGACCATGACAAGTCAGGCACGATGAACGCGGCCGAGTTCGCCACCACCGCCGTTAAGCGTCGACCGGCTCGGCGGGACTGTCCTCCGGCACGAACGGGACCGGCTGAGGCACCGGAGGCGGCCCAGGCGGAAGAGAGTTGAGCCAGCCGGGCAGCGCCTCGCGCGCGCGGTCGGTGTACATCTTTTTGCGATCGGCCTTCTTGGTCCGGCCGGGGATGGGCGGGAACAGGCCGAAATTGACGTTCATCGGCTGATAGGTCTCGGCCTCGGCCAGCCCGGTGATGTGACCCAGCAGCGCGCCCAGCGCCGTCTCGACCGGCGGCGCCGCGATGGTCTTGCCGGTCAGCTCGGCGGCGGCGAAACGCCCGGCGAGCAGCCCGATCGCCGCGCTCTCGATATAGCCCTCGCACCCCGTGATCTGGCCCGCGAAGCGCAGATTGGGCCGCGACTTCAGGCGCAGCGTCGCATCGAGCAGTTCGGGCGAGCGGATGAAGGTGTTGCGGTGAAGCCCGCCCAATCGCGCGAACTCGGCCTTTTCCAACCCCGGAATGGTGCGGAAGATGCGGATTTGCTCGGCATATTTCAGCTTGGTCTGGAAACCGACGATGTTCCACAGCGTGCCCGCCGCATTGTCCTGGCGTAGCTGGACGACGGCATAGGGCCAGCGTCCGGTGCGCGGATCGTCCAGGCCGACGCCCTTCATCGGCCCGAAGCGCAACGTATCGACCCCGCGCTCGGCCATGACCTCGACCGGCATGCAGCCATCGAAATAGGGGGTGTTTTTCTCCCACTCGCGGAACTCGGTCTTCTCGCCGTCGAGCAGCGCCTGATGGAAGGCCAGATACTGGTCCTTGTCCATCGGGCAGTTGATGTAATCCTTGCCCGTGCCCTTGTTCCATCGGCTTTGGAACCAGGCGACGTCCATGTCGATCGATTCGCGGTGGACGATGGGGGCGATCGCGTCGAAGAAGGCCAGCGCCTCCGCGCCGGTCGCCTCGCCGATGCCGCCCGCCAGCGATGGCGCGGTCAGCGGGCCGGTGGCGATGATCGCGGGCCCCTCCGGCAGCGCATCGATCCGCTCGCGAACGATGGTGATGTTGGGATGCGCCGCGAGCGCGGCCGTGACCCCGGCCGAAAAGCCGTCGCGGTCCACCGCCAGCGCCGAACCGGCGGGCACGGCATGGACATCGCCCTTCGCCATGATGATCGAGCCGAGCGCGCGCATCTCCTGATGGAGCAGGCCGACCGCGTTGGATGTCGCATCGTCCGAGCGGAAGGAGTTGGAACAGACCAACTCGGCCAAATCCCCGCCATGATGGGCGGGCGTGGTGTCTGCCCCGCCGCGCATTTCGGACAGGCGCACCTTCAGCCCCGCCTCGGCCAACTGCCACGCCGCTTCGGAACCCGCCAGCCCGCCGCCGATCACATGAATGTCATAAGTCATCGCCCGGCTTTAGACCCGTAAGCCGTCAGGTGGAAGCACTTGGCAGCCTGCCGGCCAACCCCCACCTGCTGTTCATGACCACCATTTTCACCATCGGTTACGAAGGCGCGACCGTCGACGGCTTTCTGGCGACGTTGAGGCAGGCCGGGGTCGAGCGGTTGATCGACGTTCGCGCGCTGCCGTTGTCGCGACGTCCGGGCTTTTCCAAATCCCCGCTCGCGGCGGCGTTGCGAGAGGTTGGGATCGATTATGTCCATCTGAAGGATCTGGGCACGCCGAAACGCGGGCGCGACGCGGCGAAGAAGGGCGACGTCACGACCCTGCGCGAGGTCTATGACGACCAGCTTGCCCTACCCGAGGCGCAGGCCGCAGCGGCGCGGATGCTCGATCTGTCGCGGGAAAAGCCCAGCGCCTTGCTCTGTTTCGAGCGCGATCCCTGTCACTGCCACCGGACCTTGTTGCTGGAGGCGGTGGGCGAGGGGGTGACGGTGGTCGACCTCTACGTCTGACGATCAGGCGGCGACCGTATCGACGAAACCGGCGGTGCGATCGCGCAACCGGGTGACGGTGCGGCCCAATGTCCGGGCCAAGCCAAGCAGCGATCCGGCATCGCGGTCGATCCGCGTGGCGTCTTCCTGTATCTGACGGACCTGCGCGCCGATCTGGCGAGCGGCCGAAGCGGTCTGGTCGACATTGGCGGCGATGGAGGCGGTCGCCATGCCCTGCGCGGCGACAGCCGTGTCGATCGAGTGGGAGATGCCGCTGATCGCCTCGACCGCTTCATCGAGATGCTTTTGTTCGGCGACCAGCGCGTGAAGGTCCGACTTGACCTGTGCGACGTTGCGGGTCGCATCCTGCGCCGCCTCGCGCGTCTGGCGGGCAAGCGCCTTCACCTCATGCGCGACGACCGCGAAGCCCCGCCCGGTCTCGCCCGCACGGGCGGCTTCGATGGCGGCATTCAGTGCCAGCAAATTGGTGCGGGTCGCCACGCCCTCGATTACGGCCAGCAGCGCGTCGATGGTGGTGGCGCCGTTCGCCAGGGCATAGGCATGGCGGCCGGTGCTGGCGATCCGGTGGCGCACTTCCTCGCGGATCTTTCGCGCCTGATCCATATCGCGCGTAATCGCGCCAAAGGCCTCGGTCAGGCCATGCCCCTGCTTGGCGATGTCGCCGAGCGCGCTGCCCGCGTCGCCCATTGCGCCGGTCATACGGTCCGCACCACCATGCGTTTGCGCGGCATAGCGGGCAAGGGCATCAGCCATCTGGTCCATCTCGCGGGTCGCCGCCAGCAATTGTTCGGACGAGGCGCCGATGTCTACCATGAAGTCGCGCGCGGCCTCGTCGATCTGGTGCGCTCGTGTGATCCTCTCCTTCGCGAGCGAAATCTGCACATCGGCGGCCTGCCGGGCCAGCGTAGCGGCGTCGAGCGTTCCGGCGAAAATGCCCTCGCGGGTCAGGATCAGCATGTCCGGCGCTCCCCAGTTGGCATGGAGCACCAGCTTTTCGGCTAGTGGTGCTTCCACCTCGCAAATGGGATGGGCGCGGACATAGGCGTTCAGCGTGGTGCCGAAATCGGGATTTTGAAGCAGGGCATGGCCAAAGGGATTGAACAGCAATCCGCGCAAGTCCCGTTCACGGACCGCGCCGACGGGGCGCTGCCCGGCGTCGAGGACGGGCAGCAGGCGCATGTCGGGATGCTGGCGGAAGAGGCCGATGGCCTCAGCCAGCGAAGCGTCGGCCCCGATCACCAAGTCATCGGCCACTGGTGGGCCATTAGAGAAGACAGACGGCTTCATCGCCGTCTTTGCTATGCGCGACCGGTAAAGGTGGCGTTAGGATTTGATGACGTTTCGATGACGAAACGTCATCATCATGGGTCTTAACCGGTGATGGGCAGCCGAATGGTGCCGTCGTCATCGCGCTGCATCGGGCCATAGGCGACGACCGCCGTCAAGCTCAACGGGGCATAGAGATGCGGGAAGAGCTGGCCGCCCCGGCTCTCCTCCCACTTCACCGCCTCGCCCATCGCCTCCAGATCGACCGCCGCAATGTGCAGGTCGGTCTGGCCAGCGAAATGCTTGTCCACCGTCTCGGTCAACTGGGCGGCGGTGGAGAGGTGGATATAGCCATCGGCCATATCCACCGGCGCGCCCCTGAAGACGCCCTCCTGTTCCAGCAGCGCCATTTGGTCGGCGGTCAGCACCTTATAGGCGGTCGCTGGCCGGCTCACTCGCCATCCTCCGGGCCGGCGGCCAGATTCTCACCGACTTCCGCATCCGGTTCGGGCGCGATCTCGGGAGTGCCGTCGGCCAGGTTCATCTCGGCATCCTCCTCGGTCTCCTCGATGCGTGCGGCCGAGACGACATGTTCGCCAGCCGCGACGTTGAAGAGCCGCAGCCCCGCCGAGCCGCGCCCGATGACGCGAAGCGAAGCCAGCGACATGCGGATCAGCTTGGCCTGATCGGTCACGAGCATCAGCTGATGCCCCTTGGATGCGGGGAAGCTGGCGACGACATCACCATTGCGGGCGATATTGTCGATATTGGTGATGCCCTGACCACCGCGACCCGTGCGGCGATATTCATAGGCCGAGGACAGCTTGCCATAGCCGTTGGCGCAGACGGTCAGGATGAACTGCTCGTTTTCACGCAGTTCCTCATACCGCTCGACCGACAGCTCGGGCTCGCCTTCCTTCTCGCCCTTCCAGGGGGCGAAGCGCAAATAAGCCTCGCGCTCTTCCTGGGTGGTGCCGACGCGGTGCAGGACCGAGAGCGAGATGACCTCGTCCTCCCCCTTGAGCGCGATACCGCGCACGCCGGTCGAGGTCCGGCTCTGGAACTCGCGCACATCGTCGGCGGCAAAGCGGATCGCCCGACCGCAACGGGTGGCGAGCAGCACGTCGTCCTCCGCGCCGAGCAGCGCGACGCCGATCAACCGGTCCTCGCTGCCCTCTTCGAAGCGCATCGCGATCTTGCCGTTCGAGGGCACGTTGGTGAACGCGTCCATCGAGTTGCGGCGCACGGCACCCTTGGCCGTAGCGAACATGACGTGGAGCTTGCCCCACTCCGCCTCGTCCTCGGGCAGCGGTAGGACGGTCGAGATGACCTCGCCCGGTGCCAGCGGCAGCAGGTTGACCATCGGCCGCCCGCGCGTGGCCGGGCCGCCCTCGGGCAGGCGCCAGACCTTGTAGCGATAGACCTTGCCATGGTTGGAGAAGAACAGGACCGGCGTGTGCGTGCTGGTCACGAACAGCTCGGTGACGACGTCCTCGTCCTTGGTCGCCATGCCCGAGCGGCCCTTGCCGCCCCGGTTCTGCGCGCGGAAGGCATCGAGCGGGGTGCGCTTGATATAGCCCTGCATGGTCACGGTGACGACCATGTCCTCGCGCTCGATCAGGTCCTCGTCGTCGATGCCGTCGGCGGCGGCGGCGATTTCCGAGCGGCGCGGGGTGGCGAACTGGTCGCGGATCGCCACCAACTCGCCGCGCATGACCTCGTACAGCTTCACGCGGTTGGCGAGGATTTCCAGCAGCTCGGTGATCGAGTCCGCCAGACCCTTCAGCTCGTCGCCGATCTCATCGCGGCCGAGCGCGGTCAGGCGGTGCAGGCGCAGGTCGAGGATCGCACGAACCTGCGTCTCCGACAGGCGATAGGTGTCGCCAAAGCCTTCGCTCTCGACCGCTTCGACCAGGCGGATGTACGGCGCGATCTCGGCGATCGGCCATTCGCGGGCGAGCAGGGCCTCACGCGCGGCAACCGGCGAGGCCGAGCCGCGAATGATCCGCACCACCTCGTCCAGGTTCGTCACCGCGATGACGAGGCCCAGCAAGATGTGCGCCCGCTCGCGCGCCTTGGCCAGCTCGAACTTGGAGCGGCGGGTGATGACCTGCTCGCGGAACTGGACGAAGGCCTGGATGATGTCGCGCAGGTTGAGCAGCTCGGGCCGACCGCCGCGAATGGCGAGCATGTTGGCCGGGAAGCTGGTCTGGGCGGGGGTGTGCCGCCACAGCTGGTTGAGCACGACCTCGGGGGTCGCATCGCGCTTCAGGTCGATGACGATGCGAACGCCTTCGCGGTTCGATTCGTCACGAATGTCGCTGATCCCCTCGATCCGCTTTTCCTTGGCGGCCTCGGCGATCTTTTCGACCAGCGCATTCTTGCCCTGCTGGAAGGGGATTTCGGTGAGGACGATCGCCCGGCGGTCGCCGCGCATCTCCTCGATCTCGTGGCGCGAGCGCACGATGATCGAACCGCGTCCGGTCTGATAGGCCGAGCGCGCGCCCGATCGGCCCAGGATCAGCGCGCCGGTGGGGAAGTCGGGGGCGGGGACGATCTCGTTGAGTTCCTCGACCGTGATCGCGCCATTTTCCATATAGGCGAGACAGGCATTGACCACCTCGCCCAGATTGTGCGGCGGGATGTTGGTCGCCATGCCGACCGCGATACCGCCGGCGCCGTTGACCAGCAGGTTCGGGTATTGCGCGGGCAGGACCGAGGGTTCGCGCTCCGAGCCGTCATAGTTGGGCTGGAAGTCGACCGTGTCCTTGTCGAGATCGTCGAGCAGCGAGTTGGCGACCTTGGCCAGACGCGCTTCGGTGTAACGCATCGCGGCGGGCGGATCGGGGTCCATCGAGCCGAAGTTGCCCTGACCGTCGATCAGCGGCACGCGCATCGACCAGTCCTGCGCCATGCGGGCCAGCGCGTCATAGATCGCGCTGTCGCCGTGCGGGTGGTATTTACCCATGACGTCGCCGACGATGCGCGCCGACTTGCGGTACGGTTTGCCTGCGACGAAGCCGCTCTCGGCGGCCGAATAGAGGATACGGCGATGGACGGGCTTCAGGCCGTCACGCACGTCGGGCAGCGCACGCGCCACGATCACGCTCATCGCATAGTCGAGATAGCTCGACTTCATCTCGTCGACGATGGAGATCGTCGAAATATCGGAAGGTTCCGCGAGGGTCGTCTCGTCGGCCAAAGTCTGTTGCTTTCCGGGTTGGTTGTCAGATGGGAAGCGTCGTTCCTAGCCCAGCAGAAGCCGCCTGACCACCCCTTCGCCATCCCCGCGCGCCGGCATTCGCATGAGCGGTTCGGGAAGCGACCGATGCGTGAAAACCGGGCGCGGGGACGGGGCCCTGCGGCAATGCTACCCCCTCGGCAGCGGATCGCGGGACTTGGTAGGCGCTGGCCGCCGACGGGAGTGGAGCGGCGACCAGCCCGCTCCTTATCGGGGACGGGTGGTTTCGCGCGAATGTCGCCGACGTTACGATACTGTAATGCAAGTGATAATCAGGGGGGTGGTCAAGGCTGTACCTCCTTGCCCTCCCAATCGAACAGCTTGCCACTGTCCGGCGCGCGCAGTCCGTCGAGCACGTCGAGAAGCTGGACGGCGGCGCGTGACGGATCGAACAAGCCGCCGGGCCTGACATTGCCCTGGAACGGCTTGGACAAAGCCGTATCGACCGTGCCGGGATGCAGCGCGATCACGATGGAGCGGTCGTTGCGCCGCTTATGTTCGATAGCGAGCGTGCGGATGAACTGGTTCAACGCGGCCTTGGACGCGCGATAGCCATACCAGCCGCCCATGCGATTGTCCGAGATCGACCCGACCCGCGCCGACAAGGCGGCGAAGATCGTCTTGCCGGTGCGCGGCATCAGCGGCAGCAGATGCTTGGCGACCAGCGCTGGGCCAATCGCATTCACCGCGAAATTGCGCGCGAGCCATTCGGGCGAAAGCTGGTCGATCGCCTTTTCGGGCCCCTGGGCACCGTCATGCAGCAGGCCGGTGGCGACGATCACCAGATCGGGGGCGGGGCCCTTTGCGATCCGGTCCGCGGCTGCCGCGATGCTCGCTTCGTCCTCGATGTCGATATGCGCATCGCCGCTCATCGAACGACCGAAGCGGGCGACACTTACGCCTTCCTCCTCAAGCGCATCGGCGATAGCGCCGCCAATACCGCCGGAAGCGCCGATGACGATCGCCTGCTTCCATTCGCTCATCGCACGAATCTCCACTGTGTCGGCGTGCTGTTCTCCGCATCGAAGCCATAGCCGTCGCTGTCGAAGCCGCGCATCGCATCGTTATCGGTGATGGCATGTTCGACCATCCAGCGTGCCATCGCACCGCGCGCCTTTTTGGCATGGAAGCTGATGAAGCGATCGCCCTCCCGGAAATCGACCGCGATCACCCGGACCGCGGCGGGAAGCTTGCCGTCGACCGCGTGCCAATATTCCTGGCTGGCGAGGTTCAGGATCGTGCCCGAGCCCTCCGCCTCGACCTCGTCGGACAGCCGCTTGGCGATGCGGTCGCCCCACCAGTCGGTCAACTTGTCGCCGCGCGGCGCCCAGCGCGTGCCCATTTCCAGCCGATAGGGCCGCATCGCGTCGAGCGGGCGGAGCAGGCCGTAAAGCCCCGACAGCATCCGCAGATGATCCTGGGCGAACAGCACCGCCGGTTCGTCCAGCGTCTTGGCCTCGAGCCCGGTATAGACGTCGCCCGCAAAGGCGAACATCGCGGGCCGCTCCGTCGCGGTCGCGAAGTCGCGGAAGCGTTCGGCGTTGAGTTTGGCGAGCGCGGGCGAGATGCGCATCAGCGAGGAAAGCTTGTCCTCGCCCAGACCGGCAGCGGCCTGCGCCAGGGTGCAGGCTTCGGCGGCGAAATGCGGCTCGGTTGGGGCAAGGTCGGGGAGGGGGCTCTTGTAATCGAGCGTTTTGGCGGGGGAGATGACGGCAATCATGATCCTGCCGCGCTAGCGCTCGGAGCGTTCGCGTTCAATCCGCGTTCAGCGGTTGAGGGGTAAGGGAGGATCGCATCATCGCATCGCTTGAACGGGACGCGCGCTGTCCTTATCAAGCCCGTCAGATACGGTTCTGGACCCGACAGGCTCTATTCTTGGAGAAAATTCGCATGAAGATCATTCCGAAGCTCGCGCTTGCGGCCGTGCTGGCGACGAGTGTGAGTGGGGTTGCCCTGACGGTCCCGGCCGTGGCGCAGAAAAAGAAGGCCGAGGAGGCCGGCGGCCTGAAGCTGAGCCCCGAGGCGCTGAAGGCGGCGCAGGCGGCACAGCTCGTGTTGCAGCAGAAGAATTACGCTGCGGCCGATCCGCTGGTCGCGGCGGTAGAGGCTGCGGCGAAGACCGAGGACGACAAATATATCGCGGCGGCGCTGCGCTACGAACTCGAATCGGGCAAGCTCTATGCGGCGCAGCAGGCCAATCCGAACGCGCCGGTCGACGAAGCGTCGTTGGCCAAGCCGCTCGACGCGCTGATCGCCAGCCCGTCGACCCCGGCCGCGGACAAGCCGCGCTACGTCTTCCGCCGTGGTGCGCTGGCCTATAACGGCAAGCAGTATCCGATCGCGCTGCAATATTTCAACCAGGCCAAGCAGCTCGGTTACAACGATCCGAACCTGCCGATGCTGATCGTCAAGGCGAAGATGGATTCGGGCGACGTCGCCGGTGCCAATGCCGAACTGTCGAGCGCGATCGACCAGATGACCGCCTCGGGCCAGAAGGCGCCTGAGGACTATTACAAGTACGCGATCGGCCGGGCCAACAAGGCGAAGATGGTTCCGGAAACGCTGAGCTGGATGCGCAAGTGGATCACGGCCTATCCGACCGCGCAGAACTGGCGTAACTCGCTGGTGATTTACGGTCTGCAGCCGGGTTCGCTGGCGACGCTGGACAAGAATCAGCGGCTCGACCTGTTCCGCCTGATGCGCGCCACCAAGTCGCTCGCCGATCAGAACGACTATATGGAATATGCGCAATATGCGACCGACAAGGGCCTGCCCGCCGAAGCGGAGACGGTGCTGAAAGAAGGCATTGCCACTGGCAAGATCCCGGCGGGTAACGCGACGGCAAAGGCCATGCTGGCCGCCGCCGCCGCCAAGAGCCGCCAGGAAGGCTCGCTGGCGCCGACCGAGGCCCGCGCCAAGTCGGCCGCCGACGGCAAGCTCGCCGCGCTGACCGCCGAGGCCTATTATGGTCAGGGCAACTACGCCAAGGCCGCCGAACTGTACCGCGCCGCGCTGCAAAAGGGCGGTGTCGATGCCAATGAAGTGAACACTCGCCTCGGCATCGCGCTCGCGGCGCAGGGCGACAAGGCTGGGGCGAAGGCCGCATTCGACGCGGTCCAGGGCCAGCCGCGCGCCGATCTGGCTGGCTTCTGGAAGACCTATCTGGACGCCCAGGCCTGATGCCTATGCCCCCGCGCCATATGGGCGCGGGGGTAACCGGGCGGGCCGCTTTGTCCGCGACCTGCCCGAACATTATTCCGACCCTGGTTCAGCCGGAATTACTGGATATTCGGTCCAAGTTTGTTCGAAGCGAACCGAGGGCGGGGTCGGGGTAGTGAACTCTGGTTGAACGGTCCGTAAAAAAGCCGACCATCCTCGTGGATGGTCGGCTTTTTGATGTACGGGAATGACGCGCTCGGTCAGTCCGCTTCGATCGGAATACCCGACACCTGCTTGGCGGTACGGATCGTCAGCGAGGTCTTGACGCTCGCGACATTGGGAGCGGGCGTCAGGTGGGTGGTCAGGATTTCCTGAAAGCTCTTGAGATCCGACGCGACGATCTTCAGGATGAAATCGATCTCGCCGTTCAGCATATGGCATTCGCGAACTTCGGGGATGCCAGCGACATGCTGTTCGAACGTCGCCAGATCATGCTCGGCCTGGCTGCGGAGCGATACCATGGCAAAGACGGTGATCGGAAAGCCCAGGCGCGCGGCGTCCAGATCGGCGTGATAGCCCCGGATCGCGCCCGCTTCTTCCAACGCGCGAACGCGCCGAAGACAGGGGGGGGCGGTCAATCCCACCCGTTCGGCCAGTTCGACGTTGGTCATACGGCCATCGGCCTGCAACAGCGCCAAGATTTGCCGATCGATGCGATCGAGCGCCATTACACGATACTCCACATAAAATGCCGATTCCCTATGCTCTGATACGGCGGACTATAAGAAAATTACGCACTATCGCAATTCTCCGATATTGCAACGGCACGCATATGGATATTTGCAGGTTACCAGTTGGAAGGATATGGACGTTACGTCAGGTTGATCGGGGCGGTGCAGCCATGTGTGAAGGGAGCTAAGTGCGGTTCGACGATAGCCTGGCGACGATTCTGTCGGCCGATATGGGCTCGCCTTTTGGCGCGCAGACGGCCTGGCGGCAGCTTGTCGACCTGATGGCGCGTGGCCGCGTTCCGGCCGATCCGCCGATGCTGTCCCGGTTGCACCAGTTGCGCGAGTCGGTACCTGAAGATGTCCGTACCGCCAGCGCGCGCGCCCTGATCGCCGGGCGTCCGCCCGCCGCACTGGTATCCTTCTTCGTGCAGGACGACTTGTCCGTCGCGGCCCCCATTTTGCGCGGCGTGGCGCTGACCGATGATGAATGGCTGGCGATCCTGCCGCTGCTGTCGCCGGGCGCGCGGTCGGTGCTGCGTCACCGGCGCGATCTGTCCGATACGGTGCAGCGCGGGCTGGTCAATTTCGGCGCGGTCGATTTCGTTCTCCCCAATCTCACCGAGCCGGTGTCTGCCCCGGCGATCGAATTCGATGCCCCAGACGATCATTCGCTCCTCCCGCCCGAGCCGACGCAGCAGGGGCGGGCGGATCCCGACGATCGGGTGCCCGAGCAGTTGGCCGATGACGCGTTCGAAGAGGATGAGGCTCTGCCGCTTTCCGTCCTGCTCGATCCGGTCCCGACCCAGGCGGCCACGCCCTTCGTCGCGCTGGGCCAAGTGGCGCGTGGATTGCCGTTCATGGCGGAGGCGCTCCGCCATGCCGAGGTGCCAACCGCCCCGCCGCGTTACGAAATCGCCGATCTGGTCGCCCGGATCGATGCCTTCAACCAGCGGCGCGAAGAAGCCTCCGGTGCCCCCCGTGGCGACGCAGGGCCAGCACATTTCGATTTCGAGACCGATGCCCATGGCCTGATCCTGGGCGTGGCCGGTGTCGCGCGGGGCCCGCTGGTGGGGGTCAGTATCGCGGATACCGCTATGCAGGGGCTGGCCCGCTTCGATGGCGTGGCGATGGGGGCGTTTCGTCGACGTTCGCCGTTCCGAGACGCGCGACTGGAGATTGGCGGCATCTCCGAAGCATCGGGATCATGGCGAGTGTCGGCCATGCCCTATTTCGATCCGGCATCGGGCGTTTTCCTCGGCTATCGCGGAAGTGGGCGACGGCCACGCCGCGATGAGATCGCCAATGTTCGCGAGGCGGCGAGCGAAGCGGAGGCCTCTTCTTCGGATTCGCTTCGCCAACTGGTCCATGAACTGCGGACCCCGGCCAATGCGGTGGCGGGCTTCGCCGAATTGATCGAAAGCGAGTTGCTGGGTCCGGTCGCGCCCGTCTATCGCGACCGTGCGAGTGCGATCCGGTCGATGGCGGCCGATCTTCTCGCCTCGGTCGAGGATCTTGATACGGCGGCACGGATCGAGGGGCGGGTTCTGGAACTGCGCGCTACATCGGTACCGCTTGCTCCACTGATCCAGCGCGTACTGGCCGAGCTTCGGCCGCTGGCTGAGCTTCGTCGTGCCGAAATCCGCTTTGAACCGCCCGCCATTTCCATCGTCGCCATGGCGGACGACCGGGCCAGCGAACGCTTGGTCACGCGGCTCTTTTCCGTTCTGCTGTCCAACTGCGTGGTCGGTGAGCGTCTGGCCGCCAGCCTGTCGGTGGAACAGGGCATGGCGACTCTGCGGATCGATCGCCCGCTCTCGTTGACGGTGGAGACTGAGGCGGCCCTGCTCAGCGAGGCGGGCGATGACGAACAGCGGGACGGCGCGCCGTTGTTGGGCACGGGCTTTTCGCTACGACTGATCGACAAGCTGGGGGCCGAAATGGGCGGTGGCCTGACCATCGGCTTGCACCGGGTCGTCCTGGCGTTGCCGCTGGGCGACGATCAGCGAGCGGGGCAGGCGGCGACCCGGTGAGCATGGGGGTGGCCGCTCGTCCCTGGCGGCCCGACGCGGTCGACGCGGCCGAGCGGATCGACTGGCCCGAGAGCTTCGGTCGCCGCTTTCTTGTCTCGGTCGATGTCGAGGAGGAGTTCGACTGGTCCGCCCCGCTCGATCCCCGTCACCGTTCGACAAGCGCGATGCGCGCCTTCGGCCCCGCGCACCGACGCTTTGCCGCCGCCGGGGTCGGGCTCCATTGCCTGGTCGATTATCCGGTGGTGGTCGATCCGGCGGCAGTCGCCATCCTGTCCGAATGTCTCGAGGACGGGCGGTCCGAGATCGGGGCGCAACTTCACGCCTGGGTCACGCCCCCACATCAGGAGGTCGTGGATCCCTTTACCAGCCACGCGGGCAATCTGCCCTGCACGCTGGAGGCGGCGAAGCTCGATTGCCTGACCGATGCCATCGCCCACGCGTTCGGACAGCGACCGCGCATGTTCCGCTCGGGGCGTTATGGCCTGGGTCCCTCGTCATTGTCGCTGTTGGCCGCGCGGGGTTATCGTGTCGATAGTTCGATGCGTGCCCTGCACGATTATGGCGAGGGCGGCGGCATGGATTTCAGCGCCATCGACTCGCATGGCTTTCGCCGCGACGGAATGATCGAATTGCCGCTAACCAGCGTCTATGCCGGGCTTCTCCGTCGTCGGGGTGCGACGCTTTATCCGAAAGCGGGTCGGGTGCCGCATGGACGGGGGATGTTGGCCCGGCTGGGGTTGCTGTCTCGCATCCCCCTCACGCCGGAGGGCGTGGGTATCAGGGATGCCCTGGCGGCGATCGACCAAGCGGTGGAGAATGGCATACGCCTGCTGACCTTTTCCTTTCATTCGCCGACGCTGGAGCCGGGGCACACGCCCTATGTTCGCGATGCGCGCGATAGGGCGATGTTCGACCGCTGGTGGGATTCGGTGTTCGAGCGGCTGGTCCGGCATGGCATAGAGCCGACCACGATCGCTGAAATCCTGGCGCTGCTCGACCAGCAAATCGGCTGAGCCGGGTGGGATCGGGCCCGCCCGGCTCTTGCTTGGCTTAGCGTTTCATCGCCTCGATCAGCTTCTTGACATCCTGGCTGCGACCGCGCGGCAGGATCAGCACATCGTCGCCGCTCGCCACCACGATCAGATCCTCGACATCGACGGCCGCCACCCGGACGCGGTCGGTGCGGATCAGGCAGTTGCGCGTGTCGATCGCCAGAACCTCGCCCCGATGGGTGTTGCCGAACATGTCGAGTTCGCTGATCGCGTGAAGCGCATCCCAGCTTCCGACGTCGTTCCACCCCATGGCGACGGGGACGACCGCTACGCGCTCCGCTCGCTCCATCACCGCATAGTCGATCGAGTCCGACGGGCAGGCGGCGAATTCGCCCTCGTCGGGGAACAGGCGCTTGCCCTCATGTCGCGCGGCGCGCATCGCCTTTTCGGCGGCGACCAGCATTTCCGGTGCATGCTGACCCAGTTCTTCCAGATAGCGATCGGCGCGAAACAGGAAGATTCCGCCATTCCAGGCATAATCGCCACGCGCCAGCATGGCTTCGGCCCGCTCCAGCCGGGGCTTTTCGACGAAGCGGGCGACTTGGTGCACGCCCTTTGCGATTTCCCGACCCACCTGGATATAGCCATAGCCGGTCTCTGGCTTGTCCGGCGCAATGCCGAACGTCGCAAGCCAGCCTTGCGACACCATGGGCAGGGCCGATCGGATCGCGGCATGGAAGGCGTCGAGATCGGCGATCACATGGTCCGAGGGCATGACCAGCAGCACCTCTTCGGGCTTCGCGGCCAATGCGGCGAGGGCGATGGCGGGTGCCGTGTTCCGGGCCATGGGTTCTAGGATCAGCACTTGCGGGGCGGTTCCGGCGTCCACCAGTTGCTGCTCGACCAGATCGGCATGACGCTGCCCGGCGACAACGATGGGCGCGGCGAAGTCATTGGAGTTGGTCCGCTGCGCCGTTAGCTGCAACATGGTTTCGTCGGACGTGAGCGAGAGAAGCTGCTTGGGCATCTCTGGCTTGGACATCGGCCAGAGACGGGTGCCGGACCCGCCAGAAAGGATCACCGGCACGATCTGATTATTCATGAATGCCCCTTCAAAATGCCATAAGACCCCCGCAAGCGGGTCGTACGGTCGCCTTATTACATGCCACAACGTGTTTCTTCACGTTTCGTTTGTCATTTGTTGCAAAAATTATGGACGGTTGCGCGAAGCGACGCATGGGGACGATCGCCAGATAGATGATCCGCCTGTTCAAACATTATGTCCCCCATGCGGCCCTGTTGCTCGGGCTCGTCGATTTCGTGCTGCTGATGGCGGCGGCGGAACTGGGTTGGCTGATCCGGGCACGACAGATCGGATATCCTCCGGGATCGCTGGCCGAACGGTTGCCTCAGGTGTTGAGCTTCGCCATCCCCTTGCAGATCGCGTTGCTGGCGGTGGGGGGCTATGCGGCGGCGTCCTTCCTGTCCCTGCGTTTCGCCGCGGCCCGGCTGATGGTCGCGGTGTCGATGGGGGTCATCTTCTTGTCGCTCATATTCTTTTTCTTCCCCAGCCTGTCCTATTGGCGGTCCAGCCTGTTCTTTTCGATGATCCTAGCGGTCGTACTGCTGGTCTTGGAGCGGGCGCTGATGGGGCGGATCCTGGGGGGGGATCGGTTCAAGCGTCGGGTGATCCTGATGGGCGCGGGCGAGCGTGCCGCTGCGATCATGACATTGGCGGGGCAGCCGGGGACCAACTTCCTGGTGGCGGGGGCTATCGCGATGAACGCGGCGGAGACGGCGGTCGCGGGTGCCATTCCCCGCGCTGACATTCCCAACTTGCGACAGTTTGTCCTCGACCGGGAAGCAAGCGAGGTCGTGCTCGCCCTGCAGGAGCGGCGCAACGCCTTGCCCTATCAGGATTTGCTGCGCGTTCGCACGACCGGCGTGCAAGTCTGTGAGCTATCGAGCTTTCTGGAGCGGCAGACGGGGCGGATCGATCTCGCCTCGGTCAGCCATAGCTGGCTGATCTTTTCCGAAGGCTTTGCCTCGGGCCGGATGTGGTCGGCGATGTTCAAGCGCGCCTTCGACATCTCGGTCAGCCTGATCCTGCTGGTCTTCGCGCTGCCCGTCATCCTGATCACCGCGATTGCGATCCGGCTCGAATCGCGCGGGCCGGCCTTTTACCGGCAGCGTCGGATCGGCCTTTTCAACGAGCCCTTCGACATTCTAAAGCTTCGGTCGATGCGGCAGGATGCGGAAGTGGCGGGACATGCCGTCTGGGCGGAAAAGGATGATCCCCGCATCACCCGGATCGGCCGGTTCATCCGAAAGGTGCGGATCGATGAATTGCCGCAGATCTGGTCGGTGCTGATGGGGGAGATGAGCTTCGTCGGCCCGCGCCCCGAACGCCCCCAGTTCGTCGAGCAATTGGAGCGGGACATTCCCTTTTACGCAGAACGGCATATGGTGAAGCCGGGGATCACCGGCTGGGCGCAGCTCAACTATCCCTATGGCGCATCGATCGACGATGCGCGGCACAAGCTGGAATATGACCTGTATTACGCCAAGAATTATTCGCCCTTTCTGGACGCGTTGATCCTGTTGCAGACGCTGCGCGTGATCCTTTGGCCGACGGGTGCGCGCTAGGCGTGCCGGATAGCGCGAAGGAGCCCTATACCGGGCGCGAACGGCGGCGATCGCATCCCTATCCGATGCTGCGCCGCAAACGTCGTATCTGGCGTCGGCGCTCGATTCGGCGGCGGATCAGGATCGTCGCGGTGCTGGCGGTTATCGCATTGGCGATCGCGGGGCTGCTGACCCTATTGTATAGCGGCAGCCCGAGCGTCGACCCCGTTGTGGCGCTGCGACGTGCGACGATCGCGCTTGAGGCGGGGAATTATCACGCCGCCCATGACCAGGCGCGGGAAGCCGCCAAGGCCGCCCCGCAATCGGGTCAGGCGCAGATGATGCTCGCCAGGACCAGCCTATTGCTGGGTCAGGGGGTGACGGCGGAGGCCGCGCTCGACCGTGCGCTGGCCGATGGCGTGCCACAGATTGATACGCTGGCCTATCGCGCCGAGGCGAGGCTGCTGCTCGGCAATGTGGCGGGCGCGCAGGATGCGATCGGTCATATGCCGCGCGAACGCGACGCCGCGATGATGCGGGTTGCCGCGCAACTTCGTGCGGTCCAGGGCAGTGGAGGCGGCGCGCTACGCTCCAGCCTGGAGCAACTGGTCGCTCGCTTTCCTCGGGATGCTCGGGGCTGGACCGATTTGGGGCGTAGCCGCTTCGGAGCGGGCGATATGGAGGGCGCGACGCAGGCAGCAACTCGGGCGGTGGCGCTGGTTCCGGCCGATCCCGCCGCGCTGACCTTGCAAGGGGAGGTCGTCCGGGCTCGCTACGGCCTGTCGGCGGCTTTGCCATGGTTCGAGGCAGCCTTGGCGCGTGACGCCTATTATCACCCCGCTTTGATCCAATATGCCGCGACGCTGGGTGATCTGGGCCGCGCCTCGGACGCGCTGGCCGCGACGCGGATGGCCTTGGTCTCGGAGCCCGGCAGCCCCGAAGCACTCTATCTCCAGGCGGTGATCGCCGCTCGAGTGGGCCTCTACGCACTGGCGCAGCAGGCGCTCCAACTCACCGACGGAGCGCTGGCGGCCCGGCCGTCGGTCGTGCTGCTGGAGGGCGCATTGGCCTATGCCCAGGGCCGACCACAGCGAGCCGTTCGCGCCTGGGCGCGGCTGGTCGCTATGCAGCCGATGAACGTCACCGCGCGGCGATTGCTGGCTTTGGCGCAGATCGGGTCCGGCGACCGGGCGGCGGCGCTGGCGACGCTGCGCCCGATTTTGTCACGGGCTGATGCGGACGGTTATGCGCTTCGCCTCGCCGCCATTGCGCAGCCGGGGGAGGCCGCAGGACTGAACGATCGCATCGCCAGCGCTCAGCGGGGCGATGCCGCCATCTTCCGCGCCGATCGCCCCGTCGGCGACCTCGCGCTGGCGGCCGCCGAGTCTCCGACCGATCCGACCTATGTGCTCGGCCTGATCCGGGGGCTGGCCAGCCAGGGCGATCGGGCCGCAGCCATCCGGACGGCGCAGGCCCTTGTCCGCGCCAGTCCCGGTGCACCGGTCGCGCAGATCGCCTATGGTGACATGCTCGCCGTGACGGGACGTATGATCGAAGCGGTCGGTCCCTATGCCCGTGCGGCCAATCTCACCTTCGACGAACCCGCGATGCTTCGGCTGATCGACGGCTATCAGCGGATCGGCCAGCCGCGCGCGGCGGCCACGGCCTTGGGCTTGTACCTTTCGCAGAATCCGCAAAGCGTACCTGCCCGACGCTTGTTGGCCACTTGGCAGATGGCGGCGGGACAATGGGACGATGCGATCGAAACGCTGGAGGCGCTGCGGACCCGGCTTGGTCCGGCCGACGTCGCGCTGCTGCACGATCTGGCCATCGCCTATGCCGAAAGTGGGGACGGTGTAGTGGCGCGTCGTTACGCGACGGCCGCCTACCGGTTGGCGCCGATGAACGCGGCGGTGGCGGATGCCTATGGCATGGCGTTGGCCGCCGATGGTGAAGAGGCGGGGGCGCGACAGTTGTTCGACAAGGCGCTGGCCCTGGCACCCGGCGATCCCGTGATCCTGAAGCACCGCGCCGCGCTTTAAACCGCTTTCCGCCCGAGGGAAGACGGCGACGCAATCCGGGCCGGAAATGCTACGGACCGGTGGTGCTTGGCAGGCGCTGGGGCGCGCCTTACAGCCACGCCATGATCGACCCCGCCCCCCATGCGCTGGAGCGCATCGCCGCCGCGCTCGAACGCCTTGCTCCCCCGCCGCAGCCCTCTGCCGATCCGCTCGCGCACCCGGCCTATTTGTGGCGGGGCGGCGTGCTGCACGCCGCGCGCAGCTTTTCGCCGGTGCCCTTGGCGCTGCTTCAGGGACTGGACCGGCAGAGGGAGGCCCTGATCGCCAATCTGGAGCGGCTAGCCGAGGGTCACGCGGCGCAGGACGTGCTGCTCTGGGGGGCGAGGGGCACCGGCAAATCGGCGCTGGTCAAGGCCAGCGTGGCGGCCGTTCAGGAACAGAGGGCCGGAAGGCTCGCGCTGGTATCGGTCGACATGCTCGACAGCCTGCCGGACCTGTTCGCCATGCTGGAGGGGGTGAAGCGCGCTTTCGCCGTCTTCATCGACGATCTGGGCTTCGATGGGGCCAGCGAGGCGCGGACGCTGCGCTCATTGCTCGATGGCGGGGCGGAGGCGCGGCCCGCGCATGTCCGCCTGCTGGTCACGTCGAACCGTCGCCATCTCCTGCCCCGCGACCTCAGCGAGCAGGACAGCGCGATCAATCCGCGCGATGTTATCGACGATCAGATGGCGCTGTCCGATCGCTTTGGTCTGAGCCTGGGTTTCCATATGCTGGACCAGGACGGCTATCTGGCGATCGTGCGGGCCTATGCCGAACGCTACGACCTGCCGTTCGATGGCGCGGAAGCGGTCAACTGGGCGACGCGGCGGGGCAGCCGTTCGGGGCGGGTTGCGTGGCAATATGTGGTCGATCTGGCGGGGCGGATGGGGCGCAATCTGTAATAATTAAACCGACAGATAAAAAACTGCTTGCGCCTGTCCGAACCGCTGGCTATTGGCGCGCCTCCAGCACGGATCGGCCTTCCCGAAAGGCTTCGAAAACGGTCCGTACTCTCTAGTCGGGGAGTAGCTCAGCCTGGTAGAGCACTGCCTTCGGGAGGCAGGGGCCGGAGGTTCGAATCCTCTCTCCCCGACCATTTACATGTACTTGTAATCATCTCCGAAAGGAGGTCCCGCAACGGCAGCCGCCGTGTTGCTTATTCCGGTGTCAGTCCGGTGTGTCGAAAAGCGTACCACCGTTCGTCCACGGTTTGTTCAGTCGGCGCCAAGTCCTGCATTGAACTAGTCTCCTCGTATTTTCGCTCTGGCTACAACCCCCTCCGCGATGCAGGATTAGTGATCGTAATCGAACGGGGGCGGCATGGGAGTTGACTGGCCAACAGCGTTGGCGTTCTCGAAGGTCGGGGTTGACGCGCTTAAGGCGTGGCTTGGCCTGGGGCCGCGTTCGGCATTGCCTTACTGTTCCGGGAAGCGATGTGGGGCGTCATCGGCAGGGTGAATAAGGTGTCGATGTGGGGAGCTGAGGTGGAGCTTCCGGCGATCGATCAGCCGACCGCTGGCGGGGAGAGCGGCCGAATTCTCACTGTACCCCCCTATACCTCCCTACGACCCTCTTCTGCTTCCTGGTGAAGCGGTTTCTCGAGGCTGTTGACGAGCAAGCCCTGTCGATCGAACAAAAATTAGCGTGGGCGCTTCGCCTTGCGGCGATGTTCCAGATGGTCGTCCGCCATGAACAGCACTATCGTTGGATTTTCGGCTCACAGATCGCCCTACTAAAGCAGCTCAATCTGGTGGCACGCATGACCAAAGCTCAGGTGATATCTTTCTGGAAAGAGCATGCTGTCTCTCCGGCGCCGGCACCGTCCTATACATTTGACAATTGGCTCGCCTTTTTGACTGCCGAAGACGTCACCGTCGAGAGAGAAGGAGACGATGCCAGCTTGGCCATGACGCCTGTGGGCAAAGCGTTTTTGGTTTGGATGACCCAGCAATCCGCGCCGGACATGAAACCGCTCTAAGGGCACCCGATTAACAGTCGAGTGGAAACGGCAGTTTTCTGCATCGCCATCCCCTGCCGAAGGAGGAACAGCCCCGACAGGGGGCGACCTCTCCCTGGGGCGCAAACCTCTTGGCGGGCGCTGCCTCTGCCGTACCCGCGGCACCCAAGGTGACGAGACCCACACCGCTCACCAGCTTCGAATAAGCCTGGATGGGCGACAGGGTCACGATCCGGCCGATATCGGTGTTGTCATAGCTGCGACCCACCGCGCCAGCGACCGCAAAGAAACCCCCGCAGCCCGAACGTTGCACAGGGACCTTGAGCAGCTTCGACGGTGGCGCGAGGTTCCACGCACCGGTCACGCTGGATGTGTCAGCATCGACGATCGAAAGCGTACCCGGTTTGCGGGCGCAATCGGGTACGTCGCTGGCGGTGGCTTCCTCAAGGCGCTGGCCGCTGGTCGGTTTCGCGAAGTTCTGGGCGCCGACAGGGTTCGCGGCGATTGGGCTGGGGCTCGCGACGGTGGCGACAAAGACGAATTTGGACATGGTATGCCCCCCGGCAGACCATATGTTCAGCGGGATGTGGGCTTGATGTATCTGCATCCTCGCCGCTGGCGTCTAGCACTCCGGCTCAGGACAGGCTAGGCGCTGCGGGACTATGACCACGCCGCTCGACAAGATTCGCAATTTCTCTATCATCGCGCATATCGACCATGGCAAGTCGACACTTGCCGATCGCCTGATCCAGTTCACCGGCGGCCTGACCGACCGGGAGATGAGCGAACAGGTTCTCGACAATATGGAGATCGAGAAGGAACGCGGCATCACCATCAAGGCGCAGACCGTGCGCCTGGCGTATAAGGCGCAGGACGGCGAAACCTATACGCTGAACCTGATGGACACGCCGGGCCATGTCGACTTCGCCTATGAGGTCAGCCGGTCGCTGGCGGCGTGCGAAGGCGCGCTGCTGGTCGTCGACGCCGCTCAGGGTGTCGAGGCGCAGACGCTGGCCAACGTCTATCAGTCGATCGAGCATGACCATGAAATCGTGCCCGTCATCAACAAGATCGACCTGCCCGCCGCCGAACCCGAAAAGGTCCGCGCCGAGATCGAGGATGTGATCGGCATCGACGCGTCGGGTGCGGTGCTGGCCAGCGCCAAGTCTGGCATCGGCATCGGCGACATTCTGGAAGCGATCGTCAAGAACATCCCTGCGCCCAAGGGGGACGCGACCGCGCCATTGAAGGCGATGCTGGTCGATAGCTGGTACGATCCCTATCTGGGCGTTGTCATCTTGGTCCGCGTGATGGAAGGCACGCTGAAAAGGGGCCAGCAGATCAAGTTCATGCAGGCGGGCACCACCCACCTGATCGACCGCGTCGGTTGTTTCCGCCCGAAGATCGAGCAGCTGACCGAGCTGGGCGTCGGCGAGATCGGCTTCATCACCGCGCAGATCAAGGACGTGGCGCAGGCGCGCGTCGGCGACACGCTGACCGACGCCAAGAAGCCGACCGAGCAGGCGCTGCCGGGCTTCAAGGAAGTTCAGCCGGTCGTGTTCTGCGGCCTCTTCCCGGTCGACGCCAACGATTTCGAGAAGCTGCGCGAGTCGATCAGCAAGCTGCGTCTCAACGATGCGTCGTTCAGCTTTGAGATGGAGACGTCGGCGGCGCTCGGCTTCGGCTTCCGCTGCGGCTTCCTTGGGCTTCTCCATCTGGAGATCATCCAAGAGCGGCTGACGCGTGAATATGATCTCGACCTCATCACCACCGCGCCGTCGGTGGTGTACCAGATCGAGCTAACCCATGGCGGCGGGCAGATCGACCTGCACAACCCCGCCGATATGCCCGATCCGAACAAGATCGAGTCGATCAGCGAGCCATGGATCGAGGCGACCATCTATGTCCCCGATGAATATCTCGGTTCGATCCTGAAGCTGTGCCAGGACCGGCGTGGTATCCAGAAGAACCTGACCTATGTAGGCGGCCGTGCGCAGGCGACCTATGAACTGCCGCTCAATGAAGTCGTGTTCGACTTCTATGATCGGCTGAAGTCGCTGTCGAAGGGCTATGCCAGCTTCGACTATCACCAGATCGGCTATCGGGAGGGCGACCTCGTCAAAATGAGCATCCTCGTCAACGAGGAGCCGGTCGACGCGCTGTCGATGATCGTCCACCGTGGGACCGCCGAGACGCGCGGGCGCGGCATGTGCGAGCGGCTAAAGGAACTCATCCCGCGCCATCTGTTCAAGATCCCGATCCAGGCCGCGATCGGCGGCAAGGTGATCGCGCGCGAGACGATTTCCGCCATGCGCAAGGACGTGACCGCGAAATGCTATGGCGGCGACGCAACTCGTAAGCGTAAGCTGCTGGAAAAGCAGAAAAAGGGTAAGGCGAAGATGCGCGAGTACGGCTCGGTCAGCATCCCGCAGGAAGCCTTTATCGCGGCGCTGCGCATGGGCGATGAGGCCTGACCTCAAATCCTCCCCAGGCTTGGCTGGGGAGGATCGAAGAAAGCCGGCTTTCGGCTTCGTGCGACGGGAAAGAATCGTTCCTTGTGCGTTACAGCCTTATATGGCCATCAAGGCACAATAAGGGGACGCCAATGATGGTATTTCGATCCGTCGCGCTGGTCGGCGCTTTGCTCCTGTCGGCGTCAGCCGCCGCTCAGGATCGCGCTCCGCTGGTTCTCGCCGCGGCCAGCTTGCAGGAATCGATGACTGCCGCTGCCGATGCCTGGGCGAAGCGCGGCCATCCGCGTCCGGTCATCTCTTTCGCCGCCTCTTCCGCGCTGGCGCGACAAGTGCAGGCGGGCGGCAAGGCCGATCTGTTCGCCTCCGCCGACGAAGAATGGATGGACGTCCTCCAGAAGGACGGTCTGCTTGCGGACAGGACCCGCAGTGCCTTTCTGGGCAATCGCCTCGTCGTCATCGCGCCGGTCGGCAAGGGCGGGCAGGTGACGACGCGGACGCTGGGCAGGACCTTGTCCGCCGGACCGCTGGCCATGGCCGACACCGACAGCGTTCCGGCAGGCAAATATGGCAAGGCCGCCCTCGAAAAGCTTGGCGCGTGGAATGCGGTCGCCTCGCATGTCGTGCGCGCGGAAAATGTCCGTGCCGCGCTCGCGCTGGTCGAGCGGGGGGCAGCCCCGTACGGCATCGTCTATTCGACCGATGCCAAGGCGTCGCCGCGCGTCCATGTCGTCGGTCTGTTCCCGGCGGCGAGCCATCCTCCGATCACCTATCCGCTCGCCCGGTTGAAGGCGTCGAGTAACCCCGAAGCCGAGGGGTTTCGCCGGTTCCTGCTGTCGGCGAACGGCAAGGCGATCTTCCGCCGCTATGGCTTTTCGACGCGATGACGGCTTGATGCTGTCGGCGGAGGAATGGGGGATCGTTCGGTTGTCGCTGCTGGTCGGCGGCAGCGCGATGCTGGTTACCCTGCCGATCGCCTTTGCCCTGGCGTGGCTGCTGGCACGGGGACGGTTTCCGGGGCGCGTTCTTCTTGACGGGATCGTCCATCTTCCTCTGGTCGTGCCACCGGTCGTCACGGGCTGGGTGTTGCTGCTCGCCTTTGGCCCGGACGGGCCGATCGGTCGTTGGCTGAGCGAGTGGTTCGGGGTCAGCGTGTTGTTCCGCTGGACCGGGGCCGCGATCGCTGCCGCGGTGATGGCGCTGCCGCTGGTCGTGCGCGCGATACGGCTATCGATCGAAGCGGTTGATCCCCGTCTGGAGCAGGCCGCACGGACGCTGGGGGCGGGGCGTGCCCGTGTCTTTGCCACCATCACGCTGCCGCTCTGTGCGCCAGGCCTGTTGGCGGGACTGGTCCTGGGTTTTGCGCGATCGATCGGCGAGTTTGGCGCGACGATCACCTTCGTGTCCAATGTGCCCGGCGAAACGGCCACACTGCCGCTCGCCATCTACTCCGCCCTGCAACGCCCCGGCGGAGAGGCGATGGTCTGGCGTCTGGCCACCGTGTCAGTCCTGCTGTCGCTGATCGCGCTGGTGACATCCGAATGGCTGGCACGCCGGATGGGACGGGGGCTGCATGTCCTTTGACGTCGATGTCACGGTACGGCGTGGGGACAGCCGGATCGGGGGCAGCTTCGTCACCGGCCCCGGTGCGACGATATTGTTCGGGCCGTCGGGTGTGGGCAAGACCAGCATTCTTCAAATGGTCGCGGGGTTGCTGCGCCCCGAGGCGGGTCATGTCCGCGTCGCTGGCGAGACGCTGTTCGACGCTGATGCCCGTATCGACGTCAAGCCCGAGCGCCGCCGTATCGGCTATGTCTTTCAGGAGCCGCGCCTGTTTCCGCATATGCGGGTTGCGGCCAATCTGCGTTCCCGCATGCAGGGGGGCGGCGGGGATTGGGGGGGCATCATCGCGATGCTGGGCATCGGCCATCTGCTCGATCGCTGGCCGCGCAGCCTGTCGGGGGCGAAGCGCGGCGGGTGGCGATCGGCCGCGCCCTGCTCAGCAACCCCCGTGTCCTGTTGCTCGACGAGCCTCTATCGTCGCTCGACCGCGCGCGGCGGGGCGAAATACTCGATGCGCTGGTGGCGGTGCGTGACCGGACCGGCATCCCGATCCTGATGGTCACGCACGATCCCGAGGAAGCCGAACGGATCGCCACGGCCATCGTCCGGCTCTGATCGGTCGGGCCAGTCCGAAGCCCCGGTCGGTCCCTGCCCGTCCGCCCCGGGGAACGTCCCACCGGCTTTCAGTCATTGGCGACGATCGACGTTGGGGGCATGGTGCGCTCCCCTGCGACAGGTGGCTTTGTCGCTTCGCTACTGTCGAGACGCGGACGGGGTAAGGTCAAGTGGCACCGCACCAAAGCGCTCCCTTGACCAAGTGAGGCGTGCGGCAATGGTCGGGGTGGGGCGGCGGTGTGCCGGGCTTCCAAAGGTCCAGCCGACGCAAAAGCTCGGGCATATCCGAATCGATCGCGGGCAATGGATTACCGTCGCCATAACGGGTCGCGCTGCGATACCGTAATATCGGAGCATAGCGGCCCGAATGGGCCAGGCGGTTCAGTGTGATCCAGAAGCCGAAGGGCGCATTGGACGTCGGCTGGGCGGAAATGATCGCACCGCGCAACGGCCCGCTTTCCATGTAGCGGACCTCCTGATTGTTGTTGCGGCCGGTGTTGAAGGCATAGACGGGCACGAACCGCTGGCCCGCACGGTCATAGGCCAGTGCCATCGTCCCGATCACCTGATCGCCATTGCCGCCGCGCAGGCTTGCGGCCTGCACCCACAGCAGGGGGCGATCGGCGCGCGGACGTACGATGCGCGCGTCGTCGAGATAATGAATGGTTTCGTAAAGCGCATTTAGCCCCGGCCGAGCCAATATGGCGTCTAGCGAAGGGCGGCAGCTTTTCCCGTCATCGCGGGTGATGCAGAGATGGATCTTGCCCGGTGCCTTGGCGGTCGCATCGCCGAACGGGTCCGGAACGTCCGGCCCCTGCGCCACCAGAAGTTGCCATCCCGGCTTGAGGCCGAAGGGGCGAGACAGTGCGATGGGCCGCGGGGGCGAAGCGGCGGCGGTCGCAGCCAGCAAAGGGAGCAAGCAGATTAGCCGACGAGCGGGCATGGCACGAAACTCCTCCGACATACGCCGTTGCCGTCGCGAGGACTGACAGGGTTCGGCGAATGCGAAGCGTAGCTTGCGATAGTCTGGATGGCTTGGCCGTGAAGGGCGCGTGACATCCCGGCCAAACCGAATGCCGGTCGCTTAGCGTCAGAGAAGCGTCGTCAGCAACACGCCCCCGACGATCGCCAGACCCGACAGAGTTTGCCGAACGCCCAAGGCCTCGCGGAAAAGCCGATGTCCCGCCATGGCGGCGATCGGGGCCTCGATGATTCCCAGTGCCCTGACCGGCGCGGCCGGGGAGAGGGCGAGCGCCACGAACCAGCCTGCCGAGGCACAGGCCCCGCACAGTCCCGCCCCGAGCGAGGGCCGCCAGCGGCGCAGCACCTCGACCAGCGTAGCCGGATCACGCCAGGCGAGGATCAGGCTGAGCCCCAAGGTCTGCATCGCCTGCACGACGGCAACGCAAACGAGCGCGGCGAAGACCGGATGTGTGGGCTCCAGCGCCAGCGCCGCATGGCGGAACGCGTTGAGCGAGAAGCCGAAGAATAGACCGGAGGTCAACCCCATCGCCGCACCGACCAGCGAGGCGCGACGCTGATCGGCCGGGGGCCAGGATAACGCGACCAGCCCGACGGTGGTGATGGCGACACCGACCCATGCCATCGCGCTAATCCGGTCGTGGTAGACGAGCAGGCCGAGCAACGCGGCAAGCGGCAAGGAACTTTGCTGGAGCGCCGTGCCGACCGCAAAGCCCGACCGGCGCATGGCATCGAGCAGCGCCGCCGTCGCCAATACCTGCGCCGTCGCGCCTACGATCGCCGACAGCCAGAAGACGCCGGTCCATCGAAGCCCGGCGCCCGGCGTGAAGATATGGGCGATGGCGACGAACATTAGGGAGAAGGGCAGGCCGAACAGGAAACGGACCAGCGTCGCACCCCATGGTCCCGATGACGACATGACCCCACGCTGCAGGGCATTGCGGCCAACCTGAAAGGTTGCGGCTGCCACCGTGGCGGGGATCCATAGCGGGTTGGACATGGCAGCTCTCGCCTATTGGTTGACCGGGCCTGGGGTGAAGGGTGGGACGCTGAAACGAAAAGAGCGGCCCGTTGCCGGACCGCCCTTTCGGCAAAAAGGCCGAGCGCCACGCCGTCGGAGATGAACGGCGTTGCCGTTCCTGCCGCCCGACGTGGCGAATGCTGGGACGGCCATGGCCATCCCAGCACGCCCGCATCTTAGCGCTTCGAGAACTGGAAGCTGCGACGCGCCTTGGCGCGGCCATACTTCTTACGCTCGACGGCGCGGCTGTCGCGGGTCAGGAAGCCAGCGGCCTTGACCGGAGCGCGCAGAACGGGCTCATACTTGGTCAGCGCCTGGCTGATGCCGTGCTTGACCGCACCGGCCTGACCCGACAGACCGCCGCCCTTGACGGTGCAGATCACGTCATACTGACCTTCGCGCTCGGTGATGCCGAACACCTGGTTGATGACGAGACGCAGCGTCGGACGCGCGAAATAGACTTCCTGGTCACGACCGTTGATCGTGATCTTGCCCGAACCCGGCTTCAGCCAGACGCGAGCGACGGCGTCCTTACGACGGCCGGTCGCATAGGCGCGGCCAAACTTGTCCAGTTCCTGCTGACGCAGCGGGGTGGTGCTGACGCGCTCGGCGGGAGCGGCGGGGGCTTCACCGGCGGCGGCGGTCTGCGCCGGAGCGGCAGCGGCCTGCTGGTTCAGGGCGGCGCCGAGATCGGCGAGCGACTGGCGGTTATCGGACATTATGCGCCCACCTTGTTCTTGCGGTTCATGCTCGCAATGTCGAGCACTTCGGGGTTCTGCGCGGCATGCGGATGCTCGGTGCCGGCGAAGATGCGCAGGTTGCGCATCTGCTGACGGCCCAGCGGACCACGGGGGATCATGCGCTCGACGGCCTTTTCCAGGACGCGCTCGGGGAAGCGGCCTTCCAGGACCTTGGCGGCGGTGATGCCCTTGATACCACCGGCATAACCGGTGTGCTTGTAATACACCTTCTGGCCCAGCTTGTTGCCGGTGAAGCGCACCTTGTCCGCGTTGATGACGATGACATTGTCACCGCAATCGACATGCGGGGTGAACGACGGCTTGTGCTTGCCGCGCAGGATGTTCGCGATGATGGTGGCGGCGCGGCCGACAACCAGGCCGTCGGCGTCGACGATATGCCACTTCTTCTCCACCTCGTGCGGCTTGGCCGCCTTGGTGGTCTTCATGAGCGCCTTCATGGGCGTGAGACCTTTCGGTTTGAAATGCAGCACGCCGCCCTTTGAACCGGGGCGGCGCGAACGAGGGTCCAATGCGGAAGGTGGCTCAAAATGTCAAGCAAAGTGCGGCTTTGCTGACGGGTATTATGATGCCTTAAGGGCGCGCGTGCTGCTTCCGAGCCGGTGTGCGGCGGCGGTCGCGGCGATCAGCAGCAGGGCGGCATTGGCCTGGTGCGCGACCGCGATGTCGATCTGCACGCCGCTGAGCAAGGTCGCGATGCCCAGTCCGATCTGGGTGACGACCAGCGCGACCACCAGCCAACCGGCGTGCAAGCCCCCCGCCCGGATCGCGCGGACGGCCAGCCACAACAGTCCCGCCGCCGCCGCGAAGGCGAACCAGCGATGGATGAACTGCACAACCACGGGATTGTCGAAAGCGTTGGCGATGGCGGGGCTCATCATCGGCGTGCCCGCCGGGAACCAGGCGTCCCCCATCAGCGGCCAGCTCGAAAAGGCATAGCCCGCGTCCAGTCCGGCGGTCAGCGCGCCGAACATCAACTGCACGAACAGCAGCAGGAGCGCGGCGGACCCCGGTGCGGTCAACCTGGCGGGGGCCGACAGCCGATCGCGGTGAAGGGCCTTCAGGTCCAGCCCGGTCCATATGATCCCGGCAAGGATGAGCAACGCGGTAAGCAGATGGACCGTCAGGCGGATATGGCTGACATCGGTACGCTCGACGAGGCCGGAGGCGACCATCCACCAGCCGATCGCTCCTTGTAGTCCGCCCAGCGCGAGCAGCGCGACGAGGCGCGGCTTGTAGCCGACGGGAATGGCCTTTCGGGCCCAGAACCAGATCAGCGGCAGGGCGAAGGCCATGCCGATCACCCGCCCCAGCACCCGGTGGAGATATTCCCAGAAGAAGATCGCCTTGAACCCGCCCAGCGTCATGTCGCGGTTGAAGGTCCAATATTCGGGGATGCGCTTGTAATTGTCGAACTCGGCCTGCCACTGCGCCTCGGTCAGCGGGGGCACGATGCCGGTGATCGGCTTCCACTCTGTGATCGACAGGCCGCTATTGGTCAGGCGGGTGATCCCGCCGACCACGACCATGGCAACGATCAGACCGGCCACCGCGAACAGCCAGCGGGCGAGGGCTCGGGGACGGGCGGTGATCATGAAAGCGGGGCTCGGTTGCAGCATCGCATCGTCATAATGGCCTGAGCGTCGCGGCGATAGTGGACCGAATGCCCCGTCGCGACGCGCCGGGGACCTTGCTCCACCGACCGGCAAAGCCTAAATCTCGATCATGGCGCACATGCATAACCATCACGAGCCCGTCGGGGCCGATCTTGCCGACGCGGCGAAGGCGACGCTGGAGCGGGCTGGCGAACAATGGACGGCCATGCGCGCCAGCGTCTTCACAGCGCTGGCCGGCTTCGAAAAGCCCGCCTCCGCCTATGACATCGCCGATGCCATGTCGAAGACGCAAGGTCGGCGCGTCGCCGCAAACAGCGTCTATCGCATCCTCGACCTGTTCGTCGGTGCCAATCTTGCGCGCCGGGTCGAGAGCGCCAATGCCTATGTCGCCAATGCGCATCCAGACTGCATGCACGACTGCATCTTCCTGGTCTGCGACAAATGCGGGCAGACCACCCATATCGACGACGACCGGCTGACCGGTGCGGTGCGCGATGCGGCACGCGGGGCGGGGTTCAGCCCCGAGCGTCCGGTGATCGAGGTTCGGGGACGTTGCGCGGATTGCGCCGGAGATTAACCGGTTTTGGGGGACTCCGTCCCTCGGTTGATCGGGCCATATAGACTCTCCGTATTTGCGCACCGGCCTCCCGATGATCGCCGTCATCGTCACGGCGCTATATTTCACCCTTTGACGTAGCGATCGCTGGTCCCGCCCCATAGGCTCGATCCGGCGCATTTCGGCACGCCATCGCCGCGACACAAGTTTTGCAATCGACACAAGGCATTGACTTGCGCGCCGAAACGCGAAATGACGGTGGTAACGTTACCAGATAAAACGGGACGAAAAGGGAGAGGTTTGAGATGATGACGGGATCGCATAGCCGCACCGTGCGTCGGCGCACTCTTGGCGCGGCAAGCTTGGTGGTTCTGGCGGTGGCGACGGTCGCGACGCCGGCCTGGGCTCAGGTGCCACCGAACCAGGCGGCTCAGACCGATCAGGCGGCCACGCCGGGGGCATCGGTCGACACGGTTGCGCCGGACGACCAGGTCGGCGATACCAATGCGCGCGACATCATCGTCACGGGCTCGCGAATCACGACCGGTGGGTTCACTGCGCCGACCCCGACGACCGTGATCGGCGAGGAGCAGATCGCCGCCAATGCGCAACCGAACATCTTCACCACGGTCGCGCAGTTGCCCTCGCTTCAGGGCTCGACCGGCACCGCGACCAACACCTTCAGCACGTCGAGCGGTCAGCAGGGGCTTAGCTCCTTCTCGCTCCGGGGTGTGGGCGCGATCCGAACCCTGACGCTGCTCGATGGCCAGCGGGTGGTCGGCGCGAACGTCACCGGCGTTCCCGACATCAGCCTGTTTCCGCAACTGCTGATCAAGCGGGTCGACGTGGTCAATGGCGGTGCCTCGGCCTCCTATGGTTCGGACGCGGTCGGCGGCGTCGTCAACTTCATCACCGATACCCGGTTCAAGGGGATCAAGGGCAATGTCCAGGGTGGCCTGACCACCTATGGCGATGATGAACAAGTGCTGGTCCAGCTGGCGGGCGGTACCAGCCTGCTCAACGATAGCCTGCATGTGATCGCCAGCACCGAATATGCGCATGAGGAAGGCGTCGGGGGCGGTCAGTTCGGCATCGGCCTGGCGGGCGGGCGCGACTGGTTCCGCCAGTCCACGCTGATCAACCGCAACGTGTTGAACGACGGATCGCCGCAATATCTGTTCCGCGACTATGCGCAGGCGTACAACTACACCAAATATGGCCTGATCACCGCCGGGCCGCTTCAGGGCATCGCCTTTGACCAGTCGGGCAATCCGTTTCAGTTCCAGTATGGATCGAACGGCGTGCCCGTACGGGACGCGGCGGGCAATGTCAGCGGATGTCTCCCCGGTTTTTGCCAGGGTGGTGACCTGTCGGGTAATGTGGATGCGGGCCGCTCGTTGCAATCCAAGATTCAGCGCGTGAACGGCTATGGCCGGATCGGCTATGACTTCGCGCCCAACGGCGAGATTTACGGCACGATCAATATCGGCCAGGTCAAGACCAACAACCAGCCGGTCGGCGGGCAGAACCGCCCCAACCTGACCATCCAGTGCGCCAATCCTTATGTCCCCGCGCTGGTCAAGGCGGCTTGCGCCACGGCGGGCATCACCAATTTCCAATACGGCACCAGCAACGCCGCGCTGGGCAATACCCAGGTCTATACCGACCGTCGCCAGTACCGTTTCGTCGCGGGGGCCAAGGGGCGGGAACCGGTGCTCGGTTCCGACTGGTCCTACGACATGTATTACGAGCACGGCACCAACTATACGGATGTGGACGTCAGCAACATCATGCTGTCGCGCCGCTTCAACCAGGCGATCAACGCGACCACGCTGAACGGGGCGATCGTCTGCGCCGATGCGACTGCGCGCGCCAACGGGTGTCAGCCGCTCAATATCTTCGGCGGTAATCCGTCGGCCGCGGCAATGAGTTATATCATGCCGCAATACGGACCCTATCAGCGGACGCGCCAGACGCAGGACGTGATCAGCCTGAACTTCTCGGGCTCGCCCTTCTCGTCCTGGGCAGGACCGGTGTCGATCGCGTTCGGCGGCGAGTTCCGCCACGAATATTACCGCGTGCGGGCCGACCCATATGGCGCGGGCTTTGCGAATACGCCCGCCAACGCTGCCTATCCCGCCGACCCGGTCCTGCTGGCCGATGGCAACAACTGGTATGCGGGCAACTACAAGAATGGCAGCGGTGCCTATAGCGTGAAGGAGGCCTTTATCGAGGCCGACCTGCCGATCATCAACTCGGAGGCCGGCGGGCGCGCCAACATTAACGGCGCGGTGCGCGTTACCGATTACAGTACGTCGGGCACCGTGTGGGCCTGGAAGATCGGCGGCACCTGGGACCTGCCGGTCGACGGCCTGCGCATTCGCGGCGTGACCTCTCGCGACGTGCGCGCGCCCAATCTGTCGGAACTGTTCGCGGCGCCGGTCACGACCACGCTGCCGGGCTTTTTCGACCCCTTCAACAACGTCAACGTGCTGGCGCTTCAGAATACCATCGGCAACGTCAACCTGACGCCCGAAATCGCGCGCAACACGACGCTGGGCATCGCCTTCTCCAACTCGCAGGCGATCCCGGGGCTCAGCCTGTCGGTCGACTATTACAAGATCAAGATCACCGACGTCATCTCCAGCCTGGGCGCGCAGGACATCGTCAACCTGTGCTATCTGAACATCGCGCCGGAGACCTGCGGTGTGTTCAACCTGAACAACCCCAATGGGCCAAATTATATCAACGTCCAGTCTTTCAACCTGGCGTCGATCCTGACCGATGGTTTCGACATCGAGGCGAGCTATCGCTGGCGCAATCCGCTGGGCCTGCCGGGCAGCCTGACGCTGCGGGCGCTGGCGACCAATATCCGGCGCTTCATCACCGATACCGGCCTGCCCAATACGATCCCCAACGACACGGCGGGCGTGAATATCGGCAGCACGCCGAAGTGGAAGTGGCTGGCGGTGCAGACCTATGCCACCGACGACTGGTCATTGCTGCTGCAGGAGCGCTGGTTCAGCGACGGCAAGCTGGGCAATCAATATATCGAATGCACCACCGGCTGCCCCGCCTCGACCGCCAATCGGCCGACGATCGACAATAATTTCATCCCCGGCGCCTTCTATTTCGACGTGGGCGGCACCTATAACGTGACCAAGGCGGTAACCGCTTATTTCAAGGTCGATAATGTGTTCAATCGCGATCCGGCGCGGTCGCCCTATTTCGTGAACCCGGCGCTCTATGACGTGCTCGGTCGCGTGTATCGGGCCGGCGTGCGGTTCAACTTTTGAGGGGGGATGTGGTGATGATGGAACGGATGATCGGAGCGGTGCTGCTGGCCGCCTTGCCGGTGGTGGGCATGGCGGCGGATACGCCCTCCGCCGTGCCGGGATCGAATCCGATCATCCGCGACGCGTTCACCGCCGACCCCGCGCCCCTGGTCGTGGGGGACCGGCTGTACCTCTATGTCGGGCATGACGAGGCGCAGCGGGACGAGATGTTCAACATGAAGGAATGGCTGGTCTATTCGACCACCGACATGCGGAACTGGACGCGGCACGGGCCCATCATGAACGTGCGTGATTTCAAATGGGCGAAGAAGGACGCCTGGGCCAGCCAGACCATCCACAAGAACGGCAAATACTGGTTCTACGCCGCGGTCGAGCATGACGACAGTCATCCGGGCAAGGCGATCGCGGTCGCCGTGTCCGACACGCCGACAGGCCCCTTTGTCGATGCCAAGGGCTCCGCGCTGATCACCAACGAGATGACGCCCAAGGGGACGCATAGCTGGGAAGACATCGACCCGACCGTATTGACCGATGATGACGGCACGACATGGATCGCCTGGGGCAACCGGCAATGCTATATCGCCAAGCTGAAGCCCAATATGATCGAGATCGACGGCCCGATCACCGAGATCACGCCGCCGCACTTCGAGGAGGGGCCCTGGCTCCACAAGCGGGGGAAGCTTTATTACCTGACCTATGCCTCGCTCGATCGGACGACGCAGCGTGACGAGCATATCTCCTACGCCACCGCGCCATCGCTGAAAGGGCCATGGACCTATCGTGGGCTATTGACCGGATCGGGCAAGTACAGCTTCACCATCCATCCCGGCATCGCCGACTTCAAAGGCAAGTCCTACCTGTTTTTGCATAACGCCAATCTCGCGATCGGCGATCAGAGCGGGGCTATCGGGCGGCGCGCAGTGACGGTGGAACGGCTCCATTATAATCCGGATGGAACGATGAAGCCGGTGGTTCAGAGCGAAGCCGGTGTGACGGCCTCGGCGCGCTAGGTCGTGGACAACATCTTCGCGCTCCGCCCCGGCCCGTGTCGGGGGCGGACTGATCGTTCAAGGCCGGGGCGGGGCGGTGGAGTCGCGTTCGATCAACTGATGGTCCAGCACGGTCACGCGGTGCCGGCCTTCGGAAGCCGGAACGCTGCCGCGAATTTCCTGGATCAGCATATGCAACGCCACCGTCGCCAATTGCCGGACCGGCTGGTGAATGGTGGTAAGCGGCGGCCACAATGTCGTCGCAGCGGTGCTGTCGTCGAATCCAGCCACGGTCAGATCGCCCGGCACGTCCAGGTGGCGGCGGTGCGCGACCGAGACGACCGCCGCCGCCATATCGTCGTTGCTGGCGAAGATGGCGGTCGGCGGCCTTTCGCTGCCCAGCAGTTCCTCGCCCGCGCGCAGACCGGAGGCATAGCTATAATCGCCCTGGACGACCTGCGTCTCCAGCCCGTCCTCCTCGGCGATGGCTCGCCGGAAACCGGTGAGACGCTCGATACTGGCGGTCTGGTCGGGATTGCCATGGACGAAGCCGATGCGCCGGTGTCCCAACCCGATCAGATGGCGTGTCATGTCATAGGCGGCACGGGCATTGTCGATCCACACGCAGATGGCATCAGGCGCGACGCCGCCGACGACGGCCAGCGGCAAACCGGCCTCGCGGATGATCTCGCGCACGAAGCTCGATTCGCCCAGCGGCGGCGCCAGGATCAGCCCGGCGATCCGCTGTGCGATCAGCCCCTGGATTGCTTCGCGCGTCGGCGGACGGCCCTGTTCGCCCTTCAACAGGAAAAGCTGTGCCGCGCGGGTCGAGGCTTCCTCGAACACGCCGACCAGCAACTCGCTCATGAAGGCGGCGCTAGGGTTGGAATAGATGACGCCGATCCGAATTTCGCGCGACGTCACCAGGCTGCGCGCCATCAGATTGGGCGTGTAGTTGAGTTGGGCGATCACGTCGCGGACATGCGCACGAACCTCGTCGCGCACGCCCGCGTCGCCGTTGATGACGCGCGACACGGTCATGGGCGAGACACCGGCCTGTTTGGCCACGTCGATGATCGTCACGCCGCGCGGGCGTCCTTTGCTACGCGTCAAGGGCATCCTGTCCTGTCGTCGGCGCTTGCACCGCGCCAATGCATGCGGATAGCGGCGGGATCGGACGGGGTGAAGGGGCAAAGCCAGCGGTTGCATGGATCGACGTGCGATGCATCGCGGACAATGACGCCAGGGATGGGCGGGGATCGGATATGAAGCGCTTTCCCTATATCCGCTGGACGATCATCGGTCTGTTCGTCGCGGCAATGGTCATCAACTATCTGACGCGAAGCATTCTGGGCGTCGCTGCGCCCGCGATCATGACCGAGCAGCATATCTCGTCCGCGCAATATAGCTGGATCACCGGCGCCTTTCAGTTCGGCATCATGTTCCAGCCGGTGGCGGGCTATCTGCTCGACCTGTTCGGACTGAAGTTCGGGTTCAGCCTGTTCGTCGCGGTTTGGTCGCTGATCACGTTGGGGCATGGCTTTGCGAATGGCTGGCTGGGCTTTGCCGGGCTTCGCGGCGCGCTGGGGCTGGTCGAGGGATCGGCGCAACCCGCGGGCATGAAGGTGGTCGCCGAATGGTTTCCGGCGCGTGAGCGTGGCGTGGCGGGCGGTATCTACCAGATCGGGGCGTCGTTCGGCGCGGTCTTCGCGCCGCCGCTGGTCGCCTGGGCGGTGTTTCACCATAGCTGGCGTGCGGCCTTCTTCGTCGCGGGCGGGTTGGGGCTGCTCTGGGTAGTTGCCTGGCTGTTTTGGTACGCACCGCCTGCCCGGCACCGCTCGCTTTCCGAAGGCGAACGCCAGTTGATCGTCGAGGGGCAGGAGGCGTCGCTGGCGAAGCATCGCCGCCGCCCGCCGCTGGGCGAACTGCTTCGCCGTCGCAACCTGTGGGCGATCGCGGCGGCGCGGTTCCTGGCCGATCCGGTCTGGGGGATGCTGTCGCTCTGGATGCCGCTCTATCTCGTTCAGG
Organism: Sphingomonas sp. Marseille-Q8236; assembly: GCF_965112005.1. Classification (NCBI taxonomy): domain Bacteria; kingdom Pseudomonadati; phylum Pseudomonadota; class Alphaproteobacteria; order Sphingomonadales; family Sphingomonadaceae; genus Sphingomonas; species Sphingomonas sp. Marseille-Q8236. The sequence goes on from NZ_CBCOPO010000002.1 coordinate 863,649, forward strand.
CGCGGCATTTCGATCTGACGCAGATCGCTCTGTTCGCCTGGCTGCCCTTTCTGGCAGCCGATCTCGGTTGCCTGTTCGGCCCCGCCGTGGTGGCCTTTCTCCAACGGCGCGGGATCAATCTGATCGATGCGCGGCGAGGGGCCTTCACGCTCGGGGCGGTGCTGATGACGGGCATGATGTTCGTGGGCAGCGTGAACAGCCCCGTCGCCGCCGTCGCGCTCCTGTGCCTGGGCGGGTTCGCGCATCAGACTCTGTCGGTTACCGTCATCACCTTGTGCTCAGACCTGTTCCCGCAGGATCAGGTGGCGACTGCGACCGGCGTGTCGGGAACGGCGGCCAATCTGGGCGTGCTGCTCTTCACGCTGACGCTCGGTTCGCTGGTCGATCAGGTCGGCTACCAACCCTTTTTCATCCTGCTCGGCCTGCTCGATCTGGCAGGTGCGGCCCTCCTCTGGACCCTGGTGCGAAAACCCGCATGACGATCAACAATCCCATTTTGCGTGGCTTCAACCCCGACCCCTCGATCGTGCGGGTGGGCGAGGATTACTATATCGCGACCTCCACCTTCGAATGGTATCCCGGCGTCCAGATCCATCACAGCCGCGACCTGGCGAACTGGACGCTGGTCGCGCGTCCGCTGAACCGGGCCGCGCAACTCGACATGCGCGGCGATCCCGATGGCTGCGGCGTCTGGGCCCCCGACCTCAGCTACAAGGACGGACGGTTCCACCTGATCTTCACCGATGTGAAACGCTATGGCCGCACCACCGTCGATGGCGCGCGCGGAGCATCTTTGCGCGATTTCCACAATTACTGGGTGTCGTGCGACCGGATCGACGGCGAATGGAGTGATGCCGTACATCTTAACAGCAGCGGTTTCGACCCCGCGCTGTTCCACGATGACGATGGGCGGAGCTGGTTGCTCAACATGCTGTGGGACCACCGCCCGGACCGCAAGCGCTTTGCCGGGATCGTCATCCAGCAGATCGACCTGTCGACCGGCCGGTTGCTGGGTACGCGTCGCTGCATCTTCGAAGGCACCGAACTCGGCTTTACCGAGGGGCCGCACCTCTACAAGCGGGACGGCTGGTATCATCTATTGGTGGCGGAGGGGGGGACGGAGCGGGCCCACGCGGTGGTGATGGCCCGGTCGCGCCATCTGTTCGGCCCCTATGAGCCTCATCCGGATGGCCCCGTCCTAACCGCGCGCCACGACCCGTCCGCGCCGCTGCAACGCACCGGCCATGGCGATCTGGTCGAGACGCCAGAGGGTGAGACCTGGATGGCCTATCTCTGCGGGCGGCCGCTGCCGGTCAGCGACCGGTGCGTGCTGGGCCGCGAAACGGCGATCCGGCGGATGCGCTGGGGCGAGGACGGCTGGTTGCGCTGTGCCGAGCCGGACGCAAAAGCAGGCCCCGTTCCGGCGGAGGACGAACGCGATATGTTCGATGGGCCGATATTGCCCGCCGCGTTCCAATGGCTTCGTACTCCTCGGTCGGAGCGACTGTTCAACCTGACCGAACGGCCGGGCCATTTGCGGCTCTACGGTCGCGATACGATCGGCAGCCATTTCGAGCAGGCGTTGGTCGCGCGCCGTCCGACCGCATTCCGCTATGATGCGACGACCTTGGTGGAGTTCGAGCCGGAGCATTTCCAGCAGGCGGCTGGGCTCGTCTGCTATTATAACAGCACCAAATTCCATTATCTGCACATCACCGCCGACGATGTGGGCCAAAGACTGGTCCAGGTGCTGTCCGTCCTGCCGACGGGCGACGGGCAGAGTTTGCTCAGCGCGCCGATCGCCGCGCCGGACGGGCCTATCGAACTGCATGCCGCCGTCGATCACGAGACGCTGCGCTTCGCCTTTCGCGCGGTGGGGGAGGGGGATTGGCAGTGGCTGGCCGAGACCTTCGATGCCGGCCTGTTGTCGGACGAGGCGACGCTGGCCGGCCTGCCCAATTTCACGGGCAGCTTTGTCGGGATGGCCTGTCAGGATATGGCGGGGACGGGGCGCCATGCCGACTTCCGTTATTTCCACTATCGAGAGGTTTGATCTTTGTCCCTGCCGTGAAGCGTTTAGGGCTTTGGGGAAACCGCCTGACGAAGCGGGAGCATAAGCGTCGATTCGGCGTTCGGTGCCTATGACTTCCGAAGACGAACATTGGATGCGGATGGCGATCGATGTCGCGCGTTCGAAGGGCTCCGACCCATCCACCTCGCCACTTGGATCGGTGATCGTGCTGGACGGTCGCGTTCTGGCCGCCGAGCGGAACCAGACGCACGAACTGCCCGACGCCACCGCCCATGCCGAAATGATGGCGATCCGCCGTGCCTGCGAAGGGGAGGGGGAAATGGAGTTGCGCGGCGCGACGCTCTACTCGACGTTGCAGCCCTGCGGCATGTGCACCATGGCGTCGATCTGGTCGAAGGTCGGCCGCGTTGTCTATGGAGCCGGACGCGAGGACGTCCACGACATGTATTTCGAGGCGCGGCATGTCGATACGCTGAGCTTCATCGCCGACGCCTATCGCGATGACATCGTGATCGAGGGCGGATGCCTGCGTGAAGAATGCGCCGGGCTCTATTACCCGCCCGATGCCGACCTGCCCATCGAAGAGCAGGCGAACCTGTGATCGGACTGAAATAGCCCTTGCGTCCGGCCGCCCGCTTCCCCTAAGGGCAACCGCCTGTCGGGGAGTGGCGCAGTCTGGTAGCGCGCCTGCTTTGGGAGCAGGATGTCGCAGGTTCGAATCCTGTCTCCCCGACCAGAATGGCTGTTTTCCGCCATTCTTGCGCTGACAAAAGCGTCGCCAGCCATCTGAAACCGGAACAGACCGGAGACAGGTGGAAATCATGGGAAATCGAAACCACGGAATAGTCCCGGAGCGGGTTGGCGATGGCCTCCCCGAGTCGGTCGCATGACCACGCTTAATGCTAAGCCGTCATGGCTGGAGGACCGGCGCGATCCGGAAACGCAGCTGCCGACGACGCTCTATCCGTTCGGCATCCATCACGAGTTGGTTGCTGGCAGCTCGACCTTGAGGATGACATGGGCCTGCCGATCACGGCGGTCAGCACGCATCCGGATATATGGTCCGCCTTCCGCGCCATGAACGAATTAAGCTGCTGTCCAGAGTGCGATGCTTGGTATCCAGAAGAGGATGACGACCATGACTGACGTGAAGGTCGAGCAGTGCGACATAAATGAGGCTGAGGAATTTCGCGACATCCTCGATAGCGCCGATGCTGAATACCCCAGCTATGCCATCAATGTGCTCGCTGAAATCCTCGCCCGCCACCGCCAAGCCGCCGAGAAGGCGCAACAGGAGCGGGATGCGGGGATTGCGGAGAACTATCCGTCAAACGAGTGGCACGTCATCCCGATCGTGCGAGGCATCGCCACCGCCATCAGGAGCCAGGGCCATGAATAAGGGCATTTCATGCTTCCATAGTTGGACACCATGGGAGCGTGTGTTGGCAAAGGAGACATTCTCGGTTCGGTATTGCCGTATGTGCGGCGCTCGAAGGACGCAGCGGTATCGCGGGATAATTCGCGCCCGCGCGCATGGGGGAGGGGAGGGGTGATGCGCCTGTACTGGTGGGTGCTGCCGAAGTGGGTCTACCTGACATGGCATCCTAAGCGCCACGCATCGAAAGATTACCGAGCATTGATCGCGGCGGCCGTTCGACGGGCCAATCTGCGGATGGAAAGGAAATACGCATGACCGATAACCCGCTGGTCGAGGCTGTGGCGCGGGCTGTGGCCAAGGTCGATCACAATGGGCGGGTGGCTGAGGAAGGATACTGGTCCAACCCAGACACGGGTAGCTTCCATTATCGTAACGCCGCCACCGCCGCCCTCCGCGCGATCGAGGACGCGGGGTATAAGGTGGTGAAGAAGGAGGAGGGGTGATGCCGTATCAGGTCATGCAGTTCATGTGCGGTACTGATCGACCGCAGGGATACGTCCTTGTCGGCACCGATGAGCATCAAGGAACAAGCGAGCCGATCAGCGTGTCTGAAATGGAGCGCGAAGCTACCGCTGGCGCGCGCCTTGCTCGATTCCTCGATTCCCGTTTTTTGCGGGCTCATGGCGAGCGGATCGCCCGCGATATGGGAATACCTGCGGAGGTTGAGGGTAACACCGTAGCGCCACCCTCTGCAAAGCCCGATGCCGAAGCAGAGCGGGGGGCCTGAATGGGGTGCTGCTGTGGGAGGGTCCGTTACCGCTTGAGGCTGGTTATGCCCACGGTCGGCATCTAATCCCCGTCACTTCCCGCCTACCACGGCCAGCAGCGGGCCACGACTTATCCGGAGTTTCACCGGCCCGGGCCAACCGTGGATGGGCTTTTGCTCAACCGTGGATGAAACCGTTCTTCTCGGGTCGTCGTCACCACTTCCGGGCAAGCTGTTAAGCCTTCACCGGCGCGAAACAGCACTTTACACGACTCGACCAGAAATGCTAGCGGGGATGTGTCGCTGCGAGGCCAAAAGCGCTAATCGACACGGTGATATAGGCGGGCTAGGTAGTGCTTCACCGATCCTAGGTATGTCCTTCGGGACCTGAGCCAGTACATGCCCCTCGCAGCGATTATTCCGGCTCAGGCTTAGTCGTAGCCGCTACAATCACTGGCACGACCTTCTTCGCCAGACCGGGGAACAGCACCGTCCCCACGATGATCGCCGCCTGCGGGTTCTCCTTCACCACGCGCACGATGGATTTCAGGGCTTTGCTGAGGTTCATTTGGGTTGCTCCGTGTTGGGGCCAAGCTGCTGGCCCATTCGATCGATGGTGCGGGACTGGCGGGCTTCCTTGATCGCGTTGACGATCGCCATCAGCAGCGCGGACCATGCAGCGGCCCCGGCCGCGTCATTGCTGCGGATCGATAGGCCGGCCAGCACGCCCGCGATAACGGCAATGAGCGCGTAGAGGCCCACCTCCAGGCGAGTTTGCTCCGAGTTCATGCCTTACCCCCATACAGCGCAGCCTCGGCAGCCCGGCGACGGGTCAGCCCGGGCATGACCTTGCCAGCAGCCTTGTTCCACTTGGCGAACTCCGCTTGGGCGCCGGTATAGTCGCCAGCATTGTGCCTCTTGAGCAGCGTCGAGCTACCGAGATTGCCGAGGCCGACGTTGAACGAGAACGACACCAGCGCGTCGAACTGCGCCTGCGTAGTCTTCGGAGCGAGCTTGTTCACCCCCGCCTCGAACCGCGCCAGGTCCTCGCTCAGCAGCTTGTCCGACTGATCCTTGGTGATCGTCAGATCCTTGTGCACGTCAGCCCCGGTATGGCCCACGCCGATCGTCCACGGATCGCCCCCAGTGCCGGGATCTGGATACGCGGTTAGACGCTCACCCTCAAAATCACGGATTAGGTTGCGGCCGGTGGCAGAGGTCTTGCGAGCGTCCATTCTCTGTATCCCGAATGCATCGGCCAGCGCGTCAATCACCTGGATATGGCTGGACAGGAATTTGCGGTCGGGCGCGAATGGCCGGATCGCGTCGAATAGGGCTGTGCGGCTGTCGGTCATTCTCCCACTCCCTTCACATTCGCGAGCCGCGACAGGGCCTTGCTGTATGGGTCGTCACCACCGATGGCGGACGCGGCCAAGCCGATCAGTTCACGGCTTTGCGCGATCGCCGGGTGCCCCTCAGGCAGAGCGTTGGTGGCTGTGATCGCAGCGTTCATCAGGAACGACACAGCTTGCCCCATACGGGTCACGCGATCCTCAAGCGCATCGATCCGTGCGGCTACGTTTGCCGCCTCTACTGCTTCGGATGCTTTTTCGGCCGCCTTCTCAGCCGCTATCGCTGCCCGTTCTTGAAGATCGATGTCTGCATCCTGACGCCGCTTGCTGAGCCAGCGATCAAGCCATTCCGGGCCCTTCTTGATGACGAGACCGAGCGCGATGAAGCACTGGATTATGACGGCCGCCCAGCCAGCGTAAGCGCCCGGCGTCCACGCCTTCACGACCTCGACGGGAATCGGGCCATCAGCCACGTTGCGCACTCCGGGCAACGATCAGCATAGCAATGCCGCCTGCGGTCGCGAAGATGTAGCAGAAGGCCAGCGCCGCCCATTCATCAGGCGTATACTGCGACACGCAGGCAAAGCAGACCCGGTTAAACGCCAGCCACCAGACGACCGCCAATATCTTCTGACTTGGACTCGCGCCGCCGGTCCAGACAGCCCGCTTCATAGGCCGGAACAGGGCTGCCAGAACCACGATCCAGACGATCGCGTTAATCGCGCGCAGTGCTTCGATCACGGCCGATCCTCCTGGCGTACGAGACGACCACGAATATGAGATGATAGGCGGCTGCCAGCGCCCCCAGGACAGCCAACCAGCGCATAAATGATCCAGCCCCCCATTGCGGCGAGCTGTGCCCACCCGGTGTATGTCAGTGCCCACCAATATTCATATTGAGCCCACGCCTTGCCGTCCGAAGCTCCATAGGCAGCATGGCAGCAGGCCTGAGCCGCGTAGATGACGATGATAGCCATCTGCCAACGGCTGTAGGTTATACCCAGGATGCCGAGTGCGGACACATAATCGACCGTCAGGAACAGCATCCAAGGTGACGTCCTCCCTATTTTTTCATCCAAGCTGAGTGAGAGTTTTCCGGCCCTTTGAAGCCTGCGGGCAAGGAGCTGGGACATGAAGAAGTCGAGATACACGGAAGAGCAGATTGCGTTTGCGCTGAAGCAGGCGGAGACGGGCACGCCGGTGGCGGAGGTCATCCGCCGTATGGGCGTATCGGAGCAGACCTTTTATCGCTGGAAGAAGGTGTATGGCGGGCTGGGCGTCGGCGAGCTGCGGCGGGTCAAGCAACTCGAGGACGAGAACCGCAAGCTGAAGCAGCTCGTCGCGGATCTGAGCCTGGACAAGCATATCCTGCAGGATGTCCTAGCAAAAAAGCTCTGACGCCTGGGCGACGGCGCGAGATCGTCGCGTACGTCCAGGCGTCCCACGGCGTCAGCGAGCGGCGCAGTTGCCTCGCGCTCGGCGTCGACCGCTCATCGGTGCGCTACGTGTCGCACAAGCCGGACCAGGCGCCGCTGCGGCTGCGCATCCACGATCTGGCGGCAGCACGGGTGCGCTATGGCTATTTTCGGATCTACATCCTGCTGCGCAGGGAGGGCTGGCTGGTGAATCACAAGCGGGTTTACCGGCTATATCGGGAGGATGGATTGAGCCTTCGGCTCAAGCGTCCCCGTCGCAACGTCAGCGCGGCGAACCGCGAACGCCAGCCTGCGGCCTCGGCGCCCAACGAGATGTGGTCGATGGACTTTGTCTCGGATGCCTTGTTCGATGGCCGGCGGCTGCGGGCACTGACGGTGGTCGATGCGTTCACCCGCGAGGCGCTGGCGATCGACGTCGATCAGGGCATCAAGGGCGAGCAGGTTGTCGCGGCGGTGACGCGGATCGCGTCAGTACGTGGTGCACCGAAGACCATTCGGGTGGACAATGGCCCGGAGTTCATCTCGAAGGCGCTCGACCGATGGGCGTATGAGAACGGCGTCACGCTCGATTTCTCGCGGCCGGGCAAACCGACCGACAACGCCTTCGTCGAGAGCTTCAACGGCCGGCTTCGCGACGAGTGCCTGAACAGCCACTGGTTCCTGTCGCTGGCGGACGCTCGTGCCAAGATCGAGGCCTGGCGGCGGGACTATAACGAGAGCCGTCCTCACACGGCGCTTGGCTGGCTCACGCCAGCCGAATATGCTGCATCCGTCGGGGTTAACCCCGACGGATGCAAACCGGAAACTCGCATCATGCCCGGATGAGAAACCGGGGGACCGTCATGCAAACCGGAAACTCGCATCATGCCCGGATGAGAAACCGGGGGACCGTCAAAGGAAACTGCTCGCCCGTCAGCGTGATCATGCCGACTTCAATCAGCCAGTTGACCAGCAGGATACCCGCCGTCCCAGCCATGCGCCCATCGTTGCGGATCATGCCGACCAGCAACAAGGCGAGCAGCGTGGCAAAGAACGGCAGCATCGATCAGCCGCCCTTCTTGGGAGGTGGGGGCGGAGCAGGGGAGGTCGGACCGCTATCCAAAGCCGACACCGCTGGCTCTTCCAGCGTCACCGGATCATCCTGGCACTCGTCCCTGAACCGATCGCGCAGGCGTTCACGCTCCGCCTCGTCCGTCTCGGTTGTAATCTGCTCCGCCAGATGCTGGCAGTGCTGCGGGTGATCCATCACTTATCTCCTGCCGGATTAGCGTCCGGCTGCGCGTCACTCAGGCGGGTGAAACTTTCGCCCGTACTGTGTAGTGATCATAGACCGCAGGCGACCCGCTCAGGTCAGTCAATGCGCTCTGCTCATCGGGATACTGCGCAGCCAAAGCTCGGTTACTGGCCCATTCATAAGAGTTTGCGGAACCTCGGAAATAATAGGTATGCGCGCGCGCAATCAGTGCAGTGAGAATGACCATTATGCCGCCACCTGATAATCGCCGGAGAGTACGAGATCACCCGTGGCGGTGAGCGCCAGCGCCGCCCCCGTCGAAGCGTTGAAAAAGGTGATGATGGTGCCCGAGATAAGTGCGTAGGCAGGCACACCAAAGGTGTTGCCCGCATACGCGATCCGCGCCGCAGTGTTCGACCCGACCGCAGGAAGCGGCAGGTCATAAATGAACATCGGGCCGGACCCGCCTTGCGCCGTCCACGTGATACGCATCTCGAAGAAAACGCGGTTGCCCTCGCGCCACCATTTGCCGGTGTTGGTGGTGTACGTGCCGACACCCGTTACCGTCTGACCGCCCACGAGCGGCACAAACGTCTTATCGTTCGGTACCACTAACCCGGTGGAGTCGTTGATGAAGCCCTCGATGATATACCGATGGCCCGCCCGATCGTTGAGCGACAGGCTTCCGGTATGCTTGCCGCCTTCAAGCTTGACCAGGACAGTCGCGAAGCTGTCCGAACGGCTGTTAGGCCCGAGCATGGTGGTCCCCGGCCCCAGGAACTCGCACCCCTGATACTTAATCATAGAATACATGTTCAGGTTGCTGTACGTTTCAGTCGGCTGGAAGGTAATCATCTGGGTCGCAGTAATCGTCAGCGCACGTACCGACTGGAAGTTTGCGTAGCTTTCCGACCACAGCAGCGTTCCGCGCGCCGTGTTGGGATAGATATACCCCGAACTGATTTCCGTGGTGTTCACGCTCCCGGCGGCAAACTGAATGCCCATGCCCCAGCAGCCGTCGATCTTCCCGTTCTGGCACCCCCAATGCAGATAGCCTTGCGACCAGATGCAGCCGCGCATCACCATCAGACCGCCCGACCCCTCGAATGAAATCGCGCAGGTGTTGCTATCGGTAGCGCTGATAATCCGCACCGTCACATCAGTCGGATAAGTATCATTCATCCCGTTCCAATTGATGAGCTGCCCCCTTCTGAGTGGTCCATCGACTATGACAGTCTGGACCAAGGAAGGGACAACGAATGCCTGCGAAGAAGCACAAGCCGGAGGAGATCATCGGCAAGCTGCGTGAGGTGGAGATCGTGCTGGGCCAGGGCGGCACGACCGCGGAGGCATGCCGGCGGATCGCGGTCAGCGAGCAGACCTACTATCGCTGGCGCAAGGGTAAGCGTCCGGTGTTCCCCGCCTTGCTGACGAGGTGATGCGCAAGCCACAGGTGCGGCACTGTGGCAGGCACCGGTGCGGCATTATGGCGACGCGAATTATCGAGATGGTTGGGGCAGAGCCGCGGCGACGGTTCAGCGACGATGACAAGGCGCGGATCGTGTCGGAGGCGATGATGCCGGGGGCGAGCGTGCTGGACGTGGCACGGCGTCACCGGGTGTGCACGTCGCTGGTGTACCGCTGGCGACGCACGCTGCTGCGCGACGGGGTCGCAAGCGAAGCTTTGCCCTTGCCGGGCGCGGCGTTCGTGCCGGTCGAGGTGGCGAACGTGCCCATGGCGCCGCAGCCGGAGCCGCTCGGACCGGGTGTGGTGGAGGTGGTCGGCCCGGCCGGGCAGCGCATCCGCCTGGCACCTCCCATCGACGCGCGGGTGCTGAAGGCCGTGCTGGCCGGGTTCGCTTGATCGGGCCGCCGAGCGGCGTCCGGGTGTATCTGGCGGCCGGGGTCACGGACATGCGCAAGGGTTTCGACGGACTGGCGGCGCTGGTGCAGCAGCGGCTGCGCCAGGATCCGTTCGGGGGTGCGGTGTACGCCTTCCGGGGCAGGCGCGGCGATCTGGTCAAGCTGCTGTGGTGGGATGGTCAGGGCCTCGTCCTCCATGCCAAGCGTCTGGAGCGTGGTCGGTTCACCTGGCCGACGACCGCGGACGGCGTCGCAGTGCTGACCCCGGCGCAGTTGTCGATGCTGCTCGAAGGGGTGGACTGGCGGCATCCGATCCGGTCCTCGCAGCCGACCCTGGCCTGGTAAAAAGCACGGTTTCCTGCGGCTTTCGCGTGTATCGGCACGACTGTTCTGGTATAAGCAGGCGTGTCGCCCGATGCCGCCTCGCTGCCCGACGATATCGCCCTCCTGAAGGCCATGCTCATTGCTGTCGGCGCCGAGCTGGAGCAGTTGCGGATGCAGGTCGCGCGGCTGCGGCGCATGGCCTTCGGCCGTTCGTCGGAGAAATTGACGCATCAGGCTGACCAGCTGGAACTAGGGTTGGAGGAACGCGAGGCGGAAGCCGCCACGGCGGCGATGCCGGTGGCCACCCGGAGACGGGAGACCGCCAAGCCGTATCGACAGCCGCTGCCCGACCATTTGCCCCGCACCGAGGTCGTGCATGACGCACCGTGCGTATGCCCCGACTGCGGTGGTGCCATGCGGCGTATGGGTGAGGACGTCACGGAGCAGCTCGACTATGTGCCCGCCTCATTCCGGGTCGTGCGCCACGTCCGGCCGCGGCTGAGCTGTCGGTCATGCGAGCGCATCGTGCAGGCGCCGCTGCCGTCCATGCCCATCGAGCGGGGTCGGCCCGGTGCCGGGCTGCTCGCACATGTGCTGGTGTCCAAATACGCCGACCATCTGCCGCTCTATCGCCAGTCGGGCATCTACGCGCGCCAGGGCGTCGACCTTGCCCGCTCCACCCTCGCCGACTGGGTCGGGCGCTCGGCCGCGCTCCTCGACCCGCTGGTCGACGCGCTCGAGCGCCACGTCATGGGTGGCGTAACCCTCCACGCCGACGACACGCCCGTGCCGGTTCTGGCCCCCGGCGCCGGTCGCACCAGGACGGGCCGGCTGTGGACCTATGTGCGCGACGAGCGCGGGGCTGGCGGCGAGGCCCCGCCTGCCGTGCTGTTTCGCTACGCGCCCGACCGCAAGGGCGAACGCCCCGTCGCGCACTTGCGAACATTCCAGGGCGATCTGCACGCCGATGGCTATGCCGGGTTCGACAGGCTCTATGGCGAGCGCATCGCAGAGGTAGCCTGTTGGGCGCATGTCAGGCGCAAGTTCTTCGACGTCCATGCCGCAACCGGCTCCGCCACGGCCCGCGAGGCGCTGGACCATATCGCCAGCCTCTATGCGGTCGAACAGGACGTGCGCGGTCGGCCCCCGGACGAGCGACGACACGTACGCCAGACCAGAGCTGGACCGCTGCTCGATGCGTTCCGTCAGTGGCTCGACGCGACCGGACCGAAGCTGTCCCGACGCTCCGACCTCGCGGTCGCCATCCGCTATGCGCTCGCCCGCTGGACGGCGCTTACCCGCTATGCGGACGATGGCCGCCTTGAGATCGACAACAATGCCGCCGAGCGCTCGTTGCGCGGTATTGCCGTCGGTCGCAAGAACTGGCTGTTCGCCGGCTCCGACCAGGGCGGCCACCGCGCCGCCGGCATCTACAGCCTTGTGGAAACCGCCAGGCTCAACGACGTCGACCCCGAGGCATGGCTGACCGACACCATCAGCCGCATCGCCGACCATCCAGCCCGCCAGATCAATGAACTGCTGCCGTGGAACTACCGTCCCGCCTGACGCGACGCCTTCACCGGACGCTTACGCGCAAGGAATATGGTGGCCTGAAGACGGATCAGGCGCGTCGGATGAAGGATCTGGAGAAGGAGAACGCCCGGCTGCGGCGTGCGATTTCGGATCTAACGCTGGACAAGCTCATCCTGCAGGAGGCGGCGAAGGGAAACTTCTGAGCCCCGCACGGCGCCGGCGCTGCATCGACCAGGTCCGGGAGGTGGTGGCCGTGTCCGAGCGGCGCGTGTGCCGCGTGCTTGGCCAGCACCGGTCAACGCAGCGCAAAGTGCCGTGCGGGGCAGATGATGAGCAGGCGCTCACCGACGACGTCGTCGCGGTGGCAAAGCAGTATGGGCGCTACGGTTACCGTCGGGTAACCGCACTGCTGCATGCGGCGGGCTGGTCGGTGAACCACAAGCGGGTCGAGCGGATCTGGCGGCGCGAGGGGCTGAAAGTGCCGCAGCGCCAACCGAAACGCGGTCGGCTCTGGCTCAATGACGGCTCCTGCATCCGGCTTCGACCAGAGTATCCGGGGCATGTCTGGGCCTATGATTTCGTCGAGGAGCGTACCCACGATGGGCGCAAGTTCCGCATCCTGACCATCATCGACGAGGCCAGTCGCGAGTGCCTGGCACTGGTCGTGTCACGTCAGCTGCGCCACGAAGACGTGCTGGCCGCGTTGGCCGACCTGTTCATCGAACGCGGTCCGCCAGCGCACATCAGGTCGGACAACGGCAGCGAGTTCATCGCCACCGCCGTCCAGACCTGGCTCGGCCAGATCGGCGTGAAGACGCTCTACATCGCCCCGGGCTCGCCATGGGAGAACGGCTATAACGAGAGCTTCAACGGGTCGCTTCGCGACGAACTGCTCAATGGCGAGATTTTCTACAGCCTCGCGGAGGCCAGGGTGCTGATCGAGGCGTGGCGCCGTCACTACAACACCGTCCGGCCGCACAGCAGCCTGGGCTACCGCCCGCCGGCCCCGGAAGCGGTGACACCGCCATTACCGGCCTCCGGTTCCGCTTCGCTCCACCTACGCCCGGCAATGGCGGCGGAGACGACAATGCACTAACTAACAAGCCGGACCACCCGGTGGGGGCTGCTCAGGCAGCCCAACTGCACGGCGTGCCTTATGACTATGAGATCGCGGCGCGTCAGGCGGAGGCATTCGGCTTTCCGGCCTTTGCCCATGCCGCCCGGACGGGCCGTATCCTGCCTGGGTGATCCGCTGCCTTATTGGCCGAAAGGTCCGACGCGCCGGGACAGTCGAGAGCCATCCCGCCGAACCGGCGACTGTCAGGCGCGATAGCCGCCTTGGCGCTCGAGCATCCAGCCGGGATATTCTGCCGGCAGCTTGGTCACCGCATCAAGCGCGGCGAGATCATCCGCGTCGAGCGACACCTCGGTCGCGGCGATATTGTCGGTGAGCTGATCGACCCGCTTGGCCCCGACGATCACGCTCGTAACCACCGGTTGGTGGAGCAGCCAGGCAAGCGCGACCTGCGCGACGGTGCAGCCCTTCGCCTCGGCGATGCGGCGCATCTCGGGGATCACCACCGAACCACGGGTGCGATCGACCGGCGGAAAGTCGAAATTCGCGCGCCGCCCGTCCGCCGCCTGGCCCTCGCCGTCATATTTGCCCGACAGATACCCGCCGGCCAGCGGGCTCCACACCATCAGCCCGATCTTCTCCGAACGCAGCATCGGTACGATCTCGCGTTTGTCAATCGGCGTCCAAAAAGGACCCCCTATCGGCGTCCAAAAGGGACCCCCTTCGTCGAGCAGCGTAACGGGTATGACGGGCGCACTGTTCGTGCTGGTTGCGGCGTAGGGCGGGCGTAGCCCGACCGGAGGCGCAACCAGCACGAAGCGTTCTCTGCCGGTGCCCCAGGCTTCAGCTTCGATGTTTGAAGCGCCAGCTGTCGTTGCCGGTTTCGACGATGTCGCAATGGTGGGTAATGCGGTCGAGCAGCGCGGTGGTCATCTTGGGGTCGCCAAAGACGGTCGGCCACTCACCAAAGGCCAGGTTGGTGGTGACGATGACCGAGGTCTTCTCGTAGAGCTTGCTGACGAGGTGGAAGAGCAGTTGACCGCCCGAGCGTGCAAACGGCAGGTAGCCAAGCTCGTCGAGCACCACGAGATCGAGGCGCGAAAGCTGGGCCGCCAGCGTGCCGGCCTTGCCGAGGCGCGTTTCCTCCTCGAGCCGGTTCACCAGGTCCACTGTGTTGAAGTAGCGTCCGCGGGCGCCGGCTCGTACCACATTGGCAGTGATGGCGGTGGCGAGATGCGTCTTGCCGGTACCCGTTCCACCGACCAGCACGACGTTGCGTTGGCCCGGAAGAAACGAGCCGCTGTACAGCGAGCGCACCAGTCCCTCGTTGATGGGAGTGTCGCCGAAGACGAAGGCGTCGAGGTCCTTCACCGCGGGTAACCTGGCGGCCGACATCCGGTAACGGACCGAGGCTGCATGGCGGTGCGTCGCCTCGGCACGCAGCAGGTCGGTCAGGACCTCCATGGTCGTGCGCTTGCGCTGGAGACCGGTAGTGACCGCCTCGTCGAAGGCGCCAGCCATGCCCTTCAGCCCCAACTCGGCCATGGCCGTCATCATCTCATGCCGCTGCATGGAGACCTCGCAGGCTGTCATAGCGGTTGCAGTCGGCACGGGGCGGATGGCGCAGCGCCAGATCTTCTGGCGTGACAATAGTCAGCGGTCGCGGCGGTTCGCGCCGGCGGGCCAGGATGTTGACGATGACGTCGTCGCTGGCGACGCCGGCCAGCAATGCTTCGCGCACGGCCACTTCTACCGCCTCCAGCCCGTCGTCGAGCACCGCTGCCAGCACCCGCACGAACCGCCGGTCGGCATCGTCGCCGGTGCCAAGCTTGCGCCGCAGTCGTGCCAGCGCAGGCGGCAACTCCCAGCCCTGGAACGGTGCGCCGTTGCGCAGGGCACCCGGCTTGGTCACCAGCACCGGCAGATAGTGCCACGGGTCGTAGATGGTCCGGTCGCGGCCGAAGAACCGGGGATGGTCGGCGACGACTTCACCGTCGCAGCGCACGACGATGCGGTCGGCATAGGCGCGGACCTGAACGGCACGTCGCACCACCCTGGCAGAAACGGAGTAGCGATTGCGGTCGAAGCTGATGAGGCATGTGCCGCTTACCGCATGCTCGCTCTCATGAAAGCCGTCGAAGGGTGCGACAACAGGCTGGAGCACGCTGCGCTCGGCAGCCCAGGCCTGAGCAACCGTCAGTTCCTTCTGCTCGGGATGCTGGTGCAACTCTGCCCAGCGCCGACACTCGGCCTCCAGCCAACCGTTCAGCTCCTCGAGGCTGGTAAATCGCAGGCGTGGCTGGAAGAAGCGGCCGCGTGCGGTTTGCACCTGGTTCTCGACCTGACCTTTCTCCCAGCCCGACGCCGGCGAGCAGGCGGTCGGCTCGACCATGTAATGGTTGGCCATGACCAGGAAGCGCCGGTTGAAGACACGCTCCTTGCCCGTGAACACGCTCGTGACCGCCGTCTTCATGTTGTCGTAGATGCCGCGCGTCGGCACACCTCCGAAGAAGGCAAACGCCCGCGCATGCGCGTCGAACAGCATCTCCTGTGTCTCGCGGGGATAGGCTCGCACATACATTGCCCGCGACGCGCATAGCCGGACATGCGCGACCTTTACCCGCATCGGCTTGCCCGAAATCTCCACGTCCTCGTGGCTCCAGTCGAACTGGTAAGCCTCGCCCGGCCGGAACAGCAGCGGGATGAACGCCGGCGCATTCATCACATCGCGACGTCGCGCCCGGCGCCAGCGGGCCGCATAACGCCGCACCGCGTCGTACGAGCCGTCGAACCCCTCGCGCAGCAGCAGGTCGTGGATGCGCGTGAGGCGCAGCTTCTCGCGCCGCGGCCGTGCCTCATCTTCCTCCAGCAACGCATCCAGTCGCGCCTGAAATGGCCCCAGCTTCGGCAGCGGCTGTACCTCCCGCCGATACCCCATGTCCGCTTCCGGCGCCCGGATCGCCTTGCGCACCACCTTGCGCGACAGGTGCAGGTCCCGCGCTATCGCCTTGATGGCCTTCCCCGACGCGTGCTCGCGCCGGATCCTCAACACCGTCTCCAATACCAGCATCCCGATCTCGCCGCCTGACACACCGCCAAGCGAACAGCCTAGACCAACGGGATGAGGGGTCCCTTTTCGACGCCGATCACCCCGCTACCGGGGTCCCTTTTCCACGCCGATCCACACTCGCGTTCCAGGTCGCGGCCGACCAAAGTGTAATAGGCCTGGAGCGAGAGGATCGGCGCGAGCCGCCGCGCCGCCGCGATGCCGACCGCCTTCACTACCTGCCACGCCGCCCAGTTGGACAGGCCCAGATAGCGGACGTGACCGTGACGGACGAGCGTGTCGAGCGCCTCCAGCGTCTCCTCGATCGGCGTGGCGGGATCGATGCCATGGATCTGATAGAGGTCGATATGGTCGAGGCCGAGCCGCTGGAGGCTCTGCTTGCACTGGCTGAGGATATGGCCGCGCGAGGCGCCCCGCGCATTGGGACCATCACCCATCGGCCCCAGCACCTTGGTCGCGATCACGACATCGTCGCGGGCGACGCCGAGGTTCTTGAGCGACTGGCCCAGGATGCGCTCGCTCTCGCCGCCCGCATAGACATTGGCGGTGTCGATGAAGTTGATGCCGGCATCGAGCGCGGTCTTCACGAGCGCGTCCGCCTAGTCCTGGCGGAGCTGGCCGATCTGGCCCCAGATGCCCTCACTGCCGCCGAAGGTCATGGTGCCGAGGCAGAGTTCGGACACGAACAGGCCGCTATGGCCGAGCTGGCGCATACGCATGGAAAGATACTCCTGTTGGAATGGATGAGCCGGAGATACGCTGCGAACGCTGGGCGCCGCGACGTCGATCCGATCAAAGTCCTGCCCGATCCTATCAAAGTGATGCACGCGCCGGTGCATTCGGTGCCTGGCGAAGCTACCATGCCAGGCATGACGACGCTGTCCGACCTTGCCCAACTGATCGAGCGCCATTGGTTCGTCCATGGTCGCGAAACGCCGATCCCGGGCCTGCTCATCACCCGCGCGGAGGAGCCGACCGGCATCATCCGCTCGGTCGATCGGCCGTCCTTCTGTCTCGTCGTGCAGGGCGCGAAGATGTCGATGCTGGGGCCGACGCCCTATCACTATTCCGAGGGGCAATGCCTGCTCGCCTCGGTCGACCTGCCGGTCACGTCACGCATCGTGCGGGCGAGTGCCGACGCTCCCTATCTGGCGCTGTCGCTGGCGATCGAGCCGGTGACGGTGGCCGAATTGGTGGCGGAGCAGGTGAGCGTGCCGGGCCCGGCCGCCGCCTTCAACGCGCTGGCGACGAGCGACCACGACCCGGCGTTGCGCGATCCTCTAAGACGTCTGCTCGAACTGCTCGACCATCCGGCCGACCAGGCGGTGCTCGCCCCGCTGATCCGGCGCGAGATCGTCTGGCGGCTGCTCGGAGGCGCGCTGGGATCGGCGCTGCGCCAGATGGGACTCGTCGACACCCATGCCGCGCGGATCGGCCGCGCGACGGCGTTCATCCGCGACCATTATGCCGAGACGCTGCGCGTGGCCGACCTAGCGGCCCTGGCGGGCATGAGCGTCCCCGGCTTCCACCGCCACTTCAAGGCGGTGACGACGATGACGCCGGTGCAGTTCCAGAAGCAGGTCCGCTTGCAGGAAGCACGCCGCCGCCTGGTCGCCGCCGAGGAGGTCGCGCGGGTCGGCTTCGCGATCGGTTACGAAAGCCTGTCGCAGTTCAGCCGCGACTATCGCCGCCTGTTCGGGGCGCCGCCGGGGCGGGATGCGGCGGCGATGCGCGCGCAACTGGTGGCAGAGCCTGCACTGCCCTGATACTTGACTTCGTCAAGTAAACTGATCCAGCATGGCGGACATGGAAGATGCAGACGTCACCGCCATCCGCCGGTTCAACCGCTTCTACACCCAGACGATCGGCGCGCTCGATGCACGGTTCCTGGGCACTGAGGCGAGCCTGCCCGAAGCCCGTTTGCTGTTCGAGATCGCCACGCGCGAGCCGGTTACCGCCAGCGTGTTGCAGGACGCGCTGGGCACGGACGCGGGCTATCTCAGCCGCCTGGTCGCACGCTTCGAGAAGCGCGGCTGGATCGTGCGCGTGCGCCGCGACAATGACGCCCGTGCGCGTGACCTGCGGCTGACCGAGGCGGGACGTGAGGCCTTCGGCACGCTCGACCACCGCCAGAGCCATGCCGTCGGCGATCTGCTCGGCACGGTGGAAGGGCAGGGGCGGCGCGATCTGGTCGAGGCACTGACGCGTGCGAGACTGATGCTCGATCCCGCATCGGGTGGGCCGTTCGTCATCCGGCCCTTCCGTACCGGCGAGCCAGCGCTGATCGCGGCGCGCCAGTCGCTCCTCTATGCCGAAAGCCATGGCTGGGGTCGCGAACTGGAGGTGATCGAAAGCGAGGTGACCGCGGCGTTCCTGCGCGACTTCAATCCCGAGCGCGAGCAATGCTGGGTCGCCGAGATCGACGGGGTGATGGCGGGCGCGGTGTTCGTCACCGACGAGGGCGACGATATCGCCCGGCTGCGGCTGCTGCATGTCGAGCCCTTCGCCCGCCGCCGGGGCATCGGCGATACGCTGGTAGGCGCTTGCGTCACCTTCGCACGGGAAACGGGCTATCGCGCGGTGACGCTATGGACCCACACCGTGCTGGAGTCCGCGCGCCGCCTCTATGCCGCGCACGGTTTCGCGTGCGTCGAGACGGCGATGCATGAGCGATTCGGCGTTCCACTTCAGGGCGAGACCTGGCGGCTGGAGTTGGCGGCGTGACCGGCGTCCTGACAATCCGCCTTGCAACCGAAGTTGACCTCGGGGCACTGCGCGATCTGATGACGTTGTCGATCGATCGCGGCCAGACGGCGGTGCTGACACCGGCACAGATCGTCGCCAGCCGCTCGGTGATGGGACTCGACACGCAATTGGTGCGCGACGGCACGTACTTCGTCGTCGAGAGCCATGGCGTGCCGGTCGGCTGCGGCGGATGGAGCCGCCGTGCGACGCTCTATGGCGGCGACCATAGCACCGAGTTGCGCGACCCGGCGTTGCTCGATCCGGCGAAGGACGCCGCGCGCATCCGCGCCATGTACACGCACCCGGACCATGTCCGGCGCGGGATCGGCCGGATGATCCTCGACCGCTGCGAGCAAGCAGCACGGGCGGAGGGTTTCGCCGCCGTCGAACTGATGGGCACGGCGGGCGGCGTACCGCTCTACGCAGCCTGCGGTTACGAGCCGGTTGAGCGCTCCGATACCCATGTCGATGGCGTCGTCGTACCGCTGACCCGGATGCGGAAGCGGCTACGCGATCTAGCGTAGCGGGGCAGCGGGCGAAAATCCTGGACCGGCATGTCACGTTGGTCCCCGCTGTCTCGTCATGGTGTCGGAACCCAAGGAGACCGACCATGACACCCCGTATCGCCAACCCACACGCTCTGGCCCCGGAAGCGATCAAGGCCATGATGGCGCTGGAGCAAAGCTTCACCAAAAGCGGCCTCGACCACACGCTGCTCGAACTGGTGAAATTCCGCGTGTGGCAGATCAACGGCTGCGCCTTCTGCCTGCATATGCATGCGACCGATCTGCGCCGTCATGGTGAAAGCGAGATGCACCTGTACATGCTAAGCGCATGGCGGGAATCGACGCTCTATTCGGATCGCGAGCGGGCCGCACTTGGCTGGGCGGAGGCGTTGACGCAGCTGCCCGAGACGGGGGCGCCCGATGCGGACTATGATGCGCTCAAGGCGGCATTTTCCGATGCGGAGCAAGTGTGGCTGACCATGGCGATCGGGGCGATCAACACCTGGAACCGCCTCCAGGTGGCTTTCCGCGTGGCGCATCCGATGGACGATGCCTGACGCCGCGCTGTTCGAGGCGGAGCGGCCGCGGCTCGTCCGGCTGGCCTATCGCATGACCGGCTCGCTCGCCGAAGCGGAGGATCTGGTGCAGGACGCCTGGTTGCGCTGGTCGCGGGTGGAAGAGGTCGAGGCACCCGCCGCATGGCTGACGCGTGTCGTCACGCGGCTCTGCCTCGATCACCTGAAGTCGGCACGGGTGCGGCGGGAGACCTATGTCGGCACATGGTTGCCCGAGCCGCTGCTCGGCACGACCGATCCGGACGAGGTTGCCGACGATCTGACCGTCACGCTCATGCTGGCCATGGAGCGACTGTCGCCGTTGGAACGGGCCGCCTTCCTGCTCCACGATGTGTTCGACGTCGCGTTGCTCGAGGTGGCCAGGACGCTCGACCGCGCGCCCGCAACGGTGCGGCAACTCGCCTCCCGCGCCCGGCGGCATGTCGCGGAGGCGCGGCCGCGCTATCCGGTCGATGCGCAGGAAGCCGCCCGGATCACTCGCGCCTTTTTCGCGGCTGCGCGGGACGGCGACGCGCGTGTCTTGTCGGACCTGCTGGCAGAGGACGTCGCCATCCATTCCGATGGCGGCGGGCGCGTCCTCGCGTTCCACAACATCATCCGGGGTCTGGCAAAGGCGCAGCGCTTGTTCATGGGGCTACGTCGCAAATACCCCGACGCGCCCGTCGAAGTGATCCGCTTTGCCACGATCGACGGGCTGCCCGGCTATGTCAGTCGTGGGGGCGGCGGCGTGCTCCAGACTACCGCGCTCGACATCCGTGACGGCCGGATCGCGGCGATCTACATCGTCCGCAATCCGGACAAGCTGGCCCATGTCGTGGCCGCTCTTCAGGCCGGGCAGGCCGCCGCATGGGGCTGACGCCGGAGCGCCAGCAGCATCACGAGCGCGGCCGCTGCCATCGCCGCGCCCGCCAGCGCCACCATGGGCAGTCCCAGGCCAACACCGATCACGCCGCCGCCCAGTGCCGCGCCGATCGCGTTGCCGAGATTAAACGCACCGATATTCATTGCGGAAGCGAGGTTCGGCGCGTCGGAGGCCGCATCCATCACCCGCATCTGCAAGGGCGGGACGATCGCGAAGCTGGCGATGCCCCAGACCAGGATCGCGATGGCGGCGGGCCATGGCCATTGCATCACGCCCGCAAACACGATGAGCACCGTGGCCAGCACCGCGAAGCTGCCGATCAGCGTCCGCTCGATCGACCGATCGGCCAGCCGGCCGCCGAGCGTGTTCCCGATCGTCAGACCGATGCCGTAGAGCATCAGCATCGCCGTCACGAAGCCGGTCGACGCGTGCGTCTCCTCACGTAGGATCGGGACGATATAGGTGAAGACGGTGAACATGGCACTCGCCCCGACCACCGTCAGCGCCAGCGCCATCACCACCGGCCCGCGCGTCAACACGCGCAGTTCGGCGCGCATGTCGCCGCCGTCGGCAGCGGGCAGCGGCGGCAGCGCGAGACGCAGCGACAGCATCGCGATCGCGCCGACGCCCGCGATCCCGGCAAAGGCGGTGCGCCAGCCGATCGCTTCGCTGACCCAGGTCGCCGCCGGCACGCCGCCGATCGTGGCGACGGTCAGCCCGGTGAACATCGCCGCCACCGCGCCCGCGCGCTTGTCCGGCGGCACGAGGCTGGCGGCGACCACCGATCCGACGCCGAAGAACGCGCCATGGTTGAACGAAGTGACGACCCGCGCCGCCATCAACATCCAATAGCCGCCCGCCATCGCTGACAGTGCATTGCCGAGCGTGAAGATGCCCATCAAAGCGATCAGCAGCGTCCGCCGGTCGATCCGCCCGGTAGTGAGCGTCATCAGCGGTGCGCCGATCAGCACGCCCATCGCATAGGCGCTGACCAGCAGCCCGGCGGCGGGGATCGACACCTGCAGGTCGCCCGCGATCACCGGCAACATGCCCATCGGCGCGAACTCGGTCACGCCGATGCCGAAGGCGCTGACCGCCAGTGCGAGCAATCCGAGGTTGAATTTCATGATCCTGGCTCCCTCAAACCATCGGCGGCGCGAGGCGGGCGAAACCC
The DNA here is from genome assembly GCF_965112005.1 of Sphingomonas sp. Marseille-Q8236. NCBI lineage: Bacteria > Pseudomonadati > Pseudomonadota > Alphaproteobacteria > Sphingomonadales > Sphingomonadaceae > Sphingomonas > Sphingomonas sp. Marseille-Q8236. The sequence continues at coordinate 885,571 of NZ_CBCOPO010000002.1, forward strand.
TCCTGCTGCCGGTAGGGGGTGTGCGGATAGGGCGGCAGCACGTCGCTCGCCGCATCAAGCGCGGCCACCTGCCCGGGCGTCAGCGCCCAGCCGACCGCGCCGAGATTGTCGCGCAATTGCGCCTCGTCGCGCGCGCCGATGATGACCGACGACACGGTCGGTCGCCGCAGCAGCCAGTTGATCGCGATCTGGGGTACCGTCTTGCCCGTTTCGGCCGCCACCGCCTCCAGCGCATCGACGACGCGGTAGAGATGGTCGTCCGAGACCGGCGGCGCGAACTGCGCGGTTTCGTGCAACCGGCTGCCTGCCGGGATCGGCCGTCCGCGCCCGATCTTGCCGGTCAGCCGACCCCAGCCGAGCGGGCTCCAGACCAGCGCGCCGACGCCCTGGTCCGCCGCCAGCGGCATCAGATCCCATTCGTACGCACGGCCGATCAGCGAGTAATAGACCTGGTGCGCAACGAGGCGCGGCCAGCCGTGACGATCGGCCAGCGCTTGCGCCTTCATGATCTGCCAGCCGGGATAGTTGGAGACGCCGGCATAGCGCACCTTGCCGTCGGCGATCAGCCGGTCGAGCGTGCCCATCACCTCCTCGGTCGGCGTTGACGCGTCTAAGGCGTGAAGCTGGAGCAGGTCGATCCGGTCGGTGTCGAGCCGCCGCAACGCCGCCTCGACCGCGCCGATCAGCCGCGCCCGCGACGCGCCCCAATCCTGCGGGCCGTCACCCATCGGCAGGCCGGTCTTGGTCGAGAGGAGGACGGCATCGCGCCGCCCCTTGATCGCTTCGCCCAGCACCTGTTCCGACGCGCCATCCGAATAGACGTCGGCGGTGTCGAACAGCGTCACGCCCGCGTCGAGGCAGATGTCGACCAGCCGCCGCGCCTCTGTGGCGTCGCTTGTGCCCCACGCGCTGAACAGCGGTCCCTTGCCGCCGAAGGTCCCCGCGCCGAACGACAGGGCCGGAACGCGCAGGCCGGACGATCCTAGTTGCCGATATTCCATGACACCTCCTTTGCGAATGTCATTGTCAGCCGCATAGATGAACGGTGACGCAGCGCGGCGGAACCGCCCGCCAATGCAAAGGATCTATGCCTTGGACGCAAAGGTAGCTGGCAATGACGATCGCGCCCGGTCGCTCGCCTTGTTCGCGAGCGTGGTGGAGGAAGGCAGCTTCTCCGCCGCCGGTCGCACGCTCGGGCTGACGCCATCAGCCGTGGCGCGGGCGATCGACCGGATCGAGGCGCGGCTGGGCGTCCGGCTGCTGCTCCGCTCCACCCGCGCGCTGACGCTGACCGCCGAGGGGCAGGCCTATCTGCTCGCAGCGCGGCGAATCCTCGCCGATCTCGACGATGCCGAGCAGCAGATCGCCGACCAGGGCGCACCGCGCGGACGGCTGCGGATCAGTGCGGCTCTGGCGCATGGCCGGTTGTGTGTCGTCCCCCTGCTCGGCGACTTTGCGCGGGCTTATCCGAACATCCTGATCGACGTGTCGCTGACGGATACACTGGTCGACATTGCTGGCGGGCAGGCAGATGTCGCCATCCGCTTCGGGCCGTTGGCCGACAGTGGACTTACCGCCCGCAAATTGTCCGAGGGACGGCGGGTGATCGTCGCGTCGCCGGACTATCTGGCGCGGGCTGGCACGCCCCGGGTTCCGGAGGATCTGCACGGGCATAATTGCCTCAACTTCAGTTTTCGTCGGGCCGAGCCAACCTGGCCGTTCCGCCGCGACGGCAGGGATTTCTGGCTATCCGTGGAAGGCGGCATCGTCGCCAATAACGGCGAGACGCTCGGCCATCTTGCGGCCGCCGGGGTTGGTATCACTCGGGTCGGGCGATTCAGCGTCGCGGCGGAGATCGCGGACGGGCGGCTCGTGCCGGTGCTAGAGGACTATAACCCGGGCGACGTCGAGCTTATCCACGCCGTCTTCGTTGGCGGTTCTACCATGCCCGCCCGTGTGCGGGTTTTCGTCGACTTTCTGGCCGAGCGGCTAGCCAATCACGTCTAGCAGCAGGCGGGCAAGTCTGATCGCAAAAAAGCGGAGAGCCGATCATCATCGCTCGTCGTGACGTTGAACCGCATGTGATCGCGCCACCTGCCGCTGGTGCTGAACACCGGCCCTGGTGCGAGCACAATGCCTTGGGCGATGGCGCGGCGGGCTAGATCGACGGCGTCGGCGCCATCCGGCAATCGCGCCCAGAGGAAGATGCCCGCCGCCGGATCTGTCCACCGCTCGATCCCGATAGCCCGCAGGCGTTTCGCGACACGGGCCGTCGCTCGGGCCAGCCGAGTACGAACGCCGTCGACGTGACGCCGATAGCTGCCATCGGTCAGCACCGCGTGGAGCAGGTTGGCGGCGAGCGGACTGCCCGCCATCGACGTTGCGATGCGTAGGTCGGCCAACCCTTCGATCCAGTCGGGTCGCGCCGCGATATGGCCGCAGCGCACCGCCGCCGACAGCGATTTCGAGAAGCTGCCAATGCGGATCGTCCGGTCAAGCCCGTCGAAAGCCGCCAGACGCGGTGACGGCGTGTGCTCGAAGTCGGCGAAGATATCGTCCTCGATGATCACCATGTCATGCGCTTCGGCAATCTTGAGTAGCCGATGCGCGGCGGCGGCGGCGAGTGATGCGCCAGTCGGGTTATGGACGCCTGAATTCGTCAGATAGAAGCGCGGCCGATGAGTCGCAGCGGCCTCGGCGAAGGCGGTGACGTCGGGCCCGGTCGGTGTCATCGGCACGCCCACGACCTTGGCGCGGTGCGCCCGCAGAAGCGCCAGGAAGTTGAAATAGCACGGGTCGTCGACCAGCACGGTATCGCCCGGTTGAAGCAGGAAGCGGCACACGAGATCGAGCGCATGGGTGCCGCTGTCAGTCAGCAGGATTTGGTCGGGGCCAGCTTCGATACCCTGGTCCGCCATCCGCCTCGCCAGCAACGCCCGGAGCGGGGGCGAACCCAAAGGCGAAGCATAACCTGCCAGCGTGCCGTCATCGTCCGATCGCGCGGCCCCACGCATCGCCTTGCGCAGTGCGTCGCCCGCCAGCCAGTCATCGGGCAGCCAGCCGCATCCCGGCATCAATTCATGGCGCCGCTCGCCCAGCGACTGGCGCAGCATCCAGAGTGGATCGACCTCGCGCTCCTTCGTACTCGCCAGCCGATCCAACGCCAGCGGGGCCAAGGGGGCGGCGACATAGAAGCCCGATCCCGGTCGCGACCGGATCACCCCCTCGGCGGCGAGGCGATCATAGGCTTCCACCACCGTCGAGCGCGCAACGCCGCTCCTCTCGGCCATCGCGCGGATCGACGGCAGCCGGGCGCCCGGCGTCAGCGTGCGGGCGTCGATCCGGTCGCGGATCGCGCGGACAACCATGCCGGTGCGGGTTTCCTCGGAGACGGTCGCCATCGTACTGCTAATCTCACCAATACAGTTCGGCATGATTGTACTGATGTGTATCTGTCAGCGCCAGTCGCTCCGCGATAGGACCAGTCATCATCAACAGGAGATGCCCGTGACCCGCCCCTTTCGCCTCGTCGATGTATTCGGCACCGATCCGCTGACCGGCAACCCGCTGGCCGTCATCGCCGATGCCGATGACCTGACGACGGATGAGATGCAGGCGATCGCAAGCTGGCTGAACTTTTCGGAGACGACGTTCCTGCTGCCTCCGACCGATCCATCGGCCGACTATCGCGTGCGTATTTTCACCATGGCGCACGAACTGCCCTTCGCCGGGCACCCGACCTTGGGGAGCGCGCATGCATGGGCCGAAGCGGGCGGACAGCCGAAGCAGAACGGCGTGATCGTGCAGGAATGCGGCGTGGGACTGGTGACGATCCGGCGCGACGGCGATCGGCTTGCCTTTGCCGCCCCGCCGCTGCTGCGCGGGGGGACGCCAACCGAGGCGGAGATCGCACAGGTCGCGGAGTTGCTGCGGATCGACCGTGGAGCGATCGTCGATGCCGCCTGGGCGGACAATGGCCCAGGCTGGATCGCGGTCATGCTGGAATCGGCGGAGGCGGTGCTGGCGGTCGAGCCGGCGCGGCATCACCCCGAGCATATCGACATCGGCATCGTCGGCCCGCACTCGCCCGGCAGCGAGGTCGCGTTCGAACTGCGCGCGCTCTTCACCGACGCGCATGGCGGGCTGATTGAGGACCCGGTGACCGGCAGCCTCAACGCCTCGGTCGGTCAGTGGCTGTTCGCCAGCGGTCGGGCCAGCGGCAGCTATGTCGCCGCGCAGGGCACGCGCCTCGGGCGGAGCGGGCGCATCCATGTTTCGCAGGACGAGGCCGGGCAGGTCTGGGTCGCCGGGGCGACGCGGACGCTGTTCTCCGGGCGGACGCAAGGGTGATGCAGGTTGCTCTCCTCACCTTCGATGGCTTCAACGAACTGGATTCGTTCGTCGCCGCCGCGATCATCAACCGGCTGCGCCCGCATGGGTGGGCTGCGCATATTACGGCGCCGACCGAGACGGTGACGTCGTTGAACGGCGTCACGGTCCATCGTCAACGGCCGCTCGAATTCCTCAAGGAGGCGGATGCGGTGCTGATCGGCAGCGGCATCCGTACGCGGGAAATCGCCGACGATCCGGCGATGCTGGCCCGGCTTAGTCTCGATCCAACGCGGCAGTTGATCGCGGCGCAATGTTCAGGGACGCTGCTGCTGGCCAAGCTCGGCCTGATTGGCGATCTGCCCGCCTGCACCGACCTCACCACCAAGCCATGGGTGGTGGAGGCCGGTGTCACCGTTATCGACGCCCCGTTCGCCGCTCATGGCAATGTCGCGACGGCGGGCGGTTGTCTTGCCGCGCCCTATCTCGCCGCATGGCTGATCGCGCGCGGAGGCGAGCCCGAACTGGCGCGCGAGGCACTTCGTTACGTCGCGCCGGTGGGCGAGAAGGCGCGCTTCGTCGACCATGCCATGGCGATCGTCGCGGGCGAGTTGGCGTTCGGCTGATCCACCCACCTTTCAATCCATAGAATACGGCGCGGGCGTGAAGCGTGCAGGATGCAGGCTGGCCCGCCCTTTCGGGGATTTGACCGAACTGCGCGTCGCGGTGCCCGAACCTTCCTGTGTTGGTTCATACGCCATACGCTTTAACGATAAAATAAGCGGGCAGGGGGCAGGGTTACTTATGCGCGCCCGCCTGCTCAAAATTCTCAGGGAGGCGCCCTGGTTCGGACCGGAGCGGGCGCGGGGCTATCGGCTCATTTTCGCGCTGATAGGGCTGACGTCCGGCGTTAGCTGGGTTCTGCTCGGACACCACGGCCTCAATCCTTTTGGCAAACCACCTGGGACCGACTTTCTTGCTTTCTGGTCGGCGGCTCGATTGGCCCTGACGGGGACGCCGGAGGCCGCGTGGGACCTCGCCAGCATTGGAGCGATGGAGCGGATCTCGGTGCCAACCGATCCGGGCCTATCCTCCTTCCTCTATCCGCCGCCGTTCCTGCTCGTTTGCCTCCCTTTCGGGATGCTCCCCTATGTCGGAGCGTTGGCGTTTTGGCTGGTCCTGACGGGTAGGCTCTATCTGTCGGCAGTACGGCTATGGCTCGCCCCGCATCGCGGCATGCTGATGACCATTGCCGCCTTTCCGGCCGTGTGGATCAACCTGGGCCATGGTCAGAACGGCTTTCTCACCGGTGCCCTGCTGGGTAGCGGATTATGGCTGGCGGGGCGGCGGCCATGGCTGGCGGGATTGTTGCTCGGTGCGCTGGTCATCAAGCCGCAACTGGCGTTGGCGCTGCCGGTGGTCATGATGGCAGGGGCACAGTGGCGGGTGATCGGCGGTGCGCTGATAACGTTTGGCGCACTGTGTCTGACGGCGACGGTCGCGTTCGGGCCGGAAACATGGGACGCCTTCGTCAAAGCCGCGCCGATAGGTCATGCCATTCTGGAACAGGGACTTGTCGATCCCGCCAAGATGGTCAGCCTCTACGCTGCCCTGCGCGTCTTGCATGGACCCGTCTGGCTTGCCTTTGCCGGGCAGATGGCAGGTGCGATCGGGGCCGTGCTATTGCTAGCGTTCGTCACGCGGATTGCGAGGGTGTCGCGCGAAGCAGCGGGCGCGTTGGCGGTTGTCACGACGTTGCTGATGAGCCCGTTCCTCCTCGATTATGATCTGACGCTTGGTGCGATTCCGGTCGCGTGGCTGTTCTCCCAAGGCCTGCGGCGAGGATTCGGGCCATGGGACAAGATTGTTTTGGCGTCCGCCTATACGTTACCGCTGATCGCACGGCCGGTTGCCATGACGACGGGGGTGCCGATTGCGCCGCTGGTCCTTTGGGCTCTGGCAATCCGCGTCGCTTGCGCTGCCCTTCAGGATGGCGGACAGCAAAGCGGTGTGGATCGCGATCCGGGCGTCGGTGATCCGCTTATTGTTCCGGCTGGGGTTCACCCGGTTGGTCAGCAGGATGATGAACGCATCGCGGGATCGATCGATGTAGATGGACGTCCCGGTAAAGCCGGTGTGCATCAGCGCTTCGGGCGAGGCGAGGGGGCCGGCAAAGCCGCCTGACGCGTCCGGCATGTCCCATCCCAGTGCGCGTGAACTGCCCGGCGGGACAGACTGGCGCGTGGTGAAAGCGGCCAGGCTGCTCGGCGTCACGATCTGTCGGCCCGCATGACGGCCTTGATCGAGATAGAGTTGGGCCAGCCTTGCTAGATCGCGCGCGGTGGAGAACAGCCCGGCATGGCCCGCCACGCCGCCGAGCATGTACGCATTCTCGTCATGCACTTCGCCCCGCACCAGCCTGTGACGCCAGACATCATCCTGTTCCGTCGGCGGAATACGCGCGATCCGACTGGCTGGCGGGTTATAGCCGGTGTCGTTCATGCCGAGCGGCCGAAAGACCGCGTCATGCACGAAGCGGTCGAGCGGCTGTTCGGTGATGTGTTCGATGATCTCGCCCAGCAGGATCAGATTCTCATCGCGATACTGATAATGCGTGCCCGGCTCCCAGGCGACCGGCATATGGTCGATCAGCGCGAGCAACTCTTGTCGGTTGCGGCCGTGCTGCCAGAGGAGGTCGGAGGTGAACAGGCCGGAGCTATGGCTGAGCAGATGGCGTATCGTGATCCGCTCATGCCCTGGGGTTCCGGCAAAGGCGGGAAGATAGTCGATCACCGGGCGGTCGAGATCGAGCAAGCCTCGACCATGGAGTATCTCCGCCGCCGTCGTCGTCCCGACCACCTTGGTAAGCGACGCGAGGTCGAAAATGGCGTCGCGGGGCATGGGCGGGGCATTGGCAGCGGAGGACATCCAGCCGAAGCTCCTAAGCGCGACCAGCCGCCCATGCAGGCCTACCGCGACCACCGCTCCGGGGAACGCCTTGCCCACCCAGGCCTGCACTTCGTCGAGCGCGGCGTCCAGGCGCGGCCCGTGCGCAGCAGCGGCGGCAACGGGAGAGGGTAGGGCCGGCGCGGTCGAAGCCGTGAGCCCGACAGCCAGAACGACGTTCCGCATCAGCCGGTTGCCAGCAATTCTCATGGTCGCAGCTCCGTGACCTGGCAGATATGGGCGTCCACGGCCTGCCGACTAAAGGGAAAGCGCCGCGCCTGTCCCGCGACCCAGGCCGCATAGCTGTCGCGATAATGGGGCGAGCGGGGGTCGAGGGGCTGGCCGGGAAGGGCAAGGACGAGCGAATCATCCCACTGGCCGACATCGCAGACGATCAGAAAACTGGCTCCGTGGCTGACATGGCAATCGCGCGCCGCGACATAACCCCGTGCCATCACGGTGAAGGCATCCCCGCCCGATTGTCCGGCCTCAATGGCAGGGACCATGGCGGCGATCGGCGGCAGGGTGGCGAGAGGGTGGCTCAGGACGACGCGGTGCGCGTCACCCCAGCGCCACCCGGCCGGGTCGGTACCGAACCTCCGCGTCGCGGCTTCCCATCCCTTGGCGAGCGCGGCGGCGAGTATCGCATCGCGCGCCGTCTCTGGATCGGGGCCGAAGCGCGCGTCGGGTTGGGCCAGCAAGGCGAGCATCGGTCGGGGATCGACCGAGGTGACAAGGTCCCGTGCCGTATCCGGCACGATCGCTGCCAGGAATATCTTGCCCAGTTCGATCCAGACCATCTCGAACAGAGCGGCCTCTGCGCTGTCCGCCCCCAGTCGACCGTCCCAGCCGCGTAACATCGCGGCGGCGAGCATTGCGGGGCCCGCCAGCCGCTCAGGCAACAACGCCAAGAACGCGCACGCCGGCAGCGACAGATCGTCATGTTGCAGGGCGACGCTATCGGCTGGACCGTGCTGACCCGGCTTTCCGAGAACCTCGGCAATGCGCGCGTATCGATAAGGCGCGTTCCAGATGAAGCTGCTCACGCGCTTGCCAGGGGCCCAGTCGTCGGGAAGATTGAACTGGTTGGCCGATGCGAACCAGCCGGCTGCCGGATTGAGGACGGACGGCATGTCCGATGTCGGCACGATGCCTTGCCAGTCATAGCGGCCGTCACCCGGCACCGGCAGCAGTCCGTCGTGATGGGCGCGGATCGGCACATGGCCCAGCATGCGCCAGCCGGTATTGCCGTCGCGGTCGGCGTAATGGAGGTTGGTCGGAGCGACATGGAGCAGCGCGGCCTGGGCGAGCTCTTCCCAATTTTTCGCCAGATTGAGCGCGATGATCGCGAAGCTCATATTGGCGCCCGGACGTAGCGACACCGACGCCATTGCCGTCGCGCGCCCTAGCGCGGGATCGTGCGAAAGCACGGGGCCATGCGCGGCATGGCGGATCGTGATGTGCGTATCGGGCGCGTCCTTCACCCTGATCGTCTCGGTGACGCTCTCGAACCGTTTCCATCGGCCTTGATGGCGATAGGCTTCGGGATCGTCGGGTTTCAATTCCAGGACGAACAGGTCTTCCTGATCGATATGCGAATTGGTCCGGCCGAACGCATAATGGTCGCTATGGCCCTGCATGATGCCGGGCATGCCCGGGCTTCCGGCACCGATCACGTCGAAGCCGGGTGCGGTCAGATGGGCGAGGTGGCGTGGTGAGAAGCCACCAATGGCGAGATGGGGGTCGTTGGCGAGGATCGGCCGACCGGTGGCGGAACGCTCGGCGGAAATCGTCCAGGCATTGCTGCCATGCGCGTCCCGGTCGAGCCGATCATGTATCGGTTCATATTGGGCCAGCACCGCGTCGCTCCACGGAAGCGGGCCGTCCGTCTTGCCAAGGATGCCCAGATCGGCCTCCGACACCGCCGCCAGGTCGAGGCCCTCCGGAATCGATGGCCGCCAGTCCCAGGCGAGTGGCTGGACCAGCTGGTCGAGGTCGAGCATCCCGCGCGCCGCTAGCTGCGCTCGCCGTATCTCGTCATCGGGCCTGCCCATATCGCCGCTGCGGATGCGCACCAGATCGGCGATGTCCCAACGGAGTGGGGTCAGCCCCAACGCTTCATATTCGCGGGGCAGCCGCGCCGGATCGGCCTCGATCTCGGCGATCCAGGCGTTGATCCCGGCGACATAGGAGCGGGCACAGGCGACGACCTCCGCTGGAAGCGCATCCAGTTCCGCCGCGATGTCGCCCCGGAAGTGGAGCAGGCGGGCCGCGTGATCATGGGGAACGAAGCGCGGCCCGAATACCTCCGCCAGCCGACCGAGATCGCGGCGGAACTGCAGGTCGATCTGGAACAGCCGGTCGCGCGCGACGACATAGCCTTGTCCGAAAAAGGCGTCCGGTATCGATTCAGCCCGAATATGCGGCACGCCCCATTCGTCGTCTGCAATCGTCACCGGTCCGCTGGCACCCACGAGCTTTACCTTTCTTGCGGCCAGCCTTTGTACGCCGATCGCCAAGCCAGCGCCGCGGCACCCGATCGGGGCGACGACGGATCACCCACGATTATGTGGCGGTGCCACATCCATTGGCCTGGCTCATCGCGTCTGGAACCGGATGCCGACCCGAAAGGCTCGGCCGAGCAGATCCGAATAGGTGCTGTTCGCCGCAAGTCCGGTTTCGGGCAGCAGGATGGGATCGCGGTCGAGCAGATTGGTGACGTTGACGAACAACTCGCCGCGCGCCCCGCCGCCGGTTCGGATCTTGGCGGTCAGGTTCAGGTCGAGATACATGGCCCCCGAGATTGAGTTGTTGTCGATCGTCGGGAATTGCGAGACGGTCGCGGCCGGTCGCCCGGTGGGGCAATTGCCGTTGCATACGATGTAATTGTTGCCATAGGTGCCGCTGCTGACACCCCGTGCCGTCCCGGTCACGGAGAAATGGTCGTTGTCATAGCCCAGATTGACGCGATAGATCCACTTGGGCGGGCTGGTGCCACTCAACTGACCGACGATGTCGACTGGCACGACATTGGGCACGCCGCTGTCGGTGATATTGTGGATATAGCGGGTTGCCAGGCCGTGGAGCGTCACTTCACCGGGCGCGCGCTGGAAAATCTGATCGAGCGACACGCGATAGCTGGCATCGAAGTCGATGCCGCGTACCCATTGCCGTGCGAAGTTGAAGGGGCTGGCACGGAAGTACAACTCGCGGTCGCCCGTCGGATCGGGGCCATAGGCGGCGCAGAACTGGGTGCGCCCTTCGTAGCAGCGGTTGATGATGTCCTGCGCGAAGAATTGCCCGATCGCGTCCTTCATTTTGATGTTGAAGCCATCGACCGAGGCCGAGAAGCCGGGCAGGAACCGGGGCTGGAGCACGACGCCGACGGACACCGAATCGGCCTTTTCGGGACGCAGATTGGGGTTGCCGGTCGTCAGCTCGCGGAAGGTCACGGTGGTACGCCCCGTCGCGGGATCGGTCAGCGTGTTGGTCCGCGACGTGCCCGACTGGTAGAGTTCGCTCAGATTGGGCGCACGTATGTCGCGCGAGCGGGTGGCGCGGAAGCGGATATCGGGAATTGGTTGCCAGGTCGCACCAACTTTCCATGTCGTGACATAGCCGGAGGTGGAATAGTCGGTGCCACGTACCGCGCCGTTGAACTCCAGCCCCAGGCCCAGCGGCACCACCGTTTCGAGATAGGCTTCCTTGACGTGGTAACTGCCGAAGGTGGGTAGGAAATTGCCGACGGACCAGCCGGTCTGGAACTGGCTGGGTACGAAGCCCGACACCGATTCCCGACGATACTCGCCGCCCACCGCCACGCTGACTTCGCCTGCCCAGGTCGCGAACGGCGTCAGGGAAAGATTGGCACCCGCGACCGTCTGCTTCAGCGTCTGGTCGCGATAGGGATCACCCAGCACATAGTCGATCGCCGCCGCATTGGCGACGCCGATACCCAGCCGGTTGAGCGGGACGCAACCATTGGTCGGCGCGGTCAGCGAGGATCGGCACACGACCGTCCCCGCCGGTACGCCCAACGCATTGCCCGCTGGCGCGGCGACCACATCGGTGGCGGCCGCCATGTTCGCCGTATTCATGATGTCGCGCAATTGCTCGTGCGCGTTCGTCTCGCCATATTGGCCGTAGATGTTCCAGACGGCTTTCCGGCCGAACGCCTGGAAATCGCCCTCCGCACCGATCGCATAGCGCTGCACGTCGCGGCTGCTGTTGTTCTTGCGATAGGGCAGGTCGACCGCCGTGCTGCCGACCGTTACGGACGTGACGGCGGCGCGCTCCGCCGCGGTGATGAGCCCGGAGGAGACCGCATTGGCGAGCGCGGCCTGGAGATAGGGATTGGCGGCGGTGAGGGTGATGGCGGTGGTCGATTGCGGCCCCGCGTTGAACAGGGTCTTCTGCCAGTTGTACGACGCTTCGCCGAACAGCGTCACGCCATTCGCGATCTCGTAGCTGAGCCGGCCGAACACGCCCCGTCGGTCGTCATCGGCGTCCAGGCCGATATTGCGGCCCTGATCGTTGATCCGCCAGTCCCCGCCATTGGTCAGCGAGGGCGCCGTCGTTCCCCCCAGCGCGGGGAAGGTCAGCGCACCATATTGGAACTGGTTCGCCGACCCTCCCTGGCCGAAATAGATGCCGCGCAGTCGGTTCGCCACGCCGCCGCTGGAATTCAGAATGATCCCGCCTGGGGTGGTGTTGGCAACGCCGACCGGCTGGCGGATCAGATATTGCGGCTGGCCATTGGTATTCGTGTAATTGGGGTTGGTCATGCGAACCACGCCGCGGGCGTTCCACTCGCGGTCCACCTGGAATATGCCGTCGCGATGCGCCCATTCGCCGCTCAACAGGATATGGCCGCGATCGTCATGGCCAAAGGCCGTACCAGCGGCGACGCTGAACGAGTAATTGGCCCCGTCGCCGCGTTCGGTAATGCCATTGTCGGCGGAGAGCTTGATGCCCTGATACTTTTTGTCGAGCACGAAGTTGACGACGCCGGCGACGGCGTCCGAGCCATAGGCGGCGGAGGCGCCGCCGGTGACGATCTCGACGCTCTTTACCAGCGCCTGAGGAAAGGTGTTGATATCGACCAGCCCGGTGACGCTTGATCCGACGGTTCGACGGCCATCGAGCAACACGAGGGTCCGGATTTCACCCAGCCCCCGCAGGTTGAGTGCGTTGATCCCCGCAATCCCCGAACTGATCGCCAGTCGCGAGTTGGACGGGCGCGTTGACCCGGCGAGCGCGGGCAATTGGTTGACGAAGTCGGCCAGATTATTGGTGGGCGATGTGTTGAGGATGTCTTCCTGCGTCGCCACGGTCAGCGGCGTGGGGGACTGGAAGCCGTTGCGCACGATCCGCGTGCCGGTGACCATGATGTCGTCCGGGGCGATGTCCTCGGCATCACTCTGCGCCTGATGCGTATCCCCGATCGCGGGGGCCGTCTGCGCGAGCGCTGGGGCCGCCAACGCCATAGACAAGGCAGTCAGCCCGGCGCCGGTCTGCATCAGCCGTCGCCATGATCCGTTGGTCATCTACAATCCCCCTATTCACGATCTCTCGAGCGAAATCCTCCTGCGGCCGGTCATGGTCTTGTCGCTGATCCGTGCGGCGGAGATGGTGCAGGTGACGTATGACCAGGGTCAAGGGCTCAGGGGCTAACGATCGTTCGGTCAGCCATAGCCTGAGATTATGGTGCCATTGCGTGCCCTCCGCGTCGCCCTATGCTTCGGCTCCGGCCACCCCATTGACCAGTGCGCCGCCGACATTGCGTCGACGCATCATGGGATGGCCTGACAAGGGGAAACCATGGTCTCTCGCCGTACATTCCTGCTCGGCGCCGCGGCGTTCGGCGCGCTTGCGCCCTGGCGTGGATCGGCCCGGTCATCGACCGCGACGACCCATGCGAGGGTTCGCGGGTTGTCGCAGCCGATCGAGATCATCGACGACCGCTGGGGCGTGCCCCATATTCGCGCAGCGACCAAGGCGGACGCCTTTTTCGGCCAGGGTTATGTCGTGGCACGCGACCGGCTGTTCCAGATCGATTTTGCGCACCGGCGGGAAATGGGGCGGATGGCCGAAGCATTCGGCGCGGATTTTGCGGATCATGACGCCGCGGCGCGGCTATTCCACTATCGCGGCGACCTCGATGCAGAACTCGCGCGGGTGCCACATGCGGTGCTGGAATGCGTCCGGGGCTATGTCGCAGGGATCAATGCGCGGATCGCAGAGGTCGAGCGCGATGCGACCCTGTTGCCACTCGAATATCGCATCCTGGGCGTCGTGCCGCTTCGCTGGGACGTCCGCGATCTTGTGCTGGCGCGAGGGGGCGGAATGGGCAATGTGGACGATGAGATACGCCGTGCCCAATTGGCCGCGCTGGGATTGCTCGATCTCGACAGACTGGTTTCACCGCTCCGACCGACCATTCCGCTTAGCGTGCCGGAGGGCCTCGACCCGGCGCAGGTCGGCGAAGCGGATCTGGGCGTGCTGGGGCTTGGCCCACTACCTTTCGGGCGGGAAACCCCGACGCAAGACCCGGATGAATGGTTGAACGCCGCCAATGCCGGTTCCAATGCCTGGACGGTGGCAGGCAGTCGGACCGTGACGGGGCGACCGATCCTGGCCAACGACCCGCATCTCGGCATCGGCGGGTTCGGGCCGCGCCATGTGGCGCATCTTACCGCGCCGGGACTGGACGTGATCGGGGGCGGGGCGCCGGGGCTGCCAGGCATCATGCAGGGGCATACCGATCGCTTCGCCTTCGGCCGCACCAATTTCCATATCGATCAGGAGGATCTGTTCGTCCTCGAACTCGATCCGTCCGATCCCGAACGCTATCGGCATGACGGCCGCTGGAAGCGGTTCGCGGCGGTCGAAGTCGCGATCCCCGTCAAGGACGCGGGCCCGCACCGTGTGCGTCTGCGCTATGCCGTCCAGGGCCCGGTCATCTCCCATGACCCGACGCGATCGCGTGCGACCGTGCTGGCGTCGGTGGAGATGCAGCCCGGCGGGTCGGGCGCCTTCGCGATGGTGGCGATCAACCTCGCGCAGGATTGGGAAAGCCTGCGCGAGGCATTCAAGCTGCACCCGTCGCCGACCAATTTTCACTATGCCGATGTGCGTGGCCATCATGGATGGCAGGCGATCGGCTTCTGGCCGCAGCGCAAGCGCGGTCATGGTCTGCTGCCGGTACCGGGCGATGGCCGCTACGACTGGACGGGGATGCGGGACTTTCGGGCCTTGCCCGGTGCCTATGATCCGCCGTCCGGGTGGTTCGCCTCTGCCAATCAGGACAATCTGCCATCCGGCTGGCCCGTCGAGCGAAGCCCCGCCTTCTCGTTCCGCAGCCCGGCGCGCTACGATCGGATTGCCGATGTGCTGACGAAGCAGGCTCGGCACAGCATCGCGGATAGCGTCGCGTTGCAGCATGATACGCTGTCGCTGCCCGCGCAACGCTTTCAGGCGATGCTGCCCCGCCAGCCCTCGCCGGGCGCCACCGCCGCCGTCGCGATGCTGGCACGCTGGGACGCGCGCATCGAGGGTGGGAGCGGCGCGGCGGCGCTGTACCAAATCGTGCTGCGCGATCTGAACGCCAAGATGACCGCCGCGCTGGTGCCGGAGCGTGCCCGCGGCCTGATCCCGGCGATCGAGCTGCCCGAACTCCTGCGCGTCGCCGCCGACCGGCCCGACCTGATCGATGCGGCGCTTGCCGATGGCTGGTCGGAAGCGGTCAAGCTGCTCGGCAGCGATCCGGCGGCTTGGCGCTGGGATCGGCTCCACCGCGTCCGGATCGCCCATCCGCTCGCGCGCATCCCGGCCATCGCCGCTGCTTTTCCCCCGATCGAGGTGGGCGGTTCGGGCGGGGACGGCTTTACGGTGATGGCGCGTTGGCTGGGCAATGGACCCGATTGGCGGGTTGGCGGCGGCGCCAGTTATCTCCAGGTGATCGATGTCGGCGACTGGGATCGCTCGGTCATGCTCAATCTGCCGGGTCAGTCCAACGACCCGCGCTCTCTCCATCGCGACGATCAGGCCGGGCCGTGGATCGCGGGAAAGATGCTGCCCATGCCGTTCAGCCGGGCGGCGGTCGATGCCGCTGCGGCGGCCACCACCCATTTACGCCCGGAAAGGACCCCCCGATGAAGCGTCTTGTCCCGATCGCCCTTGTCTGGTGGGTCGCCACCGCCGCGAGCGAACCGCCAGCCGATGCCGTCATCCGTGGCGGCACCGTCTATACCGGAGCGGAAGCGCCCCCCTTTGTCGGTGACGTCGAACTGCGCGGCGACCATATCGTCTATGTCGGGCCCACGCGTGGCGCGCGGGGTAGAGAGGTGATCGACGCGCGGGGGATGATCGTCGCACCGGGCCTGATCGACGCGCACACCCATCCCGACAGCTATATCCGCTCGCCCGATCCCAATGCGCGTCTGAACCTCCCATGGTTGACGCAGGGCGTCTCGACGGTGGTGATCGGCGTCGATGGTTATGGCACGTTCGAGGTCGCGAAGGATGCGCATTCGCTGGAGGCCAGCGGGATCGGCACCAACATCGTGCCGTTCGTGGGCTTCGGCGCGATCCGCACGCAGGTACTGGGCGAGGATGCGCGCGCGCCGACACCGGCCGAACTGGCGGAGGAAAAGCGCCTCGCCGCCAAGGGGATGTGCGAGGGCGCCTATGGCCTGTCGACCGGGCTGTTCTACACGCCGCAAAGCTTCGCACGCACCGACGAAGTGGCGGCGGTGGCGGGGGAAGCGGGCATGCGTGGCGGGATGTACGACACGCACCAGCGTGACGAATCCAACTATTCGATCGGTCTTCTCGGCTCCACCCGCGAGGCGATCGAGATCGGCCGCCGTGCGGGCACGCCGGTTCATTTCGCGCATCTGAAGGCGCTGGGAGTCGATGTGCAGGGGCAGGCCCCGGCGCTGATCGCGACGATCGAGGCGGCGCGGCGCGCGGGGCAGGTCGTCACGGCCGATCAATATCCCTGGCTGGCTTCGGGATCGAGCGTCGACGCAGCCCTGGTGCCGGGCTGGGCGATGGATGGCGGCTATGCGAAGCTGCTCGCACGGTTCGACGACGCCGCGACGCTTGCGCGGATCAAGACGGAGATGGCGGAGAATCTGCGGCGGCGCGGTGGCCCGGATTCACTGTTGTTGACGGCACAGGGGCAGCCCTGGACCGGCAGGACGCTGGCACAGATGGCGACGCAATGGGGGCTCACCCCGGTCGATGCGGCTATCCGCATCGTGCGTACCCCCAACGCGACCGGTACCGGTCCGGCGGGGACCGACGTCGCGAGCTTCAACATGGCGGAACGCGATGTCGACCTGATCATGAAGCAGCCTTGGGTCGTCACGTCGTCGGACGGCTCGGACGGGCATCCCCGCCAATATGCGACTTTTCCCCGGCTATACCGAACCTATGTCGTCGAGCGTAAGGTGATCACCCTCGCCGATTTCATCCGTCGCTCGACCGGGGCGACCGCCGACATGTATCGCATAGCGCGACGCGGCTATCTGCGTACCGGCTATTATGCCGATGTCTTGGTGCTGGACCCCAAAAGCTATGCGCCGCGCGCCGATTATCTGCATCCGCGCGAAACCAGCGTCGGAGTGGTGGCGCTCTTCGTCAACGGCAGGCGCGCGCTGACCGATGGTGCGGCGACGGGTGTCGCTGCGGGGCGGGCGCTGCTCCGTCCCCGGCCAGCCGGCTGCGACCAATAGCCGGACGTTATAGGTGGTGATGCGAGCGCGATTGGCGGCGCTCGTCACCGCGCTTCTATCATGGCGACATCATGACCATTCCGGCACCCTACCTCCTTTATCTCGGTCATTCCGATGACGAGATCGGCCTGAAGACCTCGCGTGGCCTGGCCACCTTTCGCGGCGACGATTGCGTCGGGGAATGGCGGCATGACGATTGCCCCTTCACGCTCGGTTTGCCTCGCATGGATGCCATGGCGGCGCGGGCGGCGGGCGCTCATACGCTGGTGCTGGGTATCGCCAATCCGGGCGGGCGCTTTCCGCAATGGATGATCGGCGATGCGCTCGCCGCGATCCGCGCTGGCTTGAACGTCGCCTGCGGCCTGCATGAGCGTTTGCGCGACGTACCGGAACTGGTCGCGGCGGCGGAAGCGGCGGGGGTCGCACTGTTCGACGTCAGGGATGCGCCCGCGACGCTGCCGGTGGGCAATGGGCGCAGGCGTCCGGGCAATAGGCTGCTGACCGTCGGCACCGACTGTTCGGTGGGCAAGATGTACGCCACGCTATGCCTGCGCGACGGCTTGCGCGCGCGTGGCGTCACCGCCGATTTCCGCGCGACCGGCCAGACCGGCATCCTGATCGCGGGAGAGGGCGTGCCGCTCGACGCCGTGGTGGCCGACTTTATCGCCGGTGCGATCGAGACGTTGGCGCCGGGGCGCGACGATGAAGGCTGGGATTTGATCGAAGGGCAGGGCTCGCTGTTGCACCCGGCCTTTGCGGGCGTATCCACGGGCCTGCTCCATGGTGCACAACCGGCGGCCCTCCTGTTGTGCCACGATCCGCTGCGTCCGCATATGCGCGGGTTGCCGCACTTTCCGATGCCCGGTCTGGCCGAGTGCCTGGAGGCGAATATCCGTGTCGCACGATTGACCAGCCCGTCAGTGCGTGCGGTTGGGGTGGCGCTCAACACCGCCAGGTTTGATGAGGTGACGGCCCGCCGGATGTGCCGCGAGACCGAGGATGCTCTGGGGCTGCCCTGCACCGATCCCTATCGCTTCGGATCGGATGCGATCATGGACCTTCTGCTGGAGACAAGATGCGCCGCGTCCTCGCCGCTCGTCACGACCGCTTCCCGCTGAGTTCGCCGTTCCGCATCGCGCGGGGTGTGAAGACCGCCGCCGATGTCGTGTCGGTGACGATCACGGATGGGTGCGTTCGGGGGTGGGGAGAGGGAGTCCCCTATGCCCGTTACGGCGAGACGATCGAAGGCGCGATCGCTGAGATCGAGGCGGTACGGGGGGTGATCGAGGGCGGCGGGACGCGTGCGGACCTAGCCGCCGCGATGCCCGCCGGTGCCGCACGCAACGCGGTGGATTGCGCGCTCTGGGATCTGGAGGCGCGGCTTTTGGGTACCAGCGTCGCGGCGTTGGCGGGGGTCCCCCCAGCTGCCGCGCTGCCTTCTGCGATCACGATCGGCATCGATACGCCAGACGCAATGGCCGCCATTGCGAAGAAGGTTGCGCAGGTGCCGCTGCTGAAAATCAAGGTAAACCGCGAGGATGCGGCCGGTCAGATTGCCGCCGTGCGCGCCGCCGCGCCCGCGCCCCGGCTGATCGTCGACCCCAATGAAAGTTGGCGGCTGGAGGACATCGTCGAACTTTTGCCCCTGCTACGCGCCCAGCGGGTCGACCTGCTCGAACAACCCGTGCCCGCCGATGCGGACGATGGGCTGGCCGACTTGACCGGGGCCTTCCCCATCTGTGCCGACGAAGCCTTGCACACCCGCGCCGATCTCGATCGGCTGGCGGGGCGGTACAGCCATGTCAACGTCAAGCTCGACAAGACGGGCGGCTTGACCGAAGCATTGGCGCTTGCGGCGGCGGCGCGGGAACGGGGGTTCGGACTGATGGTGGGGTGCATGGTGTGTTCGTCGCTGGGGATCGCACCGGCGATGTTGGTGGCGAACGGCGCGGCGTTCGTCGATCTCGACGGGCCGCTGTGGCTGGCACAGGATCGTGCAGGCGGCGTCCGGGATGACGGCGGCATATTGGCGCCGCCGAACCCCGGCTTTTGGGGAACGCCCGCTTGCGCCTGATTCGGGGCTGGTTCGCCATTCCTCTTTGGCAACGGGTGGTGGGAGGATTGGTCCTGGGCGTCGTCATCGGGCTGTTCTGGCCCGAAGGGGCGGGTGCGATCCGACTGGTTGGCGAGCTGTTCGTTCGGCTCATTAAGATGCTGGTGGTACCGGTCGTGCTGGTGACCATCGCGGCGGGGATCGCGACCCTGGGCGATCCGAGTCGGCTGGGATCGATCGGGGTGCGCACCGTGGGACTGTTCGCCGCGACCACGCTGGTCGCCGTGTCGATCGGCATGGCGGCGGGGCTGATATTGCGGCCGGGCGTCGCCATGCCGCTCGGCGATGTCGTTCCGCATCCGTTGGGGCCTGCGGTCACCCCGGCCGAGCAATTGCTGTCGATCGTGCCGCTCAACATGCTGGAGGCGCTCGTCCGGGGCGATATGCTCGCGATCATCTTCGTGGCCATATTGCTGGGAACGGGGACTATCCTGGCGGGAGAGGCGGGGCGGCCGGTCGTCGCGCAGTTGCAGGGCCTTTCGGCCGTTCTTTTGCAGGTCGTTCGCGTCGTAATGGAGGTGACGCCCTTCGGCGTGCTCGCGTTGATCGCCCAGGCGGTGGCGGTGAACGGCACGGGTGTGTTCGTCCATGTCGGCTGGCTGGCGTTGGCCGTGGTGCTCGCCTCATTGGTCCAGATGCTGGTAATCCATGCCGCGCTGATCCGCTTTGTCGCCCGTCTGCCGGTGGTTCGATTCTTCCGGGGCATCGTCGATGCGCTGGTCGTCGCCTTTTCGACCGCATCGTCCTCGGCGACGCTGCCCGTCGCGCTGCGGGTCGCACAGGACAATCTGGGCGTTGGCCGCGCGGTGGCCTCCACCGTCCTTCCACTGGGCGCGTCGATCGGCAAGGACGGCACCGCCATGTATGTCGGACTACTCGGCCAGTTCGCATTGCAGGCGCTCGGCATCGTCCCCGACGTGACGATGCTGGTTACGATGCTGCTGACCGGCGCGCTGGCGGCGTTCGGAACCGCACCGGTGCCGTCCGCCTCGCTGTTCATGCTGGCGGCCATGTTGTCGGCGGTGGGGGTGAGTACCGAACAGACCGCACTGGTGATCGGGCTTGTCCTGCCGTTCGACCGGTTGCTCGACATGACGCGGACCGTGCCGTCCGCCTCGGCCAACCTGGCAGTCACGACGATCGTCGCGCGCAGCGAGGGTGCGCTGGATACGGCGCGCTTCCGCGCGCCGGTGGTCGAATAGGTCGGCAGGCGCTAGGCTCCGTGCCATGAACCTGCGTCATATCGAAATCTTCCACGCGGTGTATGTCAACGGCTCGGTATCGGCCGCCGCCCGGGCGCTCAACGTGTCGCAGCCCTCGGTGTCGAAGACGCTTCGCCATGCCGAGAGCCTTTTGGGGTTCGACTTGTTCCAGCGATCCAATGGCCGATTGCTGCCGACTGAGGACGCGCATGCGCTGTTCGCGGACGTCGCCGACATTCAGGACCGGGTCCGGGCCTTGCGTGAGGCGGGACGCAACTTGCGCGTGGGTGCCGGAACGACCCTGCGCATCTCGGCCCTGCCCAGCCTGGGCCTCGGCGTTCTCCCCGATGCGGTCGCACGCTTCCTGAAGCGCCGGCCTGAGGTCCACTTCGATCTTCAGACGGTTCATCACGACGATCTGCTTCGCAAATTGTACGAGCGCGAAAGCGATATCGCGATCGCCAGCGAGCCGCCGCGGGGCGTCGCCCTGTCGCGAAGCTGGCTGGGTGAGGGGGAACTGGTCGTGCTGTACCGCGAACAGACCATGCCCGACGCCCCTGCACGGATCGACCTGTCGCAACTGGTCGGGCAACCGATCATCTCGATGAAGGGCAGCGGGCCGATCGGCAAACTACTCGGCGACGAGCTCGATCGGCAAGGCCTGGTTCTGGACGAGGTGGTGGCGGCGCGCACCTTCTATATCGCGGCGGCGCTCGTGCAGGCGGGGGTCGGCATGGCGATCGTCGACAATTTCACGGCGGCTGCGGCGATGGGACGGGGGTTGTCGATGCGCCCCCTGCGGCCCTCGGTGACGTTCGACGTTCACGCCATCCACTTGCTCGATCGACCACCATCGATGCTGGCCGCCGAGTTCCTGACCCTCCTGAGCGAAGAGATTGAGCGCAGATGATCTGGACGGCGCTGCTGCTCCTGGCGAGCCAGGCCCATACCCTGCCTGCGCCTCCACCCGCCGTCGTGGAGGCACTGGCCAAGGCTCCGGAGGGTACGCGGATCGGGCTGCTCGTGGTCGATTCCAATGGACAGGAGATCGTCGCGCTACGGCCCGACGAACGCTTCCTCCCCGCATCCAACACGAAGCTGTTCACCACCGCTGCTGCCCTTGCGACGCTCGAAACCCATGATCCTGATAGGGCTGGCGGAGCGACGGTTCGCCTGGAAGGGCGCGAAAGGCCTGCCGTAATCCTGTCGGGCCATGGCGATGCCCGGCTATCCTCCGCGAAAGATTGCCGGGTGGATTGCCTGGTTACCCTGGCGACGGTGGTCGCCTCGCAGACGAAGATAGTGGGCGACGTCGTCGGCGACGACACGGCCTTTCCCGACGAACGCTGGCCGCAGGGCATGAGCTGGAACAACATGGACAGTGCCTATGGCACCGGCATTTCGGCACTGACGCTGGATGACAATGTCGTAAAGATTACCGTGACGCCGGCAGGGCCCGGTGCGCCGCCGGTGGTGACGGGCGACGGCTATTATCGGATCGACAACGCGGCGACGACCGGCGCTAGCGGTAGCGCGCGGACGCTTTGGGTCGAGCGAATGCCGGGTGACGATCGCCTGCGCCTCTCCGGTAGTCTTGCGGCCGGGAGCGACCCTGTCACCCTGTCGCTCGGGCTCGACGACCCGGCGCACCATGCCGCATGGCGTTTCGCCCAGCTTCTGCGCGCGGCGGGGGTGAAGGTGACGGGGCAGATTGCTGTGCGGCATCGGCCGCCCGCTCGCGCCGACGATCCTGCCGCTCGGGGAACGGCTGTCATTGCCAAGGCCCCTGAGCCCGCGGTGCTGGCCCGGCTGATCCCAGGGCCTTTGTCCGAGGATGTGGCGCGGACGAACAAGCTGAGCCAGAACCTGCATGGCGAGCTGCTGCTCCGGCGATTGGCAGCGAGCGGTTCGGTCGCCGATGGCCATGCCGTGGTCGAGGCGATGCTTGCCCGCGCGGGCGTCGCGAGAGCCGCCTATGACTTCGCCGATGGGGCGGGCATGTCGAATTATAACCGCGTCACGCCGCGCGCGACGGTGGCCTTGTTGCGCTGGGCCACGGCACAGCCCTGGGGCGAGGGGTGGCGTGCGACCTTGCCGGTCGCCGCCACCGATGGAACGCTGGCGCATCGCTTCGTGGGCACGTCCCTGGCGGGCAGGCTATCGGCAAAGACCGGCACGTTGAACGCGGCCAATGCGCTGTCGGGCTATATGACGGCGGCGAGCGGGCGGACGTTGATCTTCGCGGCCTATGCCAATGACATGCCTGCGGATGCGAGCGCGGCGGCAGCGATCGATGCGGCGTTGGTGGCGATCGCGGCTGCCCATTGAGTCGATCAAAACAGACGGGCGAGTGCGTTCGACGCGAGCATTGGGAGCGACCCCGGCGGTGTCGGGATGGCATAGCTG
The DNA here is from genome assembly GCF_965112005.1 of Sphingomonas sp. Marseille-Q8236. Lineage (NCBI taxonomy): Bacteria > Pseudomonadati > Pseudomonadota > Alphaproteobacteria > Sphingomonadales > Sphingomonadaceae > Sphingomonas > Sphingomonas sp. Marseille-Q8236. The sequence continues at coordinate 908,307 of NZ_CBCOPO010000002.1, forward strand.
GGCAAGGTCCATGCAACGCTCCCGGCAGTGACGATGAACTGGCGGCGGTCGATCGTCGCCGATCCTCCTCGATCGGGTCGAACGCGGTCGCCCCGTGTCGCCACATCCGCATTTCCTCCCAAGTCGACATGCGTCATTTCCGTTCTCCCGCTATTGCGTCTGCACCTCTTCCAGCGTCGTGCGAAAGTGACCGTCCAGCCATGCGGTGATCTCCCGCGCCGCCGAATGGTCGATCGCACCGTAGCGTTCTCGCAATTCGGCATGGCGTGCCCCCAGATTGTCGAGCCCGGTGTCCTGCAACGGCAGGATGTCGCGGTGCAGGATGGTGGCGAAGTCCCCACCGAGCACCACCGTAGCCGCGTCGAGAAACGCTTGCCCATAGGCGTAGCGAGCGCCCTGACGGTAGCTGGCGGCAAGCGTGAGCGCGGGGATGCAGGACAGCAGCGGTTGCGAGGCGGGGTTGATCGCATGACCGCTGACATGGTGACGGATCGCGGCGGGGCGTCCGGTAAAGCCGCGCAGATGGAGATGTTGCGACATACGCACGCCGTCATTGACCGGATAATTGTCCCACAGACACACTTTGCGGCCCAGCTCGTCCTGCACGCGCTGTAGATGGGCGACACCGATCTCTCGCGACACCACCTCCTCGCCGGTCCAATAGACTTGAACATGACGATCCAAGTGGCGGCCAAGGTCGGGCAGATAGGAGGGCGGTCGCCGCCCCCAGGCGCGTTCCAGGATCGGATCGTCCGAATAGAAGCTGGGGCAGAAGAATATCCGGCTCGCGCGGCTGTTGTTTGCGCAGAAGTCCACGAGTTCCGCCTGGGCGCGCGCCAGATCCGGCAATTCGGCGGGCAGATCGTCGAACAGAATGGCGAGATCGTCGATACCCAGCGTGTCCAGATGCGCGAGCTTGCGGCGTAACGCACCGCGAGCCGCCTCGTCAAAGGGATGGGTGCTGCCGACCGGGGTCAGCGCGACGCCGAAGCAGACGCCGAGCGCCCGGCACCGGGCGGCGAAGGCGGAGAGTGCTGCGACCTGTTCCGGCGGGTGCGGCTCCATCCATCGACGGCGCAGAAACGGATCCGCCTTGGGGCCGTAATGGTAGAAGCGATAGCCCGCGCCCGCGAGGGTTTGCAACACGGTGGTGCGATCGACCCAGCTCCATGGCTTGCCGAAAAGACCTTCGATCATACCCAAATTCACGGCCATGGTTGCCCCCTTGCCAAGCTCACGATCATTGGGCGGTCTCCGTGACGGCGGCCCGGAGCACCGTTTCCCGCAAGGCATCGAGCGCCGGGTTTGGCTGGCCGTCGGGCCGGTGGAGGCGATTGGTCAGCAGGACCGCGGTCAATCCCAGCTTTGGGGAGAAGGCAAACCAGGTGCCGGTAAAACCCGAATGCCCGAGAAAGGGCGCGGGGATGCCGGCGAGCTGCGTCCGGTGAAAGCCAAGCGCCTGATCGGGATCGAAGGGTGTCTGCTCGAACGCGGCGATGGACTCTGGCGGAGCCATGCGCCAATGGCCGTAGCAGCCGCCGTTGATCAAAAGCTGTGCGTAGCGAGCCAGGTCGGTCGCGGTCGAGAACAGCCCTGCATGACCCGCGACACCGCCCCAGCCGAGCGCTGCATTCGCGTCGTTCGCCTCGCCGACCAGAAACTTCGAGCGATAGCCCGAAAAGGGTTGGGCGGGAGGATAAGGTGCGGCGGGATAGGGTTTGCCCGTCTCCGCCATCTGCTTTTGATACGCATCCCCCTGTGAGGTCCCTGCGGCGCGATGGCGCAGTGCGGGTGGCGGCAGGAACCCCGTGTCCGCCATGCCAAGCGGGTGATAGAGCCGCTCGTGGACATAGCGGTCCAGCGGCATCCCTGTGACCCGCGCGACGACCTCGCCGAGGATCATGAAGCCAAGATCGGAATAGGCGAAGCGCGAACCGATCGGATAGCGTAGTGGGAGAGCCACGAGATAGGGCAGGGCGCGTCTCGATGGCGCAGTGTGCAGCCACGTCGGTTGCCATTCCCATAGCCCGGCGCGGTGCGTGAGTAGCTGCCGTATCGTGATCTCCGCCTTGTCCGTATCTCGGAAGGCAGGCAGCACCATGCCCAGCCGGTCATCGAGCGACAGTTGGCCGCTCCCGACGAGGTGAATGATCGCGGCGGTGGTCGCCTCCACCTTGGTGACCGACGCCATATCGAAGGGCGTGTCCGTGGTCATCGGTCGGGGCACCGCGAGCGGTTCCGCTGCACCGTTCCCTGTGGTGGTCAGCGTCTGCGCGTGTCCGAACGCGACGAGGTGCACGACGTCGCCGTGGTGCGCGATCAACACCACGGCACCGGCATACAGCGTCCCGACGCCGCCGCGGACGGCCGCGTCGATCATGGCGAAACGCCGATCGTCTTTGGGGAATGGCTGGTCGCGTAGCACAGGGCAGGCGGGCGGTGGCGTCTGTGCCGCCCAGCCCGGCGGAGTGCAGAGCAATGCCGTAAGAGCCGCCAGGCAGCCGAGCGCCGGCAAGCGTCGCGAACGCCTGCATATCAAGCCCCGGATCGTCACGCCCTTCATCGGCGAAGCCATAGCATGGCCCGGGCTTGCAACCCATTCCGCGATGGGGAGCAGCTATAACGATGGGTCATGGGCCGAGCGATTATGAGGCAACCGCCGCCCCGCGCCCCTGTTGCCGTGGGGGCTTTCGGATGCCAGAAGAGCTGACTCAATCGGGGGAGGGTAAGATGCGGGTTTCCTTTGCGAAAATTGCGATCAGTACGTCTTTGGCGCTTTTCGCGGGCGGGGTGTCGTCACCTGTCGCGATGGCGCAGGCGGCCGGTGGATCGACCACATCCCCAATGGTCGACAAGAGTGACAATCTGGCGAGCGCGATGGAGGTTCGGGCGCAGACGGCCGCGATGCTCGCCGAGATGAAGCCGGGACAGGGTTTCGCATGGCTTCCACTTCTTCGCGACGGCCCGCGCGTCGTCGCCATCGAGATATGGAAGAAACCGGGGCGCCCGGCGGTGCATCCGTCAAACGCCGAATATGCCATCGTGCTGGAGGGCGCGGGTACGTTGGTATCGGGCGGGAGATTGATCGCCCCGGTTACGAGTCAGGAAGACTTGGTCGAAGGCGATCGGATCGAGGGCGGTGTGACGCGCCCGCTCCGCCCTGGCGATGTGCTGCTCCTTCCCGCAGGCGTGCCGCACTGGTTCGGCGTGACGGGTGACCGACTGGTGCTTCTCGGTACGAAATTTTCGACCAAATGACAGTTGCGATCCCCTCATTTGAATGAGGGAGCAGACCGGGCCTGACTACTCGCCAGGGGCGGCTTGTTCAGGGCGCGGATCGACCCGCCCATCGCGCTCCATCCGATGATGCCAACATATGTCCATAACCCCGATATGATCGTGGACCGAAGTCGGTCAGCGTGAGTTTGCCCTTTTTCGAAGGGAAAGCGAATGGATGATGGGATGGGGCGGCCAGCGTCGGCAACTGGCGTGGCAGCGGCCAAGGTGCCGGGACGAGACGGTTTGCTCGGGCTCGCCGTAGCGGTGGTGGTGATCGCCGGGCTCTTTCTCGCCAAGGATGTGCTGATCCCCATTACATTGGCGGTTCTACTGTCCTTCGTCCTGTCGCCGATCGTCCTGTTGCTGCGGCGTTTTCGGTTGCCGAAGGGCCTGGCGATCTTCGTGGCGGTGTTGTGCGCGCTGGGCGTGCTTGGCGGCATCGGCACGCTGGTCGGCACCCAGGCCGCGTCCTTGTCGGATAGGGCGCCAGGCTATGTCACGGCCGTCCAATCCAAGATCGACGGCGCGACCGGTTTTCTGACTAGGCGATTGCCGTTCCTTGGCCCCGACACGCCCCCCCCGGTCGTAATTGCGGACCCCAATGCCGAGCGTGGCACGCGAGCCCACCCCTTGAACGTCCGGGTCGTCGAGAAGCAGACCCCTGTTCTTGAGGAGATCGGCGGCTATCTGGGCCCCGTCGTCGCTCCGTTCGAGACATTCGTTATTGTGCTGGTCGTCGCGATCTTCATTCTACTCCAAAAGGAGGATTTGCGCGATCGCCTGATCCGTCTGTTTGGTTCGTCCGATCTTCATCGCACGACGGCGGCCATGGACGATGCCGGGGCACGGCTCAGCCGCTACTTTCTGTCGCAACTCGCGGTGAATGCCAGTTTCGGTCTGACCGTCGGAATGGGCCTGTGGCTTATCGGGCTGCCAGTCCCTGCATTATGGGGCATATTGGCGGGGGTGTTGCGCTTCGTGCCCTATATCGGCGCGTTGCTGGGCGCGGCATTGCCCCTGCTGGTGGCCGCCGGAGCCGATCCGGGCTGGTCGACGGTCTGGATGGTGGCGGCGCTGTTCCTCATCCTGGAGCCGTTGATCGGCTATGTCATAGAGCCATTGCTGTATGGCCATTCGACGGGGCTTTCGCCGCTGTCGGTCGTGCTGGCGGCGGTCTTCTGGACATGGATCTGGGGGCCGGTGGGCCTTGTCCTGTCGATGCCGTTGACGCTTCTGCTGGTCGTGCTGGGGCGGCATATCCCAAGCCTGGAGTTTCTGGACGTGCTGCTCGGTGATCGGCCGGCGCTGACCCCGGTCGAAAGCTTTTACCAGCGTATGTTGGCGGAGGATCCCGACGAGGCGCTGGAACAGGCAGAGAGCCAACTCGCCGCGCGGTCGCTGACCGCCTATTATGACGAGGTGGCGCTGGCCGCCTTGAAACTGGCCGCCGCAGATGTCGAGCGGGGGGCGATCACACGGGAGCGCGCGGGGCGGGTCGTCCATTCGATGCTCGTGCTGGTCGATGAACTCAGGCTGCAGGAGGATACCGCTAGCCCTGCAAAAGCACGCGAAGGCCTGCTGAAGCCGCTTCCCGACAATAGGGTCGGGTTCGCGGAAACGGCGCCGGTCACGCTTCCGTCTGCGCCGGCCGGCTGGCAAACCGATGGGAGCGTGTTGTGCATTGCCGGACGCGGGGTCCTGGACGATGCCGTGACCGCCATGCTGGAGCAGTTGCTGGCGAAACGGGGATTTGGCGTGAACCGCGTCTCGCACGAGGCGGGATCGCGGGCGAATATCGACCGGCTGGATGCCACCGGCGCGCGGATGGTGTGCATCTCCTATCTGGAGATCGGCGGCTCGCCATCGCATCTTCGCTATCTGGTCCGCCGCATCCGGTCGCGCGTCGGCAATATCCCGATCCTGGTCGGCCTGTGGCCGGAGGGCGAGGCGGCGCTGACGGATCGGGAGATACAGCGGACGCTCGGCGCGAACCTGTATGTCGGCAGCCTGGGAGCAGCGGTCGAGGCCTGCCTGGACTATGCCGATGAAGACCGGGAGCAGGCAGCATGAGCGTCGTCGATCACCGCGCGGGCGAAGGCGCGCCATCGCCCTTGCAGGTTCCGGCAAGGGGATGGTTCGCCATCCTCCAGCGCACCTGGAAGGAAATGGGCGACGACAATGTCGGCATCATCGCGGCGGGCATTGCCTTCTATGTCTTTGCCGCGATCGTGCCCACGCTGGGCGCCGTCGTCCTGAGCTACGGCCTGTTCGCCGATGCCGAGACGGTACGGCGAAATGTCGAAGGCGTCTTCGCCTCTTTGCCGCACGATGCCGCGTCGATCATCACGGACCAGCTTCTGACCGTGGTGGAGAGTTCTAAGGACAAGCAGGGTATCGGGCTGGTCGTGGCCCTGATCCTAGCCTGGTATGGCGCCACCAAGGGGTCGTCGGCCATCATCACGGGCTTGAACGTTGCCTATGACACGAACGAGACGCGCGGCTTCGTCCGACTGAACCTGCTACAATTCGCGGTCGTCGCGGGCGGAGTCCTGCTGATCTTCGTCGCCATCGGCACCACCATGTTGTTGGCTTTCCTCAGCGGTTTGATCCCGAATGCGCCGACGGCCATACTGGTTGCCATTCGGCTCGGGGGCTATTTGCTCTTGGCGTTGCTCGTCGTGACGGCGGCGGCAGTGCTGTTCCGCTTCGGGCCCGATCATCGCCAGCCGCATTGGGTATGGCTGTCACCGGGATCGGTCGGTGCAACCCTGTTATGGCTGGCCGGCACGGCGGGCTTTGGGTTCTACGTATCGCATTTTGGTAACTATGGTGCGACCTATGGCTCGTTGAGCGCGGTCATCGTGACGCTGACCTGGCTATGGCTTACCGCCTATGTCTTTCTGATGGGTGCCGAGTTGAATGCCGAACTGGAACGCCAGGTCGAAGGTGAGGGGGGCGATCCAAAGGCCGAGCCGGACGATGGCCCTTCGTCGCTAGGCGAACGCAAACATGTGGCGCTCCCCCAGCGGTCGACGTCATCGCGCCCCGCACTCTCCGGCTCGCTTATAGCTCTGGCAGGCAATGGGACGATCGCAACGATCGGTTTTGCGTTGCTTCGTCGGGGGCGTCCGATGGGTGTCGTACCGATTGCGATCGCTGCGGTTACGGCGTGGCGAAAGCGTGGCCCGCGCCAATGACATCTGGGGCATGCCCCCGCATCTAAATCTAGAGCAATTAGAAAATCATACCTTTTGCAGTAACTTAGAATTAGCTTCCATCGCCCCGGCGCAGGTTCGTCACGATCGCGCCGGGCCCATGATCGAAACGATGAAAGCTGAGACGAACGACTTGGATCACCAGGGCCTTACCCGGCTGAATTCCCATCGCCGTGCCGAATTGCTCGTCAACGCCATGAAGGATTACGCAATCTATCTGCTTGACCGCGACGGCTATGTCGCGAGCTGGAATGCCGGGGCGGAGCGGTTCAAGGGCTATTCCGCCGACGAAATTATCGGCCAGCACTTCTCGCGTTTCTATACCGTGGAAGACCGTGCGGTTAACCTGCCGGAGCGGGCCCTGGCCACCGCCGCATCCACCGGGACCTTCGAGGCAGAGGGCTGGCGGGTTCGCAAGGACGGCACCCGCTTCTGGACCAGCGTTGTCATCGATCCCGTCATCGATGACGAAGGGGGCCTCATCGGTTTCGCCAAGGTCACCCGCGACATCACCGACAAGCTGGAGGCGCGGCGCGCGCTGGAACAGAGCGAACAGCGTTTCCGCCTGCTCGTCGAGGGGGTGAAGGACTATGCTGTCTATATGCTCGATGCGGATGGGCGGGTCACGAACTGGAATCCGGGCGCGGCCGCGATCAAGGGCTATAGCGCGATGGAGATTGTCGGCGAACATTTCTCGCGCTTCTATACCGAGGAGGATCGGCAGGCGGGCGAACCGGAACGCGCTCTCCGTATCGCGCGCGAGGCTGGCAAGTTCGAGACCGAGGCCTGGCGGGTTCGCAAGGACGGTACCCGCTTTCGTGCCGGCGTGTTGATCGATCCGATCCATGACGAGAGCGGCAGGTTGATCGGCTTCGCCAAGATCACCCGCGACCTGACCGAGCGCTGGGCGGCGCAAAAGGAGGTCGAGCGCGCCCGCGAAGCGATGGCGCAGGCGCAGAAGATGGAGGCGGTGGGGCGGCTTACCGGCGGCGTCGCGCACGATTTTAACAATCTGCTGACCGTCATCCGCTCTTCGGTCGACCTGCTCAAAATGCCTAGTCTGGCACCGGAAAAGCGGCAACGCTATCTCGATGCGATTTCCGACACGGCCGACCGTGCGGCGGCCCTGACATCGCAGTTGCTGGCATTTGCCCGGCGACAACCGCTCAAGCCTGAGATTTTCGATGTCGCGGCGCGGATCGCGGCGATGCGACCGATCATCGAAACGAGTGTGGGGGCGGCCATCACGGTGACGATCGGCGCGAGTGAGGATGCGATCGTCAGCGCGGACCCCAACCAGTTTGAGACGGCGCTGTTGAACCTCGTCATCAATGCGCGCGATGCGATGCCATCGGGCGGGACGCTCGACATTGCCGCCTCGCTCGTCGAAGGAGTGCCCGCCGTCCGTGGACATGGGCCAGGGGCAGGGCGGTTCGTCGCGGTGCGCGTTGCGGACAATGGTGCCGGCATCGCGCCCGAGACGCTCGGCCATATCTTCGAACCCTTTTTCACCACAAAGGGTCTTGAGAAGGGGACCGGCTTGGGTCTCAGCCAGGTGCACGGTTTCGCCAAACAGTCGAATGGCGAGGTCGATGTGGATAGTCGGATTGGAATGGGCACCGCCTTCACGCTCTATCTGCCGCTCGCAAAGCCGGAAGAGATTTCTGCCGGAGCTTCGGCCCTGCAGAAAAGACGCGCGAAGCTGACGACCCACCGCGTGCTGTTGGTCGAAGACAATGACGTGGTGGGTCAGTTCGCCCGCGATCTGCTGCAGGAAATCGGACAGGTGGTGACCTGGGTGAAAAGCGGTGAGGCGGCATTGGCGTTGTTGGAGACATCGGCCGACAAATTCGACCTCGTCTTCAGTGATGTCGTGATGCCCGGTATGAGCGGGCTGGAATTGGCCAAGGCCGTGGCGACGCGCTGGCCCGATCTCGAAACGGTTCTGACCAGCGGCTATAGCCATGTTCTTGTCGAACAGGCGAACCATAGCTTTCGACTGCTGCGCAAGCCCTATTCGATGGATGGGCTTATCACGCTTCTCAAATAGGTCGGCAATAACCGTTTGCATGGACGCCGGAACGGCCTAGACGGCGGCATCCCCGGGGGACCGCTGATGCGCGGTTGAGAGATGGGCAGCAGCCCGTGACCCGTAGAACCTGATCCGGATCATACCGGCGTAGGGAGGGGTGACGGCTCCTCCGTCGTCCCTTCCTGTGAAGTGGACCTGAGGCGATGCCGATTATGAATGTGCGCGGTCGAATGATGTCTCGGTGCAGCGCGGTCGTGCTGAGCTCGGCATGGCTGATGCTTCCCGGCACTGCTTCGGCACAGCAGGCGGCCGAGGCCCGAAGCGACATTCGCGTGATCGGTCACCGCGATCCCGAGGGGCTGCTACCCGATCAGACCGAGCCCAAGGCGGTAAGCGCGATTTCCAGCGACTTCATCGTCAAGCAGGCCCCGACCCTCAACGCGTTTCAGCTCGTGACGCTGTTGCCCGGCGCGAACGTCGCCTCCAGCGATCCTTACGGTCTTTCGACCAGCTCCAGCCTGACCCTTCGTGGGCTGGGCCAGGATGAGATCGGGGTGCTGATGGAGGGCGCGCCGCAAAATGACATCGGCTATTATTACGCCTATCCGTCGCAATTTGCAGATCCCGAAAATCTGCGGAGGATCGTGCTGGCCCAAGGGTCGGTAGATATCGACTCGCCGACGGTCGGCGGGGCGGGGGGCTTGTTGTCGCTAACGCTCGACGATCCCAAGGACACGCGCCAGGCGCTTGCCGATCTGTCGCTCGGTGCCTACGCGCTGCGCCGCCTGTTCGTCCGGCTTGATACGGGGACGATCGGCAGCACCGGATGGAAAGCGTTCCTGTCCTATTCCAACACGCGCGCGGACAATTGGCGCGGTGCGGGGTTTGACACGCGGCAGCATGTGGATGCCAAGCTGCTTCGGGAATGGGGCGGCGGTAATCGTGCCAGCCTAGCCCTGTCGTATAATAACGCCAATTCCTCGACCTATCCCAGCCCGACCTTGGCCGAGTGGGAGGCAAAGGGTCGCGGGTTCAACTATGATGCGCGCTATAGTCCGGGAAACACCAGTTACTGGCGACTATACCGGGCGCCGTTCCGCAATCTTTACGCCTCGGCACCGGTGCATGTGACGCTGAACGATCGCCTGACGCTCGACAGCACGACCTATCTGCAATTCGGATACGGCAATTCACCTTACGGCACGCAGCTTTCGACCACCGGCAACTTCCTTGGCGATGAAGAGCTTGGCGCACCTATTTCGCTGCCGGGGGCGGTGGACGGCGTCGCCACGGTCCTGGGCAATTACACGGGCGATCAGATGCGGACCGGCAATGTCAGCAAGCTGACCTTGCAGGCCGGCATCCACCGGCTCACCGCGGGCCTGTGGTTCGACCATGGGACGGACCGCGTTACCCAGACCTATACGTCGGTCGGCGCGGACGGGCATCCCATCGACCAATGGGGATATCGCAGCAAGGCGATCCGCACCGCCGACGGCCGGCTGCTCGCCTATGAGAACCAGCGCACCGTCACGGTCACGAAGAGCTTTTTCCTGGCCGACAGCATCGCACTTACGCCGCGCCTGACGCTCGATATGGGCTTCAAGGGCGTCAATCTGCTCCGCAATGGCCGTAACCATCTGCCTGGGCCGCAGACCCGCGTTCGCGGCGACAGCTTTGCCGCTTTGCCGCGCGCCGCCGTCCATTATGCGATCGACGACCGGCAGCAGTTGTTTGCCAACGTCACGACGAACTTCCGAACCCCCAATGAATTCACGCTTTATGACCTTTACGATGGCGGCATCGTCTCGACGCGCGGGACCGACGCGCTGAAAAACGAATATTCGGTCTCTCAGGAATTGGGCTATCGCTATATCGGCCCCAGCCTGTCGGCCTCGGTGACCGGCTTTCACTATAAGTTCCGCAACCGGCAACTCGCGACGGTCGTCGACATTGGCGGTGCGCAGGTCAATTCGACGCTGAACGCCGGGGGGCAGACCTCTTACGGCGTCGACGCCGAGATCGACTATCGTCCCGCCAAGGGCGTCAGTGTCTATGTCTCGGGCGAGTATCTACGGGCGCGGATTGATGACGATCTGCCCGTCGGCGCGGATTATCTGCCGACGCGGGGCAAGCGCGCGGTATCGAGCCCGACGCTGCAACTCGGCGGCGGTGGCACCTATGACGATGGACTGGTCTTCGGCAGCATCGCGGGCAAATATGTCGGCCGCCAATATGCGACATTCATGAATGACGAGAGCATCAAGGGCTATGCGACGCTCGATCTGGCGATCGGCGTTCACCTTGCGGCTTTGCTGGACGGCAAGCGTACCGATCTGCGCCTCAACGCGATCAACGTGACCGACCCGCATGTCCTCTCAGGCGTGCAGTCGGTCAGCACCAACGCCCGTGACGTCGTCGGGCGCGGCGGCACGATCGTTACGGGCAGTGCCCCCGCTTATTATATCGGCGGCGGCGCGGCTGTCGTGGCAACCGTCTCGCGCGGGTTTTGACGGTGACCGTTTCCAGGGATGCGCATGTCAGCCACCAAGTCCATGGCATGGGGCTCGCTCTGGAAGCCCCTGTCTGGCCCGCGATCACGCCGGACGAAGCGGCGGCGGTGCTGGCGTGCTTTCCAGACGCGGGTCGGATCGAAGCTTTGCGCTGGCACTCTCCGCGACCATTTTCCGCCGCGACGCTGATCGATACGACGGGCGACGCACTCCTCCTCAAGCGTCATGATCGTCGCGTGCGGTCCATAGCAGGGCTGGCCGAGGAACATGCTTTTATCGCCCATCTGGCGGCTTCAAGGATGCCGGTGCCCGGAATATTGCGTACGGGGCAGGGGACTAGCGCGGTCGCGATGGGGGAGTGGACGTACGAACTCCATCGTCAGGCGCCGGGGGAGGATCTGTATCGCGACCGCCCCTCCTGGACCCCGTTCCTGTCCTATGATCACGCTTATGCAGCCGGGGCCGCCCTTGCCCGGCTGCATCACGCATCGCGTGACTATGGCGCCCCGCCACGGATGGACCAGCCCCTGGTCGCCAGCTTCGGAATTCTGTCGGCCACGGATCCGATTGCGGCTGTCGAGGCCTATATCCGGTCCCATCCCGCATTGGCCGCTTTCTTTGCGAGGCGGCCTTGGCGGGCGGAGCTTTCGCGGCT